>NZ_CP098401.1:2277500-2906096 GCF_023674425.1 Sphingomonas donggukensis
CGGGCTGGGCGGGCTGCAGTTCGCGCTCGCGCCGCTCGCCGCCGGCTATTTCCGCCACGGCCAGGTCGCCGAGCTGCTCCGCGTGCAGGCGCTGCTCTATATAGCGACGCCGTTCATCGCGCTCCCCTATGCGCTGCTCGCGCGCGCGATGGACTTCCGCCGGCAGGCCGCGGTCAATCTGATATCCTCGGTCGCCGGCGCGCTCGCCGCGATCGGGGGAGCGATGACGGGCCTGGGCGTCTGGACACTGGTGCTCGCGCCCATGGTGCTCTTCTTCACCCGCGCGGTCGGGATGATGACCGCAGCGCGCGCGTGGATGTGGCCGAGCTTCGATTTCCGCGGCGCCGGCGGCATGGCGCGCTTCGGCGGGGTGATGGCGGCGGGGCAATTGTTCTGGTTCGTCCAGAGCCAGGCCGACGTCTTTATCGCCGGGCGCCATTTCGACGCCCATACGCTCGGCATCTACACGACGGCACTGTTCCTCGCGCAGATCTTCGTCGCGAAGTTCGTACCGCCGCTGAACGAGGTCGCCTTCTCCGCCTATGCGCGGATGCAGGGCGATGCGGGCGGAGTCGCCGCCGCCTTCTGCCGCTCGGTCGGGCTGATCCTGCTGGTCGCCATGCCCTTCTACCTGGGGCTCGCCGTCGTCGCGCGGCCGCTGGTCGCGGTGATGCTGGGGGACAAGTGGATCGAGGTCGGGCCGGTCGTCGCGCTGCTCGCGCTCGCCATGCCGTTCATGACGCTCCAGATCCTGTTCGCCCCGGCCAGCGACGCCCGCGGCCAGCCGGGAATCAGCGCGCGCAACGGCGCGACCGGCGCGATCCTGCTGCCGGTCGCCTTCCTGGTCGGCATCCAATGGGGGCTGCCGGGCCTGGCCGCGGCATGGATCGTCGCCTGGCCGCTGTTCCTGGCGATCTGCGCATGGCGGACGCTGCCGGTGATCGGGGTGGGCGTGCGCGATCTGGCCGAAGCCGTAGCGGTGCCGGTACTGGCGAGTGTCGCGATGGCGCTCGTCGTGCTGGTCGTCGACCGTGCGCTGCCCGCCATGCCCGCGCTGCCGCACCTATCGGTGCTGATCGCGACCGGGGGCACCGTCTATGCCGGGTGGCTGCTCGCCTTCGCACGCCCGACCGTCGCCGCGGCGATCGCGCTGGTGCGCAACCGCGGCGGCTGAGCCCTCACACCCGCTGGATATAGTCGCGCATCGCCGCGGCTTCGGATTCGATGCGGTCGATGCGGTGCTTCACCAGGTCGCCGATCGAGACGATGCCGATCACCACCCCGCCCTCGACCACCGGCAGGTGCCGCACCCGCCGCCGCGTCATCAGCGACAGCGCGCCCAGCACC
This sequence comes from Sphingomonas donggukensis, assembly GCF_023674425.1. NCBI lineage: Bacteria > Pseudomonadati > Pseudomonadota > Alphaproteobacteria > Sphingomonadales > Sphingomonadaceae > Sphingomonas > Sphingomonas donggukensis. Next base: position 2,278,848 of record NZ_CP098401.1, read on the forward strand.
GAATCGCCCAGCGCGACCGTCATCACCGGGGTGGTCATCACGTCGGCGACATTGCGCGCCAGCGCCGCCGCCCCGCCGTCGTGCAGGCACCGGATCACATCGCGTTCGGAAAACACGCCGACCACCTGGTCACCGTCCATCACCGGCACCGCGCCGATGCGCCGCTCGGCCAGCAGCGTCACGGCATCGCCGACCCGCGCGGTGGCGGGGATCGAGGTGACCTCGCGCCCCTTGTCGCCCAGGACCATCGCGATCGTCATCGCATCCTCTCCCATCTGTCTCGGGCGTTGAGCATCCCACGGATCGGGCGCATTGGCAAAGGGATGCGCAAGGACATGCCGGAGCGCGGGCCCCTCGACGATCCCGCCTATGCCGCCTTCGCCTGGGCGCGGTTCCGGCGGATCATGCGGTGGATGGCGCTGGCGTCGGCGGTGGCCGCCGCGGTCGCGGTCGCGGTGCTGTGGCACGCGGTCGGCCCGCTGCCCGTACATATGGCGATCGCGACGGCGCTCGGCGTCGGGCTGTCGGTGCTGCTCGCGGCGGCGCTGATGGGGCTGATGTTCCTCAGCTCCGGCAGCGGCCACGACGAAGCCGTCGACCGGGCGGACCTGCGCGAGGATGCGGAGTCCTGGCGGGACCGGTGAAGGGAAGGGAGTTCGGGGGAGGCGCGAAGAAGGAGTGGTTCTCGCAGAGGCGCGGAGGCGCGAAGGGGATGCGCTCGACGACAGCCCGCGAACCTCACGCCAGCCACCGCCGAACATCGGCCAGCAGTGGCTCGCGCGACACCGACAGCGCGACCACACCCCCTTCGCGCCTGCGCGTGAACATCCTTATTATGCGCTGCCGCACTAATCACGCCAAGCCGCGGAGACGGTTCACCTGGCGCGATGCTCAGGTAGGTCGCCGAGTGATCGCGTTCATGATCGGCCACGCCCCTGGAGCGTCCGCCCCATCTTCGCGCCTTCGCGCCTTCTCTGAACCCCCTTCTTCCGCGCCCCAGGACGCGGCCGCCGCGACGCTCGGGGGGCTATCGTCAAGCACACCCCTCCGCGCCTCCGCGCCTCCGCGCCTCTGCGCAAACCGATACTCTTCTCCTCACCCGAAACCCCGGCACAACGCCCAAAGAAAAAGGGCCGGCCCCGCACCCGCGGAACCGGCCCCTTTTCACGTCATCCGAAGGCAGATCACGCCGCCGGCGGCATCGATTCGTCGTCGGTGCGCACGCGGCGCGGGCGACCGCGGCGGGGGCGCTCCTCGACGGCTGCGTCGGGCTCGCCTGCCTCGACCGCAGCAGGAGCGATCGCGGGCGGCAGGATGTTGGCGTCGAAGCCTTCGCTCTCGACCGCCGCCACCGCATCGCGGCGCGGTCGGCCGCGGCGCGGGCGCTCGGCCTGCACTTCGTCGTTGGCGGGCACCGGACGCGCCTCACGCGTGTCGTCGCCGCGCGGGGCATCGCCCCGGTCGCGGGCATAGCCATTGGCCGAGCGCGAGCGGCGCGGGGCCTCGTCGCCCTCGTCCGAACGGTCGCGACGGGGGCGTTCCTGACGCTCGCCGACGTTGCCGTTCGCCTCACCGGCAGCGCGATCGCGACGCGGGCGGTCGTCGCCGCCGCGGTCGCCACGATCGTTACGCTCGCCGCGCTGGTCACCCCGGCGCAGCTCGCGGCGGGCTTCCTCGCGGCGGGCCTCGGCCTCATCCTCGTCGTCCTGCGGGCGCTGGGTCTGGCCGTAGCTCGCGGGCGAAGCGATCTCGCCCTCATAGCCGAAATCGTCGCCGCCATCGTCGTCGTCGTTCTGCTGGCGACGGCCCTGCTGGCCCTGGCCATCCTCCATCCGCGCGCGGCTTTCGCTCAGCACACGGAAATAATGGTCGGCGAACTGCAGGTAATATTCGGTGGTGACGCGGTCGCCGCTGCGCTGCGCATCGCTCGCGAGGTTCTTGTACTTCTCGAGCAGCTGGGCGGCATTGCCGCGCGCGCGGTTGTCGATGCGATTGCCATTGTCCGGGCGACCGGGGTTTCCCCCTTGACGCTGCCCGCCACGACCGCGACGGCGGCCGGCCTGACGATTGTTCATCAAAATGTTCGGTCCTGTCCCAATCTGGCGTCCCGGGTCCGGTTAAAACTGCGCGGACCGTGGATGCGTGACATACCCCCGGGCGTTCCGGACCAAGCGCCGCGGATCGCCCCGCCATTGCCGCCGGACGTCAGCGGCGCGATAGCGTGATCGGGCGAGCGCCAGTATCACAAAGCCCGATTATCAATGCTTTGGAAGATGGTGCCTGCCCCGCCGCCAGTCTTAGCGGCTGCGGCAGCGATCGCCAAGCATAATATTGTGAGCGGCCCCGCCCCCGTCAAGTCAGCACCAGGCAGCGCGCGTGCCCGGCCAGGTCGCGGCGCACCGCGACCGCGAAGCCTGCGTCCGCAAACAGCGCGCCGACCACGTCCGCCTGCGTCGAACCGACCTCGACGCACGCCACCCCGCCCAGCGCGAGTTGCGCGCGCAGCACGCCGGCGATGGCGCGGTAATCGTCGAGCCCGTCCGCGCCCGCGAACAGCGCCGACGCCGGCTCCCACTCCACCACCTCGCGCGGCAGCACGTCGTCGGTGGCGATATAGGGCGGGTTGCACAGGATCAGGTCATGGCGCGCGCCGTCGCCGCCCCAGCCCCCCCGCGCGAATCTAGCCCGCGTTTCCATCCCAAGCCGCGCGGCATTGGCGGCTGCGATGGCGAGCGCCGCGTCGGAGGCGTCGATCCCCACCCCGCGCGCGCGCGGCCATTCATCCAGCGCGGCCAGCAACAGCGCCCCCGATCCCGTCCCCAGGTCGAGCACCGACCCCGGCCCGCCCGTTCCCGCGAAATGCGCCACCGCCGCCTCGATCAACGTCTCGCTGTCGGCACGCGGCACCAGCACGCCGGGTTCGACCGCGAGCTCGATCGTCCAGAACGCGCGGGTGCCGGTGATATAGGCGACGGGTTCGTGCGCGAGGCGTCTTGCGACCAAATCGGCGAAGGCGGGTGGCGCTGGGTCGTCGAGACGCGAGAGCAGAAGCGTCTCGCGCGACACCCCCATCGCGTGCGCCATCAGCAATTCGGCATCGAGCCGCGCGGTCGGGGAGACGGCGGCGATGCGTGCGGCGGCGGCGGCGAGGGCGTGGCGGGCGGTCACGAGGGACCGTCCATCGCGCAACGCCGCGGCAAAGCCGCGTCGTCGGACGGGGCGCCGCCCCGCCGGCCGTGCTTGCGCGAGTCCTGCCGCTGCGCGCGGCAGGCCGCCCTACGCATCGAGACTCGCCAGCCGCTCCGCCTCGTCCTCGGCGATCAGCGCGGTCAGCAGTTCGTCCATCTCGCCCTCCAAGATCTCGGGCAGGCGGTGGAGAGTCAGGTTGATGCGGTGGTCGGTCACGCGGCCTTGCGGGAAATTGTAGGTGCGGATGCGCTCGGACCGGTCGCCCGACCCGACCATCGCCTTGCGCGTACCCGATCGCTCGGCGGCCAGCCGCTCGCGCTCGGCCTCATACAGCCGGGTCCGCAGCACCTTCAGCGCCTTCGCCTTGTTCTTGTGCTGCGATTTCTCGTCCTGCTGGATCACCACCAGCCCGGTCGGCAGATGCGTGATGCGCACCGCGCTATCGGTCGTGTTGACCGACTGCCCCCCCGGACCCGACGAGCGGTACACGTCGATGCGCAGGTCGCGCGCCTCGTCGATGTGGACGTCGACGTCCTCCGCCTCGGGCAGCACCGCGACCGTGGCGGCGGAGGTGTGGATGCGCCCCCCGCTCTCGGTGACCGGCACGCGCTGCACGCGGTGGACGCCGCTTTCGAACTTCAGCCTAGCGAACACGCCGGTCCCGGTGACGCTGGCAACGACTTCCTTGAAGCCTCCCGCGTCGGAGGTGGACGACGATATCAGCTCGACGCGCCAGCCCTGCGCTTCCGCATAGCGCTGGTACATCCGCATCAGGTCGCCCGCGAACAGCGCCGCCTCGTCCCCGCCGGTGCCGGCGCGAATCTCGAGCATCGCCGGCCGCGCATCGGCGGCATCGCGCGGCAGCAGCGACAGCGCCAGCGCCCGCTCCGCCGACCCCAGCGCCGCCTCGTTCTCGCGCAGTTCCTCGAGAGCCATCGCGCGCAGGTCGGCGTCTGCGTCCTGCGTCATGAAGGCGAGCGACGTCGCTTCAGCGCGCAACCGCCGCACCAGCCCAGCCGCCGCCGCGACCGGCTCCAGCTCGGCATATTCCTTGGACACCGCGACGAAGCGCTCGCCCGACAAGTCGCCGGTCGCCATCAGCGCCTGCAACTCATCCCGCCGCGCCTCGATCTGCGCGATGCGTTCGGGGGCGATTTTCATACCGAGCCCCACCCACCCCGTGCTCCCGCGCAGGCGGGAGCCCAGGGTTGCGAGGGCAGAGCTCCGTAACCCTGGGCCCCCGCCTGCGCGGGGGCACGGCTTACTTTGGTGCAAACACTCATGCTGGAGTTAGCCGCTCAGCCAAGGGAGCCAGCGTTTGGCATTGGTGCTCGGCAAGCTCATCCTCGAACAACAGGTCGAAAATGCCCTGCGGAATCCAGTTCCGTCGCATCTCTGCCTGCTGCCCGGTCGAGAGCGATTTGACGACGACGACATCCTTCGCCAGTTCGTCATCGCCGAGAATAATTGCGTATTTCGCGCCGAGTGCGTTGGCCTTCGCCAGACGGCGCTTCATGTTGCCGGTGAATGCCATGTCGGTTGTGACATCTGCCCTTCGCAGAGCAGCGACGATGCCCTGCGCCTGGCTTTCGGCTGCAGACCCTATTGGCACGACGACTGCGTCGATCGCCAAGTTATTGGGCTCATCAATCAACATCGCCAGCCGCTCGACCCCAGCCGCCCAGCCGACGCCCGGCGTCTCCGGTCCGCCCAAACTCCCGATCAACCCGTCATAGCGCCCGCCGGCCAGCACCGTCCCCTGCGCGCCCAGCCGGTCGGTCACGAATTCGAACGCGGTATGGCGATAATAGTCCAGCCCCCGCACCAGCCGGTCGTTGCGCGTCCACGCCACTCCCGCGGCATCGAGGCCCGCGGTCACCTGCCCGAAGAAATCGCGCGCGGCGTCCGTCAGGAAATCGTCGATCCCCGGCGCACTGTCGGCAATCGGACGATCCCGCGGATCCTTCGAATCCAGGATTCGCAGCGGATTCTTGTCCAGCCGCGCCAGGCTGTCCTCGCTCAACTCCCCGCGCGCGCCCTGGAAATGCTCGACCAGCGCCGCCCGCCACGCATCGCGCGTCTCGGCGTCGCCCAGCGTATTGAGCTGCAGCGTCACGTCGTCGGCAATCCCCAGCTCGCGCAGCAACTGGTCGGCCAGCGCCAGCAATTCCACGTCCGCCGCCGGCTCGGCCGCGCCGATCACCTCGGCGTCGATCTGGTGGAACTGGCGATACCGCCCCTTCTGCGGGCGTTCGTAGCGGAACACCGGGCCGCTGGTGGCGATCTTCATCGGCGCATGCTGCTGCCAGCCGTTGCCGATATAGGCGCGCGCGATCCCCGCGGTGAATTCGGGCCGCAGCGTTACAGAGTCCCCGCTGCGATCCTCGAAGCTGTACATTTCCTTCGACACCACGTCGGTGGTCTCGCCGATGGAGCGCGCGAACACCTGCGTGTCCTCGAACACCGGGATCTCGATCCGCTGGAAGCAATACAGCCGCCGCACCCGCTCGAACGTGTCGAGCACATGCGCGAAGCGGCGCTGCTCCTCGAAAGCGATGTCCTGCGTACCGCGGATGCGTTGGGGGGTCTGGATGCGCGCCATAAGGCCGCGGGCTTTATGCGAGGGGGTGCGTGGCGTCTAGCTGTGTGGGGGGAGACGGTACGCGGCGGTCCCAGGGCCGCGACCCGGCAAAGCCGTGTCGTCGGACGGCGCTTTGGCGCCGCCGGCCGAGCCTGCGCTGTTCGCGCTCCGGCTTCGCCGGACGGCTCGCGCAGGCTGGAGCGGGTGAAGGGAATCGAACCCTCGTCGTAAGCTTGGAAGGCTTCTGCTCTACCATTGAGCTACACCCGCCTGCGCCCCTTCGCCTTTAGGCGAAGCGGGCTTCGGCGGGCAAGCCCGGCTTTCATCGCAAATGTCGGTTTGCAAAGGCCCGACCCGAACCGGACTTCAGATAGCGCTCGAAGGCGGCAGCGCGTTCGCGGTTTGGCAGCGCCGTGTAACTGACCAAAATCCACGGTCGATACTTCGCAGTGTGCGCCGATCGCCCGGCATTATGCTCCGCCAGCCGCGCCCGCAGGTCATCCGTCAATCCAGTGTAATGCTGTTCGGGATCGCCCACGCTGCGCAGGATGTAGACGTAGAACATCCCACGACATTAGCGGTGCGAAAAAGGATGGCTAGCCAGCCGAAGCTCCGCGATCAGCGGAGCGAAGGTTGGTGGACAGGGCTGGATTCGAACCAGCGTACGCTTGCACGGGCAGATTTACAGTCTGCTGCCTTTAACCACTCGGCCACCTGTCCCCCAGGTCACAGACCCCGCCGTGGTGCGCGGGATCGGTCGCTCGTTGCAGAGCGAGGGCGCCCCATGCCGAAGCGGGGCCGTGCTGTCAACGCGGGCCTTGCCGCCGGCTCGCCCGATCAATAGCACACGCACAATTCACGCCGTCATCCAGGGGGACCATGATGCGCCTGCCGCTCACACTCGCCGCCACCTCTCTCATCGCCATCGCCATGCCCGCCGCCGCGCAGCAGGCCGACCGCACCCAGATCAACCGCATCATCGACGAGGGCACGAATCAGTCCGAGGTCGTCATGACCGCGCAGCATCTGATGGACGTCATTGGACCCCGCCTCACCAACTCGCCGGGCATGCGCAAGGCGGAGGGCTGGACCCAGGACAAGTTCCGCACTTGGGGGCTGAAGAACATCCACAAGGAGGGCTTCGATTTCGGCCGCGGATGGCAGATCATGTCGTCCAGCGTGCGGATGGTCACGCCCCGCCCGATCCAGCTGACCGCGATCCCGATCGCGTGGACGCCCGCCACCAACGGCGCGATCAGTGGGCCCGTCATCGTCGCGCCGATCAGTGCCGAACGCCATTTCGACAAGTGGCGCGGCCAGCTTCGCGGCAAGATCGTGATGATCTCGCTGCCGACGCAGGGGTCCGAGCCCAATGAGGCGCCGTTCGAGCGGCTGTCGGGCGACGACATCGCGAAACTCGATCAGTTCCGCCAGCCGCGCTACGACCCCGAGGCCGCCGACCGTCGCGTCAAGCGGCTCGACTTCGCCAAGAAGCTCGATGCGTTCCTGAAGGCCGAGGGCGCGATCGCCTACGCCACGCAAAGCTACCGCGACGGCAAGCTGGTCCACGGCGAAGGCTATATGTTCGCGGTCGGCGACACGCCGGCGATCCCCGGCGTCCAGATCGCGGCGGAGGACTACCGCCGCCTCGCCCGCCTCGCCAAGATGGGCCCGGCCCCGACGCTGGAGATCAACTCCGACGTCCGCTTCGACGACAGCGATACGCAGGCGTACAACATCTTCGCCGAAATTCCCGGCACCGATCCGAAGGCTGGCTACGTCATGGCCGGCGCCCACCTCGATTCGTGGGTGGCGGGCGACGGCGCGTCGGATAACGGCGCCGGGACCGTCATGGTGATGGAAGCGGCGCGCATCCTCGCGAAGATGGGCGTGCGGCCGAAGCGCACGATCCGCTTCGCGCTGTGGGCGGGCGAGGAACAGGGCCTGCTCGGCAGCCTCGATTACGTCGAGAAGAACCTCGCGACCCGCGGCCCCGGCGGCAATCGCCAGACCGGGCTTGCGCGCTACATGGGCTGGTCGAACCGCTGGCCGGTCACCGCCCAGCCCGGCTACGAGAATCTCGCGGCGTATTTCAACATCGACAACGGCTCGGGCAAGCTGCGCGGCCTGTATGCGGAGAACAATCCCGCGGTCGTGCCGATCTTCCGCGAATGGCTGAGCCCGTTTGCGGGCATGGGCGCGAAGGACGTCGTGATCGGGCGCACCGGCGGCACCGACCATGTCTTCATGCAGGCGGTCGGCATCCCCGGCTACCAGTTCATCCAGGATCCGCTCGACTACGACAGCCGCGTGCATCACTCGTCGATCGACACCTTCGATCACATGAAGGCGGACGACCTGCGCCAGGGTTCGATCGTGCTCGCCGGCATGCTGCTCCAGTCGGCCAATGCCGAAAAGCCGCTGCCGCGGATGCTGCCGCAGCAGCCCAAGGTCACCGATCCCTTCAACTACACCGACCCGGACGAGGACCGATGAGCAAGCGCGGCCACAAGCCTGGACACCGCCCCGGCAAATCCCCCGCGTCGCGCCCCCGCTTCTGGGGCCGCCACCCGGTGACGGCAGCGCTCGCCAACCCCGAGCGCGTGATCCGCAAGATGTGGGGCACGCGCGAGGCGCTCAGCGCACTCGGCGCGGTACCGCCGACGATACCCGTGACCATCGCCGACGTCGCCGACCTCGCGCGGCTGGTGCCCGGCGACGCCCCGCACCAGGGTCTGGTGATCGAGGTCGATCCGCTCGAGGACATCTGGCTCGGCGACCTGCTCGCGCAAGGCGCCGGTGCCGACGATCGCCGCCCGCTCGTCGTGCTCGACCAGGTGACCGATCCGCACAACGTCGGCGCGGTGCTGCGCTCGGCGGCGGCGTTCGGCGCGCTCGGCATCGTCACGCAGGATCGCCACGCGCCCCCGGAATCGGGCGCGCTCGCTCGTGCGGCGTCGGGCACGCTGGAGACGGTGCCATGGGTCCGCGTCGTCAACCTCGCCCGCGCGCTGGAGGAGATGGCGGAGGCGACCTACTGGCGCATCGGCCTGACCGGCGCGGGCACGGCGACGCTCGCCGAATCGCTCGGCGCGCCCAAGGTCGCGCTGGTGCTCGGCGCCGAGGGCGAAGGCATGCGCGCGAATACCGAAGCGCACTGCGACGCGCTCGCCCGCCTGCCGATCAGCGACCAGGTCGAAAGCCTCAACGTATCGAACGCAGCCGCGATCGCACTGTATGCGGTGGCAACGGCGTGAGCGGATCGCACTGACACCCCCGATCCGTTCGTGCCGAGCGCAGTCGAAGCACATGCCCCAAGTGGTGACGCTCGTGACACGTCCTTGGAACGGGTCAGGTGTGAAGGCGCTCAACCGCCCGGATCGACCAGCATCAGCGAGATGTTGTCGCTGCCGTCGTTGGCGAGCGCCCGCGCCAGCAGGTCGTCGGCCAAGGCCTCGATCGGGGCGTCGGTGACGTCGCCGTCGACCAGCGACCGCGACAGCCCGTCGGAGCACAGCAGGAAGCGGTCGCCGGCGCGGTAGTCGGCGACCCGCGTCTCCACGTCGCAGGTCGCATCGACGCCCAGCGCGCGGGTGATGACATTGGCCTGCGGGTGCCGCGCGGCGCCGTCCGCGGTCAGCAGGCCGGCATCGACCAGCTCCTGCACGACGCTGTGGTCGCGGGTCAGCAATTCGAGCGCGCCGTCCCGCCAGCGGTAGCAGCGGCTGTCGCCCGCCCAGGCGATTGTCGCGCGCCCGTCGTCCAGCCCCAGCGCGACGACGGTCGCCCCGGCCTGCTCGCCCTCGGCGGCGTTGCGGGCGTGGATGCGCGCATTGGCATCGGCGAGCGCAGCCAGGACGCTGTCGGCCCCGGCCTGGAGCCCGCGCAACGCCTCCACGACGGTCTGCGCCGCGACGTCGCCGCCGCGGTGGCCGCCCATGCCGTCGATCACCGCCCACACGCCGCCATCGGGCCAGTCGAACACGCGGTCCTCGTTGATCCGGCGCACCCGTCCGACATGGCTGCGCGCGGTCGAGCGCGCCAGCGCATCGCCCCGCCAGACCCGCGCGCGCGGCACCGCGTTCATTGTCCGGCCTCGCGCGCGGCGGCGGCATCAGCCTGGTCGTAGGCGGCGACGAACGCGCGGTCGAGCGATCCGCCGCCGCCGCCGTCGAGCTGCGCCGCCAGGTCGGCGTGGCGCGCGGCGACATCCTCGGCGATCACTGCGGCGCGGCTCTTCAACAGCGACGCGCGGGGCGCTGCCGCTGCGTCCAGTTCCGCGGGATCGAACGCCGCGATCGCCGCGCGCAGGCTGCCGTGCAGCCCCGCAAAGGTCGCAATCAGGTGGCGCTTGATATCGCGGAACGACGATTGCAGCGCCGCCGGCCCGCTCAGGAAACTGCCCGATCCGTTCAGCAGCAGGTCGACGGCCAGCCGCTGCGTCGGCGCCCATTTGAACGGGTTGTTGTTCGCGCCCCCGATCGTCGTGCGGGAGAGTTCGTATTGCGCCCGCGCGCGATTGCGCTCGGCCATCAGGTCGCCGATTCCGAGCACCATCTGGCGATAGACCGCGCCCGCCCGGCGCAGCACCTCGGCGGGATCCTCGCTCGACAGCAGCGATGCATCGAGCCCCGCGCCGTCGCAGAACGCCTCCAGCAGCGAGCCGCCGCCGGTCGGCGGGGCCGGAACGGCGTCGCTCCAGTCGTCGGGCACGGCAGCCGACGTGCCGAGCGGCGGGGTCAGCACCATCGTCCGCGCCATGTCGGCGGGCGCGTCGCCGTGCGGAGCGGCCGCCGCGCGCAGCCGGAACCGCCCGAAGCGCAGCGTCGCGGGCAGCGGCACGTCCACGTCGACGGCATCGGGAAAGCGCGTGCCGGTGGCGTCGTCGAACACGCCGTTGGCGCCCAGCGCGCGCAGGCTCAGGCCTGCGCCGGTGACGGCCAGCTCGCAATGCGCGCGCGACAGTTCGAAATCGGGATCGGCGATCGTCCAGTCGGCGGCACTGTCGCGCCCGATCTTCAGCACGCCGTCGCGCAGCAGGCGCGCGTCGATCGGCTGGACCTCGTCGGCGCGGTCGAACAGCTGGAGCATGTACATCGCGCCGCGCTCCTATGCCGCCAGCCGGGGGGCGCGCGCGATCCGCGTCGCGGCCATCGCATCGGCGGCGTCGGCGGGCGCATCGATCCGCCCCTCGACCGCGGCGGCGGCATGGTTGAACGCGTCGAACGCCGCGCCGAATTCGTCGCGCCGGCGGTGCGAGATGCGCAGCTGGAAGCCGGACTTCGCCGCCTCGTCGAGCGCACGGCGCAACCGCGCGAGCGGGCGCGCGACCATCGCGCCGCTCAGATAGCCGATCACCAGCACCACCAGCATCACGACCCCCGCCAGCACCAGCTGCGAGGTGCGCGCCGCATCCAGCGCCGCGTCGAGCGCGGTGCGCCGCATCACCAGGTCGACCGTCCCGAAATTCGCACCGGCATAGGCGATCGGCTGGACGAAGCGGATGCCCCGCCCGCGCCCGTTATCCGCCACCGCGCTCGCGTGCAGCGCCCCGTCGCGCATCACGCCCTCGCCGCCGTGCGGGCGATAGCGCGTGCCGACCAGCGCCGCATCGGACGCCGCGCGCACCACGCCGCCCGAATCGGCGACGACCAGCTCGCGGATGCCCGAATCGCGCCCCGCACTCACCGCGAACGCCTGCAACGCCGACCAGTCCTGTTGATCGGCGGGCAGCCCGGCGTTGTCGGCGGCCAGCACCGCGGCGTTGCTCGTCAGGAACGTCGCGGTCGAATTGCCCGACACCAGCGCCATCCGCTCCAGCGCCTGCCGCTCGCGCGCCAGCCCGAAACTGATGCACGCACCCAGCGTCAGCGCGGTAACCAACGCCAGCGTCGCCGGCAGCTTCACCTTCAGCGGCACCCCCCGCCGCCCCGCCGGCGCCTCGCCCTGCGCGGCGATCTCGCGCGTCAGCGCGGCCTCCAGCGCGGCACCGTCGGCAAAACGCTGCTCGGGCTTCTTCGCCAGCAGCTTGTCGATGACGAAGCGCAGTCCCGGCGGGCAATCGGCGGCGGAGCGGTCGATCGGTTCGACCTTTTCCTGCGCGATCTGGATGGCGAGCGTCGCGAGCGCCGTTCCCGGAAACGCGACCTTGCCGGTAATCATCTCGTACAAAACGACGCCCAGCGAAAACAGGTCGGATCGGTGATCGACCGGCAGGCCCAAAGCCTGTTCGGGGCTCATGTAGCGCGGCGTGCCGATCAGCTGGCCGACCTGCGTCTTCGCCAGCTGGCTGTGCGCGGTCGCGGCATCCATCTCCCCCACTCGCGCCACCCCGAAATCGAGCAGCTTGGCGGTCTTGCCGTCCGCCGACAGCAGGATATTCGACGGCTTCACGTCGCGGTGGACGACGCCGCAGCCATGCGCATAGCCGAGCGCACTCGCCAGCTGCCGACCGAGGTCGAGCACGCGCTCGTACGGCATCCGTCCGTGGTTCTGCAGCAGCACGTCGAGCGGCTGGCCGTCGACCAGCTCCATCGCGATGTACGCGACGCCGTCGGCCTCGCCCACGTCGTAGATGGTGGCGATATTGGCGTGGCTGAGCGCCCCCGCGGCCCGCGCCTCGCGCAGGAAGCGCGCGCCGAGTTCGGGGTCGCGCGCATATTCGGGCTTCAGCACCTTGATCGCCACGGTGCGGCCGATGTCGGGGTCGTGCGCGCGATAGACGTCGGCCATCGCGCCTTCGCCCAGCCGCGAATCGATCCGGTATCGGCCCAGCATCGTCATCCCGTCGCCCTCACGCCCCTGAATACACCCCGCGGCTATACGCCGCGGGGCTTAACCAATTGCTGCACATCACTTTAATCGGCGCTTTACTGGCGCGCCCTGACCGTCGCCGCGATGCGCTCGGCGCGCGCCAGATCCGCCGCGATCGCGGGATTGCCGGGGTCGGCGGCGGCGGCACGGCGCAGCATGGCGACTGCGCGCGCGACATTGCCCTGGTTGAGCGCGGCAAGGCCCGCAGTCCGCAACTGACGTGCCAGCACCGGATTGGCGGCGGGCGCGGCGGGCTTTGCCGCCGTCGGCTTGGGCGCGGGCGCAGGCTTCGCAGGGGCCGGCTCGGGCCGCCGCACGGGCTCGCTGCGCACCGGCTCGGGCCGCGGCGGCGTGCCGGGGATGCGCAGGCTCTGCCCCGGCGCCAGCGCATAGGGCGCCGTCAGGTCGTTGTACCGCGCCAGCTGATACGCCTTCAGCCGGTTGCCCAGCAGCCGGGTCGCGAGCCCCGTGATCGTGTCGCCGCTGCGCACCGCGTACGGATAGCTCTGCGGCCCCAGCAGCTCCTTCGGGTCGCGCTCGACCGAATCGCGCAGCAGCAGCGCGTTCGCGTTCATCGGCTCGCGCTTCAGCACCGCCTTCAGCGCCTTGCGCGCGCCGCCGGTGTCGCCGGCCAGCAGCAGGTCGTTGATCCGATCGACCTCGCCCGCGGTGCTGACCGCTGGCGTCGGCGTGGAGGCGACCCGCGCCGGCCCGCCCGAACACGCCGCCAGCGCCAGCGACAGCGCCGCTGCGCCCCAGAATTTCATCGTCTGTGTCATGCCCGTATCTTCTCCAGAATCCGTTGTCCGCCACCCGGCGGGGCGAGCAGCCGACCGAGCGCCTCGCGGTCGCGCACCCATGCCGCAAACGCCTCGCCCGTCATCGGCTGCCCGAAATAATAGCCCTGAAAATGGTGACAGCCATGCCGCCGCAACCATTCATATTCGCCGCGCCGCTCGACCCCTTCGGCGAGCACGCGGATACCGAGACCCCGGCCGAGCGCGATGATGCTCTGGCAGATCGCCTGGCTGTCGCCGCGGCTGTCGACGTCGGTCACGAATTCGCGGTCGATCTTGATCTTGTCGAAATCGAGCGTCCGAAGCGAGCTGAACCCCGAATAGCCGGTGCCGAAATCGTCGACCGCCAGCTTGATCCCCATCGCCCGCAGTCGCGCGAAGATGCCGCGGCAATGCTCGGCATCGCTGGTCGCGACGCTTTCGGTCAGCTCCAGTTCGAGCTGGCTCGCGCTCACCCCGTGGCTCTCCAGCGTGCGCTGAACGAGCTGCGGCAGGTCGTCGCGCTCGAGCTGCAGGCTCGAAACGTTCACCGCGACGCGCAGGCGCCCCAGATCGCTCGCCGCCCAGCCGCGCGCCTCGCGCAGGGCGGTGTTGAGCGCCCACATCCCGATTTCCTGCGCCAGCCCCATCGATTCGAGCACCGGCACGAACTGCGCCGGCGGGATCAGCCCGCGGGTCGGATGCTCCCAGCGGATCAGCGCCTCTGCGCCGCCGATGCAGCCCTGCGATGCGTCGACCAGCGGCTGATACGCCAGGCGCAATTCGCGCCGGTCGATCGCCTGGCGCAGATCCTGTTCCAGCGCGAACCGGTCGCGCGCGGTTTCGGCCTGGTCGGCGACCGGCTGCACCACGCTCACCGAACCGCATGGCGGCAGCGCAAAGGACGCGAGCGTCCGCGCGACGAACGCCGCGGGCGACTGGCCGTCGGCGGCATCGTGCGGGGCCAGGCGGAAGGCGACCTGCGGAATGATCTGGTTGTCGCCATCGACAATGACCTCGCTCAGCGCATAGGCCACCGCATCCAGCTCGGCCCAGGCGTCCGCGTCACTGGTGGCGTCACTCGGGGCATCGCCCGGCCCCGCGCCGAACCACACGCCGATATGCCCGCGATCGACCTGCGCCAGGAAGCGCTCGGCGGGCAGCATCGCGCGCAGCCGTTTCGTGCAGGCGGTGAACACGCGGTCGGCGAGCACCGGGTCGAACGCCGACAGCCGGTCGAAATCGGTGAAGGCGATAATGCCGAGCAGCCCGCCGCGGTCGCGCGCGATCCGTTCGATCAGCCCCTCGCGCACCGGCAGGCCGCTGACCGGGTGGACCTCCACGACGCGCTGGCGCTGCACCGGCGGCGGTTCGGTGCCGCTTTGCGGAGCCTTGTCGCCGGCCACCCGGCGCTGCAACCAGTCGATCCACAGCGCCGCGCCGATCGCCAGCACTGCTGCCGCCACGGCCAGCGCCATCTCGCCGATCAGCGCCGCCGGCACCGCCACCACCGCCGCGAACGCCACCGGGGCGGCGCGCGTGAGGGCGACTCTGCGGATCAGGGGCGCGGCGTACATGGTCCGAATGGCTACCCCCGAAAGGATACCAGCGGGTTAAATGGCCCCGGTTCGGCGGCACGCTACATGTTTGACTAACTTCGATTAGTTGGATTTCGCCGTCGCGCCTCAGTCGCCCGCGAAGCCGAACGGCGAAACCCCCGTCTCTCGGTCGTTCAGCAACAGCGTCCGCCCCGCCGGCGGTGCCGATCGCTGCGGACAGTCGGCGCGGGTACAGGCGCGGCATCCCGCCCCGATCGGCGTCGCCCCGCCGGTCAGGTCCAGCCCGCGCGCCGCCGCCAGCACCCCCGCCGCCTCCGCCGCCAGCCCCAGCGTCACCGCGAACCGCGCGCGCACCGCCCCGCTCCATCCCCCCGCCGGCCCGACACAGCGCGACGACGTGAACCAGCGGCTGCCGTCCTCCAGCTCGACCAGCTGGACGATGCGCTCGTCGGGCCGCTGGAACACCGCGAAGGTGTCGAGCAGCGGGCACAGCCCCGGCCCCTCGACCAACGGCGAACCGCTGGCGCCGGCGAACCGCTTCGACACCTGGCCTGCGCGATCGGTGCGCAGCATCAGGAACGGCAAGCCCCGCGCGCCGACGCGGCTGAGCGTCGTCAGCCGGTGTGCGACCTGCTCGGCGCTCGCCCCGAAGCGGCGGCGGATCAGTTCCAGATCGTACCCGGTCGCCTCGCACGCGCGCAGGAAGCGGGCGTAGGGCATCATCACCGCGGCGGCATAATATCCGGTCAGGTGGCGGCGATACAGCCGCTCGGCCGCGCGATCGGTGAAGGCGCCGCCGCGCACCAGCGCATCGATCTCGCCCCGCGCTTCCAGCAGCGCGAGTTGCCGGGCGAGCGCGAACACCCGGCTCGGCGGGTCGAGCGTCTCCGACAGCTGCAACTGCCGCGCGTGCAGGTCCAGCCGCACGCGCACGTCGGGCAGCACCTCCAGCGGCAGGATGCGGATCGACAGCTGGTGTTTCACGCGCAGCCGCTCGGCCATCGCCCCGAACAGGTCGCCGGCCTGCTGGCGCAATTCGTCGGCGAGCCCCTCCGCCGCGGTGTCTAGGTCGGCAAAGTGGTTGCGCCACCGCTCGATTTCGCGCCGCACCACCGTGCCCGGATCGGGTGCATCGCTCGC
The DNA here is from genome assembly GCF_023674425.1 of Sphingomonas donggukensis. NCBI lineage: Bacteria > Pseudomonadati > Pseudomonadota > Alphaproteobacteria > Sphingomonadales > Sphingomonadaceae > Sphingomonas > Sphingomonas donggukensis. The sequence goes on from NZ_CP098401.1 coordinate 2,294,906, forward strand.
CGCCGTGCCGGCTCCGCCGCGATCATAGGCGCGCGCGAACGCCTCCGCCCCGCCGGGTGCGCCCGACAGCCATTCCTCCAGCTCCGCGCGGTCGATCTCCAGGTCGGCGAAGATCGGGTCGGCCAGCCGCCGCCGGATCGCATCGGCCCCGCCCCCCGGCTCCCCCGCCGACAGGGTGCGCGCGTCGAAGTCGTACACCTCGGCCAGCCGCAGCATCAGCCCCGCGGTCAGCGGGCGCTGGTTGCGCTCGATCAGGTTCAGGTAGCTCGCCGACACCCCCAGCGCCTCGGCCATCGCCGCCTGGGTCAGCCCCGCCCGACGCCGCATCCGGCGTACCGCGTGCCCGGCGAACAGCTTGCGATCGACCATGTCCTACACGCCCCCGATGATGCTACGTCCGCACCTTGTCACGACTTTACAAACCAACAGATACGCGATCCCCGCTGCCGCACGCAATGACCCCGGTAAATCCCGTATTTTATGGCTCCATGTACGGAGTTCGTGAAATTTGGCTGCATCGCCGCCGTGGCGATCACGATATCTGTAAGGAAGCGACAATGACGACGACGTTCGAAGATCTGGTTCCGGCCCCCAGCGGGCGCTTCGACGGCATCGTCCGCCCCTATTCGCCCGCCGACGTCGCCAAACTGCGCGGATCGGTGCCGATCGAACACACGCTCGCCCGCCGCGGCGCGCTGCGCCTGTGGGAGCTGCTCCAGAGCGAGGATTACATCAATGCATTGGGCGCGATGAGCGGCAACCAGGCGATGCAGCAGGTCCGCGCCGGGCTGAAGGCGATCTATCTGTCGGGCTGGCAGGTCGCCGCCGACGCCAACACCGCGGGCGCAATGTATCCCGACCAGTCGCTCTACCCCGCCAACGCCGGGCCGGAGCTGGCGCGACGCATCAACAACGCCCTCCAGCGCGCCGACCAGATCGAGCATTCGGAAGGCGGCGCGACCCGCGACTGGTTCGCGCCGATCGTGGCGGATGCGGAGGCCGGCTTCGGCGGGCCGCTCAACTGCTTCGAGATCATGAAGGCGTACATCGCCGCCGGTGCCGCGGGCGTGCATTACGAGGACCAGCTCGCCTCGGAAAAGAAGTGCGGCCACTTGGGCGGCAAGGTGCTGATCCCGACCCAGGCGCACATCCGCAACCTCGATTCGGCGCGCCTCGCCGCCGACGTCTCGGGCGTGCCGACGATCATCTGCGCGCGCACCGATGCCGAGTCGGCAAAGCTCATCACCTCCGACGTCGACGAGCGCGACCACGAGTTCCTGACCGGGGAGCGCACGCCCGAGGGCTTCTTCCGCCTGAAGGACGGCACCGGCGTTGATCACTGCATCAAGCGCGGCATCGCCTTTGCCGAGCACGCCGACCTGCTGTGGTGGGAAACCTCGAAGCCGGTGCTCGCCGACGCGCGCCGCTTCGCCGAGGCGGTAAAGAAGGCGCATCCGAACAAGATGCTGGCCTACAATTGCTCGCCGAGCTTCAACTGGGAGGCGAACCTCGACAAGGACGATATTGCCAAGTTCCAGCGCGAGATCGGCGCGATGGGGTACAAGTTCCAGTTCGTGACCCTCGCCGGCTTCCACCAGCTCAATTACGGCATGTTCGAGCTGGCGCGTGGCTACCGGGATCGCGGGATGGCCGCCTATTCCGAGCTTCAGCAGGCCGAATTCGCCGCCGAGGCCAACGGCTACACCGCGACCAAGCACCAGCGCGAGGTCGGCACCGGCTATTTCGACCTCGTCGCCACCACGCTGGCGGGCGGCGCAAGTTCGACCACCGCCTATTCCGAATCGACCGAAGCCGACCAGTTCAACAAGGCTGCCTGAACCCGGCCGCCAGGAAGGAGAGACGATGATGACCGAACCGACCCGCAGCCGCGCGGTATTCTCGACCGAGGACTTCAGCCTGATGAAGGAAGCGATCGGCGACTATGTCCGCAAGATCGCCGACGACCCGCGCTCGGCCAAGTTCAGCAACCTCTACCACCGCCTCGGCCGTCTCGGCTGACGCCTGCGACTTTCCTGGGGAGGAAAAGGTGCCCGCCCGGTTCACGCCGGGCGGGTATTTTCAGGTTTTAGAGAGGGACGACGTGATTACGAAACCAGGCCGACAGCGCATCGACGGTCAGCTCGCCCGCGGCGAGCGCCAGGAAGGTGACGACCAACTCGACGTCGTCGCATGCGAAGCGGTGGCCGTTCAGCATCAGGAAGGTTTCGCTGACCACCGCCGCCGTCCGCTTGTTGCCGTCGACGAAGGGATGATTGCGCGCGATCCCGAACGCATAGCTCGCGGCCAGCTCGGCAATGTCCGGATCGCCGTACGCCACCAGATTCTGTGGACGCGCCATCGCGCTTTCGAGGATGTTGGCGTCGCGCAGCCCCGCCGCGCCGCCGTGTTCGGCGAGTTGTTCCTCGTGAGCGGCGACAGCGACCGCCGACTCGACCCATATCCAGTCGGCCATCTACTTGGCGAGTTCGCGAAGAGCCTTGCGCCGCCGCGCCATCACTTCGCGCGCGACCGACATCTGCGCGTCGAACCCGTCGTCGGGGCCGGTCAGGCGAAAGCCGTCCGGAGTCTCCGTGACGGTCACTGTGTCCCCGATCCCGACACCGAGCCGTGCGAGCGCCTCCTTCGGCAGGATCACACCTGCCGAATTGCCGATCTTGATGATCCGAAGGGCCGTCAGCTTCTGCGGCGCGAAAGGCTTGTTCATACAAGCGTTCTAACATTGGTTGGCTTCGGTTGCCACCCGGCGACAGTCGGCACCTGGCCTGCAGGTCGAACAGTCGAGCGATATCGACGGACAGAGTTGTCCGCCTCGATGCGGCGAGCTCCTTACCGCCCCGCCTCGCACACATAATCGAAATCCCGGTATGGCGTCGCTCGGCTTGCGAACCAGTGCGGGCCGGGATAGCAGGGCGGTCAATCGAATGGAGTGGATGCAGCTATGGCCCTCGACGCCGAAACCTTCGATGCGCTGATCGACCACGTCCGCCGCTTTGTCGCCGAACGTCTCCGCCCGCTCGAAAGCGCGGTCGAGGCGGCCGATGCGATCCCCGCCGACGTGATCGACGAGATGAAGGCGATGGGCCTGTTCGGCCTGTCGATCGCCGAGGACTATGGTGGCCTGGGCCTGACCATGCTCGAGGAAGCGAAGGTCGCGATCGAGCTGGGCCGCACGACGCCCGCGTTCCGCTCCGCGTTCGGCACCAACGTCGGCATCGGTTCGCAGGGGCTGGTGATGGCCGGCACGCCCGAACAGAAGGCGGCGTGGCTGCCGCGCATCGCCAGCGGGGAGATCGTCACCAGCTTCGCGCTGACCGAGCCCGACGTCGGCAGCGACAGCGGCGCGGTGAAGGCGCGCGCGGTCCGCGACGGCGATGTGTACCGCCTGTCGGGCACCAAGCGGTACATCACCAATGCCGACAAGGCGGACCTGTTCACCGTCATGGCGCGCACGTCGGACGAACCTGGCGCGCGCGGCGTCTCCGCCTTCCTCGTGCCCCGCGATCTGCCGGGCGTGTCGGTCGGCGAACCCGAAAAGAAGATGGGGCAGAAGGGCGCCAAGGTCGCCGACGTCAATTTCGACGACGTCGCCGTCCCCTCCGCCAACCGGCTGGGCGCGGAGGGTGAGGGCTTCAAGATCGCGATGCGCGTGCTCGATCGCGGGCGGCTGCACATCTCGGCGGTGTGCGTCGGCGTCGCCGAGCGGCTGATCGCCGACTGCGTTGCTTACACGACCGAGCGCAAGCAGTTCGGCAAACCGATCGCCGAGCACCAGCTGATCCAGGGCATGATCGCCGATTCGAAGACCGAGGCGCTGGTCGCGCGGGCGATGGTGCTGGAGACTGCGGCTGCGAAGGATGCCGGCAAGGACGTCGTCATGGAGTCCGCCGCCGCCAAATATTTCGCGAGCGAGATGGTCGGCCGCGTCGCCGACCGCGCCGTCCAGATCTTCGGCGGGGCGGGCTATATCGAGGACTACGGCATCGAACGCCTGTACCGCGACGTCCGCCTGTTTCGCATCTACGAAGGCACCAGCCAGATCCAGCAGATCATCATCGCGCGCGAGACGATCCGTCGCGGCGGATAGCAATAGTCCTCTCCCCTTTGGGGAGAGGGTTGGGAGAGGGGCAGTCCGCAACCACGAACGATAGGGCCGATGGCGAGAGACTGCCCCTCTCCCCGGCCCTCTCCCCAAAGGGGGAGAGGGAGCAATGATGGACACCACCAACCTCTTCCGTCTCGACGGCCGTGTCGCGCTCATCACCGGCGGATCGCGCGGGATCGGCAAGATGATCGCCGCAGGCTTCATCGCGCAAGGGGCAAAGGTCTATATCTCGTCGCGCAAGGCCGACGCCTGCTTCGCCGCGGCAGAGGAGCTGGGCCCGAACTGCATCGCGCTGCCGCAGGACGTGTCGACGGTTGCGGGCTGCAAAGCCTTGGCGGCGCAGTTCGCGGAACATGAGGAAAAGCTCGACATCCTCGTCAACAACGCCGGCGCGGCGTGGGGCGTGCCGTTCGAGGAGTTTCCCGAAAGCGGCTGGGACAAGGTCATGGACCTGAACGTCAAATCGCCGTTCTTCCTGACCCAGGCGCTGCACGGCGCACTGAAGGCCGCGGGCACGCGGGACAAGCCGGCGAAGGTCATCAACATCACCTCGATCGACGGCCAGCGGCTGAACCCGTGGGACACCTACAGCTACCATGCGTCGAAATCGGCGCTGATTTACCTGACCAAGCGGATGGCGGCGCGGCTGGTGCAGGACGCGATCAACGTCACCTCGATCGCGCCGGGCGCGTTTGCGAGCGAGATGAACAAGGCCGCGCGCGATCACGGATCGGCGGTGGCGAAGTCGATTCCCGCGCAACGCATCGGCGTGGACGAGGACATGGCCGGCGCCGCCATCTACCTCGCCAGCCGCGCGGGCGATTATGTGGTGGGTGAGACGGTGACCGTCGACGGCGGCCTGGTGAACGCGTCGCTTGGGGTGTCGATCGACGGGTAGGCGGTCTTATTCACTCTTCCGCCCCTCTCCTAATCCGTTCGCCTCGAGTAGTCGTCGAGCTTGTCGAGACGACGTATCGAGAGGTGGGTGCCTCATGGAGAGGCCTTCTCGATACGGGCTCTCGACAAGCTCGATCCCTACTCGAAGCGAACGGGTGGGATTGGGATCGGCAGTCGGCGGGCCTCAAACCCCAGCCCGCTTCGCCTTCAACTGCGCCTTCCACCCGCGCGCGCGCCACCACATGATGACGCCGGTCACCGCGAGGATCGCCGGCAGCAGCCCGCCGAGGAAGATCACCACCTGCCACACGATCCCCATGCCGCTGCCGTCGTGGAGGCTGCGCATGGTCCGGGCGATGCCCCCCTGCGCACGCTCCGGGCCCTTCGGCAGCGTCGCGACGCCATCGGCATCGGTCACAGCAATCGTCTTGCCGGCGATGTTGACACCCCATTCGGGCTTCAGGTCGGTCGGCCAGGTCACCTGGCGCACCTCGCCGGGCGACAGCCGCTCCGCCTGTCGAACCGCGGTATCGAGCGGGGTCATCGGCGCCGCCACCGGCTTCGCGCGGGCGAGCGCAGCGCGATCCGGTCCGCGCGGGGCACCGGCGCGCTGGCCTTCGCCCACCAGCCCGCCGAAGAAGGCGGGAAAGCTGATCCACGCCCCCGTCAGCGACAGCACGAACAGCGGCAGCGCGATCCAGAAGCCCATCATGTGATGCAGATTGGTGTCGAGGTTGCGGTGCCGCCGCCAGCGCAGGCCGCGCACCCATTTGCCCACCGTCGGCCACCACAGCCAGATACCTGAGATCGACGAGATCAGCATCGCCACCCCGATCCACCCGACGATCGACCGCCCGACGCCCGGCAGCATCAGGCTGCCGTGGAGGACGTGCATGACGCGCAGCAGCCCGGAACGGCTGTCGGCGGTGTCGAGCACCTTTGCAGTCGGAGGGTCGAGATAGACGTTGGTACGCGCCGGCGGGCCACCCTTTGCGACGACGCCGGGCATCGCGGCGGCGACGATCACCGGGGCGCCGTCGTCCTCGGGCAAACGCAGCGACGCGATCGCGGTGTCGGGCCCGAGCTTCGCGCGGGCGGCATCGACATAGGCCGACAGCGGCAGCGTCTGCGCGCCCGTGGTCGCGAACCGCGCCGGGTTGACCATCCGGTCGACCGCCCCGTCCCACACCAGCGCCGATCCGGTCAGGCAGATCGGGATGATGACGATCGCCAGGATCAGCCCGATCCATTTGTGCACCTGGAACCAGGCGTTGCGCATTCCAATCTTCGTCATTCTTCGCCCCTCATGCGTCCGCCCAGCGCCGCAGTAGATTGTGATATACGCCGGTCAGTTCGACTGCGGCTCGGCTGCCCTGCCCCAGTTCGCCGCCGACGCGCTGCACCGCGCGGTCGAGGTCGAACAGGATCGCGCGGTCCTCGGCAGAGCGCACCATCGACTGCAACCAGAAAAAGCTCGCGAGCCGCACCCCGCGCGTCACCGGTTCGACACGGTGGACGCTCGACGCCGGGTAGAGGATCGCCGATCCCGCGCCGAGCTTCACGCGCCGCTCGCCGTCCGAGCCCTCGACCACCAGTTCGCCGCCGTCGTAATCGGCGGGGTCCGACAGGAAGATCGTGCACGACAGGTCGGAGCGGATGCGAAAGTCGGTGCCGCGCTGCATCCGGATCGCATTGTCGACATGCGCACCGAATGCCTCCCCGCCTTCATAGCGGTTGAACAGCGGCGGAAAGACCTTCAGCGGCAGCGCGGCGGCGACGAACAGCGGCGTGTTGCCGAGCGCCGCGAGCACGATGCCCCCCGCCTCGCGCGCGGCGGCGCTGTTCTCGGGCAGCTGGCGGTTGCGCTTGGAGAGCGCCGACTGCGCGCCCGATGTCGCATTGCCGTCGATCCACGCGGCCTCGGCCAGCAACGCGCGCACACGGGCGAGCGCGTCGGCATCGAGCAGATCGGGGATCGGCAGCATCATGTCCGCGTCATGCCCGCATCAGAAGCTGTAGAACAGGCTCAACACCGCCGAGCGCCGCTCGCCCGGCGTCGCCCATCCGCCGGTGATCGCGCCGCTGGTCGCGTTTATGTTGTTGCGGATCGTCGTGAAGTATTTCTCGTCGGTCAGGTTCTGGACGTTCAGCTGCGCCGTCAGCCCGCGCGCGATCGTGTAGGCGACATAGGCGCGGTGGATCAGGTAATCGTCGGAGCGGAACTGCGTCGCCGTCGCCGCGGTCGGCACGTTCAGCGCGAAGCTGCCCTGGTAGGTCAGGCCGTAGCCGACCTCCAGCCCGAACGGCAGCTTGTAGGTGGTGAACACGCTACCCGAATGGTCGGGCGTCTGGATCAGTCGCGAATTCGCCTGCGGATCGGGTCGCGCGGCGGTGTTGGCGCAGGCCGCGACCCCGCCGTTCGCCAGGCAGAAATCGGACACCGATTGCAGCACCTTGCCGTCGAGGTAGGTGTAGTTGGCGAAGATCGTCCAGTTGGGTGCGATCGTTCCCGACGCGCCAAGCGCGATGCCGTCCACGCGGCTGCGCCCGTCGAGCACCTGCAATGCGGCGGGCGAGGCGGGATCGTTCGACGCCACCCGGAAATTGCTCCGTTCGTTGCGGAACAGCGCCGCGGTCAGCTCGAGCCGGCCGAACACGGTCGCCTTCGCGCCCACTTCGTAGTTGCGCGCGGTTTCGGGTGCGGCTGCGCATGGATCGGCGGCGCCGGGCGCGCTGACGACGCCGCAGCCCAGCCGCACGGTCGCCGACGACGGCACCTTGGCAGTGCCGTATCCTGCGTAGAGGTTGATGGCCTTTACCGGTTTCACGACGATGCCGCCGCGATAGGAGAACAGATTTTCGCGGCTCACCTGCGGCGCGGCCTGCGTCGGGGTCAGCGCGGTGCTGCCTGGGGGGACGAAGCCGAGCGGGATCGCCCGGAACGTCGCGTCGTTGCGCTCATACCGCACCGCGCCATTCAGCTCGACGATCGACCCCAGCTCGAGCGTGTCGAACGCATAGAGCGCGGCGTTGCTGGTGTGCGAGCGTGAGCGCGCCGTCACCGTGTAGTTGATGGGGCCGGTATAGGTCGTGTCCGGGTTCGACAGACTGATGAGCGGCAGCGGCGCGACCGCGGTGCCGTTGGCCGTGCGCAGCAGCGAGGCAGTGGTGATCGCATAATCCTCGACCGAGGCCGATGCGCCGACCACCAGCGTGTTGAACACACCCCCCTTGCGCCCCGATTTCAGCGTCAGGTCGGTCTGGTTGTGGAGCAGTTGGTTCTCCTGATCGCGCACCAGCCCGCGAGGACCGGACGGCAGGAACGTGCCGCGCGTCACCCCCGACGGGCACGCCAGCCCGACCGTCGAGGCCCCAGTCGAACCTACCGGCTGCAACCCGGTGGTTGACAGGCAGAACGTCCCCTGCGGCGCCGACGTCACGCTATACTGCCCGACCCGCTGCCACCGCGTCAGGTTGCGCACGCTCGCGCTGCCGAAATCGTGGCGGAAGGTCGCGGTCAGCCGGTCGACCGTGGTGCGCTGCGTATCGAGGTTGACAATGCCGAAGTAGTCCGACGCATCGACCTCGGTGAGCGGACCATCGTTCACCAGGCTGCGGAAATAGGGGACGCCGTACACCGGCGTATTGTCGTCGCGCTGGTGGACATAGGCGAGCGTCAGGCTGGTGGGTCCGTCCACACCGATGGTGATCGACGGCGCGACGCCCCAGCGTTCGTAGGATTCGACATCGCGGCCCGGCACGTCGTTGCGGTGGTAGGCGGCGTTCAGGCGGACGGCGACGAGCGGGCTGACGCGGACATTGCTGTCGACCGCGCCGCGGTAATACTCGTCGGTGCCGATCGATCCCTGCACGATCGTCAGCGTGTCGGCCTGCGGTGCCTTGCTGACCAGGTTGATCGTCCCGCCGACGCTGCCCGATCCGTTGAAGACCGAATTGGCGCCGTTATAGACCTCGATCTGTTGCAGGTTGAACGGATCGGTGCGGCTGTACTGCGCACTGTCGCGAACGCCGTCGACGGTGATGTCGGTGTTCGCAGAATAGCCGCGCAGGTTGATGCTGTCGCCATAACCGCCGCCGCCTTCGCCCGCGCCGAAGGTGATGCCGGGGATCGTCTGGAGCGCATCGCGCAGCGTCTGCAGGTTCTGCTTGCGGATCACCTGGTCGCTGATGACGGTGATCGTCTGCGGCGTGTCCTTCAGCGGCTGGGTCGCCTTGGGGCTTTCCAGCTGTTCGCCGGCCTTGCCGACCACGACGATGTCCGGGCGGTCGCGCGGCGCCGTGACCTGCGAGTCGGCATCGGTCTTCGCCGGATCGGCTGCGTAGGCCGGAGCGGTGGCGATGAACCCGACGCAGGTGAGCGCAAGAAAACCGGCAGAAACGTGAGTCACGAACAACAATCCCCTGTGGCGTGGGAATGCTGCTATTGAGAGTCGTTCGCAGGGTCAAGCATATTGCGAGTGATTATCAATTTCGTTCGCTGCGCCTGAGGTCGAACAGCCAGCTGCGGATGGCACTGGCAAGATTGGGCGGATCGGCGGATGCAATGCGGGCGACGTCGATCTGCGCGACGAGGGCATTGAGCGGCAGGCGGCGAGCCACGGCCTCCGCCTCCAGCGCCGCCCAGAACACCGGCTCCAGGCTGATCGAGGTCTGGTGCCCGGCGATGGTGATAGACCGCTTGACCGGGCCGACGAACCCGCCGGGCGGGGCGACGATCACGGCTTGTCGTCGAACAGCCCGGCGAGCTGCTCGATCATCGTGCCGGCGAGCTGGTCGACATCCATGATCGTCACCGCGCGCTCATAATAGCGCGTCACGTCGTGGCCGATGCCGATCGCGACCAGCTCGACGGGCGAGCGCGCCTCGATCCAGCCGATCACCTGGCGCAGGTGGCGCTCGAGATAGCTGCCGGAATTGACGCTCAGCGTCGAATCATCGACCGGCGCACCGTCGGAGATCACCATCAGGATGCGGCGGTCCTCGGGTCGCGCGATCAGCCGGCCATGCGCCCAGAGCAGCGCCTCGCCGTCGATGTTTTCCTTCAGCAGCCCCTCGCGCATCATCAGCCCGAGCGCGCGCTTGGCGCGCCGCCACGGCTCGTCGGCCTGCTTGTAGACGATGTGGCGAATGTCGTTCAGCCGGCCCGGCTGCGGCGGGCGCCCGGCCGCCAGCCACGCCTCGCGCGCCTGCCCGCCCTTCCACGCGCGGGTGGTGAAGCCGAGGATTTCGACCTTCACGCCGACCCGCTCCAGCGTGCGGGCGAGGATGTCGGCGCTGATCGCCGCGATCGAGATCGGGCGCCCGCGCATCGACCCCGAATTGTCGATCAGGATCGTGACGACGGTATCCTTGAACTCGGTATCGCGCTCGACCTTGTAGCTGAGCGACAGCGTCGGGTTGACGACGATCCGGGCAAGCCGCGCGGCGTCGAGGATGCCCTCCTCCTGATCGAAATCCCACGACCGCGACTGCTGCGCCATCAGGCGTCGCTGGAGCCGGTTGGCGAGCTTCGTCACCACGCCCTGCAGATGGACCAGCTGCTGGTCAAGATAGGCGCGCAGCCGGTCGAGCTCTTCCTCGTCGCACAATTCGGTCGCGGCGATCACTTCGTCGAACTTCGTCGTGTACGGCTTGTATTCGAACTGCGGCGGCATGTCGGACATCGGCCGGTTGGGCCGCACCGGCATCATCCCGTCGTCGCCCTCGTCGCCGGGTTCGCCGTCCATGTCGTCGAGCGAATCCTCGCCCTGCTCGGTGCCTTCGCCGTCCTCGCTGTCCGAATCGCGCTGTTCGCCGCGCGCCTCGACCTGACCCTCGCCGGCGTCTCCGGCCTCCTCGCCGTCGTCGCCCTGGTCGTCCTGCTCGTCCTCGGTGCCTTCGTCGTCGGCGCCGCCCTCGTCGTCCTCGTTGGGCAGCGTCTCGCCCTCAACCAGCTCCAGATCCTCGAGCAGCCGCGACGTCAGCCGCTGGAACGCCTGCTGGTCGTCGATCGCGAGCGCCAGCGCGTCGAGGTCGCTGCCGCCCTTCTCCTCCACCCAGTCGCGCACCAGCGCGAGGCCGGTCGCAGCGGCAGCGGGTGCTTCCCGCCCGGTCAGCCGCTCGCGCACGATCAGCCCGATCGCGCTCGACAGGGGCACTTCGTCAAAGCTGCGCGCCCGGGCGATCGGGTCGGAACGCATCCTGAGGTCGAGCGCGCGGTCGAGGTTGTCGGCGATGCCGGCATAGCCCTTCGACCCCAGCGCCTCGACCCGCGCGGTCTCGACCGCGTCGAACACGGCGCGCGCGACCGCCTCGGACGGCGCGCCGCGCGCGTGGAGCGTGGCGTCGTGGTGCTTCAGGCGGAGCGCGAACGAATCGGCGAAGCCGCGCGCCTCGGCCACCTGATCGACCGGCAGGGTGCGCGCCGGCATCGGCACCTTGATATGCCGCCCGGCCTGCGAGGGCGCATCGGCGGTGAAGGCCAGTTCGACGTCGTCGCGCGTCGACAGCACGCGCGCGGTGCCGGCCAGCACCGACTTGAAGCGATCGAGGGGCGTTTCGGCGGCCATGGTGCCGCGCACTTGGGCCGGGGAGCCCACGCGATGCAACCCCCTCTTAACGCTTGGACCATTAAGCCTGTCGGCTTCGGAGCGCGGGAGAGGCCGGATGATTAGGTCGTGGATCATGTCGGGCGTCAGCGTCGCCGGGGTCGCGGGCATCGGCTGGGGCGTAATGCCGGGCGGCGAGGTCTATCCGCTGCCGGTCAAGGAGGTCGAGGCGAAGCTGCGCCACATGGACCTGCCGAGCGCCTTGAGCTTCGATGGATCGGGCTCGAACAATTCGGTGGTCATCGAGGGCGAGCCCGGCAAGAGCGTTGTGTGGCGCATCACCGAGCGCGGCCAGACGATCGGCTATGTCGAGGCCGAGCTCGACGCGGTCGACGACACCCACACCCGCGTCGATGTGGATTTCGAGATGAGCGAGAGCGGCCCGCATGCGCAGCAGGCCGCCTTCATCAATCGGCAGGAACTGTCGCGATCGGTCGGCAAGATCGCACTCAGCGAAGCGGTCGATTCGACGCTGGAGGACCGCGCCTACAACCGCGACGTCGTCGACGGGGCGATCACGCGCTATGCAATGACCCACATGGACGAGGTGGCGAGCTTCCGATCCGACCTCGACCGGATTACCGACGGCGCGGTCAGCTCGGCGAGCCGCGGCGGGTACGAAAGTTGGCAGGCGCAGCGCGACGCGGTCCGACCCGAGGCGGGCGTGCGCGAGCGTGAATATGAGGCGCAGCGTGCGATGCGCCAGGCGTCGGCACCGATGATGGACCCCACTCCACCCACTGAGCGGTACTGAGTCGCTGACCGAGCGGGCGCCCCTAGCCCAGTGGGCGATTGCCGCGCTGCGTGCGCGCTTCGGCGATCTCGGCCTCGGACACCCGCCGCATCCGCGCCTCGACGTACGCCGACGCCAGGCCGAAGGCGATCACGATCGCCAGCAGCGGCCAGAGCAGCCCGCCGAGCAGCCGGTCGATGCCGATCCGCGCATAATCGGGCACGGTGGCCGAGGCGACGAACAGCCCGCCGATCACTGCGGCGGCGAACAGCGCGACCACAGCGAACACCGGGCGGACGTGGTTGACCGGCACCTGCGCGCCGGCGACCGATTCGCACCATTCCATCTGGCGCTCGGCATCGGCGACCGCGCGGCGGTAGGCGAAGGTGATGCGGATGAACGACAGCACCGGCCCCGCACAGACGATCGCCACCCAGGTCGGCAGGACCAGCCCTGCGGCGGCGTTCATGTAATCGGTCAGCGCGCCGATGATGACCAGCACGAACGGCGTCGCGACCAGCCACGGCCAGATGCTGCCATAGGTCCAGACGCTCGCCTCGTCCGCCTCGATCAACGCCGCGCGCATCCCCGCGATCAGCGACGCGGCCTCGCGCTCGGGCACGCGTCGCCCGGTCGCGGCGCCGGGGCGGGCATAGACGACGCCGGCGTCGGTGCGCATGAAGCGCCGCTCGAACTCGGCCAGATAGCCGCGTACCACCGCGCGGTTGTGGCGCCCCCGCGGGCGCATCAGCGGTGCATCCGGGCGAAGCGCCGCTCGCCGCGCGCGCCCTCGATCATGCGGGCGATCTGGAAACCGCCGGGGACGACGCGCTGGTCGCCGATCGCCTGGATCGCGGCGCCCAGATCCTGCCGGATCTCACGGTGCAGCGCCGATGGCGTGATGCGCGGGCGGACGGCGGCGGCCAGCCCCTCGGCATGGCTGAACACCTCGACCCGCGTCTCCTCGTCGTTCACCGGGGTGACGGTCGCGACGATCTCCATCAGCCGCGCCTTTCCGCTGTCGAGCGTCAGGTGGACCGATCCGTCGGTATAGTCGTCGACCCGCACGACCGACGGACGCGTCAGCCCGCGGTCCTCGGTCGATTCATTCTCGGCGAGCTCAAGATAGTCGCCGATCATCCGCCGCGTCTTGTCGGGCGCCTCGGTGACGGTGAAGGAAAACTGCGTCGGATTGGCGACCTTGCGCATGCCGGTGATGCCGACGACGCACGAGGTGACGACCAGCAGGCCGACGAACCCCATCAGCATCAGGCACCCGCGAAACGACCCCATCTATCCCCACCCGCAATTCCGACGACTGTAGTGCGCAGGCGGTTAGGGAGGGGTAAACGCGTGGGGCTTCAGACCTTTGCGACGACGCTTTCAGGCAAGTCCTTGCCAAACACGCGTTGGTAATATTCGGCCACCATCGGGCGCTCCGCCTCATCGCACTTGTTCAGGAACGACAGGCGGAAGGCGAAGCCGACGTCGCCGAAGATCAGCGTGTTCTGTGCCCAGGTGATGACGGTGCGCGGGCTCATCACGGTCGAGATGTCGCCGTTGATGAAGCCGCGGCGCGTCAGGTCGGCAACGCGGACCATGTTGTCGACGGCTTCCTTGCCGCCCGGCTTGTCATATTCGCCCGACTTGGCGAGCACGATCTGCGCCTCGGTCGCGGCGGGCAGATAGTTGAGCGTGACGACGATGTTCCAGCGGTCCATCTGGCCCTGGTTGATCTGTTGCGTGCCGTGATACAGCCCGCTGGTGTCGCCCAGGCCCACGGTGTTGGCGGTCGCGAACAGGCGGAAGAACGGATTCGGGCGGATTACGCGGTTCTGGTCGAGCAGCGTCAGCTTCCCCTCGGTCTCCAGCACGCGCTGGATCACGAACATCACGTCGGGGCGACCGGCATCATATTCGTCGAACACCAGCGCGGTCGGGGTCTGGAGCGCCCAGGGGAGCAGCCCTTCGCGGAATTCGGTGACCTGCTGCCCGTCCTTCAGCACGATCGCGTCGCGCCCGATCAGGTCGATGCGGCTGATGTGCGCGTCCAGGTTGATGCGGATGCACGGCCAGTTGAGCCGCGCCGCGACCTGTTCGATGTGGGTCGACTTGCCGGTGCCGTGATAGCCCTGCACCATCACCCGCCGATTGTGCGCGAAGCCCGCCAGGATCGCGAGCGTGGTGTCGCCGTCGAAGACGTATGCGGGGTCGAGATCGGGCACCCGCTCGTCGGCCTCGCTGAACGCCGGCACCTGCATGTCGGTATCGATGCCGAACAGGTCGCGCACCGACTTCATCTGGTCGGGCGCGTCGAGGATCGTCGTCTCGCGGCTGTCGGGCTGGGTGTTGGGGATGTCGGTCATGGGGTGCCTTTCGCGCGCAGCCCTAGAGCAACGCACGGGAAGGCTTCAAGTCAGCGCGGCCTTGTCGGGCATCGGAAAATAGTCGCGCAGCCGCTCGGCCAGCGCGCGGTCGCCGGCGACGGTCAGCGCGCCCTGCGCCTCCAGCGCGGCGAGCGGCACGCCGCCATAGACCAGCGCCGCCACCCCGCCGGGATCGCCCCCGAACACGATATGCGGATCGTCCGGCAATCCCCGCCCGAGCGTCACCGCCCCGCGATCGATCGTCCAGTGGAAATCCTCGTCGCCGAACCGAAAACCCAGCCGGAGGGCGAGGTCGCCGGCACGCTGGACATCGATCATCGTGCGTAGAGACAGCATCAGCGACACCGGGCTGAACGGGCGGGTCGGGTCGTGCAGCGGGCTGCGCGCCGCCCAGCGGCCCAGCGCCTGAAACACCGGTCCCGCCTGCTGCCCCCATTCGGTCAGTCCGTACACCTGGACCGACGCGGGCGGCGGCAGCTTCGATTTGCGCACGATGCCCGCAGTCTCGAGATCGCCGAGCCGTTGCGTCAGGACGTTGGCGCTGATCGCGGGCAGGCTGCGGCGCAATTCCCCGAACCGCCGCGGCCCCAGCATCAGCTCGCGCATGATCGGCAGCGCCCAGCGCTCGCCGATGATGTCCATGCCGTGGGTCGCGGCACAGGCATCGTCGTACCGGCGTTTCGCCTCACTCGGCCGCACAGCAGTTACTTTTTCTAACTTCATGGTTGTCTTTTCTAACTCAAGAGCGCAGATACGTCGCCATCGAGTCGAATTCAAGGGAGAGAGCCGGTGCCGAAGATGATTTTCGTGAACCTACCGGTCGAGGACGTCGCGAAGGCGACCGCCTTTTACGAAGCGATCGGGTTCGCAAAGAATCCGAAGTTCAGCAACGAGCACGCGTCGTCGATGGTGTGGTCGGATGCGATCTACGTGATGCTGCTCGGCAGGGATTTCTACGCGACCTTCACGCCCAAGCCGATCGCCGACGCCCGCACGACCAGCGGCGCACTTTATGCGCTCGCCTTTGACAGCAAGGCCGACGTCGACACGATCACCGAGGCCGCGATCGCCGCGGGCGGCGGCGAACCGCACGGGCCCGAAGATCACGGCTTCATGTACAGCCGCGCGTTCGAGGACTTGGACGGCAACGGCTGGGGCCCGTTCTGGATGGACCCCGCCGCGGCTGAGAACGGCCCGCCAGAGCACGCGTCCGCGTCCGACGGATCGGCGCAGTGACCCGCCCGACGATCA
Organism: Sphingomonas donggukensis; assembly: GCF_023674425.1. Lineage (NCBI taxonomy): Bacteria > Pseudomonadati > Pseudomonadota > Alphaproteobacteria > Sphingomonadales > Sphingomonadaceae > Sphingomonas > Sphingomonas donggukensis. The sequence continues at coordinate 2,310,905 of NZ_CP098401.1, forward strand.
CCGCGTTCGACTGGGTGCCCGACTTCGCCCAAGGCCAGGTCCGCGACCTCAGGGTGCGCTGGGCGCTCGAGGAAGTCGGCCAGCCCTATGATGTGCGCTATCTGTCGCAAGGGCAGCAGAAGGCGCCGCCGCACCGAGCGTGCCAGCCGTTCGGGCAGGTGCCCACATACGAACACGGCGACCTGACGCTGTTCGAATCGGGCGCGATCGTTCTGCACATCGCCGAGAGCCATCCCGGCCTGTTGCCCGACGACCCGAACGCCCGCGCCCGCGCGATCGAATGGATGTTCGCCGCGCTCAACACGGTCGAGCCGCCGATCATGGACCACGCCATCGCCACTCTGTTCGAAGCGGACAAGCCCTGGTCGCGCCCGCGCCTGCCCGCGATCATGGCGCGGATCGACGAGCGGCTGGGCGAAGTCGCGGCACGGCTCGGCGACCGCGAATGGCTCGACGGCGACGCCTTCACCGCCGGCGACTTGCTGATGGCGGCGGTGTTGCGCATCCTGCGCGGCGAGTCGGCGCTTGAGAAACACGCGACGCTTGCGGATTATGTCGCCCGTGCCGAGGATCGACCCGCGTTCAAGCGTGCGTACGGTGCCCAGATGGCCGGCTTCACCGGCAACCCCCCGCCGGAAATCGCCGCCTGGCTGAAGAAGAACACGCAGGCGATGGGAGAGATGCGATGACCTATGTCGAAGGCTTCGTCGTTCCGGTGCCGACCGCGAACAGGCAAGCGTATCTGGACTCCGCCGCCAAATTCGCGCCGATGGTCAAGGAATTCGGCGTCGTGCGGCACACCGAATGGTGGGGCGACGACGTTGCCCACGGCAAGGTCACCGACTTCTATCGCGCGGTGGACGCCAGGGACGACGAGACGGTCGTCTTCTCGTGGTTCGAATATCCCGATCGTGCGACGCGCGACGCCGCCAATGCGAAGATGATGGCCGATCCGCGCATGGCCGAGATGGGCAAGGACATGCCGTTCGACGGCGCGCGGATGATCGTCGCCGGGTTCGATTCGATCGTCGATACGGGCGGCCCAGCAGGCGGCTACGTCGATGGTTTCGTCGCGCCTGCCCCCGACAAGGCGGCGTATCTCGACATGGCGGCGAAGGCGGCGCCGATCTTCCGCGAATATGGCGCGACCCGCGTCGTCGAGGGGTGGGAGGACGATGTGTCGGACGGCAAGGTCACCGACTATCGCCGCGCGGTTCAGGCGAAGGACGGCGAGAACATCGTCTTCTCGTGGATCGAATGGCCCGACAAGGCGACCCGCGATGCCGGCTGGGCCAAGGTGATGGCCGACGAGCGGATGAAGCCGCCGGGGGACATGCCCTTCGACGGCAAGCGCATGTTCTGGGGCGGCTTTGCCCCCCTGCTCGACGAATAGGGAGACGGGCGATGACCAATGCTGAAGGCATGCCGATCTGGTACGAACTGATGAGCGCCGATCCCGATGCGTCCAGGGCGTTCTACGAGGACGTGATCGGCTGGGCAGTCGAGGCGCAACCGTCCGGCGACATGGATTACCGCATGATCGACACCGGCACGACCGGCCTGGTCGGCGGGCTGGCGCGCTATACCGAGGGGCAGACGCCGGGCGGGATGACGCCCGGCTGGCGCTTCTACGTCGGGGTCGACGACGTCGATGCGACCGTCGCGAAACTGACCGCCGCCGGTGGCAGCGTGATCCTGCCCGCATTCGACCTGCCCGGCGTCGGCCGCATGGCCTATGTCGCCGATCCGCAGGGCATCGCCTTCTACGTGATGCGCGGCGCCAGTCCCGACAGCAGCACCGCCTGGGATCCGATGGCGATGGGCAAATGCAGCTGGAACGAGCTCGTCACGCCCGACATCGCCGCCGCGAAAGCCTTTTACGCCGATGTGCTCGGCTGGACCTATCCCGACAGCATGCCGATGGGCGAGATGGGCGATTACTGGTTCGTCGAGGCCGCCGGGCAGACCATCGGCGGAGCGATGCAGCAAGGTGCGCAGGGCCAGCCCGCCGGCTGGACCTTCTATTTCCGCGCTCCCGATATCGGCGTCGCCGCCGACAGGGTGACCGCCGGCGGCGGATCGATCCACGCCGGGCCGATGGAGGTGCCGGGCGGCGACCAGATCATCGTCGCGACCGATCCCGCAGGCACCGTGTTCGGCGTCGTCGCGCCGGGCGTTTCGGGAGAGACCGCATGACCGACAGCAAGATCGTTACCGTCCTGTGGTTCGACCACGGCGAGGCGCGCAAGGCCGCCGAATTCTATGCCGCGACCTTTCCCGACAGCCATGTCGATTCCGCCGCCGCCGCGCCCAGCGACTTTCCGGGCGGCACGGCGGGGGCCGAGATCACGGTCAACTTCACCGTGCTCGGCCGCACCTTTTCGGGCCTCAACGGCGGCCCCAATTTCAAGCCCAACGAAGCGGTCAGCTTCATGGTGGTGACCGAGGATCAGGCCGAGACCGACCGCTACTGGGATGCGATCGTCAGGGGCGGCGGGGCCGAGAGCGCGTGCGGCTGGTGCAAGGATCGCTGGGGCTATTCGTGGCAGATCACGCCGCGCACCCTGCTCGACGCGCTGAGCGCCGGCGGCGACGAGGCGAAGCGCGCGTTCGAGGCGATGATGACCATGCACCGGATCGACGTCGCCGCGATCGATGCGGCACGCCGCGGGGACCGTGCGTGAGCGGACCGTTCGAACTGTCGCTGACGCGCCTCATCGACGCGCCGGTGGATGCGGTGTGGCGCGCGTGGACCGAACATCAGGACGAATGGTTCTGCCCACGCCCGTGGCGTTCGCGGACGATCGTCCAGGAATTGCGCGCCGGTGGCCGGTCGGAAATCGTGATGCACGGCCCCGATGGCGAGGAGAAACATCTGGAGGGCGTGTTCCTGGAGGTGGAGCCCGGCGCGCGCGTCGTTTCCACCGACGCCTTTACCGCCGGCTGGCTGCCGGCGGGGCCCTTCATGGTCCGGATCGACACTTTTGAACGTGTCGGTGAGAATGCAGGCGGCCAGACCCGCTACACCGCGACCGCGCGCCACTGGACGCAGGAAGCGCGGGACAATCACGCCGCGATGGGCTTCGACGCCGGCTGGAACGCCGCGACCGATCAGCTCGCCGCGGTTGCCGAGCGGATCGCCGCCGAGGCGCGCTGACGCGGTCGCGCGATCCCGCCCCCGGTCAGCTCCCCGTCACGCGCCAGATCACGTTGCCGACATCGTCCGCCACCAGCAGCGCGCCGGTGCGGTCGGTGATGACGCCGACCGGGCGCCCCTGCGCCTTGCCCTCGTCGTTCAGGAAGCCGCTGAGCATCGTCACCGGCTTCGCGCGCTGGTCGGGGAAGCCGTTGGGGCCGAAGGGAATGTAGAGCATCTTGTAGCCCGCCGGCGGCTCGCGGTTCCACGATCCGTGCTGGGTCACGAACGCGCCGTTGGCGAAGCGCGTCCCGAGTTTCGCATCGCCCGCGAAGGCGAGGCCGAGCGAGGCGGTGTGTGCGCCCAGCGCATAGTCGGGACGCTTGGAATATTCCTGCAGCGCGGGGTTGGCGGGCTCGACCCGGCGGTCGGGGTAGCCGCCCCAATAATACCAGGGCCAGCCGAAATTGTCGCCGATGTCGACCGCCGCCATATAGTCGGGCGGCACGTCCGATCCCAACTGATCGCGTTCGTTGACTACGGTCCACAACCGCCCGCTCTGCGGCTCGAACGCCATGCCGTTGGGGTTGCGCAGGCCCGTCGCATAGATGCGGACGTATTTCGTCTCCGGGAACACCTCCAGGATGCCGGCGCGGCGCTTCTCGGCATCCATGCCGTTCTCGGCGATGTTCGAAGACGAGCCGACCGTGACATACAGCGACTTGCCGCCTGGCGCGGCGACGACGTTGCGCGCCCAGTGGTTGCCGCCGCCGGGCAGGTCGGCGATCTTCTCCGCCGCCGCGGTGATCTTCGTCTCGCCCGCCTTGTACGGGAAGCGCACCAGCGCATCGGTATTGCCGACGTACAGCCAGTCGCCGACCAGCACCATGCCGAACGGCGAATTGAGGCCCGACAGGAACACGCTGCGCGCTTCGGCCACGCCGTCGCCGTTCGCATCGCGCAGCAGGATGATGCGGTTGGGCGAGGCGACACCGGCGCCGGCGCGGCCCATCAGCGTCTTCATCACCCAGCCCTTGATCCCGCCGCCCTTACGCGGGGTTGAGTTGCTTTCGGCCACCAGCACGTCGCCGTTCGGCAGGCGGTAGAGCCAGCGCGGGTGGTCGAGCCCCTTCGCGAACGCCGCGACCTGAAGCCCGGCGGCGGCGACCGGCTTGGCCGCGCCCTGCCAGCCGACGACTTCGGCGATGCCGACGGTGGGGAGAATCTGGTTGCGCGGCGTGGTGATGTTGGGGCGCACCCCCATCACCGCATCCTCGGGCAGCTTCGCGACGTCGGGCCGGGTCATGGCGAACAGGACGGCGGCGGCGATCAGGACGATCAGGCCGAGGGCGATCAGGACATATTTGCGCATGATCGAGAGTTAGGGCGCGCGCGCGGCGAGTGCAATCGGGACACGTGCAATCGGGACGGCGCGACCGATACCGCGCCGCCCCGTCGCAATCAGGCCTTCAGGTCGAAACGGTCGGCGTTCATCACCTTGGTCCACGCCGCCACGAAGTCCTTCACGAACTTTTCGTCATGGTCGGTCTCGGCATAGACCTCGGCGACCGCACGCAGCTCGGAATTGGAGCCGAAGATCAGGTCGGCGCGGGTCGCACGCCACGTCTCGCCGCCGCCGGCGCGGTCGGTCGCGACATATTCCTGGTCGTCCGATCCTTCGACCGCCTTCCACACGCTGGTCATGTCGAGCAGGTTGACGAAGAAGTCGTTGGTTAACTGACCGGCGCGCTTGGTGAAGTGGCCATGTCCGCGCTCGCCGTGGTTGGCGCCGAGCACGCGCAGGCCGCCGATCAGCACCGTCATCTCCGGCACCGACAGGCCGAGCAGCGATGCGCGGTCGAGCATCATTTCCTCGGTCTTCACCGCGAGCTTTTTCTTGCCGAGATAGTTGCGGAAGGCATCGGCCTCCGGCTCCATCACCGCGAAGCTTTCGGCATCGGTCTGCGCATCGGTCGCGTCGCCGCGGCCACCGGTGAAGGGCACGCTGACACTCGAGCCGGCGTCCCTGATCGCCCTTTCCAGCCCGACCACGCCGCCGAGCACGATCGCGTCAGACATCGACAGGGTGCCGCGCACGCCGTCCAGCGTCTCCAGCACCTTGGCGAGCATCGCCGGTTCGTTGACGTCCCAATCCTTTTGCGGTGCCAGGCGGATACGCGCACCGTTGGCGCCGCCGCGATGGTCCGACTTGCGATAGGTGCTGGCCGACGCCCAGGCGGTCTTGACCAGCTGGCTGACAGTCAGGTCGCTCGCGGCGATCGCGGCCTTCACCGACTGCACCTCGGCATCCGACGGCGTCGTGCCGGCGGGGATCGGATCCTGCCAGATCAGGTCCTCTGCCGGAACGTCGGGGCCGAGGTAGCGGATCTTCGGCCCCATGTCGCGGTGGGTCAGCTTGAACCAGGCGCGGGCAAAGGCGTCCTTGAACGCCGCGTGGTCGGTGCGGAACCGCTCGCTGATGGCACGGAATTCGGGGTCCGCCTTCAGCGCCATGTCGGCGGTGGTCATCATCGTCGGCACCTTGACGTTCGGATCCCAAGCCGCCGGGGCCTTGTCCTCCTCGCGCTGGTCGATCGGCTGCCACTGCTGCGCACCGGCGGGCGAGTGGACGAGCTCATATTCGTAATCGAGCAGCAGGCGGAAATAGTTCTCGCTCCACTCGGTGGGCGTGTTGACCCACGACCCTTCGATCCCGCTGGTCACGGTATGCTCGCCGATGCCGCCGCTCTCATGGCCGCTGACCCAACCGAAGCCCTGCGCGACCAGGTCGCCGCCCGACGGCGCCTTGCCCAGCAGCGACGCGTCGCCATTGCCGTGCGCCTTGCCGAATGTGTGGCCGCCCGCGGTCAGCGCGACGGTTTCCTCGTGGTTCATCGCCATGCGCTCGAACGTTGCCTTCATGTCGCGCGCCGACAGCAGGGGGTCGGGAACGCCGCCCGGCCCTTCGGGATTGACGTAGATCAGGCCCATCTGGATCGCGGCGAGGGGGCCTTCCAGCTCGTGCATGCCATGCTCGGGGGCGATGCGGGTCTGCACGCCCTCGTTCACCCACTTGTCCTCCGAACCCCAGTAGATGTCGCGCTCGGGCTCGAACACGTCGGCGCGACCGCCGCCGAAGCCGAACACCGGGCCGCCCATCGATTCGATCGCGATGTTGCCGGTCAGGATGAACAGGTCGGCCCAGCTGATATTCTTCCCGTACTTCTGCTTGATCGGCCACAGCAGGCGCCGCGCCTTGTCGAGGTTGCCGTTGTCGGGCCAGCTGTCGAGCGGTGCGAAGCGCTGCTGCCCGCTGTTGGCGCCGCCGCGGCCGTCGGCCGTGCGATAGGTGCCCGCAGCGTGCCACGCCATACGGATGAAGAACGGGCCGTAATGGCCATAGTCCGCCGGCCACCACGGCTGGCTGTCGGTCATCAGCGCGGTCAGGTCGGCCTTCAGCGCCTGATAGTCGAGCGCCTTGAACGCCTCGGCATAGTCGAAGTCGGCGCCCATCGGGTTCGACGGACCGTTGGGGTTGAGGACTTCGGTCGCCAGCATCTCGGGCCACCAGTCCTTGTTGGTGCGGCCCAGCAAGGAGCGGACGCCCCCGCTTACCGGACAGCCGCCATTGTCGATCGAGCCCGTCTTCGCGTCCATTGTGCCGTCTCCTGTCGGTGGCGCGCGGAATCGCGCGCGGATTGCCGGACGGGGCTAGCGCGATCCCAGTGATCGACCAAACGCTAATTTGTTGAGAGTTTGATCGATCGAAACGATCAATCCTCGCTCCCCTCCGGAGCGGGCTTGGGCGGGTGCAGGCGCAATTTGGTGACGCGCTTGGCATCCGATTCGACGACCTCGATCGTCCAGCCGCTGGGGTGGACCAGGCATTCGCCGGCTTCGGGGACATGGCCCGCCAGCACGACCGCGAGGCCGCCCAGCGTGTCGATATCCTCGTCGATCTCGGCCAGCCGCGGGTCGACCAGTTCGGCAACGTCCTCCAGCTCGGCGCGCGCATCGGCCTGCCACGCGCCGCCGCCCAGCGGCACGATCAGCGCCTCGGGCGCCTCGTCATGCTCGTCCTCGATCTCGCCGACGATTTCCTCGATCAGATCCTCGATCGTGATGAGCCCCTCGGTCCCCGAATATTCGTCGAGCACGACCGCCAGGTGCGTACGGCTGGCGCGCATCTGCGCGAGCAGGTCGATCGCACCCATCGATTGCGGCACGTACAGCGGCTGGCGGATCAACGCCTCGATCGTCGCGGGGCGCGTCGCATCGGTCGCGAGGATTGCGAACACGTCCTTGATGTGGACCATGCCGACGATCGTATCCAGCTTCTCGCGGTACACCGGCAGGCGACTGTGGCCGGCGTCGGCGAACAGCGCGACGAGGCCGTCGAAGCTGGTCGATTCCTCCACTGCGATGATGTCGGCGCGGGGCACGCCCATGTCGCCGGCATCGCGCTCGCCGAAGTGGAGCAGGTTCTTGACCATCTGGCGCTCGATCGGGGCGAGGTCGCCGGCGATCGGGCGCTTCTCGTCGTCGTGCGCGGAAATCACTTCCTCGAGCTGGTCGCGCAGCGTCTCCCCGGCTTCGTCGCCGAAGATCAGGGTGCGCAACCCCTTCCATATGCTGCCGTTTTCGGAGTCGCCGTTACCGGCGCGACTTCGGTCCTCTGCCATGAATTGGGTGTCAGTCCTCGAGCGTGCGGTAGGGATCGGCGATGCCTAGGCCGGCGAGCGCGGCACGCTCCAGCCCCTCCATCGCCTCGGCGTGCACGTCGTCGCCGTGGTCGTGGCCTAGCAGATGGAGCACCCCGTGGACAATCAGGTGCGTCGCGTGGTTCTCGACGCTAATCCCCTTCTCCGCCGCCTCTGCCGCGCAGATGCCGTGGGCGAGGACAATGTCGCCCAGCAGCACCTCTCCATCGTCCGACCCTTGGGTGACGGTGTCGAGCAGGTCGGGCTGCACCATCGGGAAGGAGAGCACGTTGGTCGGCTGGTCCTTGCCCCGATACTGGCGGTTGAGCGTGTGGACCTCGTCATCCGACGTCAGCCGCACCGCGACCTCGATCGTCACCGGATGCGAGATCCATTCCCCCTGCGGCGTCTGCGCGATGGCGGCCAGCACCGCACGGGTAGCGAGCGACTCCCAATCGCTCGTGTCGGGCCACGGTGTCTCGTGCAGCACGGCAACGTCAAGCATCGCTGCCCTCGTACGCCTCGACGATGCGGCCGACGATCGGGTGGCGCACGACGTCTGCCACCGAGAAGCGGCTGACGGCGATGCGCTCGATCCCCTCCAGCCGGGCGACCGCGTCGGCCAGGCCCGATGCGGCGACGCCGCCGGGAATGTCGACCTGTTTCGGGTCACCGCACACGACCATGCGGCTGCCCTCGCCGAAGCGGGTCAGGAACATCTTCATCTGCATCGGCGTGGTGTTCTGCGCTTCGTCGAGGATGATGAAGGCGTCCGCCAGCGTGCGCCCGCGCATGAACGCGATCGGCGCGATCTCGATTTCACCGCTCGCGATCCGCCGCTCGACCTGCTCGGCGGGCAGGCAGTCGTGGAGCGCGTCGTAGAGCGGGCGAAGGTACGGATCGACCTTCTCCTTCATGTCGCCGGGCAGGAAGCCGAGCTTCTCCCCAGCCTCGACCGCCGGGCGCGACAGGATCAGCCGCTGGACGCTGCCGGTGATGAGCTGCGACACCGCCTGCGCGACCGCCAGATAGGTCTTGCCGGTCCCCGCCGGCCCCAGCGCGAAGATCACGTCGTTGGCGATCAGGTCGCGCATGTAATGCGTCTGCGCGATCGTCCGCGGCACGATCGTCTTCTTGCGCGTGCGGATCATGATCGGCGGGATGCCGGCGCGCTCGGTCGAGATGATGCCGTCGAGCACCGGTTGCGACGCGAGCGCGATGACCGCATCGACCATCCCGGGATCGACGTCGTGCCCCTGGAGCAAGCGGGTATGCAGCCCGTTCAGCACGTCGCGCGCCAGAGCCACATTTTCCGCGGTCCCCTCCACCTGCACGCGGTTGCCGCGGGCGGTGATGTAGACGCCGAGGCGATTCTCCAGCGCGACCAGATTGGTGTCATATTCGCCGAACAGCTGGGGGAGCAGTTCGGGGCGGTCGAAGGTGACTTCGGCGCGGCTGCGTTCGCCGGACTGGGCGGGGACGGGCTTGCGGCTCATGCGGCTCCTTGCGTTAGGTCCGGCAGCGATGCTGGCAGAGCGGCGCCGCGGAGGACAGCGGCAAATCGCCGGCCCCCCGCAATTTGGGGACCGCGTGGCGCGTCCGCAACACGGGAACCACAACCGCGCTCGACCGCTGTCCCCGCAACAGCTTCAGGAGAGCCCGCGATGACCGAGACCAAGCAGAAAACCCTGGCCGACCTGGCCGAGATCATGCGCGACATCGACTTCACGATGCTGTCGACCAAGTCGGCGGACGGCGGCATCGCCGCGCGCCCGATGAGCAACAACCGCGACGTCGATTATGACGGCGACAGCTGGTTCTTCTCGTTCGACGACACGCTGGCGGTGCATGACATCGCGCGCGACGCCAACGTCGGGCTGACGCTGCACGGCAACAAGGGGCTGCTCGGCAAGCCGCCGGTGTTCATCGCCGCCGAGGGCAAGGCCGAGATCATCCGAGACAAGGCCGCGTTCGCCGAGCATTGGGTGAAGGATCTGGAACGCTGGTTCGAACAGGGCATCGACACGCCGGGGCTGGTCCTCATCAAGGTCCATGCCGACCGCGTGCATTATTGGGATGGCGAGGATCAGGGCGAAGTGCGGCCCTGATCCTCCGCAGGCTGGCGCGTCATCGCCAGCCCGATGACCAGCCCTGCGAGAATCATCGTCATGCCGATGGCGTGATAGCCGTGGAGCTTTTCGCCGAGCAGCCCGGCGGCCAGCAGCGCGCCGAACAGCGGCATCAGGTTGATTGCCTGCCCCGCGCGCGCCGCGCCGATCGCGGCGACGCCCTGGTTGAACAGCAGGTACGAGACGAGCGACGGCAGCACCGCGACATAGGCGATGGCGAGCAGGCTGTGGGTGGACCATCGAACCACCGCGCCGCGTGCCAGCTCGACCCCGGCGACCGGGACCAGCGCGATCACCGCTACCCCGAAGGTCGCGGCGAGGAAGGAGAGCGGATGCACCTTCGGCTTGAGCTTCAGGAGGCTGGTGTAGAGCGCCCAGAGCGTCACAGCGATCAGGATCAGCACGTCGCCGCGCCCGAGTGCCAGTGCGGCAAGCGCCGCGGGATCGCCGCGGAAGACGATGACCGCGACCCCCAGCGTCGCCAGCACCACCCCGCCGACGATGGCGAGCGGCGGGCGGATGCCGAAGATCGCGCGGTCGGCGACCAGCACCAAGCCCGGAATCAGCGCCTGGAGCAGCAGCGCGTTGCTGGCGGTCGTGTCGTGCAGGCCGAAGTAATAGAGCGTGTTGAAGCTCGCGACACCGATCAGGCCAAGGCCGACGACTCGCTTCCACCCCGCAACCAGCGCTGCACGGTCAGCCACGAGGTGCCGCCACGCGAACGGCAGCAGCAGCGCGAACGCCCCGCTCCAGCGCAGCAGGCTGAGCGTCGCCGCCGGTACGTCGCCACGCACCGCGCGCCCGACGATGGCGTTGCCGGCCCAGAACAGCATGGCGCACGCGAGCATCGCATACGCCCGGTATTGGCGGTTCATGAGGTCAGGCGGCCTGCGCGACCGCGGCGACGCCGACCAGCGAATTGGGCCAGGCCGCGACGATATCGACCTCGATCAGGCTGCCCACCGGCGGCCCGTCCTCGACGATCACCGATTGCAGCCACGGCGACTTGCCCAGCATCTGCCCGGGCTTCTTGCCCGCCCGCTCGATCAGGATGGTGCAGCGCTTGCCGACCGTCGCCTGGTTGAACGCCTCCTGATCGCGGTTGAGCACGGCCTGGAGCCGCTGGAGGCGATCGTCCATCACCTCCGCCGCGATCTGGCCGGCCATGTCGGCGGCGGGCGTGCCGGGGCGGGGGCTGTATTTGAAGCTGAACGCCATCGCGTGGCGGACCTCGGCGACGAGGCTCAGCGTGTCCTCGAACTCGGCCTCGGTCTCGCCCGGGAAGCCGACGATGAAGTCGCCCGAGAGCGCGATGTCGGGCCGTGCGGCGCGCACGCGTTCGAGGACGCGCAGGTAGCTGTCACGCGAATGCGACCGATTCATCGCCTTCAGCACGCGGTCGCTGCCCGACTGGACCGGCAGGTGCAGGAACGGCATCAGCGACGGCACCTCGGCATGGGCGTCGATCAGCCCCTGGGTCATGTCGTTGGGGTGGCTGGTGGTGTAGCGGATGCGCGCCAGCCCATCGACGCGGTCGAGCGCGCGGATCAGGCTGCCCAGATCCTGCTTGCCGTCGGACCAGGCGTTGACGTTCTGGCCAAGCAGCGTGATTTCCTTCGCTCCGGCGTCGACCAGCGCCTTCGCTTCCTCGACGATCGCGTCGAACGGGCGGCTGACCTCCGCGCCGCGGGTGTAGGGGACGACGCAATAGGTGCAGAACTTGTCGCATCCCTCCTGCACGGTCAGGAACGCCGACGGGCCGACCCGGCGGCGGGCGGGGAGCGCACCGAACTTCGACAGCAGCGGCATGTCGGTGTCGAGCGTGGGCGCGCCCGTTGCCGCGTCGGCCACCAGCTGCGGCAGATTGTGATACGCCTGCGGTCCGACGACGACGTCCACCTTCGCGCGGCGGATGATCTCCGCGCCCTCGGCCTGCGCGACGCATCCGGCGACCGCGATCATCTGGTCGGGGCGGCGCTTCTTCATCCGACCGATGTCGGAATAGACCTTCTCGGTCGCCTTCTCGCGGATATGGCAGGTGTTCAGCACGACGACATCGGCATCGGTCGCATCCGCTGCAGACGCATAGCCGGCGGCGGCCATCGCCTCGGCCATGCGCTCGCCGTCATAGACGTTCATCTGGCAGCCGAACGACTTGACGTGAAAGGTTTTGGGGGTGGGCATGATGGGCGGGCGCTTAGCCGAATAGCCGGGCGCCGTCACCCCGCGCGCATCACTGCGGCGATCGCATCGCGCGCGCGAGCCGCCACCGCCTTGCGGCCCATGCCCGCCGGATCGAAGGGGGCGAGGAAGGTGAGCGTCACCGCGATGCGCCCCGGCCGCCCCAGCACCCGCAGCGCGTTGGCGAGGCCGGGGTCGTCGCCGATCCAGGCGATATCGCGCGTTGCCGCGCCGTAATCGACATGCACCGGCTGGACCATCAGCCCGGGCGCCGGTGGATCGACCGCACCGAGCAGCGCCGCCTTGAACGGCAGCAGGCGCACGCCTGCGCCGTCGGTCGTGCCCTCAGGAAAGATCGTGACGGGATGGTCGGCGGCAAGCGCATCGCGCAGCATGTCGACCTGCCGCGCGACCCCCAGCCGGTCGCCGCGATCGACGAACACCGTGTGGTTCAGCGTCGACAGCCAGCCGATGACCGGCACGTCCTCCAGCTCGCCCTTGGCGACGAACGCGCTGCCGCTCGCCCCGGCGATGACGAGGATGTCGAGCCAGCTCATGTGGTTGGCGAGGTACAGGACGTCGCGCGGCAGGGGCGTGCCGACGATGCGCGTCCGCGCACCGACGATCCGCGCGATCCAGCCGAGGAAGATCGGCGGCCACGGCGAACGCTGACGCAGGAGCCGCCACAGGCCGTGCAGTGGCAGGGCGATCAGCAAGGCGACGAGCATCGCGATCAGGCGCGCGGTGATGCGAAGATTGGCGATCATGTCAGGCGCCACGCCGCGGCGAAGCCGCGTCGTCGGACGGGCCTTGAAGCCCGCCGGCCGGGCTTCGCGCGTCTCGATGCCAGCATCTGCTGGCATTGTGCGCGCTACGCCTTGCGATCGAGGCTCACCCCGTACAGCTCCATCCGGTGATCGACCAGGCGGAAGCCCAGCCGCTCGGCGATCTGCTTCTGCAACTGCTCGAGCTCGGGATCGACGAATTCCAGCACCTTGCCGGTTTCGATATCGATCAGGTGATCGTGATGCGCCTCGGGCGCGGGTTCGTAGCGGGCGCGACCGTCGCCGAAATCGTGGCGGTCGAGGATGCCGGCTTCCTCGAACAGGCGGACGGTGCGGTACACCGTCGCGATCGAGATGCCGGGATCGATCGCCGACGCGCGCTCGTACACCTTCTCGACATCGGGGTGATCCTCCGCCTCGGACAGGACGCGCGCGATGACGCGGCGCTGCTCGGTGATGCGCAGGCCCTTTTCGTGGCAGAGGGCTTCGAGGTCGATCTTGCGGGCCATGACCGCGATGTAGTCCGCAAGCGCGCCCGTTGGAAGCGCGAGCGACTCGCAATTTCACCCAAAGGACGGATCGTCAGAGCGGGAGCGCGAAGGTCAGCGCGTCGCGCGCGCGCCCGCTGGTGCCGCGATAATAGTCGCGGCGCCGCCCCACCTGCGCGAAGCCGTGCGCGCGGTAGAGCGCGGTCGCCGGGTTGCCGTCGCGAACCTCCAGGTGCAGCCGCTCGGCGCTGCGCTCGCGCGCTTCGGCGATCACCCCGCGCAGCAGCGCCGCGCCGACGCCGCGCCCGCGCACATCGGGATGGACGGCGATCAGCAGCAGCTCGCCGTCGCCGGCGATCACCCGCGACAGGCTGAACCCCGACACCGCGCCGTCGTGCACCGCCAGCGTCAGCCAGGCGCCGGGGAGCGCGAGCATCCCCAAGCACTGGCCGCCGGTCCACGCCTCGCCATATTCGGGGTCGAAGCTGTCGGCCATCAGCCGCGCGACGGTCTGCAGGTCGCCGGCGCCGCCGGCGCGAAGCTCGGTGAAGCGCGGCGCGGTGCTCATGCCGGCTTGACCGCTGCCGGCTTCGCATCGGGCGCGCGACCGTAGATCGGGCGCGGCGGCAGCGCAGTCAGGTGCGGCGGCAGCAGCGTCGCGCGGGCGGCGACCGGCAGGGCGTCGACACCCGCGATCGCCGGATCGAACGCGGCAAGCCGGCCAAGCCCGCTGCCGACCGCAAACTCGCCGCCCAGCGCAACCAGCGCGGCGTCCGGCTTCAGCGAAGCGAGCGGCGCGGCGGCGAGAGCGGGATCGAAGCGCTGCATGAACACCTCACCGTGCCCGCCTTCGATCACCACCGCAAGCGCGGGCACGTCCGGATGATCGGCAAAGGCCGCTGCGGCGATCAGGCTGGTCGAGGCGTACCCCGACACCGGCACGCCCCAGCCGATGCCGAGCCCGATCGCGGCTGCAAGCCCGACGCGCAGCCCGGTGAAGCTGCCCGGACCGCAATCGACCAGCACTGCGTCCGCTTTGCCCCCATCCGGCAGTTCGGCGATCATCGGCACCAGCCGCTCGGCATGGCCGCGCCCGACAACCTCGTGCAGTGCGGCGACGACGACCCCGTCCGCGATCAGCGCGACCGAACAGGCCGCGGTCGCGGTATCGATGACGAGGGTCCGCACCGCGCAGCCGTCAGGCGAAGGTATTGAAGGTTTCGAAATCGGGCCGCGGGCTGCGATCGAAGATCGACGCCGGGTCGGCGTGGCCGATCGTCGCGACGAAGTTGGACTTCACCGCCGGGGTCGCGGCGAAGAAATCGGCGTCCAGTGCGCCCTGGTCGAATCCCGACATCGGCCCCACGTCGAAGCCGAGCGCGCGCGCCGCGACGATCAGATACGCGCCCTGCAACGACGAATTGCGCAGCGCCGCGATTTCGCGCGCGGCGGCATCGGGAAACCAGTGCTTCGCGGTCGGATCGTGCGGGAACAGCCACGGCAGCTGCTCGTGGAAATTCGTGTCCATCGCGACGATGACCGCGGCGGGCGCGGCCTTGATCTTCTCGGCGTTCGACCCGCTGGCGTGGGCGGCAAGTCGCGCCTTGCCGGCGGCGTCGGTCAGCCACACGAAGCGCGCCGGCTGCATGTTGGCCGACGTCGGCCCCATCTTCACCAAATCGTAGATCGCGCGGATGTCGTCGTGGGTGACGACGCTGTCGGGGCGGTAGGTGTTGGCGGTGCGGGCGGTACGGAAGATCGTGTCGAGGCCAGCCTCGCTCAAATTCTCGGCCATTCGGGGAACACTCCTGGGGTGCGGCGGGGCTTAAACCGCGCGGACTTCGGTCACTTCGGGGACATAGTGGCGCAGCAGCTGCTCGATGCCCTGCTTCAGCGTCGCCGACGACGACGGGCAGCCGGCGCACGCGCCCTGCATCTGCAGATACACCTTGCCCTTGTCGAACCCGCGATAGACGATGTCGCCGCCATCGTTGGCGACCGCGGGGCGGACGCGGGTCTCGATCAGCTCGCGGATCTGCGCGACGATGTCGGCATCCTCCGGGTTCTCGGCGAACTCGGCACCCTCGGGCGGCACGGCGATGCCGGCGGCAGAGCCGGGGCGGAACAATGGCATGTTCGCCGAGAAATGGTCGAGCAGGACGCCGAGCACATCGGGCTTCAGCTGCGCCCACTCGACACCCGGAGCCGCAGTGACCGAGATGAAATCCCGCCCGAAGAACACGCCGGTCACGTCGCCCAGACCGAACAGCGCGTCGGCGAGCGGCGAGGCCTCCGCCTCCTCCGGCGTCGCGAAATCGCGCGTGCCGCCGTCCATGACGGTACGTCCGGGCAGGAACTTGACGGTCGCCGGGTTCGGCGTGGCTTCGGTTTCGATCAGCATGTGCGTGCATGTGGGCTGCGCGGCGCCCGCGATCAAGCGCCGTGCGTCCGTGCTGGTTAGGTTCATCTAACCCCGCTAGAGCGGCGGGTGATGAGCTCAACACCGAACGTGTTCGCGCGCGCGCTGGTCGCGCTTCCCCTCACCCTGGCGCTCGCGGTCGCGCTGCCGGCGCAGACCAAGACCGCGGCGCCGGGGCGCGTCCTGGCCGCCGAGGTGCCGGTCGACAAGACCGCGTGGCTGTACAAGGGCAGCGACATCACCCCCGATCCCGACTGGCGGTTCGGCACGCTGCCCAACGGCCTGCGTTACGCCGTGCGCAAGAACGGGGTGCCGCCGGGGCAGGTGTCGATCCGCGTCCGCATCGATGCCGGATCGCTGATGGAGCGCGAGGGCGAGCAGGGTTACGCCCACCTGATCGAGCATCTCTCCTTCCGCGGATCCGAGCATGTCCCCGATGGCGAGGCGAAGCGCATCTGGCAGCGGATGGGCGTGACCTTCGGTGCCGACACCAACGCCAGCACCAGCTTCACCCAGACGGTGTACAAGCTCGACCTGCCGATGGCGAACGAGACCAGCCTCGCCGAAAGTCTGAAGATTCTGGAAGGCATGATGTCCGGGCCCGGGCTCACCCAGGCTGCGCTCAACGCCGAGCGCCCGGTGGTGATGGCCGAGGCGCGCGAGCAGCCCGGGCCGCAGGTGCGGCTGGGCGACCTGACCCGCGCCACGCTGTTCGCCGGGCAACCACTGTCGAACCGCTCGCCGATCGGCACGCCCGAGACGCTGTCGGCGGCGACCGCGGCTAGCGTCGCGGCGTTCCACAGCCGCTGGTACCGGCCCGAGCGCGCCGTCGTCGTGATCTCCGGCGACATGGACCCCGCCGTGTTCGAGCGGCAGATCGTCCGCGCCTTCGCCGACTGGAAGGGCGTCGGCGCGCCCGAGCCGACCCCGAATTTCGGTAGCCCGCAGCCGGGCAAGACCGCCACCGCGGCGCTGGTCGAGCCGGCGCTGCCACCGATCGTGACGCTCGCCTACCTCCGCCCCTGGACGGTCGGCGACGACACCGTGATCTTCAACCAGAAGCGGATGATCGACAGCATCGCGGTGCGCATCGTCAACCGCCGGCTGGAACGTCGCGCGCGTGCCGGAGGCAGCTTCATCAGCGCGTCGGCGGACCTTGAGGACGTGTCGCGCAGCGCCAACGGCACCTTCGTGTCGATCCTGCCGATCGGCGACGATTGGGAGGCCGCGTTGAAGGACGTGCGCGTCACCATCGCCGACGCCATCGCAGTCCCCCCGACCCAGGCCGAGATCGACCGCGAGCTGGCCGAGATCGGCACGTCGATGAAGGCGAGCGTCGACACCGCCCGTGTCGATGCCGGCGCGAAGAAGGCCGACGACCTGGTCGAGGCCGTCGATATCAAGGAAACGACGACGACCCCGGCGACCAGCCTGGGCATCTTCCAGGGCGCGATCGACAAGCGGATGTTCACCCCCGCCGCGGTGCAGGCTTCGGCGAAGGCGGTGTTCACCGGCGTTGCGCTGCGCGGCGTGGTCAACACGCGCGTCGCCGGGGCCAACGTCCCCGCGCTGCTCGCGACCGCGCTCGACACGCCCGTCGCCTCGACCGCGACGGCGGGCAAGGCGCTGCGCAGCGTCACGTTCGACGCGCTGCCGAAGCTCGGGACCCCCGGCAAGGTCACCGCGCGCAGCGTCGTGGTCGCCGATCCGAAGTTCGAGAAGATCGAGTTCGCGAACGGCGTGCGGATGCTGTTGTTCGAGAATCCATCGGAGGTCAGCCGCGTCTATGTGCGGGTGCGCTTCGGTCGCGGATTGCAGGCGCTGCCGACCGACCGGCTGACGCCCGCCTACGCCGGTGATCTCGCGCTGATGGCGAGCGGGATCGGCACGCTGGGGCAGGAGGAGCTGGACCAGCTGACCGGCAACCGCCGTATCGGGCTGGACTTCAAGGTCGACAGCGATGCCTTCGTGATGGGGGCGACGACCTCCGCCGCCGACCTGCCCGACCAGCTGCGGCTGATCGCGGCGAAGCTGACGAACCCCGGCTGGGATCCGCAACCGGTGGCGCGCGCGAAGGCGGTGATGCTGGCAAGCTACGCCGGCCTCGAAAGCTCGCCCGACGGCGTGCTGTCGCGCGAGCTCGACCGGCTGGTGCACGACGGCGATCCGCGCTGGGGCACGCCCAGCCGCGCCGACATCGAGAAGCTCGACGCAAAGTCCTTCCGCGCGCTGTGGGAGCCGCTGCTCGCCTCGGGCCCGATCGAGGTGCAGGTGTTCGGCGATGTGAAGGCCGATGCCGCGATCGACGCGGTCGCCCGCTCGTTCGGGGCGATGAAGCCGCGCAAGGCCGCCGCCCCGCGCTCGCCCTCGGCCCGCTTCCCCGCGCATGTCGCGCAACCCGTCGTGCGCACGCACAAGGGCAATCCGACCCAGGCCGCGGCGGTGCTCGCCTGGCCGACCGGCGGCGGCAGCGCCGACATCGCCGAGGGCCGCAAGCTGGAAGTGCTGGCCGCGGTGTTCCGCGACCGCCTGCTGGACAAGCTGCGCTCGGAAGCCGGGGTCAGCTATACCCCCAACGTCGCCTCGGCCTGGCCGGTGGGGATGCCGATGGGCGGGCGGATGATGGCGATCGGCATGGTGCCGCCCGACAAGACCGGCTTCTTCTTCGACCTCGCCCGCGGCATCGCCGCCGATCTGGTCGCGAAACCGATCGACACCGACGAGCTGCGCCGCTCGCTGGTGCCGGTGGTCCAGCAGGTCGCGCGCCTGTCGACCGGCAACATGTTCTGGCTGGCGCAGGCGGAGGGCGGAACGTACGATCCGAAGCGGCTCGCCGCGATCGACACGATCGCCACCGACCTGACCTCGATCACGCCCGAGCAGGTGCAGGCGCTGGCGGCGAAATATCTGCAGCCCGCCAAGGACTGGTCGATGGTCGTGGTGCCGGAAAAGGCGGTTTCGGTCGCCCCGTCCGCCGCGCGCTGAGGCGTCGCCCGCCTCGCCTCTTGAGGGCGGGGCGAGCGGTGGCTAAGGATGGGTGCGAAAACATTCTGTCCCAGGGGAACATACGTGGCTGAGCACAGCGACATGAAGGCGCATCTCGGAACCTACACCAGCGTCATGGCGATGCTGAAATGGGGCGCCGTCATCTGTTTCCTGATCGGTGCGGGCGTCGTCTGGCTGATCGCGAGCTGACGGCGCCTCCGGGGGTGAAGATCGCGGTCCTTCGGGAACAGGCCAGCGGCGAACGCCGCGTCGCCGCCACGCCGGAAACGGTGAAGAAGTTCGCCGCCTTGGGCGCGACACTGGCGGTGGAGGCCGGCGCCGGCACCGGCGCCGCGATCGCTGATCAGGCCTATGCCGATGCCGGCGCCGCCATCGGCACCCGCGCCGAGGTGCTCGCCGACGCCGACATCGTGCTCGGCGTGCAGGGGCCAGCCCCCGACAGTCTTGCCGGCATCAAGCGCGGCGCGTGGCTCGCCGCCGCGATGAACCCGTTCGGCGAGCGCGCAAAGATCGATAGCTACGCCGACCTTGGCATCGAGGCGCTGGCGATGGAATTCATGCCGCGCATCACCCGCGCGCAGTCGATGGATATCCTGTCGTCGCAATCGAACCTCAGCGGCTACAAGGCGGTGCTCGACGCCGCGGGCGAATATGGCCGCGCTTTCCCGATGATGATGACCGCGGCGGGCACCGTCAGCGCGGCGAAGGTCTTCGTGATGGGCGTCGGCGTCGCTGGCTTGCAGGCCATCGCCACCGCGCGGCGGCTGGGTGCGCAGGTCAGCGCGACCGACGTGCGCTCGGCGACGAAGGAACAGATCCTCTCGCTCGGCGCGAAGCCGATCTTCGTCGAGGACGTGAAGGGCATCGAGGGCGAGGGCTCGGGCGGCTACGCCACCGAGATGTCGGACGAATACAAGGCCGCGCAGGCCGCGCTCGTCTCGGCGCACATCGCGAAGCAGGACATCGTCATCACGACGGCGCTGATCCCGGGCCGCCCCGCGCCGCGGCTGATTTCCGACGCGCAGATCGCGACGATGCGCGCCGGCAGCGTCATCGTCGACCTGGCGGTGGAGGCCGGCGGCAACGTCGAAGGCGCGGTGGCGGGCGAAGTGGTCGAGGTCCACGGCGTGAAGATTGTCGGCCACCGCAACGTCCCTAGCCGCCTCGCCGCCGACACCAGCGCCCTGTTCAGCCGCAACCTCTTCAACTTCCTCTCCGCCTTCTGGGACAAGGACGCGGGCAAACCGGTGCTCGACGAGGAAATCGGCGACGCCGTGCGGCTGACGCAGGGCGGCAAGGTCGTGAACCCGCGGTTGCTCGAAGCCGCGCTGTGACCGGCGCTACACGTCGCCCGCCGGAGACCCCGCGCCGAAACGTGCCGCCGCCGTCCGTCACTCCCTTTGAATTAAAGTGATCCGCCAATGAGCCCGATCCTTGTACTGGCCCTGCTGGCTACCCCGACCGCACCATCGCTCTCCGAACGCTTCCAGGCGCTCGCCCAGGCCGAGCATATGGTGAGGAAGTGCGCGTCGCTCGATCGATCGGCGGCGACGATCGCCCGCGCGAAACGCTCCCATGCGGCGGCAGCGGCGGTGTCCGCGCGCGCCCGCGCCGCCGCTGCCGAAGGCCGGCGGACGTGGACCGCGATGCAGGGGCAGGTCGATGATTCGTGCATCGTCGGCCCGCGCGAGACACCGCGCCGCAGCTACCGCGACCTGCTCGACCAATATGAACGGACGACGCGCGACATCGCGCGCGATCTGGAGAGGAAACGCTGACATGGATTTCATCGCAATCCTCTCGATCTTCGTCA
Organism: Sphingomonas donggukensis; assembly: GCF_023674425.1. Lineage (NCBI taxonomy): Bacteria > Pseudomonadati > Pseudomonadota > Alphaproteobacteria > Sphingomonadales > Sphingomonadaceae > Sphingomonas > Sphingomonas donggukensis. The sequence continues at coordinate 2,331,562 of NZ_CP098401.1, forward strand.
TGGCGTGTTTCGTCGGCTATTACGTCGTCTGGTCGGTCACACCGGCGCTGCACACGCCGCTGATGGCGGTGACCAACGCGATTTCGAGCGTCATCATCGTCGGCGCGCTGATCGCGGCGGCGGCGGCGGGCTCCGCCACGTCGAAATGGCTCGGCCTGCTCGGCGTCGTGCTCGCCAGCATCAACATCTTCGGCGGCTTTGCGGTCACCAGCCGGATGCTCGCGATGTACAAGAAAAAGGACCGGCCGGCGGCACCGGCCAAGCATTAGCTCGTCACCCCGGCGCATGCCGGGGTCTCGTGTCGCGAGGGCACGCCTGCGGAGGGAGATTCCGGCGTTTGCCGGGATGACGTAAGGGGGAAGTGAAGAGTGGAACACGCGGTCAACCCTTTTGCGGCGCTCGCCTATCTCGTCGCCGGGGTGTGCTTCATCCTCGCGCTGCGCGGGCTGTCGTCGCCGACGTCGAGCCAGCGCGGCAACCGTTTCGGCATGATCGGCATGGGCATCGCCGTCATCACGACGCTGGTGACGCATGTTCCAGAGGTCGCCAACGCCTATGGCCGGACGCCAGCAGCGATAGAGCACAGCCTGCAATTGCTGCCCGATTGGCTGACGATTGCCCAAATCCTCGCCGCCATCGCCATCGGCGCCGCGATCGGCCTCACCACCGCGCGCCGCATCGCGATGACCGACATGCCGCAGCTGGTCGCGGCGTTCCACAGCCTCGTCGGCCTCGCCGCGGTGCTGGTCGCCGCCGCCGCGTTCCTCAACCCCGAAGCGTTCGGCATCGCCAGCCGCATCCAGCCGATCTACGGCCCGCCGATCATCACTATCCTGCCGGTCAGCCGGATCGAGATGGGGCTGGGCATCGCGATCGGCGCGATCACCTTTTCGGGCTCGGTCATCGCCTTCCTGAAATTGAACGGCAACATGGGCGGCAAGCCGATCCTGCTGCCGGGGCGCCATGTCCTCAACCTCGGCGTGCTCGCCGGCATTCTCGGCCTGATCGCCTATTTCGTGACCGACCAGAGCGCTTGGGTGTTCTGGACGATCACCGCGCTGTCGTTCGCGATCGGCTTTCTGCTCATCGTGCCGATCGGCGGCGCCGACATGCCGGTCGTGGTCAGCATGCTCAACAGCTACTCAGGCTGGGCGGCGGCGGCGATGGGCTTCACGCTGCACAACAGCGCGATGATCATCACCGGCGCGCTGGTCGGGTCGTCGGGCGCGATCCTCAGCTACATCATGTGCCGCGCGATGAACCGCAGCTTCATCAGCGTCATCGCCGGCGGCTTCGGCGCGGAGGCCGCGATCGCCGGCGACGCGAGGGAGCAACGCCCGTGGAAGCGCGGATCGGCAGAGGACGCGGCCTTCCTGATGCAACAGGCCGAACAGGTCATCATCGTGCCCGGCTACGGCATGGCGGTGGCGCAGGCGCAGCACGTGCTGCGCGAGATGGCCGACAAGCTGAAGGAGCACGGCGTCCGCGTGAAATACGCGATTCACCCGGTCGCGGGCCGCATGCCGGGGCACATGAACGTACTGCTCGCCGAAGCCAGCGTCCCCTATGACGAGGTGTTCGAACTGGAGGACATCAACAGCGAATTCGCGCAGACCGACGTCGCCTTCGTCATCGGCGCCAACGACGTGACCAACCCGGCGGCCAAGACCGACAAGACCTCCCCCATCTACGGCATGCCGATCCTCGACGTCGAAAAGGCGAAGACCGTGCTGTTCGTGAAGCGCAGCATGGGCGGGGTCGGTTACGCCGGCGTCGACAACGACGTGTTCTACATGGACAATACGATGATGCTGCTCGCCGACGCCAAGAAGATGGTCGAGGAGATCGTCAAGTCGCTCGACTGAGCGGGCAGCGAGCCGGTCCGCCGCCTCCCCCTGCCCAATGTCCGCTGCCCGATCCCTCCAAATTGGAACAAGTAGCTAGCGAATAAAGCCGTTTCGGCGACAATTGCCTCTGGTCCGTATTGGAGGAACTTTGCATGCTCGGAACAGATCACGAACCTTGTACAGGGGTACGCTGAGATGTCCGGGCCAAGCTATGGCGATGAACGCCTTTTCCTGATCATTGCCGATACTCCCGCCGGAGCGGCGCTCGCGACTGCCGCGGTGGCGGACGGCGGGGGGCGGGTCGCCGACACCGTCCCGCTCGCCGCCGCCACCACGCGCCTCGACCGGCAGAGCCGCATCGACGGCGTGATCGTCGAACTCGCCGGCACCGACGAGGATGCGATCGCAGAACTGTTGCCGGTCGTCGCCCGGCAGGCGCAGGAGTGTCGCGCCGGCATGGTCGTCGCGGTGTCGCACAAGGAGATCGACGCGGCCTGGGCGGCCATCCCCGACGGGACGGCATCGGTCGTGTGCGACGCGACGATCACCGACCGCGTCGTCGCGCTCGCGGCACTGTCGCGGACGCACGCGCTTCACGACGTGAGCCGCGCCGACGACGAACGCATGCGACAGTTGAATGCGGAGGTATCGCGCTTCGCCGAAACGCTGATGCGCCTCAGCCGCGACGCCCCCGAAACGCCCGGTCCGGCCGCGCGCGAATCGCCGCTCCGGTTCGGCAGCGAGCTGCACGAGCCGCCGGCGACCAGCGACATCGCCGGCACCGACGTGCGCAATCTGATCCGCGCCCGGCGCCTGCGCAGCGGCTTCTTCCCCGGCGAGCTGTTCGCCGACCCGGCGTGGGACATGCTGCTCGACCTGTTCGCCGCCGGCATCGAGCATCGCCGCGTGTCGGTTTCCAGCCTCTGCATTGCCGCCGCGGTGCCGGGCACCACCGCGCTGCGCTGGATCGGCACGATGGTCGATGCAGGCCTGTTCGAACGCCAGCCCGACCAGCGCGACCGCCGCCGCGCCTATATCGGCCTGTCCCCGCGCGCGCGCAGCGGCATGCACGGCTATTTCGCCGCCGCCCAGCGCGCCGGGCTGTCCCCGGCGTAGGCGGCGAGTCTCGGCGAGCGGGCAAACGGGGGCGGATCGAGGCCGGGGAAACCGCGAGCGGACAAGGCTGCGCGGAGCCCGGATCGCCGCCGCTCCGCTGCGGACATCACGCGCCTTCCTCGGCGACGCGGCCCCGACGCTCCGGCAGGCCAGCAGTCGTGCAGGACACAGGGAGAGTGCCTCCGATCTCCCCCAGCAACGGCGATTGGTCCGCCCCCGTCCGCGACGCCCCGCTTGCCCGCCAAGCAAACCGCGCTATGACGCGATTTCCTCGAGAGAGGGCGCTTAGCTCAGTTGGTAGAGCATCTCGTTTACACCGAGAGGGTCGGCGGTTCGAGCCCGTCAGCGCCCACCACTCCCGTTATGGCCCCAGTCACGGCCCCAGCCACAGCCCAAGTCACGGCTCCAGTCACAGGCCCCGCACCAGCCGCACCGCGCGCGCGATCCAGGGCGGGTCGGACACGACTTGCTGGCGCGCGCCGCTGCCGAGCGGGAGCAGGTGGAGCCGGTCGCCCTCGCGCCCAATCAGCCGCGCGAACATGTAGCGCCCCGCCGGACGCGGGACGAGCACGTCGCGGTTGAGCGCGCCGGCAAAGCCGTCGGGCGCCAGCCGCTCGCACCAGATGTGGTCGCCCGCGCGGTAGTCGCCGACGCTGCCGGCGACCATCACCGCGACCAGCCCCGGCTCCGCCCGCGGCGGCGCCACCGTCGCCGCGCGGCGCGGCGCGTGTGCGCCCGCGGCGTCGAGCACCGCCGCCACCGCAATGTCGGGCCGGTCGGGCAAGGTCACCAGATCGGATGCCTCGACCCCCAGGGCCGCGGCGATGCGGTTGAGCCAGCCGACCGACACGGTCCGCGTCCCCGTCTCCAGCCGCCCGATCGTCTGCGCGGTCGTCGGCGGCACGCACGCGCGGGCGACATCGTCGAGGGTCATCCCCTTCGCGCGGCGGACTTCGCGGATCGCGGTAATCATGGGCGCGGCGTTCCTAACCTATCGGGTTCGTTTATCCTGTCCTACATCGTCGACGCCGTGGCAAGCCCTCGCCGAATCGGTGGATCGGGAGATGGACATGCGCGTGTTGGCGGAACGAGCGATCGAGGATGGCCGCGTCACGACGGACGCGCGCCCACGGCAGCGGTCGGGGCGCAGCGTCACCGTCAACCTGGCCGAATCGCCGCTGTCGTGGCTGCGCGCGCGCGGCCATGTCGATGCCCGGCAGTTCGAGGCCGGCGAACGGCTGCGCGCCGATTACGAGACGGCACAGCTCGGCCCGCGCGTGACGATGCGCTGGGATGCCGCGCCGTCCGCCGGGGGGCGACGCGCGGCGCCCGACATGCTCGACCCGACCCTCGCCGGCATCGCCGCCAAGCGCCGCTTCGACGCCGCCGTCGCCGCGGCGGGTCCGGGCCTGTCCGACGTGCTGTGGCGCGTGGTGTGCGCGGGCGAAGGGCTGGCGGCTGCGGAAAAATCGCTCGGCTGGCCAAGCCGCGCCGGCAAGCTGGTACTGGGCCTCGCGCTCGACCGGCTCGCCGGCCATTACCGCCTAGGCTAGGGCGCGCAGCCACGGGGCCGGCGGCGTTTGCTATTCGTCGGTGGCGCGGCGATAGTGGCGGCGTCATCCACACGCGCCTCCCGCGCGCTTCCCCTGGGCCGAAATCGCGCATGAGCCGTACCGCCGTCGCCGCTCCACCCCGCCTGGCGCTCACCATCGAGCCGGAGCCGGCGAAGGCGCTGCCGATGGAGCAGGAGCGCGCGTTGCTGCGCCAGGCGATCGACCGCCAGCCCGCGACGGAGGCGCTGCGCCGCGGCTACGTCAGCCTGTCGCTGCTGCTCGACGCGTTCGACGACGTGATCGCGCTCGGCACGCCGCTGGCCGAGGATACGGGTGCCGCCAGCGACCTGCTTGCCGTGGCGATCGCCTATATGTCGCGCGACCATGATGGCGACATGACGTGCGCCGATGGCTTTGCCGCCCGCGCCGCGGCGGCGGCGGACGAGCCGAAACCCCGTGCCGCCGCGCTGGCGCTGCACGGCAAGATCCGCACGTTGCTGGGCGACCGCGACGGAGCGCTGACGCTGCTGGAGGCGGCGCTGGAGGCCGACCCGGCGAACGTCGACGCCGCGAAACGAAGGATGACATTGCTGCTGCGGCGCGGCCAGCCCGACACCGCGCTGGCGGTTGCCGACGCCTTGCGCGCGCGCGGCGCCAACCACGCACGGCTGCTGGCGGCGATGGGGGAGGCGCATGCGATGCTCGGCGACCTCGCGACCGCGCGCAGCCTGATCGGCGTGCCCGATTTCCTGGTGTCGGAAACGCTCCCGGTGCCAGACGGCTGGTCGTCGCTCGAGGGCTTCAACGCCGATCTGTCGGCCGAGCTGAACGGCCATGCGAACCTGCGCTATGGCCGTTACGGCGTGGCGTCGTCGCATTCCTGGCGGGTCGATCGTCCCGCGACCGGGCGGGTGCCGGCCAACCGCGCCCTGCGCGATGCGATCACGGCGCGCGTCCTTGACGCCGCACGCCGCCACGACGCGATCGACCATCCGTGGGTCGCGACCCGGCCCGACCGTGCGATCTTCCACAACTGGAGCGTGCTGACCGACGCCGAAGGCTATGAGGAATGGCACGTCCACCAGGGCGGGTGGATGAGCGGCGTCTATTATGTCGACGTGCCGGACGCGATCGTGAACGGCACCGGGCGAGAGGGGTGCATCGCGTTCGGCCTGCCCGACGACCCGGTCGATGGCGCCATCGCCACAGCCTATGGCGAGACGCTGGTGCGGCCCCGATCGGGCATGCTGCTGCTGTTTCCGTCGCAGGCGTTTCACCGCACGTTCCCGCACGGCGGCGACCGGCGCCGCATCTGCGTGGCGTTCGACATCGTCCCCGCCTGAAGCGGGCGTGCGGCGATGGCGACGACGGAGGAACCCCCGCGGGTGTATGACGGCGTCGGCTGGGGGCTGGCGATCCGCAGTGCCCTGCCCGTTCCCGGAGTCCTTTGCGGCGTGCCTATGGCGGCGCACGCCGACGTCCGGATCGAACGGGGCCACGTCGTGGTGCCCGATGCCTCGGCCTGCGTCGGTCCCTATGCCCGCGCGGGGGACGCGCTCGTCTTCCTGCCCGGCCCCGCGCGCTACCGGATCGCGAGCGACGGCATCGTGGTCGACTGCGCCGATCCTGCCCATCCCGACGTCGCCGGATTGCTGATCGCGACCGCGCTGCCGGCGCTGGTGTGGATGCGGGGCACGCCGGTCCTCCACGCCGCCTGCGCCGCGCCGCCGGGCGGCGACGCGGTGGCGGTCGTGGGGGCATCGGGCGCGGGCAAGTCGCGCGTGCTCGACCAGCTGTACGCCGCGGGATGGGACGTCGTCGCCGACGACAGCGTGGCGCTGTCCGACAACGGCGACGCGATCCTGGCAAGCGGACTGCCCGGCGGCCTGCACCTGCGCGATGCCGGGGCGGACGACGCGCGGCGCTGGTGCCCCATCCCCCCGTCCCGCCAGCGACGCAGCGCGCGACTGGCCGCGATCATCGAGATCGCGCCCGATGCCGACCGGACGACACGCCTCTCCGGCGTCGATGCGCTCGCGACGCTGCTGCGCCACCGCCACCGCCCGCGCGTGCCCGAACTGCTCAGCCTGCAGGCAAGCGTGATGCCGACGCTTGCCGCAGCCGCGCGTGCGTGTCCCGTGTGGCGCTGGTCGCCCGAACCCGATTTCGCCGCGTCGGTCGATGCCGTCATCGTCGCGATCGGCGCGCGCGCCTGATGCGCCACCATGCCACCGCCTTCGGATTGCACTGGTCCTCCGACCTGCCGCTGCCGCTGTTCCCGCCAGCCGCGGACGCAGCGCGGCCCGCCGACGTGACGGTCGTCTGGCACGCGGCGCTCGCCGACCGACCCGGCGGACGGACGATCAACAACGGGCGGATCTTCGCCGACGGCATCCGCTTCGCGCAGGACGGCGCGACCTTCGACATGCGCGACGGCAACCGCATCGACTGGACGACCGCGGTTCGCCCGGCCGCCCCGCCCGACGCGCTGTACGGCACGGTCGCGGCGCTGCTGGCGGCGTGGCGCGGCACCGTGCCGATCCACGGCAGCAGCGTGGAGATCGACGGCAGCGCGGTGATCGTCTGCGGCCCGTCGGGCGCGGGCAAATCGACGCTGGCCGCCGCGCTGGTCGCCGCGGGCGCGCGGCTGGTGTCCGACGACCTGTCGGTGCTGAGCGCGAACGCCGGCGGTGTCGCGGTGTGGCCGGGGCGGCCCGCGATCCGACTGGTGCCGAGCGGCGGGCTGGCCCCGGGCGAAGCGAAGCGGCTGCACCGCCCGTCGGCGACCGTCGATCCACGCGCGCCGGTTCCGCTCACCACCCTGCTGGTGCGCGGCGATGATGGCTTGCCGGACGGTGCGGTCGCGCGCCTGTCGCTGCTGACGCGGCAGCTCTACCGCCCGCGCTGGATGGCGGCGATGCCGCGCCTCGCCGACCGGCTCGGACTGCTCGGGCGCGCGGCGGAGGCGATTTCGGTCGTGATACTGCCCCCCGCCGGCCACGATCGCGCCGTCCCTGTGGAGCGGCGCGCAGAGGCCGCGATCGCCGCCGTCCGCGCCGTGCGATCCTAGCGGACGCGCTTTGCCATGTTCAGCGTCTCCAGCCGCTCGAGCGCGGTCGCGACCGATGGCGCGCAGGTTTCGGGCGCGACCTGATATTTCGCCACCATCGCCTCGACGATCGCATCCTCGCCGGTCGGCTGCTCGATCACCGACCAGATCGCCGCGGCGGTACCGTTCAGCGCGCAATATTGCCCGCCGGTGATGTCGATCAGGATCAGCGAATCGTCGACTTCGGTGCCCACGCAATCGGCAGACTGGACCCAGATGCTCATCAGATTTCCCCAAACCCCAATGGCTTCGACCCTAGACCAGCTATGCTTGCCTTCGCAACATGGCGCGGTGCTTGCCGCACGCTGGCGGGACGATAGAGATGGCGCATGGGGCCGATGCGCGCACTGACCTGGCTATGGCGCGGCGCGCGGCGACTGGCCGATGCGCGCGCCCGGTCGGAGATCGCGACGCGCCGGCGCCACCGCGACCGGATCCACCAGGACGTGACGCTGACCCGGATCGATCGCTATCCCCGGCTGTTCGCCGCCGCGCGCGACCTGCTGGCCGACCGGCCGCGACCGACCCTGCTGTCCTATGGCTGTTCCAGCGGGGAGGAGGTCGTGTCGTTGCGCGGCTATTTCCCCGACGCGGACATCGTCGGGGCGGAACTGAACTGCGCGATGCTGGCGGCCTGCGCGCGCTGGCCGCACGATCCGCGCACGCGCTTCCTCGCCTCCGACGATGCCGGCGTCGCGGCGGCGGGGCCGTATGACGCGATCTTCTGCATGGCGGTGCTCCAGCGCCGGCCCCACGGCGTCGAGAACGAGGGGCGCGAGACGATCGCCGATTTCTACCCCTTCGCGCTGTTCGACCGGCAGGTGGCGGAGCTTGCCGCGCTGCTGAAGACAGGCGGGCTGCTGATCGTCGAGCACGCGCAATATCTCGTCACCGATGCCTCCGCGGCGCCGCTGCTCGAGCCGGTCGGGGATCGCGGCGTCTGGCCGGCCAAGGGCCCGCGCTTCGATCGCGACGGACGCCGCATCGTGCCGCAGCCGACGATCGCGCGGCTGTACCGGCGGCGCGCGGCATGACCGACGCACCCCGCGGGACGATCGCGACGGCGCGCCTGTTCGTCGGCGACGTCGCCGCCTATGCCGGGCGGCGCGGTGCGGTGGCGCTGGCGCTGATGGCGGCGGGCGGGGTGCTCGAGGGTGTCGGGCTGGCGATGCTGGTGCCGATGCTGGCGGTGCTGACCGGTCAGGCGAGCGGACGCTTCGCGGGCGTACTGGACGATGCCTTCGCGATCGTCGGCGCGGGCGACATGACCGCGCGGCTGGGCGTGCTGCTCGGCATCTTCGCGGCACTCATCGCACTGCGCGCCGTCGTCATGGCGTGGCGCGACGCGATCCTCTCCGACCTGCAACTGGGCTTCGTCGAGGGCCGCCGCGCGCAGCTCGTCGCGACGCTCGCCGCGGCGCGCTGGATCGACATTGTCGGCCTGCGCCACGCCCGCGTCACCCATGCGCTCTCCAGCGAGGTGTCGCGCCTGTCGGCGGCCATCCACCTGATGCTGCAGGTGCTGATCGCGGCGTTCCTGCTGGCGGTGCAGACGGTGCTGGTCGTGCTGCTGTCGCCGGCGATGGCGGCGATCGGGCTGGCGTCGGTCGTCATCGGCTTCGTCGTGCTCGTCCCCGCCACGCGCCGCGCGTCGCGCATGGGGCTGGCGATGTCGCGCGGCAGTTTCCGGATGCTCGATTCGTCGGGCCAGTTCCTGGGCGGGCTGAAGATGGCGATCGCGCAGAACATGGCCCCCGCCTTCGCCGCGGAATCGAACGCGATCGGCGTGCGGCTGACCGAACAGCTGCGCGCCTACCAGCGATACCAGACGCGCATCGGCCTGGTGTCGAGCAGCGCGATCGCCCTGATCGGCGCCGCGCTCGCCTTTGCGGGCGTCGCGATCGGCATCCCCACGGTGACGCTGATCGCGACCCTCGCCGTCCTCGGGCGGATGAGCGGCCCGGTCCGCACGCTGCAGCAGAACCTCCAGCAGTTCGTCAGCCTGCTGCCCTCCTACGACACCCTGTGCGTGCTGGAGAGCGACCTGGCGCGCAGCCGCGGGGGCAGCGACGATTCGTCCGCGGCGGCCATGCCCGGCGGCACCGTCACGTTCGACCGCGTCGGCTTCACCCACCCCGGTGCCGCCGCGCCGACGCTGCACGACGTATCGCTTGCCATCGCGCCGGGGGAGATCGTCGGCATCGTCGGCGCATCGGGAGCGGGCAAGACCAGCTTCGTCGATATCCTCGCCGGCCTGTTCGAGCCCGACGAGGGCCAGGTGCGCATCGGCGGCATCCCGCTCACCCACGCCAATTCGACCGCATGGCGCGCGCGGATCGCCTATGTCGCGCAGGATCCGTACCTGCTGAACGAAAGCCTGCGCCGCAACCTCAGCTGGGGGATGGGCGAGGTGGACGACGCCGCGCTGTGGCAGGCGCTGGCCGTCGCCGGCGCCGACGCGCTGGTGCGGTCGATGCCCGACGCGCTCGACACCGTCGTCGCCGAACGCGGCAGCCGGCTGTCGGGCGGCGAGCGCCAGCGCATCGCCATCGCCCGCGCCCTGGTCCGCGCGCCCGAGCTGCTGATCCTCGACGAGGCGACCAACGCGATCGACGTTGCCACCGAACGCGCGGTGCTGGACGCGGTCGTTGCGGCCCGGCCCGGCATGACGATCATCCTGGTCGCCCACCGCGCCGAGACGCTCGCGATCTGCCGCCGGCTGCTGACGTTCGCGGGCGGCACGCTGGCGGGCGACACGCGGTGCTGAGGCGCCTGCGCAGCCTCAGCCCCGACGACCGCCGCCTGATCGCCGCGGCCTTCGCGCGGCTGGCGGCGGCGCGGCTGTGGCTGGCGGTGGTACCGTTCCGCCACGTCGCCCCGCGGCTCGGCACGCGGATCGCGCCTGCGACCGATGCGCCCCTCGCCCCTGTCGATCCGGCGGCGGCGGACACCGCGCGCAGGATCCGCCGCGCCATCGCCATCGCCGCGCGCAACGCCCCGTTCCGCGCGCTGTGCTTTCAGCAAGCCGCCGCTGCCAAGCGCATGCTGAACGCGCGCCGCATCCCCAATGCGCTGTACCTCGGCGCCGCGGTCGACCCCGCGACCGGCGCGATGCGCGCGCACGCCTGGGTCCGCGTCGGCGCGATCGGCGTCACCGGCTTTCCGGTCGATCCTGACATGGTGGCGGTCGCGCGCTTCGACTAGGCTGGCGCCCATGACCCATCCCATTCGAATCGGCATCGGCGGCTGGACGTTCGAGCCGTGGCGCGGCGGCGCCTTCTACCCCGAAAAATGGCCGATCAAGCGCGAGCTGGAATATGCCGCGTCGAAACTGACCGCGATCGAGGTGAACGGCACCTATTATTCGGGCTTCAAGCCCGCGACCTTCGCCAACTGGCGCGACCAGACGCCCGACGGGTTCGTCTTCACGCTGAAGGCCTCGCGCTTCTGCACCAACCGCAAGTTGCTGGCCGACGCCGGCGAATCGGTCGCCCGCTTCGTCGGGCAGGGGATTACCGAGCTGGGCGGCAAGCTGGGGCCGATCCTGTGGCAGTTCATGGCGACGAAGAAATTCGACGCGGAGGATTTCGGCGCGTTCCTGAAGCTGCTGCCCGCCAGCCACGACGGCATCGCGCTGCGCCACGCGGTGCAGGTCCGCCACGACAGCTTCGCCGTGCCCGAATTCGTCGCGCTGTGCCGCGCCGCCGGTGTCGCGATCGTCTATGCGCAGTCGGACGAATATCCGGCGATCGCCGACGTCACCGGCGACTTCGTCTATGCGCGATTGGAAACGGCGATCGAGGACGAGCCCACCGGCTATTCCCCCGCCGAGCTCGGCCGCTGGGCGGCGGTGGCGCGCGACTGGGCGGCGGGCGGCGAACCCGCCGGCCTGCCCTATGTCACCAACGACGCCGCGCGAACGCCGCGCGATACCTTCGTGTTTTTCATCAGCGGCGCGAAGGTCCGCAATCCGGCGGCGGCGCAGGCGCTGATCGCGCGGCTAGCGTAGGTCGGCGCGGACGAACTCCGCCGCGCGTTCGCCGATCATGATCGACGGCGCATTGGTGTTGCCGCTGACCAGGCGCGGCATGATCGACGCGTCGGCGACGTACAGCCCCTCAACCCCGCGCACGCGCAGCCGCGGGTCGCACACCGCGTCGCCGTCCGCGCCCATCCGCGCGGTGCCGACCGGGTGATAGACGGTGTCCGCCCGCGCGCGGATCAAGGCCTCGAGCGCCTGCGTATCGGCAAGGTCGATCGGATAGCGATCCTGCGGCGCGAACGCCTGCATCGCCGGCGCCTCCAGGATGCGGTACATCGCGCGCACCCCGCGGACCAGCGTCGCCATATCGCGCTCGTCGGTCAGGAAGGCGGGATCGATCAACGGCATGTCGCGCACGTTACCGCTGGCAAGGCGCACGCTGCCGCGGCTCTCGGGCCGCAGCACGCAGGCGTGGCAGCTGTAGCCATGCCCGGCGACCTTCGCGCGCCCATGATCCTCGACCATGCCGATCACGAAATGCAGCTGCACGTCGGGTGCCGGCGCATCGCGATCGGTGGTCAGGAACCCGCCCGCCTCGGCAAACGGCGTCGTCATCGGCCCGGTGCGGTTGCGCAGCCAGCGCAGCATGCCGGCGATGCCCGACAGCGACCCTTTCAGCGACCGCCCCATGAACCCGCCGAGCGCCGTCTCGAACGAGGCGACATAATCGACGTGATCCTGCAGATTCGCGCCGACCGCGCCGCGATCGATCCGGACCCCGATGCCATGTTCGGCCAGATGCCGCGCCGGGCCGATCCCCGACAGCATCAGCAATTGCGGCGTCGCGAACACCCCGCCCGCCAGCACCACTGCCCCGCGCGCGCAGATCGTGTGCGTCTCCCCGCCGCGGGTATAGGCGACGCCCCACGCGCGCCCGTCCTCGAACAGCACGCGCTCGGCCGCGGCATCGGTGACGATGTGGAGATTGGCGCGCGCGGGATCGAGATAGGCGCGCGCCGAGGTCCAGCGTTCGCCGCCCTTCTGCGTCACCTGGTACAGCCCGACGCCCTCCTGCCGGGCGCCGTTGAAATCGTCATTGAGCGGGATCTGCAAGCTCGCCGCCGCCTCGATGAAGGCGCGGCTGCCGGGGTGGGCGTACTCCTGGTCACTGACCCACAAAGGCCCGGCGTCGCCGTGATAGGCATCGGCGCCGCGGACATTGTGCTCGGATCGACGGAAATAGGGCAGCACGTCGTCGTACGCCCAGCCCTCGCACCCCAGCGCCGCCCAATTGTCGTAATCCCATGCGGCGCCGCGCACGTACAGCATGGCGTTGATCGCGCTCGATCCGCCCAGGCCCCGCCCCCGCGGCTGGAATCCGCGCCGGCCCGACAGGCCGCTCTGCGGCACCGTTTCGTAGCGCCAGTTGGTCGCGTCGGTCTGGAACGGCATCATGCCCGGCATCCGCGTGCGCAAGCCGGTGTTGCGTCCGCCCGCCTCGATCAGCGCGACGCGGGTACGGCCATCCGCGCTCAGCCGCCCGGCGACCGCCGCCCCGCCCGATCCACCACCGATGACGACGATGTCGGCTTCGTCCATGCCTGCTCCCCCTGATGTTCGGACCAGCGCGCGCGGATCATGTCCGATGTCTCGCGGCTGCCGTCGTGGCTCCAGCCGGGCTCGCGCACCAGATAGCCCAGCTTATTGCGCCAGCCGGGCGTCCCCCACGCATCGCGCGCCATGCCGACCCATTCGTGCGTCGCCGCCCACAGCAGGTTGAAGCTGCCGAGGTTGCGGACGATGCCGTAGCGCGGCGCCTCGTCGTCGCGCTCGGGCTCGAACGTGCCGAACATGCGGTCCCACAAGATGAACACGCCGGCATAGTTGCGGTCGAGGTAGCGCGGGTTGGTCGCGTGGTGGACGCGGTGGTGCGACGGCGTGTTCATCACCGCCTCCACCCACTTCGGCATCCGTCCGACCGCTTCGGTGTGGATCCAGAATTGATAGACCAGGTTCACGCCCGCCACGAAGAACACCAGCGCCGGCGGGAAGCCGATCAGGAACAGTGGCAGGCGGAACAGGAACGCCAGACTGAAGAAGCCCGTCCACGTCTGCCGGAGCGCAGTCGACAAATTATAGTGCTGGCTCGAATGGTGGACGACATGGCTCGCCCAGAACCAGCGCACGCGGTGCGCCGTGCGGTGGAACCAGTAATAGGCGAGGTCGTCGATGACGAACGCGACCGGAAACGCCCACCAGGCATATCCGATGTCGAACGCGCGATACTGGTACACCCAAGTCGCCATCGCAAACACCAGCCCGCCCGACAGCACGCCCGCGATCGTGCTGCCCAGCCCCAGCGTCATCGACGTCAGCGTATCGCGCGGGCAATAGCGATCGCGCGCCTTGACGCGCGCCACGACCATCTCCGCCAGTACCAGCAGGACGAAGGCGGGGATCGCCAGATTGACCGGGTTGGGCAGCGTCGGCACGGGTCCGTGCTTACACCTGTGTCAGTGGCCCAACAATCCTCCCCTGCAAGGGGAGGATCGCCGGCATCAATGCACCGTCCGCAGCACCACCTCGCCGCCGAGCGCGCGTACCTCCGCCACCAGCACCCCGCGCAGCGTCACCGCGCCGAACAGCGTCTCGCCGGTTTCGACGGTCACGCCCTCGACCGCCTCGCGCAGTTTCAGCGGGGGCAGCAGGCGGCGCACCACGACCTTCGCTCCGTGGCGTTTCAGCACCGCGATCGTGCCATTGCCCGCGACGAGCGCGGCACCGCCGTCCTCACTGACGATCGCGCGCTCCCCATGGAAACCGACCAGCGCATGTTCGGCGAATTCGATCGCCTTCGCCGGGCTGTCGATCCGGCTTTCGCCCAGCCGCAGCAGCCGCGCAATCCCGGCCAGCGCGAGGATCGCGGCGAGCGACCCGCCGAGCTGGTACCAGTCCACCTTATTGGGCGGCGAGCGTGTCGAGCATCGCCCGAATCCCGCTGATGTCGTAGCCCGCCGACGCCGCCTTGTTCACCAAGGTCTGGGGATCGTCGCCGAGGCGCGCGCGTGACAGCGCCCACAGATGCGCGCTGCGCGTGCCAGAGCGGCAATAGGCAAGCACCGGCCCCGCCGCCGCGGTCAGCGCCGCGGCCATCGCCTCGACCTGATTGCCCGAGAAGCCGGCGTGGGTGACGGGGATCGCGCGGTACGCGATGCCCGCGGCCTCCGCCGCCGCCTGGATCTCCGCACCCGATACCTGCCCCGGCTCCTCATCGTCGGGGCGGTTGTTGACGATCTCGGCATAGCCGGCCTTCGCGATCGCGGCGACTTCCTCGACCGAAATCTGGGGGGCCACGCTCACATGGTCGTCGATTCTGCGGATCATCTAGGGTCTTTCAAGCGAATTGGCGGATCACGGCCAGGAACGCGTCACCATAAGCGTCCAGCTTGCGCGCGCCAACGCCCGTGATCGTGCCCAGCGCAGAAAGTGTCGCGGGGCGGATCGTCGCCATGTCGCGCAGCACAGAGTCGTGGAAAATGACATAGGGCGGCACCCCGCCTTCCTGCGCCAGCTCGCGCCGGGTCGCTCGCAGCGCCTCGAACAGCGGGTTGCCGACCGGATTGGCCGCCGCGCCACTCGCTGCACCCCCGCGCCGCCGCCGCTCGCGCTTGGGTGGCACTACCAGCGACAGCGTCGCCTCCCCCTTCAACAGCGCGCGCGCACCGGGCCCGAACTCCAGCCCCCCGTGCGGATTGGCACGCAGCGCATCGCGGGTCTGGAGCGCACGCGCGACCGGCTTGATGAGCGCCGCCTCCTCGCCACCCACGATTCCGAACACCGACAGTGCCTCATGCCCGTTCATCAGGCTGCGTTCGCTCGACTGGCCGGTCAGGATCGCTTCGATATAGCCGACGCCGAAGCTCTGCCCGGTGCGGAACACCGCCGACAGGAACTTGCGCGCCACTTCGGTCGCATCGGTGCCGACCGGCGGGTTCAGGCAATTGTCGCAATTCCCGCAATTCTCGGGCGCGTCGTCGCCGAAATGCGCGAGCAGCAGCTTGCGGCGGCATCCGGTCGTCTCGACCAGCCCGCCCAGCGCCGCCAGCCGCGTACGCTCGCCCGCCTGACGCGCCGGCTCGACCTCGCCCACCCGCTGCCGCGCCTTGGCGAAGTCCTCGGCGCCCCAGAACAGATGCGCGACCGCGGGATCACCGTCGCGGCCGGCGCGCCCTGTTTCCTGATAATAGGCCTCGATCGACTTCGGCAGGCCGGCATGCGCCACGAAGCGCACGTCGGGCTTGTCGATCCCCATCCCGAACGCGACCGTGGCACAGATCACCATGTCCTCGCTCGCCACGAACGCCGCCTGGTTGGCGGCGCGCATCGCGGGGTCGAGCCCGGCATGATAGGCGCGCGTCGGCCGCCCGGTCTTCGCCAACGCCGCCGCCATCTTCTCGGTCCCCGCACGCGAGGGGACGTAGACGATGCCCGGCCCCGGCTGCTCGGCGATCAAGTCGGCGATCTGGCGGGTCGCATTGTCCTTGGGCGCGATGCGGTACTGGATATTGGGCCGGTCGAACCCGGCGACGATCAGCCCGTCCTGCGGGATGCCGAGCTGGTCGAGGATGTCAGCGCGGGTGTGGCGGTCGGCGGTCGCGGTGAGCGCCAAGCGCGGCACCTCCGGAAACCGGTCGAGCAGCGGGCGCAGCAGGCGATAGTCGGGGCGGAAGTCATGCCCCCATTCCGACACGCAGTGCGCCTCGTCGATCGCGAACAAGCAGACATTCCCACGATCGAGCAACTCGCGGAAATCACCCGTCGAGGCGCGTTCGGGCGCGACATAGAGCAGGTCGAGCGCGCCATCGAGGAACCTCCCGCGCGTTTCCGCGCGGTTCTCGTCCACGCTCGTCAGCGTCGCCGCACGGATGCCGACCGCGGTCGCCGCGCGCAACTGGTCGTGCATCAGCGCGATCAGCGGGGAGACGACGACGCACGTCCCCGTCTGCATCACCGCGGGCAGCTGGTAGGTCAGCGACTTGCCCGCTCCGGTCGGCATCACCGCCAGCGTCGACTGGCCGGCGAGCACGCGGTCGACCACCTGCCGCTGGACGCCGCGGAAGTCGGGAAAGCCGAAAACGGACTGGAGGGTATCGCGGGGATCGGACACGGGCGCTCCGCCTAGGGGAACCGCCCCACCGCCGCAACCGATGGGCGTCAGGCCGCCTCGCGCTCCAGCGCCTCGCTCGCTTCCATCCACGCCGTCTCCGCCGCGTCGATGCGATCGGTCAGGTCGGCGCGACGCTTCATCAGGTCGCTCATCGACAGCCTGGCAAGCTCGCCCGCCGCGGTCGCGGGGTCGAACATCGCGCGCTCGATCGCGGTGCGCTGCTCGGTCAGCTTCGCCAGTTCGCCCTCGGCGTCCTTCGCGGCAGCACGCAGCGCCTTCTCGGCCTCGCGCGCGGCGACGGCGGCCGCCTTGTCCTTCTTCTTCGCCTTGGCCGATCCGCCCGCACCGTCGCCGGACAGGATCATCGCGATATAATCGTCGAGCGTCCCGTCATATTCTCGTGCCGTGCCGTGATCGACCAGCACCAGCCGGTCGGCGGTCAGTTCGACCATGTGGCGATCGTGGCTGACCAGGATCACCGCGCCCGAATAGTCGTTCAGCGCCTGGACCAGCGCCTCGCGCGCATCGACGTCGAGGTGGTTGGTCGGCTCGTCGAGGATCAGCAGGTGCGGCGCATCGCGGGTGATGATCGCGAGCGCCAGGCGCGCGCGCTCGCCGCCCGACAGCTTGCCGACCTTCGTCGTCGCCTTGTCGCCCGAAAAGCCGAACCGCCCCAGCTGCCCGCGCACCGCGGCGGGCGACGCACCCTTCATCGTGCGCGTCATGTGCTCGAGCGGGGTATCGTCGGTGTCGAGTTCCTCGACCTGATACTGGGTGAAATATCCGACGTTCATCTTGCCCGTCGCGGTCATCCCGCCACCCATCGGCGCCAGCTGTGCCGCGAGCAGCCGCGCGAGCGTCGTCTTGCCGTTGCCGTTGCGCCCCAGCAGCGCGATGCGGTCGTCGGGGTCGATGCGCAGATTGAGCTTCTTCAGGATCGGGCGGTCGCCGTAGCCGACATCGGCCATGTCGAGCGTGATGAGCGGGGGCCGGAGCTCGCTCGGGTTGGGGAAGCCGAACGACAGCGTCGGATCGTTGGCGAGCTCGGCGATCGGCTGCATCTTCGCCAGCATCTTCTGCCGGCTCTGCGCCTGTTTCGCGGTCGATGCGCGGGCGGAATTGCGCGCGACATAGTCCTGCAGCTTCGCGCGCTGCGCATCCTGGTTCGCCTTCGCCGCGGCCAGCTGCGCCATGCGCTCGGCGCGCTGCTTCTCGAACGAATCGTAACCGCCCGCGTACAGCGTGATCTTTCCGTTCTGCAGGTGCAGGATGTGGTCGACCACGTTGTTCAGGAAATCGCGCTCATGGCTGACCACGACGATCGTCGCCTTGTAGCTCTTCAGGAAATCCTCGAGCCACATCACCGCTTCGAGATCGAGGTGGTTGCTGGGCTCGTCGAGCAGCAGCAGGTCGGGCTGCGAGAACAGCAGCGCGGCGAGCGCGACGCGCATCTTCCACCCGCCCGAAAAGCTGTCGAGCGGCTGCGCCTGCATCGCCTCGTCGAAGCCGAGCCCCAGCAGGATACGCGCGGCGCGTGCCGGCGCCGTATAGGCGTCGATCGCGATCAGCCGTTCGTACGCATCGCCCAGCACGTCGGGCTCGACGTCGGTCTCGACCAGCGCCATCAGCGCGGCACGCTCGGTATCGGCCTCCAGCACCGTGTCGAACGGGGTCTTGTCGCCCGACGGCGCTTCCTGCGCGATATAACCGATGCGCGCGCCGCGCGGCATGTCGGCGGAGCCACCATCGGGCTCCAGCTGGCCGGCGATGACCCGCACCATCGTCGACTTGCCCGCGCCGTTGCGCCCAATCAGCCCGACCCGGCTCCCCGGCGGCAATGCCGCGGTCGCGCCGTCGAGGATCGTGCGGCCGCCAAGGCGCACGGTGATGCCGTTGAGGTTGAGCATGGCCGCGCCGTTAGCAGATGCAGCACGGTTTCGCTAGGCGAGGAGCGGGGCGGCATCTCCCCATTCTCTGCCGGCCCTCTCTACCTCATAGCCGTTCGTGTCGAGTAGAGACCGAGTAGCGGCAACGCCGCGTATCGAGGGCTCGTATCGAGACAGGGTTGCCGGACCGCAGTCTCTCGATACGCGCTTTCGCTACGGCCTGCGGCCTGTTCAATCGCTACTCGAGACGAATGTGGGAGGCATAAACCGCCACGCCGTCGGACGGAGCGGCTGCGCCGCGCCGCCGCCCGCCGTGGCGAGTCGGCACTTTGCTTAGGCAAAGTGCGCGCCGCCCGCGTCAGTGGACGAACCGCGCCACCACATCCCGGTACGACCGCGACACCTTCACCTGCCCACCCGAATCGAGCACCAGGAAGCATTCGCCGTTGGTGTGCGGCTTCACCTGCCGCACCAGGTCCAGGTTGACGATGGTCGAGCGGTGGACGCGCTGGAACCGTCGGGGGTCGAGGCGCTTTTCCAGGTCCTTCATCGTCTGGCGCAGGATCAGCGTGTTGTCGCCGGTCTTGATGCACATGTAATCGCCCGCGGCCTCGACGACCTCGATCGTGTCGACGTCGACGCGGAAGATCTTGCCGCGATCCTTGATGTTGATGAGCTTCTCGAACCGGCTCGACGCATGTTCGCCCGCGCCGCCGCCGTCCGCGATCGCCTCGACCGATTCGGGCGCGACCTCGGCCAGCACTTCCTTCAGCCGGTCGACCTCGCCCGCGCCGCGCTTCTCGGTCAGGCGCTGACGCACGCGGTCCAGCGTGTCGGCCAGCCGCGCCTCGTCGACCGGCTTCATCAGATAATCGACCGCCTGCGCCTCGAACGCCTTCAGCGCGTGGTCGCTATAGGCGGTGACGAACACGAACAGCGGCGGCTCGACTTCCATCAGGCCCTGGATCACCGAAAAGCCGTCGAAGCCCGGCATCTGGATGTCGAGGAAGACCAGATCGGGCTTGTGCGTCTTGATCGCGCTGATCGCCTCGCGACCGTTCTGGCATTTGTCGATGATCTCGACGTCGTCATGCTCCTGCAGCCGGATCTCGAGACCCTGGATCGCCAGTGGCTCGTCGTCGACTAGGATGGTTCGGATGGTCATGCTGCCTCGCAGTTCGTAATGGCGTGGTGAAACTCTGCCCCCTCCGACGGCCTGCTCGCCCCTGGTCCGCGCACGTTTTCCCGGCGGCGGCGGATGGGGGCCAGGCGGGCCGGAAACTCGATCATGCTGCCTGTCGTGCCGGTTCCTCCAGCTGGAACGGTATCTCGATCTCCACGGCGAAACCGTCGCCGGGGCGTGCCTGCGTCTCGAAGCGGTGCTCGGGCCCGTACGCCTGCGCCAGCCGCTCCCTGATATTGGTAAGGCCCACCCCGGTTGAAAGGGTCGGCCGACGCGGCCCCCCGATCAAGCCGGGTCCGGTATCGGACACGGCGATCTGCACCCGGTCGCCGACGAGCCGAGCGGTGACCGCGATTTCAGCGCCTTCCTCCTGCGGAGTGACGGCATATTTGATCGCATTCTCGACCAGCGGCTGGAGCAGCAGCGAGGGCAGGCGCGCCTTTTCGACGCGCGGATCGATGTCGAACACGGTGCGGAGTCGCGCCTCGAAGCGCATCTTCTCGATGTCGAGGTACAGCTTCAGCGTCTCGACCTCCTGCATCACGGTCACGTGCGCGGTAGGTTCGTTGGCGAGCGTATAGCGCAGGAACGCCGACAAGCGGCTGAGCATCGCGTTCGCCCGCTCGGTCTGTTTCAGCAGGACGAGCGTCGAGATCGAATTCAGCGTATTGAACAGGAAATGCGGGTTCAGCTGGTATCGCAGCATCGCCAGCTGCGCCGACGACGCCTCGCTTTCCAGCAGGCGCATGCGGTCGACCTGCTCCTCGACGATCAGATACCAGTTGATTCCGAAATAGAGCGCCGTCCACCCGCCGAGCACCGTGAAGGGTACGAAACTCGACCCGATCACCAGCGGCCAGCTGATCGGCGTGTCGGCGGCGCGGATGAAGCTGAAATTGAACGCCTGGATGATCGCGTAGATGACCGTCGCCGCCAGCAGCGTCGCGACCGTCATCGCGACCCCGGTCAGCCGCGGCAGGCGCCGGTAATAGCCGTAGAGCGTCGAGAGCAGCAGCGTGATGCAATAGCCGACGATCGATTCGATGATGACGGCCAGCACGCCTTCGACGCTGATGCCGTTCGACACGCCGACGACCGCGCGCAGCAGCAGATAGCCCGACCAGCCCGCCGCCTGGAGCATCCAGAACGCGCGGCTCTTCTGTTCGAAGAACGGTCGGGAAAAGATCGCAGGCCTCACGACGACCGCCTGTAGCCGCCCCGCGCCGACAGGGCAAAGAAAAGGCCGCCGTCCCGGGTAGGACGGCGGCCTCGAAGGTCCTGATCGGATCGACGTGCGGCTTAGAAGCCGACGATGAGCGATGCGATGAAGGTGCGCGGGTTGCCCAGCTGTGCGTTGGGCGGCGAACCGTAGTTGGTGATCGTGCCGGCGGTGTTGAACGTCGGCCCCTGGTTCAGGTTGCTCTGGAAGCCACCGACGTACTTCTCGTCGAAGACGTTGATGAGGTTGAACTGGAAATAGGTTTCCTTGTTCAGCCCCGCCCACTCCAGGCCGACACGCGCATTGGCATCGACCAGCGTGTAAGCCGGCGTCTTGTTGTCGTAGATCTGGAACGTCTGCACCACGCCGTTGACGGTCAGTGCCTGACGGACGACCTCGTTCGTGTCGTAGATGTAGCGTGGGCCGGTGCGCTTGGCGGTGAAGCCCAGCTCGACCGGGCCCAGGATCGCATTCGCGCCGCCACCGAAGGTGTAGGTCGGCGAACCGCCCTCACGCTTGCCGGCGGTGTTGGCGTAGTATGCCGTGCCCGCAGCGCCGAGCGGCCCTGCAACCGTGGTGCGACCGATCAGGACGTTGTCCTGGATCTTCGAGTCGAGATACGAACCGAACGCATAGACGCTGAATTCGCGGATCGGCTGGTAGGCGATCGACCCGTCGAAGCCGAACTTCTTCACGCGGCCCAGGTTGCGGTACACGGTGCGGTCGAGGTCGGGATCGTAGGACGAGGCCAGGCGATCCTTATAGTCGGTGTACCAGCCGGTGAACTGCGCCTGGATCTTCGACGAACGGAAGCGGAGGCCACCGTCGAAGTTGTCGGTCGTCTCCGGACGCGGGCGCGCCTGCGCCGTGGTCAGCGGGAAGAAGAACGAGTTGTACAGGTTGTCCGTGCCCGGCACCTGCAGACCCTTCGAATAGTTGAAGAAGGTCGAGAACTGGTTCGTCAGGTTATACGTCAGGCCGACGTTCGGCAGGATCTTCTTGTAGTTGAAGATGCGCTGCTGCGGACCCTGGATCGGCGCGGTGGTGCCGGGCGCGATCGTGACGGTCGGGTTGGTCGACAGATAGGCGGACTGCGCGGCAGTGTTGGTGCCGAAGCACTCGACGAAGCCGGCAGCGCTCGACGTGGCGCAATAGTTGGTCAGGTTGCGCTTGAAGAACGGCGCACGGATGCCGAGGTTCACGACCAGATTGTTGTCGAAGAACTCGCCGCGATATTCGCCCGACACCTGGTGCAGGATCGCGTACGATAGACGGTCACGCTTCTGCAGCACGTTGCCGCCGACGTCGACGGCCGGCGAGTTGATCGGGAACACGTCGCGCGGCTTGCCGTCGGCGAACAGGAAGCCGACTTCGCCGGTCTGACGGTGCCGCGCACGGTCATAGGTGTAGTTGAGGCGGAAGGTGTTGTCGTCGTTCAGGTTCCAGCGCAGGCCGGCGATCACGCCGATGCGCTTCGTGCCGGTCTGGCTGGGGGCCAGCACGCGGATCGTGTCGAGCGTATCGCCGTCACCGTTCAGGTCGCGCCCGAAATAGGGCACGCCGCCGATGTAGCCCGACTGGCAGCTCGTCGTCGGGCTGTTGCCGGTCGTGTTGCAGTTCGAGTTGGCGGGGTTGGTCGACGACGACGGCAGCGCCGGGTTCAGCAGCGCCGGGTTGACGTCGCGGAGGGCCTCCTGCGCCACGACCGTGCCGCCACCGTTCGCCTTGACGAACTGATAGCTCGGATCGACCGTCAGCACGACGCTGTCGGTGATCGAGAAGCGCGAGGCGCCGCGGAAGTTGCCGGTGTTCGACGGGTTGAAACGCTCGTCGAAGGTCGAGCCGCAGCTGTTGGCGGTATCGGCGACGCCGGCGCGTGCCACCTGGTTGGTCAGGCAGCGGCCGTTCGTGTAGTTCGCATCGCCCACGCCGACCGAGTAGCGCGGATCCTCGTTACCGATCAGGAAGCGGTTGGCCGAGCCGGAGCCCAGCACGCGCGGCGCGGTAGCGATCGTCTGGTTGGGGCTGGTGCCCGAGACCGTCTGGATCGTCGTGTCGTAGCGCAGCGGCAGCGAGCCCTGGAAGTTGTTGCGGTTGACGTTGTAGTGGCCCGACACCGAGATGAAGTCGCCGTTCGTGCCCAGGTCCTGCCAGATACGCGCATTGTACTGCTGCTTGCGGATCTTGCCGACGTTGTTGAACACGACGTTGTTGCGCGCCTGGCTGGCGGCGAAGAACATGCGCGGACCGCCGTCGAAGATCTCACCGGTCTGGATGAGGCCGAAGGTGCGGAAATAGTCGAAGTCGCCGCGGCTGCCGACGACCTTCACGCTGAAGTCCTTCGACGGCACGATCGTGCGGTAGTTGACGGTCGAACCGGTCGCGCCGGCGGTCGGCGAATCGACGTCGGTGGTGCCCAGGTTGACGTTGACCTGCTCGATCAGCTCGGGATCGAGCTGCTGGTTCGAATAGATCGCGTAGTTGCCCGAATCGTTCAGCGGCACGCCGTCGAACGTCTGGCTGATGCGGGTCGAATCGAAGCCGCGGATGGTGAGCGTGCCGCCCGCCGAACCGAACGGATCGTTGTTCTGGAAGCTGACGCCCGGCAGGTTGTTGATCGTGTCGTTGATCGTCTGGCCCGGTGCTTGGCGGCTGATGAATTCCTGATTCAGGACAGCCTTCGCCTTCGACGTGTCCGGAACCTCGATGCCGCCGGCGTCGTTGGTGCGGGCGCCGGTGACGACGATCTCGCCTTCATTCTCGAAATCGATCGAGCCGGTCGACTGTGCGAAGGCCGCCCCCGGAACCAGCAGCGCGGCAAACGCCACGCCGGCATACAGCTTCATGCGCATTGTAGAAATTTCCCCTCAAGAGCATCGTCGCTCGAGCGTGGCGCCTGCGCCACCCACGCGGTGCGCCCTGCTCTCGGTTTGTGACCAATAAATGACGCCGGGGGGTGCCGTCGAGTCGCGCGATCACGGTTGTCTTGCTGCGTTGCAAAAAAGCATCACTTTGAGGGAACTAATTCGCGTCCGCGACAATCCGACCCCACGCCGCCTCGTCGATCACCTCGATGCCGAGCTCGGCGGCCTTCTTCAACTTCGATCCGGCGCCCGGGCCCGCGACGACCAGGTCGGTCTTCGCCGACACCGACCCGGCCACGCGCGCGCCGAGGGATTCGGCCTGCGCCTTGGCCTCGTCGCGGCTCATCGTCTCAAGAGTGCCGGTGAACACCACCGTCTTGCCGCTGACCGGTGAGGCGCGCGTCTCGACCACGAACGGCGGCGGCGCGATTTCGGCGAGCAGGTCGTCCCACGCGCGCACATTGTGCGGCTCATGGAAGAAGTCGCCGAGCGCGGTGACGACGGCGGGGCCGACGCCGTCGATCAGCGCGAAACGGTGCGCGGCGTCGGCGTCACCCTCCCGTGCCGCTTCCGCTGCCGCACGCAATGCGGGCAGCGCGACGAACATCCGCATCAGGTCGCGCGCGGTCACTTGCCCGACGTGGCGGATGCCCAGCCCGAACAGCAGCCGCGCGGCATCGGGCGCGCGCTTCGCCGCGATCGCGGCGAGCAGCGCATCGACCGATTTCGCCTGCCACCCCTCGCGCCCGACCAGCGCGTCGCGGTGCGCGGCCAGGCGGAAGATGTCGGCGGGCTCGGCGATCCAGCCGAGGTCGATGAACTCGACCAGCGTCTTCTCCCCCAGCCCCTCGATATCCAGCGCGCCGCGGCTGACGAAGTGCTTCAGCCGTTCGAGCCGCTGCGCCGGACAGATCAGGCCGCCGGTGCAGCGAATGTCGACCTCGCCTTCCTCGGCCACCGCCTCGCTGCCGCAGTCGGGGCAGTGATCGGGGAAGACATAGGCGGGGCGCTCGGTGTCGCGGGTCAGATTCTCGACGATCTGCGGGATGACGTCACCGGCGCGCTGGATGACTACGCGGTCGCCCTCGCGCACGCCCAACCGCGCGATCTCGTGCGCATTGTGCAGCGTCGCGTTGCTGACGACCACGCCGCCGACCGTCACCGGCTCCAGCCGCGCGACCGGGGTCAGCTTGCCGGTGCGCCCGACCTGAATCGATATCCGCTCCAGCGTCGTCTGCGCGCGCTCGGCGGGAAACTTGTGCGCCAGCGCCCAGCGCGGCGCCCGCCCGACGCTGCCCAGCCGCGCCTGCCAGTCGAGGCGGTCGACCTTGTACACCACCCCGTCGATGTCGAACGGCAGGTCGGCGCGCTGCGCCTCGATCCGGTCGTACACCGCCAGCGCCGCGGCGGTATCGGCGCAGCGTTCGAAGGTGTCGGCGACCGGGAAGCCCCAGCCGGCAACCGCGCGGATCACGTCATATTGGGTGTCGCCCGGCACCGCGCTCGCCTCGCCCCAACCATGCACCAGGAAGCGCAAGGGTCGGCTGGCGGTGACGGCGGCATCCTTCTGACGCAGCGATCCGGCGGCGGCGTTGCGCGGATTCGCGAACTGGCGCGCGTCCTTGCCCGCCGCCTCGGCCTCGGCGAGCAGGCGAGCGTTGAGCGCCAGGAAATCGGCCTTCGCCATGTAAATCTCGCCGCGGATCTCGACCAGATCGGGCGCGTCCGCGGGCAGGCTCTGCGGCACGTCTTCGATCGTGCGGACGTTGGCGGTCACGTCCTCGCCGGTCGTCCCGTCGCCGCGGGTCAGCGCGCGGACCAGCCGGCGCCCCTCGTAGCGCAGCGAACAGGACAGCCCGTCGATCTTGGGCTCTGCGGTCAGCGCGACCGGCGTGTTCTCGGCGAGCTTCAGGAAGCGGCGGACGCGGGCGACGAAATCGGCGACGTCCTCGGCCGAGAACGCATTGTCGAGGCTCATCATCGGGCGCGCGTGCGCGACCTTGGCAAGATGCCCCGACGGTGCAGCGCCGACCAGCCGCGCGGGCGAATCGGCGCGCACCAGTTCGGGAAACGCCGCCTCGATCGCGGCATTGCGGCGCATCAGCGCGTCATAGTCGGCGTCGCTGATCTCGGGCGCGTCGTCGGTGTGATAGAGGCGGTTGTGCCGCGCGATGTCGTGCGCCAGCCGCTCCAGCTCGGCGGCGGCATCTTCGGGCGTGGCGGGCGACGGCGCGGTCATGCTGCGACGGGTACGGAGCGCGCCGCCTGCGATCAAGACGGGTCGGGTGTCGTCCTCACGCGGCGGCGCGGCGGATCTTGCTGACCGGCGCGGTGAGCCGCTCCAGGTCGATCGGCTCGGCAAAGGCGATCCCCGCCTGTCCGTCCGCCGACCAGCGCATCTCGGCGTCGATCATGCGGCCCTCGACGATTTCGATGCGGACCTTCAGCCCCTCGACATCGCCGTCGAACGCGACCCCGTCGATCATCGCGCCGGTGGTCGACAGGTTGCGGATACGCACGTCGCCGCGCGATCCGCCGATCTCCAGCTTCGCCCAGCGCAGCATCTTCACCCGCGCCGCGCGGCTGGTGCGATGGCCGACCAGCCGCGCCTGACCGCCGGCTTGCAGCACCTCCAGCACGATTTCGGCGCGCATCGCCTTGCCGTACACCCAGCCCTGGATGTGGCTGCACCCGAGTTCGCGGATCAGTGCGATCTCGTCCTGCGTCTCGACGCCTTCGGCGGTGGTTTCCATGCCCAGCGTATCGGCCAGCGTCACGATCGCCTTGATGATCGCGGCGTTGCGGTTGCCCGCGATCGCGGCGCCGCGCACGAAGCTCTGGTCGATCTTGATCTTGTCGAACGGCGCCTTGCGCAGATAGCCGAGCGACGAATAGCCGGTACCGAAATCGTCGAGGCTGAGGCGCACGCCTAGGCCCTTCAGGCTCGCGAACATCGCGTCGGACGACGCGGTTTCGTTCAGGAACACGCCCTCGGTAATCTCCAGCTCCAGCCGGTCGGGCGCAATGCCCGAACTGGCCAGCGCATTGGCGACGATCGAGGGGAGCGCGGGGTTCGCGAACTGGATCGGCGATACGTTCACCGCGACGCGGACATGGTCCGGCCACTGCGCCGCGTCGTGGCAGGCGGTGCGCATCACCCATTCGCCCAGCGTCTCGATCATCCCGCATTCCTCGGCGATCGGGATGAAGTCGGCCGGGCTGATGCCCCCACGGATCGGATGTTCCCAGCGCAGCAGCGCCTCATACCCGACGATCCGCGCGTCGGAGGTGGCGACGAGCGGCTGGTAGGCGACGTGCAGTTGGTTCTGCACCAGCGCCTGGCGCAGATCGTCCTCCAGCACCTTGCGGCTCTGCGCGCCGGCCAGCATCTCCTGCTGATAGAAGCGGTGCAGCCCGCGCCCGTCGCCCTTGGCGGCGTACAGCGCGAGGTCGGCGTTGCGCACCAGCGTCTCCGAATCGCTGCCATCGTCGGGCGCGATGGCGATGCCGATCGAACAGCCGATCGTCACCGACGACCCGCCGATGAAATAGGGCGCCGACAGCGCGACGATGATGTTGTTGGCCAGCGTCGCCAGCCGGTCGCGGTGCGATTCGCTCGGCAGCACGACCTGGAATTCGTCGCCGCCCAGCCGCCCGACGAGGCCTGCGTCGCCGACCGTGCGCAGCAACCGGCTCGCGACCTGCTTCAGCAATTCGTCGCCGACCTGGTGGCCGAGCGTGTCGTTGACCGCCTTGAACCGGTCGAGGTCGAGCAGCAGCAGCGACACCTGCCGGTACGACGTCGCGGTCAGCGCCAGCGTCTGGTCGAGCGACAGCTTCATGCGCTGGCGGTTGGCTAGCCCGGTCAGGCTGTCGAACAGCGCGAGGCGCGTGATCTCCGCCTCCGACCGGCGCTTTTCGGTCAGGTCGCTGCCCCAGCCGATGAAGCCCTGGAAATTGCCGCGCTCATCGACCATCGGGCGGCCCGAGATCGACCACCAGCGTTCGGTATCCTCGGTCCCCGGCCGCACCGAATATTCGGCGAAGGAGGTGCGCGACGACAGGTGGAAGCCGAGCGTGCGTTCGGTATCGGGCTGGTCGCTGTCGATCTGGAACAGGGTGGTCAGCGGCAGGCCGAGTGCGGGCTTGCCGATCGGGGTCACCTGGCACGCGACCTTCGACGACAGATAGGTCATCCGACCTTCGCGGTCGGTCTGCCAGAACCAGCCCGAACCCTGTTCCTCGAATTCGTTGACGAGCTTCAGCGACAGGAGCGCGCGGCGCTGCGTCTCCTCGTCCCAGCTGTCGACGCCGCCGGCAAACCGCCGCACGCCACCGCCGATACCCCGCAAGGATTGAATCATGCCCGCCACGGCTGGAGAATTAGGGCGCGGGGAGTTAAGAAATCGTCAGAGACACGGGGAGCGAAAAACCGGTCATGACCGAACCCACGCTGAAGCTCTACGCCCACCCGCTTTCCTCCTATTGTCAGAAGGTTCTGACCGCCCTCTACGAGAACGCGACCCCGTGCGAATACTGCGTGCTCGACGGTACCGAGCCGGTCGCCAGCCGCTTCGCCGCGCTGTGGCCGATCGGCAAGTTTCCGGTGCTGACCGACGGCGATCGCATGGTCGCGGAGGCGAGCACGATCATCGAATACCTCGACGCCGTCCATCCCGGCCCGATGCGGTTCGTCCCCGCCGCCCCCCTCGCCGCGGTCGAAGTCAGGATGCTCGATCGCTTCGTCGACAATTATGTGATGACGCCGCAGCAGAAGATCGTCGCCGACGTGCTGCGCGATGGCGAGCGCGACCCGCGCGGGGTGCGCGAGGCGCAGGCGATGCTCGACACCAGCTACGCCTGGCTCGACGCGCGGATGCGGGGCCGCGAATGGGCGGCAGGGTCCGATTTCAGCCTGGCCGACTGCGCGGCGGCGCCGGCGCTGCTCTACGCCGACTGGTCCTATCCGATCCCGCGCCGCTTCGCAGACCTGTGGGCGTACCGCGACCGCCTGCTCGCGCGCCCGTCCTATGCCCGCGCGCTCGACGAGGCGCGGCCTTACCGCCACATGTTCCCGCTTGGCGCGCCGGAGGGACGCGATTAACGGGATCGCCCATGACCGTCACGATCCGCCCCGCCGACCTGATCGAAAGCGTCGCCGACGCGCTGCAGTTCATCAGCTACTACCACCCAATGGATTATATCCGCGCACTGGGCGTCGCCTATGAGGCTGAGCAGAGCCCGGCCGCCAAGGACGCCATCGCGCAGATCCTGACCAACAGCCGCATGTGCGCGGAGGGGCATCGCCCGATCTGCCAGGACACCGGCATCGTCACGGTGTTCGTGAAGTGGGGCCAGGATTGCCGCCTGGACGGATCGCAGAGCCTGCAGGAGGTCGTCGACGAGGGCGTGCGCCGCGCCTACCTCCATCCCGAGAACAAACTGCGCGCCTCGATCCTCGCCGACCCCGCCTTCACCCGCCGCAATACGAAGGACAATACGCCGAGCGTCCTTCACGTCGAGATGGTCCCCGGCGCGACCGTCAGCGTCGACGTCGCGGCCAAGGGGGGCGGTTCGGAGAACAAGTCCAAGTTCAAGATGATGAACCCCAGCGACTCGATCGTCGACTGGGTGCTGGAGATGATCCCCCAGATGGGCGCCGGCTGGTGCCCGCCCGGCATGCTCGGCATCGGCATCGGCGGGACCGCGGAAAAGGCGATGCTGCTCGCCAAGCAATCGCTGATGGGCAGCATCGACATGGCCCAGCTGAAGGCGCGCGGGCCCCAGGACGATATCGAGGCTTTGCGCATCGAGCTGTATGACAAGGTCAATGCGCTCGGCATCGGCGCGCAGGGGCTGGGCGGGCTTTCCACCATCCTCGACGTGAAGATCCTCGACTGGCCGACTCATGCCGCGTCGAAGCCGGTGGCGATGATCCCCAATTGCGCGGCGACCCGCCACGCGCACTTCACGCTCGACGGGTCGGGGCCGGTGTATCTCGAGGCGCCGAAGCTCGCCGACTGGCCCGACGTCAACTGGACGCCCGACAAGGCGGCGATCCGCGTCGATCTCGACACGCTGAGCCCGCAAGTCGTGCAGAGCTGGAAGCACGGCGACCGCCTGCTCCTGAACGGAAAGATGCTGACCGGCCGCGACGCCGCGCACAAGCGAATCGCCGACATGCTGGCCAAGGGCGAGGAGCTGCCCGTCAGCTTCAAGGGCCGCGTGATCTACTACGTCGGCCCGGTCGATCCGGTCGGCGCAGAAGTCGTCGGCCCCGCGGGCCCGACCACCGCGACCCGGATGGACAAGTTCACCCGGATGATGCTCGATCAGGGCCTGCTCGCAATGGTCGGCAAGGCCGAACGCGGCCCCGCCGCGACCCAGGCGATCGCCGAGGCGAAGTCCGCCTACCTGATGGCGGTCGGCGGCGCCGCCTACCTCGTCGCCCGCGCGATCAAGGGGTCGCGGGTCGTCGGCTTCGAGGATCTGGGCATGGAGGCGATCTACGAATTCGAGGTCGCCGATTTCCCGGTAACAGTCGCCGTCGATAGCGAAGGCCAGAACGTCCATACGCTCGCCCCGCTGGTATGGCGGGAGAAAATCGCGAAGGAAGGGTTGCTGGCGGGGGTGTGAGGGAGCGGCTGCTGTTGGGTGGAAAGCCGCGATAGCGCTGATATGATCGCGGCATGCTCCACACCCGCGATCTGGCTGGGACCATTGAGGTTGATGGTCTGAAATATGAATGGGCTTTGCAGCGTGAGCCCCAGTGGTGCCACGCAGATGGCTGGCGGGGGATGACTGTTTCGGTGCGCCAAGCGAACGAACAACGTGAGGCGGTGCTGGAGTTTCCCATGCCGCGGTCCGGCAACGGTTCACCACATCGTAGGCGCCCGCAGATCAACGACGCGATTGTCGCGAATTGCGTGCACGCCGCGCTAAAAGCAGGGTGGGAACCGTCTTCTCGCGGGAAAGCTCAAACGTTTATGGTGGACGCAAGCGGCAGCTGACGGGGCGTTAACCGACACAAAAAAAGCGGGCCGTCCTTCCGAACGGCCCGCCCATTACGCAGTTACAGGATCGGCGAAACCGATCAGAAGTGCGTGATGACACCCAGCATCGGGCGAAAGCTGTGGAAGTCGCCGAAGGTCGACACTTCGCCGCGCAGGCGGAAGCCCGAGTTGCCGGTGATGCCGCCCAGGCCGATG
This sequence comes from Sphingomonas donggukensis, assembly GCF_023674425.1. Classification (NCBI taxonomy): domain Bacteria; kingdom Pseudomonadati; phylum Pseudomonadota; class Alphaproteobacteria; order Sphingomonadales; family Sphingomonadaceae; genus Sphingomonas; species Sphingomonas donggukensis. The sequence continues at coordinate 2,362,696 of NZ_CP098401.1, forward strand.
TCCTTCGGGCCGACTTCGAAGCCGGCGCCGTAAGTGACGTCGTTATAGTCGCGGTTGCCGGGCACGCGCTTGGCGAAGTTGACCCACTGGTAGCCGACCTTGCCGTAGATGAGCCCCGAGTCACCGGCGCGCAGGCCGAAGCGGCCGGCGGCGCCATATTCCCAGTCGATGTCGCCCGACACGCCCTTGGCGACGTTGCCCTCGGCACCGACGAACACCGGGCCCAGCGGCACGTTCACGCCGGCGACGCCCTGCACCAGGCTGCCGTTCAGCTCGTTGTTGCGGTTGACCTGCGGGATGCCGGCACGGTTCGGCTCGCTGTCGAACTGCTCCCAGCCGCCCATGATGCCGAAATACGGCTCGATGCCGAACGCGCGAGTGCCGTCTGGCGCGGTCGCCTCGGTCGAGGTCGTCTGATCGGCGGGCACGTCCTGCGCGAAAGCGGGGACCGCGAGCGTGGTCGCGGCGAGGACGGCGGCGAGATAAGTCTTGCGCATGAAACTGGTAACCTTGTGTCGTTGATCGAGGCGGGCCGAGCCAATGTGGCAGGCGGCGACCGCGTCGGGACCGGCTGAACACGCCCCGCCCCGCCGGGTTGCACGGCTCGACGCAATAATCGGAAAGTCCGCGAATCTGTTGCTGCACTGCAACACTTCCTGTCGCGGCGATGAACGAAACCGGGCAGGAACGCGGCAACGGCGCGGCAGCAGTCGCCCGGAAATCCGCGCTTTGCGGGCGGCGCCGGGCACGCTAGCGAAGGGTCCATGATCCTGACCGCGCTGCGCATCGCCGTGACCATCCTGCTGTGGCTGGCGATCGCCGTCGGGCTGGCGGTGACGATCGTCCCCCACTTCCTCGACCGCGTCTATTACCGCGGCGACGTCAGCGACCATTTCGACGGCGCGCGCTTCTTCAATCCCGATGGCGACGACACCACCGCCCCGCCGACCGGGGGCAGCCGCGGCGGCTTCTTCTGGCGCTACGTGACCGGCAACGACGGGCGACCCGCATGGCCGACGACGGTGCCGGTCGCCGCGGGCAAACCTGCCGCGAGCGTGGCCGGCGACGCGATGGTCGCGACGTGGATCGGCCACGCGACGACGCTGATCCAGACGCGAGGGGTCAACATCCTGACCGACCCGGTGTGGAGCGAGCGCGCCGGCCCCCTAGGCTTCGGGCCGAAGCGCGTGGCGGCCCCCGGCGTCGCGCTCGCCGACTTGCCGCGCATCCACGTCGTCCTCATCAGCCACAATCACTACGACCATCTCGACCTCGCCACGCTGAAGGCGCTGTGGCAACGCGATCGCCCGCTGATCGTCACCGCGCTCGGCAACGACGCGATCCTGCGCTCAGTGGGAATAGAGGCGCAGGCGCTCGATTGGGGCCAGTCGGTGGCGGTCGGCGATCCCGCCGCTGCGGTCCGCGTCCACGTCACCCGCAACCATCACTGGGGCAGCCGCTGGTTCGCCGACCGCAATCGTGCCTTGTGGTCGAGCTTCGTGGTCGCGCTGCCCGGCGGCAACGTCTTCTTCGCCGGCGACACCGGCATGGGCGACGGCAACTGGCCGGTAGAGGCGGCTGCCCTCGGGCCGATCCGCCTGGCGCTGATCCCGATCGGCGCGTTCCGCTTCGTCCCCGGGCAGATGGTGTCGGGCAGCCACATCGGCCCTATCGACGCGGTCGAGGTGTTCCGCCGGCTGGGCGCCGCGCGCGCCTTCCCGATCCACTGGGGCACCTTCCGCCTGAGCTACGAGGCGTATGATACGCCGCCCAAGCTGCTGGCGGCGGCGATGCGCTGCACCGGCCAGAGCGGCTTCGCCCCGGTCGCGATCGGCGTGCCGCAGGTCGTCGCGCCCTATGCCGCGCCCGCCGCAGCGCCCCCGCTGACCCGCGAGGCGCTGGTCGCCTGCCTCGACACGCCGGCGGTGCGCGCGCTGCAATGAGCGGCACGGGCGCCTGGTACGTCGCCTCGATCGACCGCGCCGGCCATGCCCTGATCGCCGGTGGCGCGCTCGGCGGGGCGGCGATCACCGCGCTGTTCGCGAACGGCGGCGCGCACGGAATCGCGGCGCTTGCCCTGACATGGCTGCTGGCGAGCCTCGCCACGACGGTCGCCATCGTCGCGGTCGCCGGCATCCCGTGGCTGTTCCTCCACCGCGCCAATCGCCGCGGGCCCGGCGCGGCGGCCCTCACCGGCTTCGCGCTGGCGCTCGGCATCGCCGCGCTCGTCCAGCTGCCTGCGGCCCCGCTCGACCGCTACCGGCTCGCCAGCGCGCTCCTCACCGGCCTTGCGCCCGCCCTCCTGGCCGCCGCGATCGGCATGGCCATGCACCGCATCGCCTACCGCCGCCTGCTCTAAGGCGCTCCCACCTCGGGAAAAACTTGCGATCGGCGGCCTCGCCGGCAACCCTTGCGACCAAGCGCACCCCACCTATATCGCGGCGGTAACTGCGGTGCGGGCAGCTTTCCCAAAAGGTTCCCGCGCCGTGCGATTTCAATTGTTCGAGAACCCTGGGGGTACAGGCAGAAACTATGGCAAAAGTGATCGGCATCGACCTTGGCACGACCAACAGCTGCGTAGCTGTGATGGAGGGCGGCAAGCCCAAGGTGATCGAGAATGCGGAAGGCGCGCGCACCACGCCGTCGATCGTCGCCTTCGCCAAGGATGGCGAGCGGCTGGTCGGCCAGCCGGCGAAGCGCCAGGCGGTGACCAACGGCGACAACACGATCTTCGCGGTGAAGCGCCTGATCGGCCGCCGCTTCGACGATCCCGTGACCAAGAAGGATACCGAGCTGGTCCCGTACACCATCGTGCGCGGCTCGAACGGCGATGCATGGGTGAAGGCCGGCGGCGAGGATTATTCGCCGTCGCAGATCAGCGCCTTCACGCTCCAGAAGATGAAGGAAACCGCCGAGGCGTATCTCGGCGAGACGGTGACCCAGGCGGTCATCACCGTGCCGGCGTATTTCAACGACGCCCAGCGTCAGGCGACCAAGGACGCCGGCAAGATCGCCGGCCTGGAAGTGCTGCGCATCATCAACGAGCCGACCGCGGCGGCGCTGGCGTACGGCCTCGAGAAGGACACCAACAAGACGATCGCGGTCTATGACCTTGGCGGCGGTACGTTCGACATCTCGATCCTCGAGATCGGCGATGGCGTGTTCGAGGTGAAGGCGACCAACGGCGACACCTTCCTGGGCGGCGAGGATTTCGACGCCAAGATCGTCCAGTACCTTGCCGACGAGTTCAAGAAGGCCGAGGGCATCGACCTGACCAAGGACAAGCTCGCCCTCCAGCGCCTGAAGGAAGCCGCGGAAAAGGCCAAGATCGAGCTGTCGTCGGCAGCCTCGACCGAGGTCAACCTGCCCTTCATCACTGCCGACCAGAACGGCCCCAAGCACCTCGTCAAGGCGATCACTCGCGCCGACCTGGAAAAGCTGGTCGAGGATCTGGTCAAGCGCACGCTCGAGCCCTGCAAGAAGGCGCTGGCCGACGCTGGCCTCAAGGCCGACGCGATCGATGAGGTCGTTCTGGTCGGCGGCATGACCCGCATGCCGCGCGTCCGCGACGTCGTGAAGGACTTCTTCGGCAAGGAGCCGCACACCGGCGTGAACCCGGATGAGGTCGTCGCGATCGGCGCCGCGATCCAGGCCGGCGTGCTGCAGGGCGACGTGAAGGACGTGCTGCTGCTCGACGTGACGCCGCTGTCGCTCGGCATCGAGACGCTGGGCGGCGTGTTCACGCGCATGATCGACCGCAACACGACGATCCCGACCAAGAAGTCGCAGACCTATTCGACCGCGGACGACAACCAGCAGGCGGTCACCATCCGCGTGTTCCAGGGCGAGCGCGAGATGGCGGCGGACAACAAGCTGCTCGGCCAGTTCGACCTTGTCGGCATCCCGTCCGCCCCGCGCGGCGTGCCGCAGATCGAGGTCACGTTCGACATCGATGCGAACGGCCTGGTCAACGTGTCCGCCAAGGACAAGGGCACCGGCAAGGAGCAGCAGATCCGCATCCAGGCGAGCGGTGGTCTGTCCGACGCCGACATCGACCAGATGGTGAAGGATGCCGAGGCGTTCGCCGACGAGGACAAGAAGCGTCGTGCCTCTGCCGAGGCGAAGAACAACGCCGAGAGCCTGATCCACACGACGGAGCGCCAGCTTGCCGAGCACGGCGACAACGTCGAGCCTGCCCTGAAGTCCGAGATCGAGGCGGCGGTCGCCGAAGCCAAGACCGCGGTCGAGGGCGGCGACGCCGATGCCATGACCGATAAGAGCCAGGCGCTGGCGCAGGTCGCGATGAAGCTCGGCCAGGCGATCTACGAGAAGCAGCAGGCGGCGGATGCTTCCCCCGCTGCCGACGGTGCCGCAGCGGACGCGCCGCAGGAAGACGTCGTCGATGCCGAATTCTCGGACGTGGACGACAACCAGAAGGCCTGACCTGTGTACCGCAACCGTCATTTCGCGGGCGTGGCGCTCCACGAAGACCGACTTCGTGAGCGTCGCCTGCCCGGACGTGGCGGTTGCGCCGTTTTGGGCGGGGGCCCTGCATGACCACCGAAGTCGATTATTACGAGCTGCTCGAATGCACGCGCACCGCGGACGACGCCACGATCAAGGCGTCGTACCGCAAGCTCGCCATGAAATATCACCCCGACAAGAACGGCGGGTGCAAGGATCACGAGGCGAAGTTCAAGGCGGTCAGCGAAGCCTATGACTGCCTGAAGGACCCGCAGAAGCGCGCCGCCTACGACCGGTTCGGCCACGCCGCGTTCAAGAACGGCGGGCAGGGCGGCTTCGGCGGTGGCGGCTCGGGCGATTTCGGTGGCTTCTCCGACATCTTCGAAAGCGTGTTCGGCGAATTCATGGGCGGCGGGCGCGGCGGCCCGCAGCAGCAGCGCCGCGGCGCCGACATGCGCTACGACCTCGAAATCACGCTCGACGACGCCTTCCACGGCAAGTCGGACGAGATCACCGTCGACGTCTCCAGCCTGTGCGAGACCTGCGAGGGTTCGGGCGCGACGCCGGGCACCGGCACGCGCGCCTGCGCATTGTGCAACGGCCACGGCAAGGTCCGCTCGCAGCAGGGCCCGTTCGTTTTCGAACGCGCGTGTCCGGGCTGCAACGGCGCCGGCGCGGTCATCACCGATCCGTGCACCAAATGCCGCGGCGAGGGCCGGGTCGACACCACCCGCACCATCCCGTTCGAGATTCCGCCCGGCGTCGATCACGGCACGAAGCTGCGCCTGCAGGGCCGCGGCGAAGCCGGCGCGCGCGGCGCGCCCCCCGGCGATCTCTACATCTTCCTGCACGTCAAGAAGCACGCGATTTTCGCCCGGGAGGGCACGACGCTGTTCGCGCGCGCGCCGATCAGCTTCACCACCGCAGCACTGGGCGGCGAGATCGAGCTGCCTGGCTTCGACGGCGACACCCACACCATCCGGATCGCCCCCGGCACGCAGGGCGGCCGCGAACTGCGCCAGCGCGGCCTCGGCATGCCGGTCCTCCAAGGCCGCGGCCGCGGCGACCTGGTCGTGCGCATCGACGTCGAAATGCCGACCCGCCTGAGCGCCAAACAGCGCGAGCTGCTGGAAGCGTTCCGCGAAACCGAAACCGGCGAGGAATGCCCGGAAAGCACCGGCTTCTTCGCGAAGATCAAGGCGGCGCTGGGGTAGGGGTTGTCGTCCCCCAACCCCCAACCGTTCGCTTCGAGTAGCGATCGAGCCTGTCGAGAGCGCGTATCGAGAAGGCCTCTCTCCGGGCACCCACCTCTCGATACGGCGTCTCGACAAGCCTGTCTCGAGCGTGTCGAGAGGCTCGACGCCTACTCGAGGCGAACGGATTAAGGAGGGGGAGGCCAGAGTGCGTTGCGCGGCGACCCAACACCCACCATTGCACTCCCCACCCACCGCGCCATAACCGGCGCATGATCGCCGCCACCCGCGCCCGCCCATGACCCGCCTTGCCCGCGCGTGGTTCGCGATACCGCTCTGGCGCCGCGTCGTCGGGGGGCTGGTGATCGGCGTGCTCATCGGCACGCTCGCCCCGGCCATCGCCCCTTTCGTCCAGGTCTTCGGCGACCTGTTCGTTCGCGCGATCCGCATGCTGGTCGTGCCGATCGTGCTGGTTACGATCGCCGCGGGCATCACCGCGCTCGGCGATGTGCGCAGGCTCGGCGCGGTCGGAGGCCGGACGATCCTGCTCTTCGCGACGACCACGCTCATCGCAGTCAGCGTCGGCATGGCGGCGGGGTTGATCGTGCAGCCGGGCGCCGGCGCCGCGCTCGCCGGGGTCGCACCGCATGCGCTCGGCAAGCCGGTCACCCCGTACGAACAGCTCGTCGGCATCGTCCCCCTCAACATCGTCGATGCGCTGGCCAAGGGCGACATGCTCGCGATCATCTTCACCGCGGTGCTGCTCGGCGTCGGCACGCTGGCGGCGGGCGAGGCGGGGCGCCCGGTCGCGCGGCTGCTGGAGGGGTTGTCCGCGGTCCTGTTCCGCATCGTCGGCATCGTCATGGAGGTGACCCCGCTCGGCGTGATGGCGCTGATCGCCAATGCCATCGCCACCGCAGGGCTCGGTGTGTTCGTCACGGTCGGCTGGCTCGCGCTCTGCGTCGTCGCCGCCTCGCTGTTCCAGATGGCGGTCATCCACAGCGCGGTGCTGCGCCTTGTCGCGCGCCTGCCGGTGCTGCCGTTCTTCCGCGGGATCGTCGATGCGCTGGCCGTCGCCTTTTCGACCGCGTCGTCGTCGGCGACGCTGCCGGTCGCGCTGCGGGTCGCCGAGACGCGGCTGGGGGTCGACCGCGCCATCGCCTCGACCGTGCTGCCGCTCGGCGCCAGCATCGGCAAGGACGGCACCGCGCTCTACGTCGGCTTGCTCGGCCAGTTCGCATTGCAGGCGCTCGGCATCGTTCCCGACGGCACGATGTTGGCGATCATGCTCGCGACGGGGGCGCTTGCCGCATTCGGCACCGCGCCGGTCCCCTCCGCCTCGCTGTTCATGCTCGCGGCGATGCTCGGCGCGGTCGGCGTGTCGCCCGAACAGACCGCGCTGGTTGTCGGGCTGGTCCTGCCGTTCGACCGGTTGCTCGACATGACCCGCACGGTGCCGAGCGCGAGCGCGAACCTGACCGTCGCGACGACGGTGGCGCGGATGCAGGGCGCACTGGACGAGGCCGCCTATCGCAGCGGCGGCTCAGCCGAGGGGATTGCGACGGACCGCGCGCACGATGCCCCAGCCGATCAAGCCCGCCAGCAGCAGGTATAGCGCCAGCCCCTGCCACACGCCCCAGCCGAGCCATTCGCTGGGGAACGTCCGCAGCTGGCCCTTCAGGAACCGGTCGCCGATGACGTCGCTGAACAGCGGGAAGCGCCCCTGCCCGCCGCTCACGATCTCGGCCGCGGCGATCGTCAGGTTGATGGCGACCGACACCACCAGCAGCGCGAGCGCCGCGCCGCGCTCCAGTCCGCTCCGCGCCGCCGCCCACGCCGGGCCGAGCCCGAGCGCAAGGAAAGCAATTCCCGGCACCGCATGCCGCGGCCCGGTCGAATTGCCGCCGTCCCAATAGACGTAGGACGCGTTGTACACGAACAGCGCCACCGTCCCCGCCACCGCCAGCCAGCCGATGTCGCGCGTCGCCGGCGCGCGGATCAGCCGCACCACCCCCGCGACCGCCAGCAGCAGCACCGGCGCGACCCAGATCATCCCCCGCCGCCCGCCGACCAGTATCTCGTAGAGCACCCAAGGCTTTGGATAGGTCAGCCCGAACAGCCCCTGGTTCATGCCGTCGAACCCGACCACGCCCTGATACCCAAGGCGAAACAGCGTGCCGAACGCGAAGAGATTATACGCCGCCAGCACCGCCAGCATCGCCACCGCCGGGATCGCCGCCGCGAGCATCGCGCGGGCGCGCTCCGCCGCCGGGTACCGCCACAGTCGGAGGAGCGCCCACACCCCGATCACCGCGCCACCGATGACCGCCGGATATTCCACCACGATCGCCCAGCCGAGCGCCGCCCCGGCGACCGCGGCGTGACGCCATGACGCCCGCGCGCCGCCTGTTCCGCGCCACACCGCCCAGATCGCGATGGCATAAAGCGCGGCGACCGGCGCGTGGCCGAACAGGCTGGTCGACCATCCCCACATCGGCGTACCGAGCGCAAAGCCGATCGCCGCAAATGCGCCCGCGCCGTTCGACCCGCCGAGGCTCGCCCCCATCAGGAACACGCACACCGCCGCCAGCGCGATCAGCAGCGCCGCCCCGCTCGCCGTCGCCAGCCGCAGCCGCGCGCGCATGAACCGGTCGGAGGCGGGATCGTAGATCGCCAGCGACCGCGTGGCTCCTCGCGTGCCGCTCGCCCGGTCGGCCAGCCACACCGCGGGCAGCGCCATCAGCGTGACGCCCGGCGCCTTGTCGAGATAGACGTGGCCGTCGAACGCCGCCTTGTCGATCGTCAGCGCGGCGTATTGATCGATCGTGGCATCGCCCTCCTCGACGATCGAGAACGCCGCGAACAGCCGCGTCGAATTGTTCGGATTCCATTCCCACGAACCGAACCACGCGCATGACAGCCACACGAGCGCGAAGATCAGCGCGGCCAGCCGCCCCCGCGGCGTCGCCACGCTCACCCGAACAGCCAGTGGCCGAGCAGCCGGTTGAACGGAAAGGTGAAGAATCCCGCGACCAGCAGCGCGCCGGTCACCATCGCGCGAACGCTGCGGCGGTGGCGCGCGACCTGGTGCGTGCGCGCCTGCCACCACAGCATCGGCACCTGGATCAGCACCCACGCCGACAGGATGTGGATATAACCGAGCTGCCCGTGGCGGCTTTCGCGGATCAGGAAGGAGAGCGCCGCCGTCGCCAGCATCGCGACGACCCACACCGTGCCGAGCGCGCGGTGAGTCCCGTCCCCGCGCTGCCTGAGCAACATCACCGGCGTCAGCGCCAGCGCGACGATGATCGTCAGCAAATGCGGCCACACCACCCACGGCACCCGCGACCACTCCGCCTGCCCCCTGGCCAGTGCCACCAGCACGCAGCCGAGCAACAAAACCGCGCCCGCCGACAGGACTTGCTCATAGCGATCGGGGGCCAGCGATTGCGGACGCTCGCGTGCGCGCTCCGGTGCGATCGTCGCCATCGTCAGCCCCCCAGCCAGAAACGGCGCGACGCTAACCTGCGCCAGACCGCCCGGCAACGCGCTTGATGTGGGGATTATTGGGGAACGTACGCGCCATCCTCGCGCGCGCGCGCTGCATTGTCGCGGCGAGCGCGACCGAAGGCCTGGTTGGCGCAGCCGATGCCGCCGCCCGGGCCGACCGTCGAACAGCTGCCGATGCCCGTAGCGCCGGTGTTCAGCGCGTCCTGCGCCTTGGTCGCCCAGGACTGGTATTCGGGCTTGATCTCGGGCTGGCGGATTTCCTTGGGAATGCGGAACTGCTCGCCCGCCGGACGCCGCTGGCACACCACGATCTCGTCGCCGTCGGCGTTCGTCGGGCACTTCTGGGTGCCATAGACGAAGACGACACCGCCGACCGGGGCATCCTGCGCCGCAGCCGGCGCGGCGATGGCGACCGCAAAGGGCGCGGCCAGCAGGGCGATCAGGTGCTTCATCTCTGTCATCCTCGTCAAATACGCTTCGACACCGCGATCGCGGCCTTGCACCCCAGCCGGATCAGCGCCGACATCACCGGATAGCCCGGCGCGCGTTCGGCCCCGTGGGCGAGCGCGGTGTCGCGGTGCTCGAGTTCCTCGGCCTGAAAGCGTGCGACCGCGCCCGACAGTTCCGGATCGCCGTCGCCCAGTTCGTCCAGCTGCTCGGCATAATGTTTGTCGATCTCGGTTTCGACCGCGGCGGTGCACGCCATCGCCGCCTCCGGCCCCATCGTTGCGGTGACCGCGCCCAGCGCAAAGCCGGCGACATGCCAGAACGGCTGGAGCAGGGTCGGGCGGACGCCGCGTCTCGCGATCATCGCATCGAAGAAGGCGCGATGCTCCTCCTCCTGCGCCGCCATATGCGCGATCTTTCGCGCCATCGGGTGGCGGTCACCCATCACCGCCAGCTGCCCGGCATAGATGCGCGTCGCGCCGAATTCGCCGGCCTGGTCGACGCGGATCATCGACGGCGTGGCATCGCGCCGGTCGCCGGGGCGCCAGCCGGTGGGGGCCGCCTCGCTCACCGCTTCACCGCCAGCCACAGGATGACGAGCGCCGAGGGAATCGACACGATCGCATTCCACCCGGCAAGCGACACGCCGCCCAGCGTCCACTGCGCGACGTCGCAGCGGATCATCGGTGCGGCCATGATCTTGCTGAACATATCCTCGACACTCCCGCCTGCCTGAACGGTCGAGGTGCAGCCGGTGATCCCCGGCCACCAGCCATATTCCACCCCGGCGTGGAACACCCCGATCGCGCCCGACGTCGCGATCAGCAGCGCGGCGACGACCACCAGAGCGCGCCGGGCGCCGCCCGTCACCATGAACGCGACCAGCGCCACCGCGATCGCGGCATAATGCGGCCAGCGCTGCCAGTGGCACATCTCGCACGGGTACAGCCCGCCCAGATATTGCGAGCCCAGAGCACCCGCCATCAGCGCCGCGGGCACCAGCAGCGCCAGGCGATTGGCGGTGACGAGGGGTGCGGTCACGACGGCCCTACCGCTTGCGCGCGGGCGATGCGGCGGCGGCGGTCTGCACCGCCGGCCCGAGCCGCGACAGCGTCTTCAGCGCGTAATCGAGCTGGAAGTCCTTGACTCCCTTCGCCTCCAACTCCTTCGGCGTCGCGACGAAGCGCGGATCGTCCTTGGTATCTTCCTCCAGCACCTTGTTGTCGACCTTGGCCTCGTTGACCAGGTGGCGGCGCAGGTCGGCCTCGCGGAACACGGGGCGCGTCTTGTAATCGGGGTCGCTCAGCTGCGGCACGGCGATATCGGGCTCGATCCCGCCCTCCTGCACCGACCGCCCGGACGGCGTGAAATAGCGCGCCGTCGTCAGGCGCAGCGCGGTGTTGCTGCTCATCGGCAGCAGTGTCTGCACCGATCCCTTGCCGAAGCTGCGCTCGCCCATCACGATCGCGCGGTGATGGTCCTGCAGGGCGCCGGCGACGATCTCGGACGCGGACGCGGTGCCCGAATCGGTCAGCACGATCACCGGCAATCCCTTCGCCAGGTCGCCCGAGGTCGCGTAGAATCGCTCGATCTGCGCCTTCGTCCGCCCGCGCTGCGACACGATCTCGCCGTGGTCGAGGAACACGTCGCTGACCTCGATCGCCTGGGTCAGCAGCCCGCCGCCATTGTCGCGCAGGTCGACGACATAGCCGAGCGGCGCATGGCCCAGCGACTTCTCGATCGCCATGATCGCCCCGCGCGTGTCGGCGCCGGTCCGCGCGGAGAAGGTGTTGATGTTGATGATGCCGATACCGTTCTTCACTTCCCACTTCACCGGCTTCTGCACGATCGTCTCGCGCACCAGCGTCACCTCGATCGGCTTGTCGCGGCCCGGGCGCACCAGCGTCAGCGACACCTTGGTGCCGGGCGCCCCGCGCATCCCCTCGATCGCCTCGTCCAGCGACTGGCCGTAGATCAGCTGGCCGTTGATGTGGGTGATATAGTCGCCGGACTTGATGCCCGCGCGGTAGGCGGGCGTATCCTCGGTCGGGGCGACGACCTTCACCGCGCCGTCCTCCATCCCGACGGTCAGCCCGAGGCCGCCGTAATTCCCTTCGGTCGCGATGCGCATATTGTCGAAGTCGAGCGCGTCGACATAGCTCGAATGCGGATCGAGCGCGGCGAGCATCCCCTGAATCGCGCCCTTCACCAGCGTCTTGTCGTCGACCTTGTCGACATAATCCGCCTTCACGCGGGTATAGACGTCCATGAACACGTCGAGGTCGCGGTACGCGCCCGCATCGACCTCTGCCATCGCCGCGGTCGCCAGCGGCACGGCGGCGATCGTCGCGAGGAGCGCGGTGGCGCCGAGCAGGTTGGTAGTACGCGACATGGTGGACGGCTTTCCGGCTGGTGACTGTTTGCGAATCTAGCGGCTTTGCCCGGTAGAGGCAAAAGCCATTGCGCCTGAACGCGCGATTACGCGGGGCTCAACCAAGCAGCTGCGCCAGGTCGACCGCAACGCCGCGCCGACGCAGCTCGACCGCGATGCGCGGGTCGTCGCGCATGCCGACCCGGCCGATCGGCGCCCCCGCCGTCACGGCATCGCCGACCGCCACCGATACCGCGTCCAGTCCGGTGATCGCGCTCGACCAGCCGCCGCCATGATCGACGATGACGACGGTGCCATAGTCGCGGAAGGGACGCGCGAACACGATGCGCCCTGCCGCCGGCGCGACGACCGCGGCGCCGGCGGTGGTGGCCAGCGTCAGGCCGCGCGCGCGCACGCCGGTGGCCGACACCTCGCCCAGCCCCTCGACCACGCGCCCGCGCACCGGCAGACGGTAGGGGGCGGTGCCGAACCGCGTCGGAGCGCGCTCCTCCACTCCGCCGATCCGTTCGGGCCGCGGCAACGGTCCAGCCAGCGCCGCCAGCCGCGCGCGCGTCTCGGCGGCGTCGGCGGTGATCTCCATCCCCGCGACCAGATCGCGCGCGCGCTCGCCCAGCGCGATCGCGCGATCGCTTTCGACCAGCGCGCTGCGGTCCAGATCCTCGCTGCGCAACCGGTGGTCGCTTTGCAGGCGGACGAGCGCCAGCCGCTCACCCTGCAACCGCGCGCGGCCCGCGGCCAGGCTGCGCACCGCGGCATCGGCATCGGCCCTCAGTGCCGTCGCCCGCGACAGTTCGGCCCGGACGCCGGCGCTGCGCGCGCGCACCACCGGCATCAACGTGCCGAGCACCGCGCGCACCCGCACGATATCCTCCGCCGTCCCCGGCTGCACCACCGCCACCGCCGCCGGGCGCCGCGCGAGTGATTGCAGCGCCGCGACCAGCCGCGCGATCGGCGCCTGCCGCTCGGCCAGGCGCACGCGACCCGCGGCCAGCGCGCGCTCGGTCAGCGCCACCCGCGCCTGTCCCGCGCCGATATCGGCCTCCGCCGCGCGGATGCGCGCCGCGACCGCCGCCTCGCGGCCCTGTGCCTTCAGCGCGTCGTCACGCTCGGCGTCCGCCGCGCGCTCTAGAGCCACCGCGCGCGTATCCGCCGCCCGCGACGCGGCGCGCGCCGCCCGCAACGCCGCGCGCTGCTCGGCGACGGTCGGGGGCGGCGCGCTCGCCCCGATCAGCGCCACCGCGGCAACGGCGAGCAGGAGCGACGGGCGCCACGGGTCGGTTTTGTGGAGGAGCACCCTACCCCTCACGGTGATACGGATGCCCGGCAAGGATCGAGGTCGCACGCCACAATTGCTCGGCCAGCATCGCGCGGGCCAGCATGTGCGGCCACGTCAGCCGCCCGAATGACAGCAGCATGTCGGCCTGCCCGCGCGCCGCATCGTCGAAGCCGTCGGCGGCACCGATCAGGAACCGCGTCTCGCGCACGCCGTCGTCGCGCCACCGCCCCAGCCGCTCGGCAAAGGCCTTCGACCCCGGCGTCTCACCGGTTTCGTCAAGCATGACGATCCGCGCGCCGTCCGCGGCCGGCATCCTGCCCCCGGTGTCGGGCAGCTCGGTCACCCGCGTCGGCCACGCAATGCGTTTCAGATACCGCCCGACCAGATCGGCCTCGGCACACCGCCCGATCCGCCCGCGCGCGACGATATGGAGCAGCACGCGCGCGAACCGCCGTGATTCAGTTCGGCTCGCCGCCCGACGGCGCGTCGCCGAACGACCACATGCGCTCCAGATTGTAGAAGCTGCGGACTTCGGGGCGGAACAGGTGGACGATCACGTCGCCGGCGTCGATCAGCACCCAGTCGGCAGTCGCCAGCCCCTCGATCCGGGCGGACACGCGGAACTCGGCCTTGATCTTCTCGGCGAGCTTCGTCGCCATCGACGCGACCTGGCGGGTCGATCGGCCCGAGGCGACGACCATATAGTCCGCGATGCTCGACTTGCCGGCGAGCGGGATCGACACGGTCTCGACCGCCTGGTCGTCCTCCAGGCTCGCCAGGACAAGTCGGTGCAGCGCCTCGCCGCCGGGGGTATCGGTCGAACCGGAGGGCGAACCGGGAACGTGCGGGTGAGAGGCCAAGATTACTCCGGGGTTAGGTTTCGGGAACGCATGGAAAAGCTGCTGCCTGCACGCCGGAACCAGTCGGGATCGGCGGCGCGGACGGCCGTGGCGGAGGTCGGATCGGGTCGAAACCGCAGCACCACGAGCGCCGGCAGACTCCATCTCGTCCAGTGTTGCGCCTGCGCGACCGGTCGGACCCGGCGTCGCAGCCAGCCCATCGCCGGACTTGCGAGGGCCCTTGCGTCATACCCCGGACGCGCGATGACCGCAATCGGCATCTCCCGCGCGATATCGCGCCACGCCTTCCACCGGTGGAATTGCGCGAGGTTGTCGGCCCCCATCAGCCAAATGAAGCGCCGCTTCGGATAGCGCCGCTTCAATGCGCGCAGCGTGTCGATGGTATAACGGGTGCCGAGCTTCGCCTCGATCGCGGTCGCGCGGATCGGTGCCCGCCTGGCCATCGCCCGCGCCGACGCCAGCCGCGCGGCAAGCGGCGCCATGTCCTTCGCGCCGCTTTTTAGCGGATTGCCGGGCGACACCAGCCACCACGCCTCGTCCAGCCCCAGCGCCCGCACCGCCGCCAGAGTCACGCCGCGGTGCCCGCGATGCGCCGGGTTGAACGATCCGCCGAGAAGGCCGGTGCGGGTCATGGCGATGCCGCCGCCTGCGCGCCGTGGATGACGCGCAGGATGCGCACTTCGGTGGCGGCCACGCGGTAGAAGATGATGTACTGCGTCCCTGCCACCCGCCATTTGCGGCGGTGACCCTCAACCGTTGCCGGCCCCGCCAGCGGGACGTCGCGCAGCACGCCAGTGGCCGCGACGATCCTTTCGACGATCGTCACGGCGAGATCGGGATCGATCGCGCGGTGGTACCGCTCGATCCGCTCAAGATCGCGACGGGCCAGCGCCGCGTAGAGGATCGGCATCACGCGCCGGTATCGCGGCGCTTCAGACCAGCCACCCAGGCGTCCATTTCGTCCTGCGTGAAAACCTCGCCACGGTCGATCTGACGCTCGGCTTCGTCCAGCGAGTCCTGCAATTCGAGTTCGCTCTCGACATAATGCTCGACAGCCTTCGCGACGATCCATGCGCGCGAACGGTCCAATCGCTCCGCCAGACGGTCAAGCTTGGTCGAAAGATCGGCGCTGACCCGACCCGATATGACGGCGCTGCTCATGTCGCGAATGTATACATTCACTACAGCGCATTCAACCCCGCACCTGTCCGGTCCCCTGCACCAGCCATTTATACGTCGTCAGTCCTTCCAGCGCGACGGGGCCGCGGGCGTGGAGGCGGCCGGTGGCGATACCGATCTCTCCGCCCAGGCCGAATTCGCCACCGTCGGCGAATTGGGTGGACGCGTTCCACATCACGATCGCCGAATCGACCGATGCCAGGAAGCGCGCAGCGACCGCGGCATCCTTGGTCACGATCGCGTCGGTGTGGTGCGATCCGTGGGCGGCGATATGCGCCACCGCGCCGCCAAGGCCGTCGACCAGCTCCGCCGAGGCGATCGCGTCGAGATATTCGGTATCCCAGTCGCTATCGCTTGCCGCCTCCAGCCCCGGCACGACCGCACGCAAGCCAGGACCGGCGCGCACCGCGCAGCCGGAGTCCTGCAACGCCCGCACCAGCCCGCCCGCGTCGCCAAATCCGCGGTCGATCAGCAGCGTCTCCATCGCTCCGCACACGCCCGTCCGCCGCATCTTGGCGTCAACGACGATCCGCCGCGCCATCGCCGGATCGGCGGCGGCGTGGACGAAGACGTGGTTGATCCCGTCGAGATGCGCGAGCACCGGCACCCGTGCCTCGGCCTGCACCCGCGCGACCAGCCCCTTGCCCCCGCGCGGCACGACCAGGTCGAGCACGCCGTCGGCCTGCAACATCGCACCCACCGCGGCGCGGTCGGTCGTCGGCACCAGCTGCACCGCGTCCGCCGGCATCCCGCCTGCGACCAGCCCCGCGACGAGTGCTGTGTGGATCGCGGCATTGCTGCGCGCCGCTTCGGACCCGCCGCGCAGGATCGCGGCATTGCCCGCCATCGCCGCCAGCGCACCCGCATCGGCGGTCACGTTGGGGCGGCTTTCGTAGATGATGCCGATCACTCCGATCGGCACGCGCACGCGGCTGAGGTGCAGGCCGTTGGGGCGCGCGCTTTCGGAGATCACCGTGCCGACCGGATCGTCGAGCGTCGCGATCGCCGCTACCCCGTCCGCCATCGCCGCCACCCGCGCCTCGTCCAGCCGCAACCGGTCGAGCATCGCCGGCGACAGGCCGTTCGCCTCTGCCGCGGCCATGTCGTCGGCGTTCGCGGCAAGGATGCCGGCGCTCGCCGCGCGGATGCGCTCCGCCCCCAATGTCAGCGCGTGCGCCTTGTCGGCGGACGGCATCGCCGCCAGCAGCGTCGCCGCCGCGCGGGCGCGCCGGCCCATGTCGGCGATCAGGGCAGCGGCGGATACGTCATCGGTCATCCGACCACCCTATCATCGCGCGCTCCCGTGCCAAAACCATCTCGACCGCCGCGCGCCGCTGCGGCATGACCGTTGGCGGGGGACGGCAATGAACGACGCTATCGAAACCGCGGGGATGATCGCGACGGGAGGAATCCTGGCGCGCGAGGTGGAGCGGCTGCACGCATCCGACGCCTCCGGCCATGACGCATCGGGTGCGTGTGCGAACTGCGGCGCGGCGCTCGAGGGCCCGTTCTGCCGGATGTGCGGCCAGCACGGCCACGTCCACCGCACCGCCGGCGCGCTGGTCCACGACATCCTCCACGGCGTGTTCCATTTCGAGGGCAAGTTCTGGTCGACGCTGCCGAAGCTTGCCTTCCGCCCCGGCGAGCTCACCCGCCGCTATGTCCACGGCGAGCGTGCGAAGTTCGTGTCGCCGATGGCGATGTTCCTGTTCTCGGTATTCCTGCTGTTCGCGGTCGTCGCCAATCTCCCCGGCTGGTCGATCGGTGGCGGCGATTTCCTGAACGGCGCGGGCGTGCAGGGCGGCATGGACAAGGCCCGCGCCAGCCTGGACCAGGCGCGCGCCAAGGCCGACGCCAATTTCGTCCGCCGCAGCCAGCAGCTGGCGAAGCTGCGCGCCGATCCAGAGGCCGATCCAGCCGAGGTCACGCGCGCCGAGCGCCGCGTCGCCAGCGCCCGCGACGACCGCCGCCAAGTGCTACAGGCGCAGGCCTTCCTGCCCGACGCCGCCGCCAAAGCGAAGACACCGAGCAAGCCCGACAACTGGTTCGAGCAGAAGGTCCAGCATGCCAAGGAAAATCCGAAGCTGCTGCTCTACAAGATGAAGAGTTCGGCCTATAAATTCAGCTGGGCGCTGATCCCGCTGTCGCTGCCGTTCCTGTGGATCCTGTTTCCCCTGCGCCGCGGCGTCGGGCTGTACGACCACGCGATCTTCGCGACCTATTCGCTGTCGTTCATGTCGCTGCTGATGGTCGCGCTGGGGCTGCTGGGCCTGATCGGCATTCCGAACGCGGTGCTGGTGATCGCGGCCCTCGCGATCCCGCCGGTCCACATCTACCACCAGTTCAAGCGCGCCTATCTGCTCACCCGGTTCGGGGCGCTGTGGCGGACGTTCTGGATGGTCAATTTCATCGGCATCATCGTGCCGATGTTCGTGCTGATGCTGCTGTACCTGGGCGTCGCCGACTGACCGTCGGCGCGGTCGGGTTCAGCGCGCGACGCCTTTCGCGAAGCTCAGCTTCAGCACCTTCGAATTGGCCGGCACGTCCACCCGCCCGCTCAGGAACGCCACCTCGGCATTGGGCGCCAGCGAGCGCGTCCGCGGCTCGACCATCCAGTCGAACACCAGCCGCCCCTGCGCATCGCGCAGCTCGACGCGGATGTTGGGCACGCGCTGCGTCTCGCCGGTCGGGTTGACCACCTTGCCGCTGACTGCGAACAATTCGTTGCCGGTGCCCATGTCGCGGCGGTCGATCGCCTGGTCGACGAAGCGAAGCGGCGTCTCCGCCGCGCCGATCGGCAGGCCGAACTGCGCCGCCAGCCCCGGTGCGCCCGAATAGAGGATCGCCCCCGCGCCCAGCGTCATCGACAGGCCGGCGACCACCGCCGCCGCGGTCCAGCGTTTCGCGGGGTTGCGCGTCGGGCGGAACGGCGGGCGATGCGCGAAGGCATCGAACGCCGGCGGCGGATTGGTGACCGCATCGTCGACGAAGGTGCGGATTTCGGGGCTGCGCGCCGGCTGCTCGCCGACGGACGGCAGCGGGGCGGCTACAGCAGCGGCCTTCGCCGCGACAGGCGCCGGAACAACCACGGGCGGCGCGGCGGCGGCCGGCGCCGCCTCCACCCGGTCGCGCGCCGACAGGTCGAGCAGGGCCGGCGGCTGGAACCAGCTGTGCCGGCAGCTGGCGCAGCGCACCGTGCGTCCCTCGGCGCCGATCGCGGTGTCGGGAACCAGATAGCGAGCGTTGCACTCGGTACATTCGAGGATCATCGGGCCTGTCCGGTCAAAGCGGGCGCCCGTGCGCCCTTGCAATTGCCGCGAATCTAAGCACGACCGCGAGTCGCGGGCAAGAGTCGCGTGCCGCTTGAGCGCCCCCGACGGCTGTGCGATGCGGGTTATCCACAACAAACCCGCAGCTGGGGGCACCGCCGGGCCGCATGGCGAACATCGTCCAGTTCGAAAATGTCGGTTTGCGCTACGGCACCGGGCCGGAAACGCTGAGCGACGTCAGCTTCACGCTGGCGACCGGCGCCTTCTATTTCCTGACCGGGGCGAGCGGCGCGGGCAAGACGTCGCTACTGAAGCTCCTGTACCTCGCCCAGCGCCCGACGCGCGGCATCATCCGCCTGTTCGGGGAGGATGCGGTGACGATGCCGCGCGACCGGCTGCCCGGATTTCGCCGCCGCATCGGCGTGGTGTTCCAGGACTTCCGCCTGATCCCGCACCTGTCCGCCGCCGACAACATCGCGCTGCCGTTGCGCGTGTCGGGCGTGAGCGAGGCCGAGATCGAGGCGCCGGTGCGCGAAATGCTCGCGTGGGTGGGCCTGCGCGACCGCGCCGATGCGAAGCCGCCGACGCTGTCGGGCGGGGAGCAGCAGCGCATCGCCATCGCCCGCGCGGTCATCACCCGGCCCGAAATGCTGGTCGCCGACGAACCGACCGGCAACGTCGATCCCGACATGGCCGACCGGCTGCTGCATTTGTTCGAAAGCCTCAATCGCCTGGGCACCACCGTCGTCGTCGCGACGCATGACTTCCAGCTGCTCCAGCGCATTCCGGGCGCACACATGATGCGGCTCGATGCAGGGCGCCTGCCCGATCCCACCGGATCGCTGCGCCACCCGCCGAGGAAGCCGTGAGCCGCCTGTCGCCCGGCACCGCGGGCCGCAGCCTGCTCGACGACGGTCGCCGCACCCGCGCGATGCGCTGGGTGATGGCGGTAATGCTGTTCCTGACGGTGCTGGTCGCGGCACTCGGGCTCGGCACGCTGGGCGCCGCGACCGGGCTCGACCGCCAGCTCGCCGGGCGGCTGACCGTGCAGATCTTCTCCCCCGACGACGCCGCAGTCGCGCGCACCGTCGTGGCGATCGGTGGCGTGCCGGGCGTGGTGCAGGCGCAGGCGGTGCCGCGCGCGAAGATGGCGGAGCTGCTGCGCCCGTGGTTGGGCGATGCCGGGCTCGACGCCGACCTGCCGATCCCGGTGATGGTCGATGTCGACCTGGCCGACGCGCGCGACGCCACCGCCGATGCCGCCGCGGCACGCATCCGAAGCCTAGCGCCCGGCGCGCAGGTCGATCGCAACGCCCGCTGGCTTGCGCCGGTGCGCAGCTTCGTCCTGTCGATCGCGTGGCTGGCTGGCGGGCTCGTCCTGCTGATGGCGACCGCGACGTCGGCGATCGTGCTGCTGACGGCGCGGTCGGGACTCGACACGCACCGCGACACCATCGATGTGCTCCACATGCTCGGATCGACCGATATCCAGGTGGCGCGCCTGTTCCAGCGTCGCATCGCGCTCGACACGCTGACCGGCGGTGCCATCGGCACGCTGGCGGCGCTCGTCGCGGTGGCGCTGGTCGGGTCGCAGATCGCGGCGCTCGATTCGACGCTGGTGCGCGGCGTAACGCTCTCGCTCGTCGACTGGCTGATCCTCGCCGCGCTGCCGCTCGCCTTCGCGCTGCTGGCGACGCTCGCCGCGCGCATCGCCGTCGTCGGCACGTTGAGGCGCGTGTTGTGAGGATCACGCGGCTCATCGCGGTCTTCGCGCTTGCCTATCTGCTCGGCTTTGCGGCCTTCATGCTGTCGCTGAAGGGCATTCCCGACGCGCGCCGCACCGACGCCATCGTCGTGCTGACCGGCGGCGCCGGGCGCATCCCGCACGGGCTGGCGCTGCTGGAGGACAAGGCAGCGAAGCGCATGCTGATCTCGGGCGCCGACCCGTCGGTGCGCCCGTCCGAACTGGCCGCAGCGTACAAGGTGCCGCGCCGCCTGTTCACCTGCTGCATCGACCTCGGCAAGGAGGCGGTCGACACCCGCTCCAACGGCGAGGAAACCGCCGCCTGGGTGCGCAGCCACAAATATACGTCGGTCCGGCTCGTCACCGCCGAATGGCACATGCCGCGCGCGCGCCTCGAACTGACGAAGGCGCTCGGCGACGGGGTCGAGGTGATCGGCGATCCGGTGCCGAGCAACCCCGCGTTCGGCATGCTGGTGCGCGAGTACAACAAATACCTGGTCCGGCGCGCGGCCTTCCTGGTCGGCTACGCATGATCGCGCGCGTCCGCACCTGGGCGTTCAACGCCGCGTTCTTCGGCGGATCGGTGCCGATCGTGTTGATGGCGCCGGTGATGGCGCTCTTCGGCACCGCGGCGCTGCGCTGGTGGGTGGTGTTCTGGACGCGCTACCACCGGTTCTGCGCGCGCTGGGTGCAGGGCGTGCGCGTCGTCGTGTCGGGCGAGATTCCGACGACCCCGGCACTCTACGCCGGCAAGCAC
Organism: Sphingomonas donggukensis; assembly: GCF_023674425.1. Classification (NCBI taxonomy): domain Bacteria; kingdom Pseudomonadati; phylum Pseudomonadota; class Alphaproteobacteria; order Sphingomonadales; family Sphingomonadaceae; genus Sphingomonas; species Sphingomonas donggukensis. The sequence continues at coordinate 2,383,787 of NZ_CP098401.1, forward strand.
CAGGCGATGTTCGAGACGTTCGAGATGGTCGCCCTGCTCGACGCGCCGGTCATCGTGCTGAAGAAGGAACTGGCCGACATCCCGGTATGGGGCTGGGCGGCGCGGCGCTACGGCATGATCGTGGTCGACCGCGAAGGCTCGTCGGGTGCGCTGCGCCAGATGATGCGCGATGCCGAGGCTGCGGCGGCGAGCGGACGATCGGTGGTGATCTTTCCCGAAGGCACCCGCGTCGTGCCCGGCGCGATGCCCGAGCTGAAACCGGGCTTCGTCGGCCTCTACCGCGCGCTGAAGATGCCGCTGGTCCCGGTCGCGATCGACAGCGGCCACGTCTGGCCCAAACACGGTCCCAAGCGCCCCGGCATCATCCGCTTCGCCTTCCAGCCCGCGATCGCGCCGGGGCTGAACAGGCGTGAGGTCGAGCCGCTGGTGCATGCGGCGATCAATGTGCTGGAGGTTGGCGCGGCCCACTCTAACAACCTCGTTCGCCTCGAGTAGCCGTCGAGCTTGTCGAGACGGCGTATCGAGAGGTCCGTGCCACAGGACAGGCATCTCTTGATACGGGCTCTCGACAAGCTCGATCCCTACTCGAGACGAACGGCGGGGGGGTGAGCGCGCCCGATCCTAATGATCCCCGCGCCCGAAATCGGGCCGTGCGTCGTCCTGGCCCTGTTCGATGATCGACCGCCGCACCGCGCGCGTGCGGGTGAAGGTGTCGAACAGCTGGTCGCCCTTGCCCCAGCGGATCGCGCGTTGCAGCTCGCTCAGGTCCTCCGAAAACCGCTGGAGCATGTCGAGTACCGCCTCGCGGTTGCTGAGGAACACGTCGCGCCACATCGTCGGGTCGGACGCGGCGATGCGGGTGAAGTCGCGAAAACCGCCCGCCGAATATTTGATAACCTCGCTCGACGTCACTTCCTCCAGGTCGCTGGCGGTGCCGACGATGGTATAGGCGATCAGGTGCGGCAAATGGCTGGTGACGGCCAGCACGCGGTCGTGGTGGTCGGGGGCCATGATGTCGATGTCGGCACCCAGCCGCCGCCAGAATTCGGCGACCCGCTCGACCGCGACCGCCGGCGTGCCCTCGGGCGGGGTCAGGATGCACCAGCGTTTGTGGAACAGCGCGGCGAACCCGGCCTCGGGCCCGCTACGCTCGGTCCCCGCGACCGGATGCGCCGGCACGATCGTTGCTGCGGGGAGTGCTGCCTGCAACGCCTCGACCACGCTTGCCTTGCACGACCCTACGTCGCTCAGGATCGCGTCTGCAGGCAGGTCGGCCGCGATCTCTGCCGCCACCGCGCCGATCGCACCGACCGGCACGCACAGGATCACCAGGTCGGCATCGATCAACGCCGCGCCGGGTGTATCGGCGACATCGTCGACCAGCGCCAGCGCCCGCGCCGTTTCCCGCACCTCGGGATCGGCGTCATAGCCCGACAGCGCGACCCCCGGCATGCCCGCACGCACCCCGCGCGCGATCGACGACCCGATCAGGCCCAGGCCGATGATCGTCACGCGCGCGAAGGGCAGCATCAGCCCTCTACCAGCGCCCTGATCGCCGCCAGCACGCCCTGCGTCTCCTCCGCGGTGCCGATAGTGATGCGCAGGCCGTTCGGCAGGCCCTGTCCGGGCAGCCAGCGGACGATATAGCCCGCGTCCATCAGCCCCTTGTACGCGGCCTCGGCGGTCAGATCGCCCTCGAACAGCACCAGCACGAAATTCGCCTGGCTCGGCACGGCGCGCAAGCCCGCATTGCCCATCTTGCCGATCTCGTCCGCGAACCACGCCCGCCACTGCGCATTATGCGCCCGCGTGTGATCGACGAAGTCGCGGTCGGAGAGCGCCGCGATCGCCGCTGCGGTCCCGGCGATGGTGATCGAGAACGGCAGGCGGATACGGTGCATCGCCGCGACGATCTCCGCCGACGCATAGCCCCAGCCGATCCGCTCGGCGGCCAAGCCGTACATCTTGGAGAAGGTGCGCGTGACCAGCACGTTGGGCGCGCTCTCGGCCAGCGCCATCCCGCCATCCTCGGCATCGCCCTCGATATACTCGGCATAGGCGTGGTCGAGCACCAGCAGGATGTCGGGGCGCAGCCCGGCGTGCAGCCGCGCGATCTCGGCCTTCGGCGTGTAGGTGCCGGTCGGGTTGTTGGGATTGGCGACGAACACGATCCGGGTGCGATCGGTGACGCAGGCCAGGATCGCATCGACGTCGGTGGCGTAGTCGTTGTCCGGCGCGATGACCGGCGTCGCGCCGACCCGCCGCGTCGCGATCTCGTACACCGCGAAGCCGTAGCGGACGTGGATCACCTCGTCCCCCGGCCCGGCGAACGCGCCCGCGGCCAGGTGCAGCACCTCGTCCGATCCGTTGCCGTAGATGATCCGCGCCGGGTCGAGCCCGTGCATCTCCGCCAGCGTCTCGCGCAGCTCAGCGCCGCTCGCGTCGGGATAGCGCTCCAGAGTGTGCGCCGCGCCCGCGAAGGCCGCCCGCGCCGCGTCGCTAGTGCCCAGCGGATTCTCGTTCGACGACAGCTTCACGACCTTGCGGCCATCGTCGGTCGTGCTGCGCCCGGGAATATAGGGCGCGATGTCCATGATCCACGGCTTGGGTGCGGGTGCTGTCGTCATGTGCCGCCTATGCGCGGGAGGCTGTCGCCTTGGCAAGCGGACGCCGCTATGGCGTCAGTTCTCAAGGGGGCGACGATGCGGGGACCGACGGCTTTCTGGCAGGCGATGGAGGCGGCGCGGCAGGAGCATCTGCGCGCGCGCGGGCTGCCTGCGCCCGTGCCCGGCGGCGACGGACTGTCGCGGCGCCAGTTGATCGTGGCGCTGGCGGGCACGGCGGCGGCCGCCGCCCTGCCGCGTCCGGTGCGCGCCGCGGCGAGCGGCCCGGTCGCGATTATCGGCGGCGGCATCGCCGGGCTCTCGGCGCTATGGCACCTGACCAACGCCGGCATCGACGCCCGCCTGTTCGAAGCGCGCACGCGGCTGGGCGGACGCATGTACACCGCCCGTGCGAAAGGCGCGCCGCCGTTCGAGATGGGCGGCCAGCTGGTCAACACCGAGCACGCCGACATGCACGCGCTGTGCAAGGCGTTCGGCATCGCGCTGATCGATCGCAAGGGCGCGCCCCACCGCACGATGATCCTCGATGGCGGCACCGAGCTGCCGCGCGACCGGCTGATCGCGGGCCTGCGCGGCATCGCCGGCCAGATCGACGCCGATGCCGCCGCGCTCGACAAGGATTATGCGCGGGTCGCCGCCGCGCTCGATCGCCTGTCGTTCACCGGCTACCTCGACAAATACGCAGCCCTCATGCCCGACGACTGGGCACGGCGCCTGATGGAGGCGACCGCGCGCACCGAATATGGGGTCGAGCCCGCGCAGGCTTCCGCGCTCGAACTGGTGTTCAACCTGCCCTCGGTCGCCGGGCGCCGCATCGACGTGCTCAGCCGCAGCGACGAACGCTTCCTGATCTCCGGCGGCAGCAGCACGCTGGTCGAGGCGATGGGCAAGCGGCTGGCCAGCCGCATCGTCACCTATCGCCGCCTGACCCGCGTTGATCCGAAGGGTGCGGGCGTGCGCCTGACCTTCTCGAACGACGAGACCTTCGACGCCGCCAACGTCATCGTTACCACGCCCGCATCGGTGATGAGCAAGGTCGCTTACGGCGTGCCGCTGCCGACGCTGTGGCGCCAATTCATCGCCGAGGTCGGGCTGGGCCTGAACGGCAAGGTGCAGGTCGCGACGACCGCGCGGCCCTGGGAAAAACCGATCGGCCGCGGCGGCGAGATCTGGCAGGTCGCGCACGACGTCGGATCGTCGCTCGGCTGGGACGGCGGCGTGCGTCCGTCGCCGGGCGCCGGCAGCGTGTGGACCTGGTTCACCGGGGGCCGCGAGGTCCGCGCCGCCGACCTGCCCGACGCGCGCGCACTGGCGTTACGCTGGGCGAAGCTTGCCGAAGCAGGCGTGCCCGGCATGGCCGCCGCCACCGGCGCGACCGTCCGCCGCACCAACTGGCACGACGAGCCCTTTACCGGCGGCGGCTATGTCAATTTCCGCACCGGGCAGCTGACGAAATTCGCCGACCTGATCTGGACCGAGGCCAACGGCGTCGCGTCCTCCCCACTCTCCGCCGGCCCGGTGATCTTCGCCGGCGAGCATCTGTCCGACGCCTATCCCGGCTACATGAACGGTGGTGCGCAGACCGGGCGGCTGGCGGCACAGGCGATCATCGCCGCCCGCGCGCCCGCACGCCGGATGGGGTGACGCGCATCTGCGTAAACGCTCTGTCCTACATCGTCGCAGTCGTGCCATAGCGGCGCCATGCCGCTCGTCGCGCCGCCCCACCCCGCTGTCCCGGCGCACCAGCGGTCGCGCGGGGCCGCCTGCCCCCCGTTTCGGGCGTCAACTTTGTCAACATTCGTGGGCCCAGCCGCGTGACCGACACGCGTTTCGGGCTCGACCGCAGCGCGACGCTTGGTGCGCTGGCACTCGACGGCGGCGGCACGCTGGCGCAGGTCCAGATCGCCTACGAGACCTACGGCACGCTGAACGCCGACGCGTCGAACGCGATTCTCGTCGCGCATGCGCTGACCGGCGACCAGCATCTCGCCTCCGCCCATCCCCGCACCGGCAAGCCCGGCTGGTGGGCGCGGATGGTGGGCTCGGGCAAGCCGATCGACACCGACCGCTGGTTCGTGGTGTGCAGCAACGTGATCGGCAGCTGCATGGGGTCGTCGGGTCCGGCCAGCATCGATCCCGCGACCGGGCGGCCGTACGGCATGGCGTTTCCCGTCATCACCATCCGCGACATGGTGCGCGCGCAGGAGATGCTGATCGACCACCTCGGCATCGACACCCTCGCCGCGGTCGTGGGCGGGTCGATGGGCGGAATGCAGGCGCTGAGCTGGGCGGCGACGTTTCCGCAGCGCGTCCGCGCCTGCGTCGTGCTGGCCAGCGCCGCGCGCCACTCGGCGCAGAACATCGCCTTTCACGAGGTCGGACGCCAGGCGATCATGGCCGACCCGAAGTGGCGCGGCGGCGCCTATTACGACGTCGGCGATCCGCCGACCGCGGGCCTCGCCGTCGCACGCATGGCCGCGCACATCACCTATCTGTCGGAAGCGGGCCTCACCGAGAAATTCGGGCGCAAGCTGCAAGGGCGTGACGCCAAGACCTTCGGCTTCGACGCCGATTTCCAGGTCGAAAGCTATCTGCGCCACCAGGGGATCGCCTTCACCGACCGGTTCGACGCCAATTCCTACCTCTACATCACCCGCGCGCTCGACTATTTCGACCTGGCCGAGGAACATGGCGGGCACCTCGCGGGCGCCTTCCGCGGCACCGCCACGCGCTTCTGCCTCGTCAGCTTCGATACCGACTGGCTGTATCCCACCGCGGAGTCGCGCAGCATCGTCCACGCCCTGAACGCGGCGGGCGCGCGCGCGAGCTTCGTCGAACTGTCATCCCCCTACGGCCACGACGCCTTCCTGCTCGACTCCCCCGAACTCGACCGGGTGATGACGGGATTCCTGGAGGCGGTACGGTGACCGTTCCCCCAGACCCGTTCGTTTCGAGCGAAGTCGAGAAACCTGTTCCGCGCACTGGTTTCTCGACTTCGCTCGAAACGAACGGTGAGAGAGCGCGCCCATGACCATCGACCTGTCTGACGACGACACCCGCTTGGACATCACCCGCATCCACGGCTGGCTCGCGTCGAGCTACTGGTCGCCGGGCATCGCACTCGAGCGGGTCGCGCGGGCGATCGCCGGGTCGCATTGCCTCGGCGCCTATGACGACACCGGCGCGCAGGTCGGCTTCGCGCGCGCGATCACCGACCACGCCACCTTCGCGTGGATCGCCGATGTCTGGGTGGACGAAGCCGTGCGCGGGCAGGGGCTGGGGCGGCGGATGGTCGGCTGGTTCGTCGATCACCCCGACTTCGCCGGCATCCGGCGCATCGGGCTGGTCACTGCCGACGCCCACGGCGTTTACGAACCGCTGGGCTTCCACGCGCTGCTCCGGCCCGAACGCTTCATGGAGCGCCTGTCGCCCGAGGCCGAAGCGATGCTGAGGGCGGCGCCGTGAGCCTCCGCCCCGACCTGGCGATCATCGCCGCCAACGTCGCGCCCGGATCGCGCGTGCTTGACGTCGGCTGCGGCGACGGCGCGCTGATGGCGGCGCTGGAGGAGACGCGAAGCTGCGACGCGCGCGGGCTGGAACTCGACGCCGGCGACGTCGCCACCGCAGTCGCACGCGGGCTGTCGGTGGTGCAGGGCAACGCCGACACCGACCTGGCCGATTATCCGGACGCGGCGTTCGACTATGCGATCCTCAGCCAGACGCTGCAGACGACGATGCGCCCCGACGTCGTGCTCGACGAACTGTTGCGCATCGGCGCCCGGGCGTTCGTGTCGTTCCCCAATTTCGCGCACTGGCGGGTGCGCGCGTCGCTGCTCTGGGGCGGACGGATGCCGGTCACGACGCTGTTGCCGCTCGCCTGGTACGAGACACCCAACATCCACCACGTCACCGTCGACGATTTCCGCGCGCACGTTGCGGCGCGCGGCATCATCGTGGAGGGCGCGTGGTTCCTCAACCGCGGTCGCCCGACCAGCGCCGCCGCGGCCAATTTCCGCGCGGAACACGCGGTGTTTCTGCTCAGGCGATGACAGTCCTGATCCCGATCCTGGGCGATCAGCTCAGCCACGGGCTCGCATCGCTGCGCGAGGTCGACCAAGCCGATGCGGTCGTCCTGATGATGGAGGTCGCCGACGAGACGACCTATGTCCGCCATCACCCCAAGAAGATCGCGTTGATCCTCTCCGCCATGCGACATTTCGCCGTCGAACTGAAACGCGACGGCTGGCGCGTTGACTATGTTGCGCTCGATGCGCGCGGCAACACCGGCAGTTTCACCGGGGAAGTCGCCCGCGCCGTCAAGCGCCACGCCGCGAGCGCGATCCGCATCGTCGAGGCGGGCGAATGGCGCGTGCAGCAAATGATCCTCGGATGGGAACAAACGCTCGGCGTGCCGGTCGAGGTGCTCGCCGACGATCGCTTCTTCTGTTCGACCGACGATTTCAGGCGATGGGCGAAGGGCCGCAAGTCGCTCGTGATGGAGTATTTCTACCGCGAGATGCGCCAGCAGACCGGGCTGCTCATGACGGCGGACGGCACGCCGGTCGGCGGCAAGTGGAACTACGACCACGACAATCGCAAGACCCCGCCGCGCGGGCTCAACTACCCCGCGCCATCACGCTTCACCCCGGACGAGATGACGCGCGATGTCCTCGCACTGGTCGCCAAGCGCTTCGGCACACATTTCGGCGACCTCGAACCCTTCGCCTTCCCGGTGACCGCCGCCCAGGCCCGCCATGCGCTTAAGCATTTCATCACGACCGCACTGCCCGGCTTCGGCGACTATCAGGACGCGATGCTCAGCAGCCAGGACACGCTCTACCACAGCGTGCTCAGCCCCGCGCTCAACTGCGGCCTGCTCACGCCGCGCGAAGTCTGCGATGCGGCCGTCGCGGCCTACGACGCGGAAGACGCGCCGATCAACGCGGTAGAGGGTTTCGTCCGCCAGATCCTCGGCTGGCGCGAATATATCCGGGGCATGTACTGGCTGGAGATGCCCGGGTTCGCCGACGCCAACGCCCTGCGCGCGATGCGCCCGCTGCCCGAATTCTACTGGACTGCCGAAACAGACATGCGCTGCCTGCACATCGCGGTGAAGGACACGCGCACCCACGCCTATGCCCATCATATCCAGCGGCTGATGGTGCTCGGCAATTTCGCGATGCTCGCCGGCGTCGATCCGAAGGCGATCGATGACTGGTTCCTGATCGTCTATGCCGACGCCTATCAATGGGTCGAACTGCCCAACGTGCTGGGCATGAGCCAGCACGCCGATGGCGGGCGGCTGGCGTCGAAGCCCTATGCGGGCGGCGGCGCCTACATCAACCGCATGTCCGACTATTGCGGCCGGTGCCGCTACGACGTGAAGGCGAAGACCGGGCCCGACGCCTGCCCGTTCAACTACCTCTATTGGGACTTTCTCGCCCGCCACGCCCGGCGGTTCGAACATCACCCACGCATGGCGAACATGTACCGCACCTGGGCGCGGATGGACGATGCTCACAAGCGCGACGTGCGCGCTAGCGCTAAGGCGTTCCTCGAATCGCTCAAACCTGCTGCGGAGGGCTGGGCGCGTTAGCCGCTATTCGACCACGATCTCCCCGGTCATCCCAAAGGTGGAATGCAGGAAATGCGAGCATTTGACCGGATACCGCCCCGCCGCCGGCGCCACGATCCGCACGTCGGCAGACGCATGGCGTTCAAGCTCGACCCGCCCATCGGCCACGCCCGACGCCTTGGCCGCCGCAAAGAACGCCTTGGCGACGAAATTATGCCCGCCGCTCGCGCTATTGGTGAAGTGCAGCAGATACGGGCGCCCGTGCTGCAAATGGATCGACTTGGGCTCGAATTTGAAGCTCGACAGGGTAATGTCGACCCGCTCGACCGCATCGCCCTGCGCCGCGGCGGGTGCCGCCAGCATCAGGGCCGAAATCGCCAGGATCATGCGCATGGCCGTCCTCCCGCTTGTGTCGATGGGGGAGGATATACCCATTGGGCGTGCCGTGCGAGTCGGCGGGCATGTGCAAAGCCCATGCCGTCGGTCGGACTTGCGTCCGCCGGCCGGGCTGGCGCGAGTCGCGCGGGCTTTGGCCCGCACGCCGCGCTGCGCTTAGAACGGGACGTCGTCGTCCAGGTCGTCGCCGTAGCCGCCACCGAAGTCGTTCTTCGCCGCGCCCGAACTCTTCTGCGCGCCGGAGTTGAAATTGCCGCCCCCGCGCGAGGAGTTGCCGGCGAAATCGTCGCCGCCGCCGAAGTCATCGCCCCCGCCGCGCTGGTAGCCACCGCCACCGCCGCCGGCTCCACCACCTGCACCGGGCGCGCCGTCCAGCATCGTCAGGACGCTGTTGAAGCCCTGCAGCACGATCTCGGTCGAATATTTGTCCTGGCCCTGCTGGTCCTGCCATTTGCGGGTCTGGAGAGCGCCCTCGATGTACACCTTGCTGCCCTTGCGCAGGAACCGCTCGGCAACGTTGGCGAGGCCCTCGTTGAAGATCGCGACCGAATGCCACTCGGTCTTTTCCTTACGCTCGCCGGTGTTGCGATCCTTCCACGATTCCGACGTGGCGATGCGCAGGTTCACGACCTTGCCGCCATTCTGGAAGCTGCGGCTTTCGGGGTCGCGCCCCAGATTGCCCACCAGAATCACCTTGTTGACGCTGCCCGCCATGTTCGCTCCAAATGCTTGCAAATCTCAGGCGCTAGATAGGCACGGAATGGCCGAAATCATATCACTGAATCGCGTTCGCAAGGCGAAAGCGAGGGCCGCAAAAGCGGTCGAGGCCGACGCCAATCGCGCGAAATTCGGACGGACGAAGGCGGAGAAAGCCGCCGATGCGGCTGAGCGGGTGCGTATCGCTGCCGTGCTGGATGGGGCGAAGACGGAGTGAGGCAGAAACGGTTCAGGGAAGGCGCGAAGGAAAGTGGCTCACGCAAAGGCGCGGAGGCGCAGAGATGTCGGATCGAGCTTCGGCGTGCAACGCCTCTAACACGAAGGGGGTGAGAAGCCTGCGGCGGGAGTCCCGGCTCGCCTCAGCGCCTCAGCGCCTCTGCGCGAACCACTTTCCTTCGCGCCTTCGCGCCTTCCCTGAACGATTATCTACCCCAGCCCCGCCCAGACCGCGATCCAGTAGGTCGCGCCCGCCGCGACATAGGCGAGCGCGAACAGGTAGCCTATCATAAACGCCGGCCATTTCCAGCCGTTGGTTTCCCGCCGCACCACCGCGATCGTCGACAGGCATTGCGGCGCGAAGACGAACCACGCGAGGAAAGCGAGCGCGGTCGCCAGACTCCACCGCGACGCGAGCTTTCCGCCCAGTTCCTGCGCGCCCTGATCCTCGTCCGCGGCATCGATCGCGTACACCGTCTGGAGCGCCGACACCGCGACCTCGCGCGCCGCCATCGCCGGAATCACCGCCAGGCTCATTTCGTGGTTGAAGCCGATCGGCTTCAGCACGACTTCCAGCCCGCTCGCGATCCGGCCCGCGACCGAATATTCGCTCTGCTTCACCCCCGCCGGCGCGACCGGATAGCTGGTCAGCACCCACAGCACGACCGTCACGCCCAGGATGATCGTGCCGGCGCGGCGCAGGAAGACGTAGGCGCGCTGCCACAGCCCGATCGCGATGTCGCGCACGGCCGGCCATTGATAACGCGGCATCTCCAGCAGGAAACCGCCACCGACGCCGCGCGTGACCGTCCGCCGGATCAGCACCGACGCGATCATCGCGCTGACGATGCCGGCGACGTAGAGCGCGAGCAGCACCAGGCCCTGCAGCCCCACCCCCCACATCACCCGGCGCGCCGGGATGAACGCGCCGATGACGACGGCATAGACCGGCAGTCGCGCCGAACACGTCATCAGCGGCGCGACCAGGATCGTGGTCAGCCGCTCGCGCGGATCCTGGATCGATCGCGTCGCCATGATGCCGGGGATCGCGCAGGCGAAACTCGACAGCAGCGGGATGAACGCCCGCCCCGACAGACCGACGCCCGCCATCAGCCGGTCCATCAGCATCGCCGCGCGCACCATGTACCCCGATGCTTCCAGCACCAGGATGAACAGGAACAGGATCACGATCTGCGGCAGGAACACGACGACCGAACCGACGCCGTTGATGACCCCCTGCACCAGCAGATCGCGCAGGAACCCCGCGGGCAGCATCGCGGTCGCGGTGTCGGCCAGCCAGCCCTGCGCGCCCTCGATCCAGCCGATCGGCGCTTCCGACCAGCTGAACACCGCCTGGAACATCACGAACAGCAAAGTCAGCAGGATGATCGGACCCAGCACCGGATGCAGCGCGAACCGGTCGAGCGACGCGGTGACCTGGCGCGCGCGCGGCTCGTCGACCGTCGCCGCGCGGGCGATGCGCCGCGCTTCGCGCTGGAAATGGCGGATATCGGGATCGACCTCGCCGGTCGGCACCGCGGGAATCGCATGAGTACGCAGTGTCTCCGACAGCGCGGTGCGGAGCGCGTCGAGGCCGCGCTTGCGCACCGCCACCGTCTCGATCACCGGCAGGCCGAGCTCGCCGGCCAGCGCGGCGACGTCGATCGTCAGCCCGTCGCGCGCCGCCATGTCGACCATGTTGAGCGCCAGCACCATCGGCAGCCCCAGCTGCCGCAACTGGAGCGCGAAGCGGAGGTGGTTGTCGAGGTTCGTCGCGTCCGCCACCACGACGATCGCGTCGGGCCGCCTCTCGCCCGCCTGCGCGCCCAGCACGACGTCGCGGGTCACTTCCTCGTCGGGGCTGGAGGGGTCGAGGCTGTAGGTGCCGGGCAGGTCGACCAGCTCGATCGGGCGTCCGTCATCCAGCGCCAGCCGGCCCGAATGCCGCTCCACGGTGACGCCGGGATAATTGCCGACCTTCTGCCGCGCACCGGTCAGCGCGTTGAACAGCGCCGACTTGCCGGCATTGGGATTGCCGACCAGAGCGACCAGCGGAATGCCCGTCATCTACTGCGTCATCTAGAGGGTGACGTGGATCGCTCGCGCGATATGGCTGCGGAACGTGATCGCCATCCGCCCGATCCGGCAGGCAAGCGGGCCGCCGCCGACCCCCGCGCGCTGGAGCATCTCGATCTCCACGCCCTCGTCCAGCCCGAACTCGCGCAGCCGCCGCACTTCGGCAGGCGTCAGCATGTGCCAGTCGATCGCAGCAACCGTCGCGCGCGCCCGCCGCGCCAGCGCAGCCAGCGGCATGGGAACGGGAATCGGGGAAGCCATCGTCATTGCTGCGATTGATTATCAATAACTGCGCAGCGACGCCAGCCCTTTGTGCGCAGGCGATTAACCGATGCGGTAGCGCAGCCGTCCGATGAAGCGGCTGAGGCTCGGGCGGTGCTCGGTGCGGGCGAGGAACCCGGCTTTCGCCTTCTCGAACCGCATGATCCCGTCGATCCGACGCGACAGGAACGCAGCGGTGTCGGCAAAGCCATCGCTCTCGTCGTCCAGGAACACCTGCATCGTCGCGCCATACACGCCCGCCAGGATCGTGCGCTTGGTATAGTGATTATAGTCAGTCGCGGTATCGCCCGCCGCGCGCCACATCACGTCGGCGGCGCGCCACGCGAGCTTCGCCGCGCGCGGCAGGTTCTGCGGCTGGGCGAGGACGGCGAAGGCGCGGCGCAGCGCCTCGCGGTTGGGCGCAACCAGGTCGATCCGCGCCTCGACCAGCGCGGTGATGCGTTCACGAATCTTCATCGCGGCCAGCCGCTCGGGCGACAGCCGCCCGAGCATCGCCGCATCGATGCTCGCGAACCAAGCGTCGATCATGTCGACCGCGCCGCCCGGAAACGCGAGCCGCGCCACGTCGGCATCGACACCCCGCGCGCCGGCCGCTGCCGCCACCGCGGCCTCGCCCCAGCCATCGAACGCGGCATTGGCGGCGACGTCGCCGGCCAGCGCGTCGCGGATTTCGTCGAGGGTTGCGTCTTCGAGTGCCATCACGCTTCCTTGTGGTCCCCCGCGCCCGCCGGTTCAAGCGGTTGCGGCGCATCCGACCCGCGCCGGACCAGCACCAGCGCCACCGCCACCAACGCCGCGCCTGCAAAATCGGGCGCGCCCAGCCGCTCGTCGTACGCGATCCATCCGATCGCCCCCGCGACGACCGGCTGCACCAGCAGCGCGATGCCGACCACCAGCGGGGACAGGTGGCCGAGCGCGTAGATCATCAGCCCCTGCCCGACCAACTGGCTGACCACGGCGAGCGCGATCAGCGGCGTCCAGTTCCCCGGCAACACCCGCTCCCCCAGCGCGAGCGCCGCGAACAGCAGCGGCAGGGTCCCCAGCAGCGACGACAGCGCCAGCGCCGGCAGCGGCGCCATCGTCTCACGCGCCCGCGCCATCGTCACGAAATACACCGCATACAGCACGCCCGCGGCTAGGCAGAACAGGTCGCCGATCAAATTCTGCGGCGACAATTGCGCCGATCGCCCCATCAGCAACGCCGCCCCGACCGCGGCCATGCCCAGCGCCACGCCCTGCATCCGCGTCGGCCACATCCGCGCCACGACGAAGCCATAGATCGGAAAGATCAGCGTCGCGGCATTGCCGAACAGCGTCGCGTTGGCGAGGACGGTGCGGTGGATGCCGACGTGCCAGCTCGCCAGATCGGCGGCGAACGCCAGGCCACCAAGCGCCAGCACACCCCACAGCCCGCGTGCCTGCCGGAACGGCGCCTGCCCCAGCAGCGTCGCCGCGCCCAGCAGCACCGGCACCGCCAGCGCGATCCGCCAGAAGCCCGCCGCCACCGGCCCGACATCGGCCAGCCGCACGAACCACGGCCCGAACGCCAGCGCCACGTTGGCGATCAGCAGCGCCGCGACCGGCAAGGCTTTGCTTGGTACCGGCGAAGCGATTGTTTGGGGGACAGGCGCGTGCATGCCGCCCTGTAGCGCCCTACATCCCGCCCGTCGCCATCAACGAAGCGAGAATGTTGCCCCATGCCTACCCTGTTCGATTCGATCGCCTACGGCGCGATTTCCGCCCCCAACCGCCTGGTGATGGCGCCGCTGACGCGCGGGCGCTCGACCGCGGACCATGTCCCGACCGACATCATGATCGAATATTATCGCCAGCGCGCGAGTGCGGGACTCATCATCACCGAGGGGACGGGCATCAGCCACGAAGGGCTCGGCTGGCCGTCCGCGCCGGGCCTGTGGAACGACGCGCAGGTCGAGGCGTGGAAGCCGGTGGTCGCCGCGGTCCACGAGGCGGGCGGGCGCATCGTCCCCCAGCTCTGGCATCTGGGGCGCCTTGCCCGCAAGGACGTGACCGGTCGCGCGCCGTTCTCGTCCTCGGCAACGACCGCACCAACCCGTCCCGGCGCGACCGAGAACGCCAATGTCGAGGCAGTGGCGATGACCCGCGACGACATCGCCCGCACGCTCGACGACTATAGCCGCGCCGCGCGCAACGCGATCGCAGCCGGCTTTGACGGCGTCGCGCTGCATGCCGCCAACGGCTATCTGATCGACCAGTTCATGCGCGACGGCACCAATTTCCGCGACGACGAATACGGCGGGTCGGTCGACAATCGCCTGCGCCTGCTGCGCGAAGTGATGGAGCGACTGGTGGCGGAGGCCGGCGCCGATCGCACCGGCGTGCGCTTCTCCCCCAACGGCGAGACTCAAGGCTGCGACGATTCGAACCCGGAAGCGGTATTCGTGCCTGCCGCCGCCCACCTCCAGTCGCTCGGCATCGCCTTCCTCGAGCTGCGCGAGATCGGCGCGAACGGCACCTTCGGCAGCACCGACGTGCCCAAGCTGAGCCCGCAGATCCGCAAGGCCTTCACCGGCCCGCTGATCCTCAACCAGGATTACGACCTCGCAACCGCGCAGGCCGATCTGGCGTCGGGTATTGCCGATGCGATCAGCTTCGGTCGGCCCTTCCTCGCCAACCCCGACCTGCCCGAGCGCCTGCGTACCGGCGCCGAGCTCAACACCCCCAACCCACGGACGTTCTACACGCCGGGGCCGGAGGGCTATACCGACTATCCCGCGCTCGGGGTGTCGTAACGGTCGAGCCAGCGGGTGACGGCGGCGCGCAAGCCCCGCCGCACCCGCCGGTCGGTGAAAGCGAGCGGGGCGAGGAGGAGCCACGGGAAGAACAGCGCGAGCGCCACGAACATCATCGCGCCCCCGATCGCGACGACGCGGACGCCATCGATCAGCCGCGCTTCTTCCCCACTCAGGGTCAGCGTGCGCGGACCCTTGGCGTCATAGAGCGGATGGGTGACCAGCGTCGCGCGACCGTCGAATGCCGTGCGGGTCAGGCCGCTGGGCGCCGATGGCGGCTCGGGCGCGGTCGGGCTACGGGCAGCCGGCGCGCCGGTCACGGTATCGATCACCACCAATCGCCGTCCCTGCTCGACCACACGGTAGCGCGGCGGGGGTGGCTGGCTGGTCATGGCGGTGAAAGTGCCGCCGGGTGGTGGAGCGCGCAAGACTTGCGTCGGCCGGATGGGCACGACAAAAACTCACCGTTCGTGCTGAGCCTGTCGAAGCACGTGCCGCGGGCGGTGCGATTTGGGCACGTGCTTCGACTACGCTCAGCACGAACGGAAATCAGAGCGGCGCGCCGCCCCGCCCCTCACCCAAACCGCTTGCGCAGCTCCAGCATCGCGATCGCCGCTTCCGCCGCGCCCGCACCCTTGTTCGCCTGCGCAGGGTCGGCGCGGACGATCGCCTGCGCCTCGTTCTCGGTCGTCAGTATGCCGTTGCCGATCGCCAGGCCGTCCATGCTCAAAGCCATCAGCCCGCGCGCGCTTTCGCCCGCCACGATCTCGAAATGATAGGTCTCACCCCGGATCACGACGCCCAGCGCGACATAGCCGTCGTAGCGCCCGCTTTCGCTTGCCAGCGCCACCGCGCCCGGAATCTCCAGCGCGCCGGGCACCATCACCGTTTCGTGGGTATGGCCCGCCGCCTCGATCGCGGCGCGGGCGCCGGCCAGCAGCAGGTCGTTCAGGTGATCGTAGAACCGTGCCTCGACAATCAGGAAATTGGCCATCAATCGCTTTCGGGAATCGGACGCTCGCCGACGATCGACAGGCCGTAGCCGTCGAGTCCGACAAGGGTGTGGTGGGTATTGGTGAGCAGGATCATGTCCTGCACGCCCAGTTCGGCAAGGATCGTCGCGCCGACGCCGTAGTCGCGCAATTCCTCCATGTCCTTGGGCGCCAGCGTGCCGAGCCGCGCCTGGAGCGCGGTTGTGAAGGCGTCGGTGCGGGTCGGGTTGATGACGACGACGACGCCCGCGCCCTCCGCCCCGATGATCTCCATCGACCGCCTGAGCAGCCCGCCGCGCGCGCCGCCTTCGCCGAAGATGTCGCCGAACGGGGTCAGCGCGTGCATGCGGACGAGGGTCGGCTTCGACGGGTCGATCCGCCCCTTGGTCAGCACCACCTGCTCGGTGCCGGTCGCGCGGTTCCAATAGGTCAGCGCGCTCCATTCGCCGCCCCAGTCGCTCTCGAACCGCGCCTCGGCGGTCTTCTCGACCAGATGGTCGTGGCGGCGGCGATAGGCGATCAGGTCGCGGATCGTGCCGATCTTCAGCTTATGGTACTGCGCGAAGGCGACCAAGTCGTCCATCCGCGCCATCGTCCCGTCCTCGTTCATGATCTCGCAGATCACGCCCGAGGGATTGAGCCCGGCGAGCCGTGACACGTCGACCGCCGCCTCGGTATGGCCGGCGCGCACCAGCACGCCGCCGTCGCGCGCGACCAGCGGGAAGACATGGCCCGGCGTCACGATCTCCGACTTGCCCTTCGACGCGTCGATCGCGACCGCCACGGTGCGCGCGCGGTCGGCGGCGGAGATGCCGGTCGTCACCCCCTCGCGCGCCTCGATCGACACGGTGAAGGCGGTTTCGTGGCGAGTGCCGTTGTTGCGGCTCATCAGGTCGAGCCCGAGCTCTTCGGTCCGCCCCTTGGTCAGCGCCAGGCAGATGAGGCCACGACCATAGCGCGCCATGAAGTTGATCGCGTCGGGGGTCGCCATCTGCGCCGGGATGACCAGGTCGCCCTCGTTCTCGCGGTCCTCGTCGTCGACCAGGATGAACATGCGCCCATTGCGCGCCTCGTCGATGATCTCTTCCGGCGAGGACAGGAAGGCGTGGCGCAGGCGGGCGAGTTCAGCGGGCTTTGGCACGATAGCTCTCCATGCGCTGCAGGTAGCGGGCGAGGACGTCGATCTCGAGGTTCACCGCCTGCCCCGACGTCAGCGACGCAAACGTCGTGCGGTCGGCAGTGTGCGGGATGATATTCAGGCCGAATCGGGTGCCATCGGCGCCGTCCTCGACCGCGTTGACGGTCAGCGACACGCCGTCGACGGTGATCGATCCCTTCTCGGCGAGATACGGCGCGAGTGTATCAGGTGCGGCGATAACGACGCGGTGCGACGCGCCTTCGGGCGTCACCGACACGACCGTGCCGACACCATCGACATGGCCGGTGACGATATGCCCACCGAGTTCGTCGCCCAGCTTCAGCGCGCGCTCGAGGTTGAGCGCGCGGCCCGCGGCCCACATGCCGTCGGCGGTGCGCGCGGTGGTTTCGGCGGAGACGTCGACCGCGAACCAGCCCGGCGCCTTGTCGACCACGGTCAGGCACACGCCCGAACACGCGATCGACGCGCCAAGGTCGACCCCGCCGGTGTCGTAGGCGGTGGCAATGGTCACGCGCAGGTCGCCGCGATCCTCGACCGCGGTGATGGCGCCGACGTCGCTGACGATTCCGGTAAACATCAGTTGCGCCCGTAGACCTCGAGCCGGTCGCTGCCAAGCTGGCGCGCGTCGGTCAGCGTCCAGCGGCCATGCGCATCGGCAAGCGCGCCGAGGCCGATGTCGCCAAGCGCCGCCACCCCGCCGCCGATCAGGATTGGCGCGCGGTAAAGCAGCAGGCGATCGACCAGCCCCGCCTTCAGAAACGCCGCCGCGGTCCGCGCGCCCCCCTCGACCAGCAGGTGATCGACGCCGGAGAGGGTGGCGATGTCTTCGGGCGCGCCAATGACCTCCCACCCCATCCGTTCGTTTCGAGCGCAGTCGAGAAACACTGGCTTAGCGCTCGGCTGCGGTTTCTCGACTGCGCTCGAAACGAACGGATGGGTGGTCAAAAGGATTTTCCGCGGCGCTCGCGCTTCCAGCCCCGCCAGCCGCACGTCGAGCGCCGGCGCGTCCGCGTCATACGTCCCCCGCCCGACCAGGATCGCCTCATGCCGGCTGCGCTCCAGATGCGCATGCGCGCGCGCCTGCGGACCGGTGATCCACCGACTCTCACCGCCGGCGCGGGCGATGCAGCCGTCGAGCGACGTCGCGAGCTTCAGCGTGACGTGCGGGCGCCCGTTGCGCTGCCGCGTCAGGAATCCCGCCATCGCGCGCTCGGCCTCGGCAGCACCCGGCCCGACCGTCACGGCGATACCCGCCTCGCGCAACCGCTCGAACCCGCGCCCATCCACCGCCGGAAACGGATCGCGCAGCGCCGCGACGACCCGCGCCACCCCGGCCTCGATCAGCACCGACGCGCACGCCGGTCCTCGCCCCGGTGCGGCACAGGGTTCCAGCGTCACATAGGCAGTTGCGCCGCGCGACTTTCCGCCGGTCTCATCCACCGCCATCGCCTCGGCATGCGGGCGCCCGCCGGCTTGCGTCCAGCCGCGCCCGACGACCACGCCGTCCTTCACCAGCACGCAGCCCACGCACGGATTGGGCGCGGTCCTCCCGCGCCCCCGCTCCGACAGGGCCAGCGCCGCCGCCATCCAGCGACGGTCGCTCAGATCCCCCATTTTTCGAGCTTGTCGTCGAGCCGCTTGAACTGCGCCTTCAGATCGGCCTGCTTCTTTTCGTACACGATGTCGCGGCGTGTCTTCACCGCCATCTCGCGGAGCTGCGCAGCGCGGATCTCGGCCTCCGACCGGTCTGCGCGCCAGTTTTCGGCATAGACGATGTTGCGCTTGTACGGCCGCTCGACATGCGAATCGATCACGAAGCCCAACAGCACGGCCATCGTCAGCATCAGCGACAGCACCAGGAACACGACATGGGTCGGCTTCTGCAACGCCATGAAGTGCCGCAGGTCGTTGATCGCGCGGATCGGCGCGAAGCGGGTGAAGAAACCGGTGGGCATCATCGCCCAAGATAGGCGCGGGGACGGCGCCAGACCACCCCCGCGCTCCGTCATGCGTCTTCCAGCACGAAACGCAGCGTCATCGTCCGCCAGCTTTCGACCGCGACACCGTCGCGTGTAGCCGGGCGGAACCGCCAGCGGCTAAGCGCCTGGCGCTTCGTCGCCTCGAAGAAGGCGGGCGCGGCGGCGCGCACGAGTTCGACCGCCTTCACCCGCCCGTCGGTGCCGATCAGGACGCGCACGGTGACGTTACCCTCGGTCCCGGCGCGGCGCTCGGAAGCGGGATAGTCGGGCTGGAACTGCGCGCGCGGATCGGGCGCGGCGTCGGTCAGCACGGGTGCGGGCGCAGGCGGATCGACGATCACGCCGGTACCCTCGGTCGCGGGGCCGATCGGGCCAGGCGGCGGCTGGAGCGTATCGGTGCCGGTGACGGTGTTGGTCGGCGCGACATCGACCTCGACGATCTTGTCGGGGATGGTCGGCAGGACGTCGCGGGTTGCCGCCTTCGCTTCGGGCTTCGGCTTCTCGGGAATCGGCGGCGGCGGGGGTGCTTCGGGGGGCACCGCATAGCCCTCGAACGGCGCGTCGGGCGTCACGAAAATCGTCGGCGCGGACGTCGCGATCAGGGCGACCATGCCGACGTTGACCGCGATCGCCGCGGCGACGGTGCCGGGGCTGGTCTTAGGGCGTTGATAGCGGCTGACGATCACTGAACCTCTCCCTCGAATGTTTCTCCCAACGCCGACTCAGGCGGAAATGAAATGTTACATCATTTCATCTGTCGAACAAGAGACAATGTTACATGTCTCGCGCCAGCCGTTGCAGCGCGCGCGTCCGTCCGATCAGCAGCAGCAGCGCCGCCATGTCGGGGCCTGAGTCGCGCCCGGTCAGCGCACGGCGCAGCGGCAGGAACAGCGCCTTTCCCTTGCGCCCGGTCGCCCCCTTCAACGCACCCGTCAGCGCGTGCCACGGGTCGCCCGCCCAATCCATCGCCGCCGCGACCGCCCCCGCCTCGGCCAGGAACGCGCGATCCTCTTCCGCTATCACGGTTTCGATCGGCCCCTCGACCACAGACCACCAGTCCGCTGCCTCGCCGACGCGGTGCAGGTTCGGGCGGATCGCCGCCCAACCTTCGGCGTCCATTCCCGCGGGCAGCCGGTCGGCGACCGCCTCATAGGGCAGCTGGTGGATGATCCGGGTGCTGACCGCGGCCAGCTCATCCTCGTCGAACCGCGCCGGGGCGCGCCCGAAATGCGCGAAGTCGAACGCCGCGAGCAGCGGGGCCGCATCCACCACTGGCTCAACCGGCTGGCTGGTCCCGATCCGCGCCAGCAGCGCCACCACCGCCTGCGGCTCGATCCCCGCCTCGCGGAAATGCGCGATGCCCAGCGACCCCAGCCGCTTCGACAATTTCCCCTCGCTCCCGGTCAGCAGAGCGGCGTGGGCGAACCGCGGCGGCACCGCGCCCAAAGCGGCGAACATCCCCAGCTGCACCGCGGTGTTCGACACATGATCCTCGCCGCGCACGACATGGGTCACGCCCATGTCGATGTCGTCGATGACGCTCGGCAGCAGGTACAGCCACGATCCGTCCGCGCGCCGCACGACAGGATCGCCCATCGCCGCGGGTGCGAAATGCTGGGGTCCGCGCACCAGATCGTCCCAGTCGAGCGGCGTGTCGTCCAGCCGGAAACGCCAGTGCGGCGCCCGACCCTCGGCCTCATACGCCGCGACCTGAGCGTCGGTCAGCGACAACGCCGCGCGGTCGTAGATCGGCGGCAATCCGCGCCCCAGCTGGATCTTGCGCTTCAGGTCCAGTTCCTGCGCAGTCTCATACGCCGGGTACACCCGTCCCGCCGCGCGCAACTCCGCGAACCGCGCCTCGTACAGGTCGAACCGCGCCGACTGCCGCACCTCGCCGTCCGGCGCCATCCCCAGCCAGTCGAGGTCGGCGCGGATCGCGTCGACGAACCGCTCCTCGCTGCGCACCGCATCGGTATCGTCGATCCGCAGCATGAAGCGCCCGCCGTTCGCCCGCGCGAACATCCAGTTGTGGAGCGCGGTGCGGATGTTGCCGACATGGAGATGGCCGGTCGGCGACGGCGCGAAGCGGGTGAGGACGGTCATGTGCGCGCTGTACGGCAGGCGGACCCGCAAGGGCTAGCCGTCACCGAACCGTCATTCTAAGGGAGCGCCACCTGAGCGGGAGCACGCACGACCATGAAACTGATCGCCGGCAACTCGAACACCCCGCTCGCCCAGGCGATCGCCGATTATTGCGAACTGCCACTGACGAAAGCGAGCGTGCGACGCTTCGCCGACGAGGAAATCTTCGTCGAAATCCTCGAGAATGTCCGCGGCGAGGACATGTTCGTGCTCCAGTCGACGTCCTACCCGGCGAACGACAATCTGATGGAGACGCTCATCATCATCGACGCGCTGAAACGCGCGTCGGCGCGGCGCATCACCGCGGTGCTGCCCTATTTCGGCTATGCCCGTCAGGATCGCAAACCCGGGCCCCGCACGCCGATCTCGGCAAAGCTGGTCGCCAACCTCATCACCACCGCCGGTGCCGACCGGGTGCTGTCGGTCGACCTCCACGCCGGGCAGATCCAGGGGTTCTTCGATATCCCGACCGACAATCTGTTCGCCGCCCCCGTCATGTCGCAGGACATTCGCAGTCGCTACCCGGGCGCCAACTGGATGGTCGTCTCCCCCGACGTCGGCGGCGTGGTCCGCGCCCGCGCGCTCTCGAAGCGACTCGACAACGCCCCGCTCGCCATCGTCGACAAGCGGCGCGAGCGGGCCGGCGAATCCGAGGTCATGAACATCATCGGTGAGGTCGAGGGCCGCTTCTGCATCCTGATCGACGACATCGTCGATTCGGCCGGCACGCTGTGCAATGCCGCCGCCGCTCTCAAGGAAGCCGGCGCGCAGGAAGTCGTCGCCTATGTCACCCACGGCGTGCTGTCGGGCGGCGCGGTGGCGCGGGTCGACGGATCGGCGCTGACCGAACTGGTCATCACCGATTCGATAGGCAACCACGAGACGATCGCGGAGTCGAAGAAAGTCCGCCATTTGACGATCGCACCGCTGGTGGCGGAGGCGATCCGGCGGATCGCGGATGAGTCGAGCGTGAGTAGTTTGTTCGACTGAGGCGCAGCGCGCGGCCGGCTACGTCCGGCCAGACTCGCGAAGCCCGGCCGGCGGACTTGGTCCGGCCGACGACGCGGGCTTTGCCCGCGGCACGACGCTGATAGCCCGCCGTGGGCAAAGCCCACGCCGTCGGACGTAAGCTTCGCTACGCCGGCCGGTCTTGCGCGAGTCGCGCGGCCAGCATGGCCGCGTGCCGCGCTAGCGACTGAGCTCCACAATATGCTCGAACACCGCGGCATGCAGCGGCGTCCGGAACGCCGCGCCGATGTGGTCGCCGCGCTGCCAGGCGATCTCCGCTTCCAGTCCCTGCAATCCGGGCAGCGTGATCCACACCAGCGATCCGGGGCGGATCGTGAAGGCGGTCTCCGCACGGAAGCCGGTCATCGACAGGTCGAGCACGCGGATCGCGAAGCGCGTCGCGCTGCGGTCGCGCACGCGGGCGTCGAGGCGGACCGCCCGGCGCAGGGTCGACCGGTTCTCGCCCGTGGCGGCCGCAGGAACGCGCGGATCGCTGATTGCCGTACTCATGCGCGACTCGGTAGCAGCCAAGTGGTTGAGAAACCGACAACGCTTCAGGCGGCGGCATCCCACACCAGCTTGATGCCGACCGCGATCATCAGCCAGTATATCGCGGTGTAGAACCGCGCCGGCGACACCCGCCGCACTAGCCACACCCCCGCAAACGTGGACGCGATCGCGACCGGCATCAGCACCGCCGACACGATCACATTCGCCGCCGTGAATTGCCCGAGCGCGACATAGGCGGGCACCTTGATCCAGTTGACCACCGCGAAGAAGATCGCGGTCGTCCCCACCAGCACGTCGCGGGGCAAGTTGCGGGGCAGCACCCAGAGCTGGAACGGCGGCTGGCCGGCGTGGGCGACCTGGCTGGTGAAGCCTGACGCGACCCCGAACATCGCTCCCACCCAGCCAGGCGACCCGCCCGCTGCCGTCGCCGATCCCCGGCGCGCGATCCACAGGCGGTACAGCCCGAACACCACGGAAATCGCCCCGACCATCGCCAGCACCACATCCACCCGCACGCTGGCCGCGAACACATAGCCCAGCGCAATGCCGATCGCCGCGCCCGGCAGCATCCACCCCAGCACATATCCGTCCCAGTCGCGCCGGAACGCCCACACGCCGACCACATCCTGCACGATCAGGATTGGCAGCAGGATAGCCGCCGCGCGCACCGGCGAAATCGTAATCGCGATCAGCGGCAGCGCCAGCGCGCCCATGCCGGCGAACCCGCCCTTCGCCAGCCCAAGCAGAACCACGCCGCCCACCGCGACGATCCAGAAATCCGCTCCCAATGTGGCGAGCGCACTCAGCGGTCGGCGACCCGCCCGAGGTGCCCGGCGATCCGCGCCAGCGCGACGACGCCCGCCGCCGCGAACGCTGCCAGCGCCAGCACCGCATAGGTCAGCGCCTTCAGCCAGCGCGCGATCTCATCGGTGCGGTCGGCAGGCGGCGGGGCCGCGACTCGCACCGGCTGGCCGGCCTGCGCCGATGACGGGTCGGCGCTTGGCGGGGCGGCTGGCGCTGTCGGCTGCGATTCCATCGCTCCGCCCGGCTCGGGCCGCTCGACCGCGCCGGGAAACGCATCGCGAAGGTTCGTGTTCGATACGCTCGCCAGCGACCCGATCAGCGCTAGCGTCGCCATGCTGGCGAGCACCAGCATCATCGTCCGCGCCAGCCAGTCGACGATTTTCACTCCGCCGCCACCCGGCCCCGCGGCGCGCGGACGCCCGCGCGATCCCGCCGTTTCAGCTCGGCCTTCAGCGCCTCGGGCTTGGGCGCCCACAGGAAGCCGAAGCTGACCGTGCCGTGCTTGGCCTCGACCGCATGGTGCAGCCGGTGCGCCTGGACGATCCGCTTCATATAGGCCGATTTCGGCAGATATCGCGTGGCGATGCGGCGGTGAACGATGACGTCATGAAAACCGAAATAGATCGCGCCATAGGCGGCGATTCCTGCCCCGATCCACGCGTAGCCCGGCCACCAGCCCAGTTGCACCCCGCCCAGGATAAGCAAGATCGACGGCACCGCGAAGATCGCCGCATACAGGTCGTTCAGCTCCCAGTTGCCGTGTCGCGGCGCGTGGTGGCTGGCGTGCAGGAACCACCCCGGCCCGTGCATCACCCAGCGGTGCATGACGTAGGCGAAGCCCTCCATGAAAACCACGGTGGCGAAGAACAGGGCGATTCCGGCAGGCCAGGACATGGCCGGCATATAGGCGCTGGCGCACCGCAACGCGAGGCAGGCTGGATTCGGGGGGAGCGATATGCTTTAGCCCGCTGCAACATTCCCGATCTTCGAAACAGGACGGCGCCCTCCCCATGAACATCCACGAATATCAGGCCAAGGAACTGCTGGCGAAATTCGGCGTCCCCGTGCCCGCAGGCTTCGCCGCGATGAGCGTCGACGAAGCTGTCGCCGCGTCGAAGAAGCTGCCCGGGCCGCTCTATGTCGTGAAGGCGCAGATCCACGCCGGCGGCCGCGGCAAGGGCAAGTTCAAGGAACTGGGCCCGGATGCCAAGGGCGGCGTCCGCCTGGCCAAGACCGAGGACGAGGTTCGCGCCGCGGCGACCGACATGCTCGGCAACACGCTGGTGACGATCCAGACCGGCGACGCCGGCAAGCAGGTCAATCGCCTGTACGTGACCGACGGCGTCGACATCGCCAAGGAATTCTACCTCGCGCTGCTCGTCAACCGCGCGACCGGCCGCGTCTCGATGGTCGCCTCGACGGAAGGGGGCATGGATATCGAGACGGTGGCGCACGACACGCCTGAGAAGATCCACTCGATCGACATCGACACGGCGACCGGCTTCATGCCCCACCACGGCCGCGCCGTCGCCGCCGCTCTGGAACTGACCGGCGACCTCGCCAAGCAGGCCGCGAATGTCGCCTCGAAGCTGTACGACGCCTTCCTCGGCACCGACGCCGAGCAGATCGAGATCAACCCCCTCGCGGTGACGGACGACGGCAAGCTGATGGTCCTCGACGCCAAGGTCGCCTTCGACGGCAACGCGATGTTCCGCCACAAGGATCTGATGGAGCTGCGCGACACCACCGAAGAGGACGCGATGGAGCTGGAGGCGTCGAAGTACGACCTCGCCTACATTAAACTCGACGGCGACATCGGCTGCATGGTCAACGGTGCCGGCCTTGCCATGGCGACGATGGATATCATCAAGCTGAACGGCATGTTCCCGGCCAATTTCCTCGACGTCGGCGGCGGCGCCAACAAGGAAAAGGTGACCGCGGCGTTCAAGATCATCCTTGCCGATCCCGCGGTGAAGGGCATTCTGGTCAACATCTTCGGCGGCATCATGAAGTGCGACATCATCGCCGAGGGCATCGTCGCCGCGGCGAAGGAAGTGAACCTGTCGGTGCCTTTGGTCGTTCGGCTCGAGGGCACGAACGTGGAGGCCGGCAAGGCGATCCTGTCGAACTCCGGCCTCGCCATCGTCCCCGCCAACGACCTGGGCGACGCGGCGAAGAAGATCGTCGCCGAGGTGAAGAACGCCGCCTGACGCGTATCCTCCCTGGGACGTGGATGGGTAGATGGAGAGAATGCAATGAAGGTGTTGGTCCCCGTCAAGCGCGTGCTTGACTACAACGTGAAGCCCCGCGTGAAGGCGGACGGGACGGGCGTCGACCTGGCGAACATCAAGATGAGCATCAACCCGTTCGACGAGATCGCGGTCGAGGAAGCCATCCGCCTGAAGGAAAAGGGCGTGGTGACCGAGATCGTCGCGGTGTCGATCGGCGAGCCCAAGAGCCAGGAAACGCTGCGCACCGCGCTCGCGATGGGCGCCGACCGCGCGATCCTCGTCACCAGCGAAGAGAAGGTCGAGCCGCTGGGCGTCGCCAAGCTGCTGAAGGCGATCTGTGACGAGGAACAGCCCTCGCTCGTCATCCTCGGCAAGCAGGCGATCGACGACGACAACAACCAGACCGGGCAGATGCTCGGCGCATTGACCGGCTGGGGCCAGGGCACCTTCGCCTCCAAGGTCGAGGTGTCGGGCGACAGCGTGAGCGTCACGCGTGAAGTCGACGGCGGTGCCGAGACCGACACGCTGAAGCTGCCCGCGATCGTCACCACCGACCTGCGCCTGAACGAGCCGCGCTACGCGTCGCTGCCCAACATCATGAAGGCGAAGTCGAAACCGCTCGCGACCAAGACGCCCGCCGACTACGGCGTCGACGTGTCGCCGCGCCTCACGACTCTGAAGGTCGTCGAGCCCGCCAAGCGCAGCGCGGGCGTCAAGGTCGCCGATGTCGACGAACTGGTCGCCAAGCTGAAGGCGATGGGCGTCGCGAAGTAATCCACCGTCCGGCCTTCTCCGTTCGCTTCGAGCGAAGTCGAGAAGCATCCGGGCGGGCTTATGTTTCTCGACTTCGCTCGAAACGAACGGGTGGGGTGATTTGAGAGGATGACACGATGAAAACCCTGGTCTGGGTCGAACACGACGGCACCGCCGTCAAGGATGCCACCTACGCCGCGGTCACCGCCGCGTCGCAGCTGGGCGAAGTCCATCTGCTGGTCGCCGGCCAGAGCGTCGATGGCGTCGCCGCCGAAGCCGCGAAGATCGCCGGCGTCGGCAAGGTTCATGTCGCCGACGACGCGGCGTTCGCCCACGCGCTAGCCGAGAATGTCGCGCCGCTGGTCGTCTCGCTGATGGGCCATCACGATGTGTTCGTCGCGCCGGCCACCTCCAACGGCAAGAACATCGCCCCGCGCGTCGCCGCGCTGCTCGACGTCATGCAGGTCAGCGACATTCTGTCGGTCGAGGGCGAAGATACCTTCACCCGTCCGATCTACGCCGGCAACGCCATCGCCACCGTGCAGTCCAAGGACGCGAAGAAAGTCATCACCGTCCGCGGTACGGCCTTCGAAAAAGCGTCACCTGAGGGCGGCTCGGGCACGATCGAGGCGGTCGCCTCGACCGGCGACCAGGGCCTGTCGACCTTCGCCGGCTCGGAAATCGCCAAGCTCGAGCGCCCCGAACTGACGAGCGCCAAGATCATCGTCTCGGGCGGCCGCGCGCTGCAGAACGGTGAGAATTTCCATGCTATCATCGAGCCGCTCGCCGACAAGCTCGGCGCCGCCGTCGGCGCCAGCCGCGCCGCGGTCGATGCAGGCTTCGTCCCCAACGACTATCAGGTCGGCCAGACCGGCAAGATCGTCGCCCCCGAAGTCTATATCGCGGTCGGCATCTCCGGCGCGATCCAGCATCTGGCCGGCATGAAGGATTCGAAGACCATCATCGCCATCAACAAGGACGAGGACGCCCCGATCTTCCAGGTCGCCGACATCGGCCTGGTAGGGGATCTGTTCAAGGTGGTGCCGGAGCTGACCGAAAAGCTCTAAGCGGTGGAACACAGTTCCACGGTGGTGCCCAAGCGAAGCGAGGGCATAAAGCAACAGCCGGCCGGCGCCGCCAAAGCGGCGTCCGACGACACGGGATTTACTCCCGTGTTGGCCCTCTCGATGGAGGCGGACGGCGCGGCACTACACAAAGGCGCCGCCGTCCCCTGCCTTGCGGCCCTGGAAGCCGCGCTCTCCAACGTCGCCACCAACCAGCCGGGCATCCGCTTGACCGGCCTGCCCAAGCTTGCCGACGTGCTCGCCCAAGGTGGCGCGATCGCCGCCATCGCCGCGACCTATCTCGGTGCGTCGGCCCGCCCCGTCCGCGCCGTCCTGTTTGACAAGACGCCAGCCGCCAACTGGGCACTCGGCTGGCACCAGGATCGGACTATCGCGGTCCAGGCCCAGCACGAAGTTGCCGGTTTTGGCCCTTGGACGCGCAAGGCCGGATTGCTCCACGTGGAGCCGCCCTTCGCGGTGATCGAGGCAATGGTTACGCTGCGCATTCATCTCGAGGTCGTGCCTGCGGACAATGCGCCGCTGCTGATCGCCAGAAGATCGCATCGGATCGGTCGTATCCCTGTGCGCGAGGTCGAAACGATTGTCGCGCGGTCTGAATTACTCGCGTGCGTCGCCGAACGCGGCGATGTCTGGGTCTATGCCACGCCGATCCTGCACGCGTCGGCGGCCAGCAACGGACGACGCAGGCGTGTCTTGCAAGTCGATTACTCCGCGCAATCGCTTCCTGCGCCGCTCGAATGGCTTGGGGTCTAGCGGGACAGCACTCTATCGCGGTACACACGCTCAGCGACGCGCGAGGACAGGCATGGCGGCCAGCTCAGATACTCCCCCCTACATCACCGATTACCACCGCGACGGCTACGCCATCGTCCGCAACCTCTTCTCTCCAGCCGAAGTCGCCGAGATCGGCGCCGCGATCGACCGCGTCCATGCCGAGGGCATCGCCCACGGGCGCAGCTTTCGTCACGGCAATCTCTTCTACAACGTCGCGCCCGCCACCGACGCCGCGCCGCCGCAGGTGCGGATGGTGCAGTGGATGGCGTATCACGATCCCGTGCTGAACGCGGTCCGCACCGATCCGCGCATCGCCCGCGTGCTGGCGCCGCTGATCGGCGGCGACCTGAAACAGATCATCAACCAGCTCCACTGGAAGACGCCGTTCGGCGGTGGCGATTTCGCGTGGCACCAGGATTCGCGCTTCCGCAAGCCCGACGCAGCCTATCGCAACCTCGGCAGCAGCTATGTCCAGACCGGCCTCGCGATCGATCCGCACAATCCCTCCACCGGGGGGATGCGTTTCGTCCCCGACAGCCACCGCGCCGGCGACGTCGATCTCGACACGACCACCGACGTGCTCGGCACCGCGATGGACGATGCGGTGCTCGGCGCCGCGGGGCTGGGCGACCACCCGATCGTCCCGCTCGACCTCGCGCCCGGCGATTTCGCGCTGTGGAACCCGTATCTCGTCCACGCCTCGGGCGAGAACCGCTCGGATCACCTTCGCCGCCTCTACATCAACGGCTATGTCCGCGCCGAGGATTGCGACCGCGGCGAATGGGCGTTCCGCGGCGGCCAGCCGGTCGCGCTGGGCCCGGAACCCGCGCTGGTTCATTACGAGGATCTGCACATCCGCGGCGAACCGCACTACATCTGAACCGGTTTTCGCTGTCCTACAGCGCGCCGATTTGCTTTGCTCGCCTCCATGCAGATCTGTGCCACCGCCACCATCCCGTGCCTGCGGTCGACCACCCCCCGCCGAAAGTTCCGAAACCACCCCGTTTCGCGGAACCTTCGCGCATTTTCAGGACAGATGACGTCATGATCGCCACCCTCGCGCTCCTGCTCGCCGCCCCCCAGGCCGCTGCCGCGCCCGACCCGGCCATCGAGCGCCGAGTCGCGCGCGTGCTCGCCAAGGCACCTGTGATCGACGGCCACAACGACCTGCCGTGGGAAATCCGCGAGCGGCACGAGGCGAAGGTCGAAAGCCTCGACCTGACCACCAGCACCGCCGCCTTGCCCTATCCGCTCCAGACCGACATCCCCCGGCTAAAGAAGGGCGGCGTTGGCGGGCAGTTCTGGTCGGTCTATATTCCCGCCACCGTCACCGGCCCCCGCGCGGTCGAGATGACGCTCGAGGAAATCGACATCGTCCGCCGCTTCGTGGCGGCGAATCCGTCAATTTTCGAGATGGCGACGACCGCCGCCGACGTCCGCCGCATCTTGAAGGCGGGGAAGGTCGCCTCGCTGCTGGGGATCGAAGGCGGGCACCAGATCGACGGGCGCCTCTCCGTCCTGCGCCAGATGCGCGAACTCGGCGTCGGCTACATGACGCTGACGCATGGCAAGAGCCTCGACTGGGCGGATTCCTCCACCGACACGCCGCGCGCCGGGGGCCTCAGCGAATTCGGGCGCAAGGTGGTGATGGAGATGAACCGCATCGGCATGCTCGTCGATGTGTCGCACATCGCCGACACGACGATGGCCGCCGCGCTCGACGTGACGAAGGCGCCGGTGATCGCCAGCCATTCCTCCGCCCGTGCGCTGGCCGATCGCCCGCGCAACATCCCCGACGCGCTGCTCGCGCGGATCGGCCAGGGCGGCGGCGTGGTGATGGTCAATTTCTACCCGGCCTTCCTGTCGAAGGCGTGGAACGACTGGGACAACGCCCGCGGCGCCTACGCCAAGTCGGTGGGCGTGCCGACCGACGCCTACGGCCCGAAATCGCCCGCGCCGCTCGTCGAATGGGACCGCACCCATCCGATGCCCCGCGTCGATGCATCGACCGTCGCCGACCATATCGAGCATGTCGCGAAGGTCGCCGGCAAGGGCGCGGTCGGCTTCGGCGGCGACTACGACGGCATCGGCGGCACCGGGCCGGAGGGGATGTCGGGGGTCGATTCCTACCCGTTGGTCCTCGCCGAACTGGCCCGCCGCGGCTGGAGCGACACCGACCTCGCCGGACTGACCTCCGGCAACGTCCTGCGCGTCATCGCGCGGGCGGAGGAAGTGGCGAAGTCGATGCGGGGGATGAAGCCGATCGACGCAACGGAGCCTGAGTAACCTCCGTGCTCCCGCGCAGGCGGGAGCCTAGAGACAAGAGCGTTGCGCTCCGTAACCCTGGGCTCCCGCCTGCGCGGGAGCGCGCAGCTCTCACAACCCGCTCAGGAAACTCGCCACATTCGCGCCCAGCGCCTCAAGCGCATAGCCGCCCTCCATCAGCGTCAGCACCGGCCATCCCGCCGCGGCGATATTCCCCGCCAGCACCGCATAGTCGGCGGTCGTCAGGCGGAACGCACTGATCGGATCGCCCTCCCACGTGTCGACCCCCAGCGACACGATCAGCAGGTCGGGCGCGAACCGCGCGATCGCGGCCAGCGCGTGTCCCTGTGCTGCCCGGAACGCCTCAAGCGTCGTCCCCTGCGGCAACGGCAGGTTCAGCGTCGTGCCCACTCCCGCGCCTTCGCCGACCTCGTCGGCATGGCCCCAGTAGAACGGATAATCGGTGGCAGGATCGGCATGGATCGACGCGTAGAACACATCGCCGCGGCTCCAGAAGATATCCTGCGTGCCATTGCCATGGTGATAGTCGATGTCGAGGATCGCGACCCGCGCGCGGTCCCGGTCGCGCGCAGCCTGCGCAGCGATCGCGGCGGTGTTCAGGTGGCAGTATCCGCCGCAATAATCCGCCCCGGCATGGTGGCCGGGCGGGCGGCACAATGCGAACGCCTGCCCGCCGTCCAGCACGATATCGAGTGCGGTCAGCGCGGCCTGCGCGCTCCAATACGCCGCATCCCACGTGTTCGCGGTGATCGGCGTCGCAGCGTCCATGCTGTAGCGCCCGGCCAGCGCATCGATCCGCGTCAGGTCGATGTCGCGCCGCCGCACCACCGGCCAGGTATAGGCGATGACGTCGCCCTCGCGCCCCGCCTCGGCCCAGCGTGCAGGCGCGGTCTTCAGATAATCGACATAGCCTGCGTCGTGGACCGCCAGGATCGGGCCTTCGCCATGATCGACCGGTGCTTCGCTGGCGCCCAGCACCGCCAGCATCGCCTCGGCACGCGCCGGCACCTCGGCATAGGGCGTCCAGCCGCCGTTGTGAAACTCGCGCGCCGGGGCATGGCCCAGCTGGCGCGGATCGAAGACGACCCGCACCTACCGCGGCCCTGCGAAGCGCAGCACGGCATAGCCCGCCAGCGCCGATACCAGCGACCCGGCCAGCACACCGATCTTCACCCGCTCGACCAGCAATGCGTCGCCGGGGAAGGCAAGGCCGCCGATGAACAGGCTCATCGTGAAGCCGATCCCGGCGATCAGCGCGACGCCGTAGATCTGCGCCCAGCTCGCCGTGCCCGGCCGCTTCGCGACGCCCGCCTTCTCGGCCAGCCAGATGCTGCCGAAGATGCCGATCTGCTTGCCCGCGAACAGCCCCGCCGCGATCCCCAGCACCAGCGGATCGGCGATCGTGGACAGGCTGACCCCGGCCAGGCTGACCCCGGCATTGGCGAACCCGAACAATGGCACGATGGCGAAGGCGACCCACGGGTGCAGTGCATGCTCCAGCCGGTGGAGCGGCGATTCCGCGGCGTCGGGGGCGCCGGGCGACACGGTGACCGGGATCAGCAGCGCGGTGACGACCCCGGCGATCGTCGCGTGCACGCCCGATACCAGCATCAGCAGCCACAGCGCGGCAAAGCCGATCATGTAGGGCGCCAACCGCCGCTCGCCGCGGCGATTGAGCACATACATGCCGGCCACCACGGCGACGGCCCCGGCGAGCGCGGCGACGTTGATATGGTCGGTGTAGGCGAGCGCGATGATCGCCACCGCGCCCATGTCGTCGACGATCGCGATGGTGGTCAGGAACAGCTTCAACGACGACGGCGCGTGGGCCCCGAGCAACGCCAGCACGCCGATCGCGAAGGCGATGTCGGTCGCGGCGGGGATCGCCCAGCCGCGCGCCAGCCCCGGCGCGCCACCCGCGACCGCGAGATAAACGAGCGCCGGCACGATCATCCCCGCCATTGCCGCGATCACCGGCAGGCGACGCTTCTCCGCACTCGCCAACCGCCCGTCGACGACCTCGCGCTTGATCTCCAGGCCGACGAGCAGGAAGAACACTGCCATCAGTCCGTCGTTGATCCACAAATGCAGCGTCATCGGCCCGAGATGCGGGTTCAGCACCGGGCCGGTCGTCACGTGCAGCATCGCGACATAGCTGTCGGCGGTCGCCTCCAGATTCGCGACCAGCATCGCGCACGCCGCTGCGGCCATCAGGACGATGCCGCCGGCCGCCTCGGTCGATAGGAAATCCCGGCCCGCGCTCCAGACCCCGCGCCGCGTCGTCACCGCGCCAGCGCCTCGGCGATCAGCGTGCGCGAATTGGCGATGCCGTACAGCCGGATGAAGCTGCCCATCCGCGGCCCCTGGCTCGATCCCAACAGCGTCTCGTACAGCGCGCGGAACCAGTCGCGCAGTTCGGCGAAGTCGCCGGTCTTGCCGATCTCGTACACGATCTTCTGGATATCCTCCGCCGACGCATCGTCGGGCAGCGCCGCCAGTTCCGCGTCGAGCCGCTCAAGCGCCGCGCGTTCATTTCCCTCGGGCGCGCGCTTCACCAGCGTCGGCGCGACGAAATCGCGGGCATAGGCCAGCGCATGGTCGATCAACCGGTCCAGCTCGGGCTGCGTCTCCGCGGTCGCATCGGGGAGGTAGTTGGCGAGATAGCCCCACACCTGCGCCTTCGTCGCCTCACCCATCACCCCGACGAGATTCAGCAGCAGCCCGAAAGTCACCGCCAGCGTGCCGCCCGGCAGCTTGCCGTCGTGGATGTGGTGGACGGGATTGCCCAGCTGCTGCTTCAGCTCCTGCGTCGGGTAAGTGGCGCGGAACTGCCAATATTCGTCCACCGCGCGCGGGATGACGCCCATGTGCAGCTGCTTGGCCTTCCTGGGCTCGCGGTAGGCATAGAACGCCAGGCTCTCGTCCGGGCCATAGGTCAGCCATTGTTCGAGGCTGAGGCCATTGCCCTTCGACTTGGAGATCTTCTCGCCCTTCTCGTCGAGGAACATCTCGTACACGAAGCCTTCGGGCGGGCGCCCGCCCAGGATGCGGGCGATCTTCGACGACTGGATGCCCGAATCGATCAGGTCCTTGCCGTACATCTCGAAATCGACGCCGAGCGCGACCCAGCGCATCGCCCAGTCGACCTTCCACTGGAGCTTGGAGAGGCCGCCCAGCGCCGACTGCACCACCCGCTCGCCGCTTTCGTCGACGAACGCGATCTTGCCGGCATCGGCGTCGATCACCTCGATCGGCACCTGCAGCACGACGCCGCTCGTCGGGCTGATCGGCAACACCGGCGAATAGGTTGCGCGCCGCTCCTCGCGCAGCGTCGGCAGCATCACGTCTTGGATCTTGCCAAAGTTGCGCAGCACGACTTTCAGCGCGCCGTCGAACCGTCCGCCGGTATAGTAATCGGTCGAGGACGCGAACTCGTAATCGAACCCGAACCGGTCCAGAAATTGCCGCAGCATCGCATTGTTGTGCGCGGCAAAGCTGTCGAACTTCCCGAACGGATCGGGAATGCGGCTGAGCGGCTTGCCCAGATGCTCGGCCAGCATCGCCTTGTTCGGCACGTTGTCGGGCACCTTGCGCAAGCCATCCATGTCGTCCGAAAACGCGATCAGCCGCGTCGGCTGGTCGCTGAGCGCATGGAACGCGTTGCGCACCATCGTCGTGCGCAGCACTTCGTTGAACGTGCCGATATGCGGCAGGCCCGAGGGGCCATAGCCTGTCTCGAACAGCATCGGCGCACCACTGGGTTTGCCGTCCGGATAGCGCTTCAAGAGCTTGCGCGCTTCCTCATACGGCCAGGCTTTGGAATCGAGGGCGGCGGCGCGGAGATCGTCGGTCATCGGCCACCCCCTAATCGTTGCGCGCGCGATATTCCATGCGGCACCGCAACCTTGATCCACGTTATGCGTAGCGCCCGGCAATGATCATCACCGCCACGCCGCGCTATACACGCATCATCGCCGAAGTCTGGAAGCCGCTGACCGCGCTGTTCGTGTGGGACGTCGCGGTGACGGTCGCGTATTTCGTCCTGCCGTTCAAGGCGCCGAGCCTGCCGCTGACGCTGTTCGGTTCGGCCCTCGCGCTGTTCCTCGGCTTCCGCGACACCTCCGCCTATCAACGCTGGTGGGAGGGGCGCGTACTGTGGGGCGCGATGATCAACGCATCGCGCACGCTGGCGCGCGAAGTGGTCACCTTCCTGCCCTACGCACGCGAGGGCGAGTTGTGGGATTTGAAGCGTACCATCGTCCTGCGCCAGATCGCCTATGTCCATGCGCTGCGCTGCCAGTTGCGGCGGATCGATCCCGCGCCCGACATCCTGCGCTTCCTGTCGGCGGACGAAGCGGCGCGCCCGCTGTCGCGGACCAACATCGCCAACGGCCTGCTCGACGGCACCGCCGGGCGCATCGCCAAGGCGCAGCGCCGCGGCTTCATCGACACCATCCAGCAGACGCAGCTGGAGCGGACGATGACCGACATCGCCAATGCGCAAGGCGGCATGGAGCGGCTGAAGAACACGCCGCTGCCCAATCAGTATCGGTTCTTCCCGACGCTGTTCACGCGGCTGTTCTGCATCCTGCTGCCGATCGGGCTGGTAGAGACCCTGGGCTGGGCAACCCCGGTCGGATCGACGATCGCCGGCCTGATGTTCCTCGCCGTCCTGCAGATCGGCGAGGACCTGACCGACCCGTTCGCGAATTCGGTCCACGATGTGCCGCTGTCGGCGATGTGCCGGACGATCGAGATCGACCTGTTGCAGGCGATCGGGGACGCCGCGCCCGCGCCGCTGGCACCCGAGCGCGACGTGCTGTGGTGAGGGCGTCCGGTTGACCGAATCGGCACGGCGCAAACACGTTCCCCAATCGTTCCACCGCCGCTAAGGGGGAATACGATGCTCCCCTACCCCGCCCTTCACGCCAGCCATTCGGGCGTCTGGATCGCCGATGCGGATGGGTGCCGCGCGATCGGACGGGGAGAGGCGGTGCGGATCGCCGCAGATACGCCGGTCATCCTGCTGAACGCCGCCGTCGTCGGCCAGCGGCTGGGGCATCCAGAGCTGTCGGGGCTCGACCTGCTCGAGCTGTTCGCCTTCGTCCATCCCGCGCGCTTCGCGGTGCCGACTCCCAAGGGGCTGGCCGCTGCACTGGGATTGGCCACGCCCGACAGTGACGACGCGATCGCGCCGATGCTGCGCGATGCGGCGAGCGCGTTGCTGGCGACGCTGGGCGGGGCATGGCCCGAGCGCGAGGGTGCGTGGACCGCGGCGCAAAGCCTGTTCCGGCTGCGCTGGCCGTGGGCGCCGCTGGTCACCGCGAAGCTCGACAAGCCGGCGCAGGCCGAGCGTTGGCTGTTTTCGAAGCTGCCCGAATGGGAGGATGCCGCCCCCCGCCCTGCCCCACGTACCGTCACCATCCCGCCCGATGCGGTCGCCGATCGCCTCGCCAGCCTGACCGGCGACGGGGCCGAGCGCCGCGACGGCCAGCGCGCCTTCGCCGATGCCGCCGCCCGCGCCTTTGCCCCGCGCATGGTCCGCGACACGCCGAACCTGGTGCTGGCGGAAGCCGGGACCGGCATCGGCAAGACGCTCGGCTACCTCGCCCCCGCGTCGCTCTGGGCCGAGCACGCCGACGGCGCGGTGTGGGTCTCGACCTTCACCAAGGCGTTGCAGCGCCAGTTGAACCACGAAACCGCGCGCCTCTACCCCAACCCTGCCGAACGCCGCCGCCGCGTCGTGACGCGGAAGGGGCGTGAAAACTACCTCTGCCTCCTCAACCTCGAGGACGCGTTGCAGGGCGGCTTCCAGGGCCGCGCCGCGGTACTGGCGCAGCTCGTCGCGCGCTGGGCGGCGTACAGCGCCGACGGCGACATGGTCGGCGGTGACCTGCCCGGCTGGCTGCCCACACTGTTTCGCCGCAACGGATCGACCGCGCTGACCGACCGCCGCGGCGAATGCATCTACGCCGGATGCCCGCACTACCGGAAATGCTTCATCGAACGCGCCGCGCGAGATTCGGCGCGGGCTAGCATCGTCGTCGCCAACCACGCACTCGTCATGGTCAACGCCGCACGCGGGCGAGAGATCGCGAACCGCCCGACCCGCTATGTCTTCGATGAGGGGCACCACGTCTTCGACGCCGCCGATTCGATGTTCTCCGCCGCGCTCACCGGCGCCGAGGCGATCGAGATCCGCCGCTGGATCACCGGCCCCGAAGGCACCGCGCGCGGGCGCCGCCGTGGCCTTGCCGCGCGCCTGTCCGACGTTGCCAGCTATGACGAGGAGGGTGGCCGCGCGATCACCGATGCGGTCGATGCCGCCCGCGCGCTACCGAGCGACGGCTGGCTGGCGCGCATCGCCGATGGCGACCCGTTCGGCCCGATCGAGGCGCTGCTCGCAGCCGTCCGCGGACTGACCTACGCCCGCGCCGCCAAGGACGACGACGCCGGCTATGCGCTGGAAACCGAACTGGCCGAGCCCGACGCCGCGCTGGTCGAGGCCGCCGGCCCCGCCGCCGCCGCGCTCGACGCGCTGATCCGTCCGCTCGTCACCCTGTCGCGCCGGCTGGAGGCGCTGTTGACCGACGGCCCCGACTGGATGGACGGCCCGGCGCGCGCCCGGATCGAGGGCGCGATCGCCTCGCTCGGCTGGCGCAGCGAGACGGTCGCTGCCTGGCTCGCACTGATCGCGCGCATCGGCGGCCCCGCCGACCCCGATTTCGTCGACTGGCTGGCGGTCGACCGCGCGGAGGGGCGCGAATGGGATATCGGCCTCCACCGCCACTGGCTCGACCCGTCGCGCCCGTTCGCCGACGCCGTGCTGAAACACGCCCACGGTGCCCTCGTCACCTCGGCCACGCTGAAAGCGGGCGGCGACTGGGATGTGGCGGAGGCACGCAGCGGGGCCGCCCATCTGCTCCAGCCCCCTGCGCGGTTCGAAGCACCGAGCCCGTTCGACTACGCCGCCCACGCCCGCGTGATGATCGTCACCGACGTGAAACGCGGCGACCTGGCGGCGCTCGCCAACGCTTATGCGCGGCTGATCGTCGCGGCGGGGGGCGGGACGCTGGGGCTGTTCACCGCGATTCGGCGGCTGCGCGGCGTCCACGCCCGCATCGCCGACCGGCTGGCGCGCGACGGCCTGCCGCTGCTCGCCCAACATGTCGATCCGATCGACACCGGTACGCTTGTCGACATCTTCCGCGACGATCCCCGCACCTCCCTGCTCGGCACCGATGCCTTGCGCGACGGGGTCGACGTGCCCGGCCATTCGCTGCGGCTGGTGGTGATGGAGGGCGTGCCCTGGCCCAAGCCCAGCGTGCTCCATGCCGCGCGGCGGCTGGCGGGCGGGGGCAGCGCCTATGACGACCGCATCGTGCGGGCGCGGCTGGCGCAGGCGTTCGGTCGCCTCATCCGCCGCGCCGACGATCGCGGCGCCTTCGTGCTGCTCGGTGCCGCCATGCCGTCACGCCTGCTCACCGCCTTCCCGCCCGGCACCCCGGTCGAGCGGGTGACGCTGGACGAGGCGGTGGCCCGCGTTTCCGGCCTTCCTTCGACCACGCCGATCCGGCACAACGCGACTGCATGAAGACGCTGACCCTGCTCCGCCACGCCAAATCGGGCTGGGACGACGCCGTCCTGCGCGATTTCGACCGTCCGCTGAATGCCAAGGGACAGCGCGCCGCCGTGGCGGTCGGGTGCAGCATGAAGCGCGGCGGCCAAGCCTACGACCGTGTGGTAGCATCGCCGGCGGTACGCGTGGTCGAGACGCTCGAGCATCTCGGTCGGGCCTATGGCCGCACGTTGGCGCCGGCATGGGACCGCCGCCTGTACCTCGCCGCGCCGGCGACGATCCTCGACGTGGTCCACGAACAGGACGATGCCTTGGGAAGCGTGATGGTCGTCGGCCACAACCCGGGGCTGGAGGAACTGGTGCTGCTGCTGGCGCCCGATGGGCCGGGCGCACTGCGGGACAGCGTCGCGCACAAATTCCCGACCGCGAGCGCGGCGGTGCTGACCTTCGCCGTTGATCGCTGGGCCGATGTCGTGGCGGGCGGCGGCACGCTGATGGCC
Organism: Sphingomonas donggukensis; assembly: GCF_023674425.1. NCBI lineage: Bacteria > Pseudomonadati > Pseudomonadota > Alphaproteobacteria > Sphingomonadales > Sphingomonadaceae > Sphingomonas > Sphingomonas donggukensis. The sequence continues at coordinate 2,422,246 of NZ_CP098401.1, forward strand.
TTCACCCGCCCCCGCGACCTCGACCCCGCGCTCGGTCCGGACGAGGATTAGGCCCGGCACGCCATCGGCGGCGACCCACCGGGCCGCCACGCAGGCGGCGGCCCCCGGATTCAGTCGGCGGTCAACGCCGCGGCCAGCGCATCGCGGATTTCGAGCAGCGCGGTCTTGCGACCGCCCCCGCCGCCACTACTGCTGCCCCCGCGCTTCACCGGTGCCTCTTCGCCCAGCAGCTTCTGCACGCCGCGGATCGTATAGCCCTCGGTATCGAGCAGCGCCTGGATGCGGCGGACGAGCGCGGCATCCTCGGTCCGGTAGTAACGGCGGTTGCCCGCGCGCTGCAGCGGACGCAGCTGCGGAAAACGCGTCTCCCAATATCTGAGGATATGCTGGGGGATGCCGGTTTCACGCGACAATTCCCCGATCGTCCGGAAGGCGTCCGCCGCCTTGTCCGGCGCGGCCATGTCGCCGGCGCCTATCGGCCTGCCACGATGCGGTTGCGCATCATCTGGCTGGCACGGAAGGTGAGGACGCGGCGCGGCGCGATCGGCACTTCGACCCCAGTCTTGGGATTGCGACCGACGCGCTCGCCCTTGTCGCGCAGAATGAAGCTGCCGAAGCCGGAAATCTTGACGTTCTCGCCATTCGACAGCGCCTCGCACATGTGACGCAGGATCTGCTCGACGAAATTGGACGAATCGGCACGCGACAGACCGACTTCGCGATGAAGCGACTCGGCCAGGTCGGCACGTGTCAGCGTTCCCGCGGCTTCATCCATTACGAGGCTTCCTTTCGAGCGATCCGGTCCGGACAGGAAACCTAACACATCCCCGCTGTCCAAGCAAAGCCGGGGATTATTGCGGAGCCGTACCGAGTCTCAATACCGGACGACCGCGGCGCCCCAGGTGAAGCCGCCGCCCATCGCCTCGAGCACCACGACGTCGCCGCGCTTGATGCGTCCGTCGCGCACCGCGACGTCGAGCGCGAGCGGCACCGATGCGGCGGAGGTGTTGGCGTGCTGATCGACCGTCATCACGACTTTCTCCGCCGGCAGGCCGAGCTTGCGGGCGGTCGCATCGAGGATGCGGGCGTTGGCCTGGTGCGGCACGACCCAGTCGACGTCTGCGGCGGTCAGCCCGGCGATTTCGAGCGATTCGGTCATCACGCTGGCCAGATTGACGACGGCGTGGCGGAACACCTCGCGCCCCTTCATCCTGAGCTTGCCGACCGTGCCCGTGGTCGACGGCCCACCATCGACATAGAGCAGTTCGTTGTGCCGCCCGTCGGCGTGGAGCTTGCTGGCGAGGATGCCGCGATCCGAACCCTCCTCCGCCGCCAGCACGATCGCGCCGGCGCCGTCGCCGAACAGAACGCAGGTCGTGCGATCCTCCCAGTCGAGGATGCGGCTGAAGGTCTCGGCGCCGATCACCAGCGCACGGGTGTGCGCGCCGGCGCGGATCATCGCGTCGGCGACCTGCACCGCATAAAGGAAGCCCGAGCACACCGCCGCCACGTCGAACGCGACGCAATCGTCGATGGCGAGTGCGGCCTGCACCTTGGTTGCGGTCGAGGGAAACGTCTGGTCGGGCGTCGCGGTCGCCAGCACGATCAGGTCGATGTCCTGCGCATGCACCCCGGCGGCGGCGAGCGCGGCCTTCGCCGCGTCGATCGCCAGCGTACCGGTCGTCTCGTGCGGGCCGGCGAGGTGGCGGAAGCGAATGCCGGTGCGCTCGACGATCCATTCGTCGGTGGTGTCGACTTCCTGCGCCAGCTCGGCATTCGACACGCGGCGGGTGGGCAGCGCCGATCCGGTCCCCAGAATCACCGATCGCCGAACCGTCATGCCGCCTGCTTCTCGAAATTGCCGAGGTCCTGAGCGATGCGCCGCGTCAGGTCGTCGCGAACCATCTTCGCCGCGACCGACAGTGCGTGGCTCACGCCGACCTCGCTGGCGCTGCCGTGGCTCTTCACCACCAGGCCGTTGAGCCCGAGGAAGACCGCGCCATTGTGGTTGTTGGGGTCGAGGTGCCCGCGCAGCAATTCGGTCGCGGGCTTCGAAATCAGGAAGCCGACCTTCGAGCGGATCGACGAGCGAAACGCGCGCTTCAGTAGGTCGGCGACGAAGCGCGCCGTGCCCTCCGCCGTCTTCAGCGCGATATTGCCCGAGAAGCCGTCGCACACGACGACATCGACATGGCCGCGCGAGATGCGATCGCCCTCGATATAGCCGCTGAACGTCATCGGCAGATGGGTCGCGTCACGCAGGCGGGCGGCGGCATCGCGGATGATGTCGGTGCCCTTCATATCCTCGGTACCGATGTTGAGCAGCGCGACCCGCGGGCTTTCGAGGTCGAGCGCGGTGCGCGCATAGGCGGCGCCCATCACCGCGAACTGGACGAGGTTGCGGGCGTCGCACTCGGTATTGGCGCCGAGATCGAGCATGACGAGGTCGGTTTCGCCGAGGCTGGGGAGCAGCGCGGCGAGCGCGGGCCGGTCGATGCCGGGCATGGTGCGTAGCGACAGCTTCGCCATCGCCATCAGCGCGCCGGTGTTGCCCGACGACACGGCAGCCGCGGCGCGCCCCTGCTTCACCAGGTCGATGGCGACGCCCATCGACGTCGTCTTGGCGCGGCGAATCGCCTGGCTGGGCTTCTCGTCGGAGGTGACGACGTCGGGCGCGTGGACGATCTCCGAAGCCGCGGTCAGGTTCGGATGCGTGGCCAGGCCATCGCGAATCCGCGCCTCGTCGCCGACCAGGAAGAACCGCAGGCCGTCGAACTTGCGCCGCGCCCGCGCGACGCCAGCGAGCATGACCGCAAGCCCCTCGTCGCCGCCCATCGCATCGACGGCGATCCGCGCATCAGGGGACATTGCGGGTACCTGCTTCCGTTGCTGTCGGGCGATCAGCCCTCGACCGAGACGATCTCACGGCCGTTATAGTGGCCACAGGCAGTGCACAGGTTGTGCGGGCGCTTCAGCTCGCCGCAGTTCGGGCATTCCTGGAACGCTTCGACCGACAGCGCATCGTGGCTGCGGCGCATGCCACGCCGCGACGGCGAGGTCTTTCTCTTGGGGACGGCCATTTCGGCAACCTTCTAGCAACGGTAATTTCTGGGTCTGCGAACGCGCTACAGCGCATGCTCCGACGGAGCAAGCGGAGGAACGGACCGCAGAGCGAAGGCGCGCCTATAGCGATTTCGCACATTGTTGCAACCCGCGTGCCCCGATGACAGGTTGCGCCACATAGAGGGGACCATATCATGACGATCATCCTGCCGGCCAGCCTGTGCACCGCCGCGGCCTGCGCACTCATCAACCTGTGGCTGGCGATTCGCGTCGGCCAGATGCGCCGGTTGCACAACGTCTCGGTCGGTGACGGCGGCAACATGGCGGTGATCGCGCGGATGCGGGCGCATGCGAACTTCACCGAATATGCGCCGGTCGTGCTGATCCTGCTGGCGCTGCTCGAACTCGCGCGCGGTACCAGTTGGATCGTGTGGGGCTATGGATTCGCCTTCGTCGTCGCGCGGCTGTGCCACGGGGTCGGCATGGACACGTGGAAGCCGGGGCGCGGCATCGGCGTCGTCGTGACGATGCTGGTGATGGTCGCGCTTGCTGGACATTGCGCCTGGGTGGCGCTGTCGACACCGAACATCACCGCGCCGATGGCGGTCACGCTGCCCGCGACCGCCTGATGCGCCGTCAGCCGCGTGCCAGCGCGGCGTCGCCGACGAAAGGATTGCTCGCCCGCTCGCGCCCGAAGCTGCTGACGCCGCCGTGGCCGGGGAGGAAGACGGTATCGTCGCCGAGCGGCCACAGCTTCGTGACGATCGACGTCACCAGCGCGTCGGGATCGCTCAGCGGGAAATCGGTGCGACCGACCGATCCCTGGAAGATCACGTCGCCGACGATCGCCAGTTTCGATGGCGGATGGTGGAACACGACGTGTCCCGGCGTATGGCCGGGGCAGAGATAGACGTCGAGCACCAGGTTGCCGACGGTCACCTGCTCGCCGTCGTCGAGCCAGCGGTCGGGCTCGAACGCTTCGCCGCGCAGCCCCCATTTGCGGCAGTCATCCTCCAGCCGCGCGAGCCAGTAGCGATCGGCCTCGTGCGGCCCCTCGATCGGCACACTCAGTTCCTTCGCGAGCACGCCCGCCTCGCCGCAGTGATCGGCGTGGCCGTGGGTGATGAGGATCTTCTCCACGGTCACCCCGGCTTCGGCGATCGCCGCCTTGATCCGCGGCAGGTCGCCGCCCGGATCGACCACCGCCGCGCGCATGGTTCTCGTGCACCAGAAGAGCGTGCAATTCTGCTGGAGCGGCGTGACCGGGATGATCGTCGCCTTAAGAGGTGGCTGGCTCATTTCGGGGTCTTGCCGAGCAGGTTCTTGCTCCAGAAATAGAGCGTCGCGTAATTCTGATAGTCGCGGTTTTCCTTCTTGGCGAAGCCGTGGCCCTCGTCGGCGGCGAGGATGTGCCACGCGGTGCCGCCGTTCGCGCGCACCGCCTTCACCATCTGGTCGGCCTCCGACGCGGGCACGCGCGGGTCGTTGCCGCCGGTCACCACCATCAAGGGCACGCGCAGTTTCGACACGCTGGTCATGGGTGAGATCGCGATCAGCTTCGCCTTCTGCTCGGCCACGCGCTCGTCGCCATATTCGACCCGGCGCAGGTCGCGGCGATAGCTTTGCGTATTCTCGAGGAAGGTGACGAAATTCGAGATCGCGACGATACAATTCGCGCCCTTCAGCCGGTCGCCGTAGCGGATCGCGCTCGCGTAGCACATGTACCCGCCGTAGCTGCCGCCCTGCACACCGATCCGCGCGCTGTCGATGGCGCCGTCGCGGGCGAAATGATCGAGGAAGGCACCGATGTCCTTCACCGAATCCTCGCGCTTGAACGGCCCGTTATCCAGGCTGACGAAGCGTTTGCCATAGCCGGTCGAGCCGCGGACGTTGGGGTAGAAGATCGCGATGCCGAGGTCGTTGAGATAGTAATTGGCGGCGCCGCGATAGGATGGCTGGGTCTGCCCCTCCGGCCCGCCGTGGATGTCGATCAGCAGCGGGCGCTTGCCGGGGAATTTTGCCGGGTCGGGGCGGAACAGGAAGCCCGAGACGTCCTCTCCGTCGAAGCTCTTCACGGCCACCAGCTGCGCGTCGACGTTCTTCGCCGGATCGAGCCCGCCGGTCTCGCTCGCCGTCCACTGCGTTACTTTCATGCTGCGCGGATCGAGGACGAAGGCGTCACCCGACACCTTCGGGCTACTGAACGAGAACGCCACCGCGCCCCACGGCGCAATCTCGAGCCCGCTCGCCACGCCCGTCGGCAGCGCGGCGGTCCGCACCCGGCGCGTCTTCGTGTCGAGCAGCTTCAGCCGGCTCGTCCCGCCTTCGTTCACCAGATAGGCGATGAAGCCGCCGTCGTCGGCGATCGAGAATTCCTCGACACCCCACTTCGGCTCGGGCGCGACGGGCGTGAAACTGCCACCCTTCAGGATGCCGAGCCGCTGGAAGTCCGACCCCTCGTCGCTCAACACCCATAAGGTGCCGTCGGGCGATACCTGCGCCGAGCCGTAGGACACCGGCTTCGCCAGATCATTGAGCGGCGTCATCCGCCCGGTCGCGAGGTCGAGGTCGTAGAGGTCGCTCTTCTGGATCGAAGAATAATTATAAACGACGGCATGGGTGTTGCCGGGCAGGAAATCGACGAAGCTCCAGCCCCCGCCCTTCACCTGCGCGACCAGGCGCGCGCTGCCGGGATTGCGCGGATCCATGACGTAGATGTCGTTGTCGGCGCCGGTGCGCTTCGTCGAGGTATAGCCGACCAGCCGGCCATCGGCGGAAAACGCACCGAAATTGTTGCGGCTCTTGCCGTCGGTCAGCAGCGTCAGCCGCCCGTCCTTCAGCGTGTAGAGCTGGAAGAATTCGTTGCCGCCGACGTCCTTCTGCACCAGCGCGACGTCGCCCGAGCGCGAATAGTGCAGTTCGCTGGTGCGATCGGGTTCGAAGCTGATCTGGCGGCGGTCCATCATCGGGCCGGCCACGCTGTGCAACTGGGCGACATTGGCGAAGCGCGTCGACACCACCAGCGCCTTAGTCACCGGGTTCCACGCGACCGGCGCGGCGCTGCGGCTTTCGGCATAGGGGCGCATCGCTTCGGCGAGGCTCACCGGCAGCGCGGGCACGCCATCGGCGGTGATCGCCGCGGGCTTGGCGATCTGGGCGGCGGCGGGCGCGGCAGCGGAAGCGAGGAGCGTGGCGGCGAGCAGCAGGCGCATGGTCGGATATCCCCGTATCGTTCTGGGCGCGAGGCGTAGCGGTCGGTCGAGGGCACCGCAACGGGCTTGCCGATCGCGCGCCGGGGCGTCACACATCGCGCGATGGACGACGCCGCGCCCTGCCCCGACCTGCCACCCCCCGATCTGATCGTCACCATGACCTTCGACCCGATGGCCGGCATCCTCGACCTGGAGGAGCATCTGTCGGGGATGAAGGCCGAGGCGGCGGCGCGCGTCTATCCGTTCGATCGCCACGACGTCCGCAACGAATTGCAGGCCGCGACCTTTCGGCTGAGGGACGCGCGCACGATCCGCCTGCTGCTGTCGCCGAGCGGTGCGCTGGCGATCGAGGCGTCGCCAAACCGGTAACATATGTTGCGATTGCGAAAGAACCGGCGTCGGCGCTAAAGGACGACACGCCCTTTCCACGACACGGACACACCCATGCAGCCCTCCGCCGCGCTCGGACGTATCCAGCCCTCCGCCACGCTGGCGATGACCGCGCGCGTGTTCGAGCTGAAGCGCGCCGGCATCGACGTGATCGGGCTGGGCGCGGGCGAGCCCGATTTCGACACCCCCGATTTCGTGAAGGACGCCGGCATTGCCGCGATCCGCGACGGCAAGACGAAATACACCAACGTCGATGGCACGCAGGAGCTGAAGCAGGCGATCGTCGACAAGTTCGCGCGCGACAACAACCTGACCTACGGCTGCGATCAGGTGACGGTGAACGTCGGCGGCAAGCACACGCTGTTCAACGCCTTCGTCGCAACGATCGACCCCGGCGACGAGGTGATCGTGCCGGCGCCTTATTGGGTCAGCTATCCCGATGTCGTCCAGTTCTCCGGCGGCACCCCGGTGTTCGTCGCGGCGGGCGCGGCACAGGGGTACAAGCTGCGCCCCGAACAGCTTGAGGCAGCGATTACCCCTCGTACCAAATGGGTTATCCTGAATTCGCCGTCGAACCCGACCGGTGCGGCGTACAGCGAGGACGAACTGAAGGCGCTGGGCGAGGTGCTGGAGCGGCATCCGCACGTCTGGGTCTTCGCCGACGATATGTACGAGCATATCGTGTACGACGGCTTCAAATTCCGCACGATCGCCGAGGTGTGTCCTAACCTGTACGAGCGCACGCTGACCGTGAACGGCTGTTCGAAGGCGTACAGCATGACCGGGTGGCGGATCGGGTTCGCCGGTGGCGCGCCCTGGCTCATCAAGGCGATCGCGAAACTCCAGTCGCAGTCGACGTCGAACCCGTGTTCGATCGCGCAGGCCGCGGCGGTCGCAGCGCTGACCGGCGACCAGTCGTTCCTGAAAGATCGCGCCCGTGCCTTCCAGTCGCGCCGCGATCTGGTGGTGTCGATGCTGAACCAGGCGCCGGGCATTGCCTGCCCGCGGCCCGAGGGCGCGTTCTACGTCTATCCGGATGTGTCGGGCACGATCGGCAAGACCACGCCCAGGGGCAAGCGCATCGAGACCGACGAGGATCTGATCGGCTATTTCCTCGACGATGCGCGCGTCGCCGCCGTGCACGGCGCGGCGTTCGGCCTCTCTCCCGCCATGCGGATCAGCTATGCCACGTCGGAGGATGTGCTGACCGAGGCGTGCCAGCGCATCCAGGAAGCCTGCGCGGCGCTGCGCTGACACGGTACGCCGGCTGACCCGAGTCGACCTGCGCCTGACATTCGCGTGAACGGTGCATCCACGCGCCGTTCAGTGGCGAATCTTCATAGCATCTTGAACGACGGATGCCGGATGCACATCTGGCGCCCGTCATAAGTAGCGAATCGCAACCGGTACGTGCCGGCGTGCCTCAAAGGACAAGTCCCATGACTGCCAAGACCAAGCTCAGCTTCCTCCGCCTGTTCGTCGGCGGTTTTGCCCTCGGCGCCGCGGCGCTGGTGTCGGTGCAGGTGGTCCATGCCGACGACACCGCGCTGGTGCCCGCCGCCCACGCCGCCACGTCCCGCTGAGCCGACGTCGCGCGCCGATGAAACTTTTCGGTCCGCTCGCGCGAATATAGGGTCATGATGTTCAAGCACGCCGCCCCCGTTGCCATCGTCCTGGCCGCTGTCGCCATCGCCGCCAGTGCGGTCCCCGGTCGCGCCGAAAAGGCGGTCGCCATCCCCGCGCCGGCCCGTGACGCTCCGCCCACGCCGGGGATGCAGACCGCGGTGCTCGCCGGCGGGTGCTTCTGGGGGATGGAAGCGGTGTTCGAGGGCGTGAAGGGCGTGCGATCGGTGGTCAGCGGCTATGCCGGCGGCACCCGCGACACCGCGACCTACGCCGCCGTCTCGACCGAACGCACCCGTCATGCCGAGGCGATCCGCATCACGTACGATCCGCGCGTCGTCAGCTACGGCACGCTGCTGCGTGTCTATTTCTCGGTCGCGCACGATCCGACGCAGGTGGATGGGCAATATCCCGATTCGGGCCCAAGCTACCGCTCGGCGATCTTCCCGCAGACCCCGGCGCAGCGCATGGTCGCGCAGACCTACATCGCCCAGCTGTCGAACACCCGCGCCTTCGCCAAGCCGATCGCGACGAAGATCGAGGCCGGCGGCTTCTTCCCCGCCGAGGCGGAGCATCAGGATTTCGCCCGGCGCAATCCGAACCATCCGTATATCACCCGCTGGGATAAGCCGAAGGTCGCGGCGTTCAAGGCGGCCTTCCCGGCGCTGGTCGGCTAGATCAGCGCCAGATCGTTGAGGCGCCCGATCAGCGCCGCCGGCATCTCCGCCACCCCGTCCGCACCACCGCCGAGATCGATCGGCGCATCGGCATCCTCCAGATAGCGCCAGCCCTGGTGCGCGCGCTTGCCGCGCGGCTGTACCACGATCAGCTTCGGCGCGAGGGTGATCGCCACGCGCCCGCCCTCGGCCTCGCCAAAGCCCAGGATCGGGGAGCGGGCGACCAGCTGGTGCTTGATGATCCAATAGAGCGATCCGTTCGGACCCTCGTCGCTCGCGATCTCGCTTGCCCGCTTGGGCAGGTAGCGCGTCGTCAGGATCAGGCCCGATCCCTCCGCCGCGCGCAACCGCGCACGCTCCTGCAGCGAGGCGAGGCTGTCGTGCCCGAAGGCGACCTTTGTCAGATGCAGCGGCACGCCGGTAATCTGGGGAGCGCGGCCTCGCGGCTCAACCCACCAGCCCGCTCGCGCTCGCGAGGCCGAGGAAAACGAGGAAGCCCATCGAATCGGTCATCATGGTCACGAAGATCGATGAGGCGACCGCGGGATCGAGCTTTAGCCGCTCCAGCGTCAGCGGCACGACGACGCCCGACAGGCCGGCCAGGATGATGTTGCCGAGCATCGCCGTCGCGATCACCGCGCCCAGCAGCGGGTTGGCGTAGAACAGCCCGACCGCGGTGCCGATCACCACCGCGACCGTCAGCCCGTTCATCATCGCGACCGCGATCTCGCGCCGGATGGTGCGCCAGGTATTCGAGCGGGTAAGCTGGTTGGTGGCGAGCGCGCGCACCGTCACCGCCATCGTCTGCGTGCCGGCGTTGCCGCCGACGCCCGCCACGATCGGCATCAGCGCGGCGAGCGCGACCATCTTGCTGATCGTGCCTTCGAACATGGTGATGATCGTCGCGGCGACGAGTGCGGTGCCGAGGTTGGCGATCAGCCAGCGCACGCGCGCGGTGTAGGAATCGCGGATCGGTTCGTTGATGTCGCCATCGCCCGCGCCCGACAGCAGCAGCGCGTCCTCGCCCGCTTCTTCCTGGATGATGTGGACGACGTCATCGACGGTGATCATGCCGACCAGCCGGCCGGACGCGTCGGTGACCGCCGCGGAGATCAGCGCGTATTTCTGGAACCGCAATGCGACTTCCTCCTGGTCCATGTCGACCGGGATCAGCGTCTGCTCGCGCTTCATCACGTCGGCGATCGCGATGCCGCGCGGGGTGCGCAGGATCCACGACAGCTGGCACGTGCCGACCGGCTTGTGCCGCGAATCGACGACGAAGATTTCCCAGAAATCGGTCGTCAGATCCTCGTTGTGGCGCAGGTAATCGATCGCGTCGCCGACGCTCCAGTGCTCGGGCACCGCGATCAGCTCGCGCTGCATCAGGCGGCCGGCGGATTCCTCGGGGTAGGAGAGCGCCTCCTCGATCGCGGCACGGTCGTCGGGCTCCATCGCGCGCAGCACTTCGCGCTGGTCGGCGGCGTCCATGTCCTCGATGATCGCGACGGCATCGTCGGTATCGAGTTCGGCGGCGAGGTCGGCGACTTCCTGCGGCTCGAGCGCGTCGATCAGGTCCTCGCGGACGTAATCGTTCATCTCGGCGAACACGTCGCCGTCGACCAGCCCGCTCAGCGCATGCGCCAGGCTCGCGCGGTCCTCGTGCCCGGTCAGCTCGAACAGGTCGGCGATGTCGGCGGGGTGCAGCGGCTCGACCAGATCGCGCGCGCGCTCGACGTCGCCGTCCTCAACCGCATCGAGCACCGCGCGGACGAATTCGGGCTTCAGCCGGTCGTCCTCGTCCAGCTCGCTGACTTCGGTCACGCCCGCGTCGGCGGGATGCTCGGTTTCGCTCATGTCCCGGCCTCCCGTCGGCGTTGCAGACCGGTCCCTAACCGCGTGCGCCCGGCCTGCCAACACGTGCGTTGGGCGGGTTCTGCCAACGACCGGCTGCAACTTCTCGATAAGGCGCGAAAATCATGGCTTCAGCGGTGGTTGAGCGCCGTGCGCGGCGGCTTTGCGGTTTGCAACCCGCCGCGCGCCAGCCTACGGCGCGACCTTTCCAAACGCCCTGAGGAGTTGCACGTGGCCGAAACTTTCGAAACGCTGACGATGACGCTGGACGCCGGCGACGGCAAAGGTGGCGACGTCACCATCCGCCTGCGCCCCGACCTGGCGCCCGGCCATGTCGAGCGGATCGCGACGCTGGCGAACGAGGGTTTCTACGACGGCGTGGTGTTCCACCGCGTCATCGACGGTTTCATGGCGCAGGGCGGCGACCCGACCGGCACCGGCACCAGCGGATCGAAGCTGCCCGACCTGAAGGCCGAGTTCAGCAAGGAGCCGCACGCACGCGGCGTGTGCTCGATGGCGCGCACGATGGCCCCCAATTCGGCCAACAGCCAGTTCTTCATCTGCCTGGATGACGCGACCTTCCTCGATGGCCAGTACACCGTGTGGGGCGAGGTGACGTCGGGCATGGAGCATGTCGACGCGCTGCCCAAGGGCGAGCCGCCGCGCAATCCGGGCAAGATCGTGCGAGCGAAGGCGATCTAGCGACCGCTAAATCGCTGTCTCGGCGCTCGCCGCGGCCGGCGACGCGAACGCGACGACCGACGGCGTGGCTTTGCCACGCCGCGGATTCGCGATCGGAGGATCCAGAAGCGACGCGGCAAAGCCGCGCCGTCGGCCGATCGCTCCGCATCGCCGGCCGGCGACGGTGGTCGAGCCGCGGATTAGCGTCGCTAATCCGCTGCCACCGTCTCGACAATCCAGTCGTGGAAAATCCGTACCGGCCGCGTCTGCAACGCGCGCGGGCGGCACGCAAACCAGTAGCTGTAGTCGCTTTCGGTCACGACATCGAACAGCTGCACCAGCCGGTCGTCGTTCGCCGCCTCGAAATGCGATTCGAGCATGAACGCGACGCCGAGCCCTTGCGCCGCCGCTTCCAGCATCAGCGACCCCGAATCGAAATGATCGACTGCCAGCGGCTCGAGGTCGGGGAAGCCCGCCGCGCGCCGCCACTGGGTGAAGGTATCGGGCATGTCGCGGTGGAGCAGCGCGGTCAGCCCGCGCATCTGCTCCGGGTCGGTCACCGGCGTCGCCCCCTCGCGCAGCGACTTGTGCCCGATCGCATAGACGCGGTTGCGGTCGAGACGCCGGGCGTAGAGCGTCGGGTCGATCTCGCGCGCCAGCACGATCGCCACATCCAGCCCGTCGCCGAGCCGGGTGGTGCCATGCCCCGCGGTATCGACGTCGAGGTGGAGTTCGGGATGCAGTCGTTTCAGCTCGCCCATCCGCGGCAGCAGGCGCTGGGTCGCGAACAGCGGCAGCACGCCCAGCCGCAGCCGCAGCAACTCGACCCCGCTCGTCATCGCCTCGACCGTGTCGGACATGGCGTCCAGCGCGGGGGCGATGCCGGCCAGCAGCCGTTCGCCGTCGCCGTTCAGCCTGAGCGCCTGATGCCGCCGCTCGAACAGCGGCTTGCCGATGAAGCGTTCCAGCGCCTGTACGCGCCGGCTGAGCGCGGGCGAGGACAGCGCGAGTTCCTCGGCGGCGGCCTTGATCGAGCCGAGCCGCGCGACCTGGACGAATGCCTCGATCGCGGTGAGCGGGGGGAGCCTGCGCATCGTGTCGCCATGATGCGTCGGGTGTGGGTGCGATGCAACAGAGCGATTGTCCGAAACGCCGCTGTAACCGGTTCCATCTTGCAGTTTCTGCAACCGCGAGCCTGTTCTTCGCACTTGCACAAGATCGTGCTGCGCCGCACATAGAGCAGGCCTTTCAGGCATCCTCTCCTAAAACTTTTCCGGCCGGTCCCTTGGGATCGGCCATTTTTTTGCCCCTCGCAGGCGGGGAACCGCCACCCTATCTGACGCGCTTGCCAATCGAGCGCAGCGTGAAAGGGGCATGATGGCCGACGACGAACAACCGGTTCGGAAACTGCAGGTCGCGAATTCGCGACCCGAGGACAGCGGGCGCGGGCTTGCGCATATGCCGCGGACGATGATGGCGGCGCTGGGCGTGACCCAGGGCGACGTGATCGAGATCGTCGGCAAGCGATCGACCCCCGCCACCGCGGTCCTGCCCTACGCCGAGGACGAGGGGCTGGAGATCCTGCGCATCGACGGGCTCCAGCGCGCCAACGCCGGCGTCGGATCGGGCGATTTCGTCGAGGTCCGCGCCGCCCAGTCGAAGCCGGCGACCCGCGTCGTCTTCGCCCCCGCCGCCAAGAACGTGCGGTTGCAGGGCCAGCCCGGCGCGCTGAAGCGCAGTTTCGCCGACCGTCCGGTCTGCGCGGGCGATACCGTCGCCATCGTCGGGCAGCAGCGCGTGACCGGCGCCGACCTGCCGCCGAACATCGCGCAAATGCTCAACGCGCCGGCATATGCGTTGCAGGAAATCCGCATGGTCGTCGTGTCGACCGTGCCGAAGGGGATCGTCCACCTCGACGAGAATACCGAGGTCGAGCTGCGCGCGGATTACGAGGAGCCCAAGGAATCGCGGCGCGCCGACGTCACCTATGACGACATCGGCGGGATGGCCGCGACGATCGACCAGTTGCGCGAAATGGTGGAGCTGCCGCTGCGTTACCCCGAGCTGTTCCAGCGGCTGGGCGTCGATCCGCCCAAGGGCGTGCTGCTCCACGGCCCGCCCGGTACCGGCAAGACGCGCTTGGCGCGCGCCGTCGCCAACGAATCGGACGCGGCGTTCTTCCTGATCAACGGTCCCGAGATCATGGGGTCGGCCTATGGCGAATCCGAAAAGCGCCTGCGCGACGTGTTCGAGGAAGCGTCCGCCAATGCGCCCTCGATCGTGTTCATCGACGAGATCGATTCGATCGCGCCCAAGCGCGGGCAGGTTTCAGGCGAGGCGGAGAAGCGCCTGGTCGCGCAGCTGCTCACCATCATGGACGGACTCGAGGCACGCGCCAACGTGGTCATCATCGCCGCGACCAACCGTCCCGAGGCGATCGACGAGGCGCTGCGGCGTCCGGGTCGGTTCGACCGCGAGATCGTGGTCGGCGTGCCCGACGAGCGCGGACGCCGCGAGATCCTGGGCATCCACACCCGCGGCATGCCGCTGGCGCCCAACATCGACCTGGATGAGCTGGCACGGACCACCTACGGCTTCGTCGGGGCGGACATGGCGGCGCTGACGCGCGAGGCGGCGATCGAGGCGGTGCGGCGGATCATGCCGAAGCTGAACCTCGAGGATCGGTCGATCCCGCCCGAGGTGCTCGATACGCTGTCGGTCACGCGCGACGATTTCGTCGAGGCGCTGAAGCGCGTGCAGCCGTCGGCGATGCGCGAGGTCATGGTGCAGGCGCCGAGCGTCCGCTGGAGCGACGTGGGCGGGCTCGACGACGCGCAGGAGCGGCTGAAAGAAGGCGTCGAACTGCCGCTGAAGGATCCCGATGCGTTCCGGCGTTTAGGGATTCGTCCGGCCAAGGGGTTCCTGCTCTACGGCCCGCCCGGTACCGGCAAGACGTTGCTTGCCAAGGCGGTCGCGCGCGAATCGCAGTCGAACTTCATCGCCACCAAGGCCAGCGACATGCTGTCCAAATGGTATGGCGAAAGCGAGCAGCAGATCGCTCGCCTGTTCGCCCGCGCGCGTCAGGTTGCGCCGTGCATCATCTTCATCGACGAACTCGATTCGCTGGTGCCCGCGCGCGGCGGCGGCATGGGCGAGCCGCAGGTGACCGAGCGGGTGGTGAACACCATCCTCGCCGAGATGGACGGGCTGGAGGAATTACAGTCGGTCGTCGTCATCGGCGCGACCAACCGCCCCAACCTGATCGATCCGGCGCTGTTGCGGCCCGGGCGGTTCGACGAGCTGATCTACGTCGGCGTTCCCGACCAGGCCGGGCGCCGGCGGATCCTCGGCATCCAGACGCAGAAGATGCCGCTCGGCGCCGATGTCGACCTCGATGCGGTCGCGGCCCGCACCGACCACTATACCGGTGCGGACCTTGAGGACGTGGTCCGCCGCGCCGGCCTGATTGCTCTCCGCCATTCGCTGACGGCGACCAACGTGACGATGGCCGATTTCGACAAGGCGCTTTCCGATTCCCGTGCGTCGGTGACGCCCGAGATGGAAGAGGAGTATCGCGCGATGTCGGCACGGCTGAAGCAGGAATCGATGGCGATCCAGCCGATCGGCTTCGTCGCGCCGGGCATGCTCAAGGGGCGCGGGCCGAAGGGCGCAGACTGACGATCGCGTAGATGAACAGCGCGACCAGCGCGACCGCTGCCGTCAGATACGGCAGCGGTCGCGACAGTTCGTACAGCCCGACCCCGATCGACGGGCCGAGCACGAACGACGCGCCGTTCACCGACGTGACCTTGCCCGCGACCGACCCCTGCGCCGCCTGCCCGACCGCCAGCGACGCGCCCGCGGTATAGCCCGGGCGGACGAAGCCGAAGCCCATCGCCGACAGCGCATAGCCGCCGGCGATGCCGTACAGCGTCGTCGCCATGCCGGTCGCGGCACAGCCGACCGCGGCGATCACCAGCCCGACGATCGCCAGCGTCCTGGGCTTCAGGTCGAGCAGCGGGATGAATCCCCATTGCACCAGCAGCGCGGCACCCGCGCCCATCATCAGCACAAGGCCGGTCGGTTGCAGCGCGTCCGCCGGAGCCAACTGCAACCGGTCGATCACCAGGAACCCGATCGCCTGTCCGGTCATCGCCTGCGCGTGCCCCATGATCAGCCCGATCACGACCCACACGCGGATACGGGAATCGAGGAAGCCGACCCTTTCGCTCCCCTCGGCAGTCGCAGCGGTCACGCTGGCGCCCGATGGCTGGCCGCCGATCGAGGGATAGGCCGACGCCGCGCCGTGCCCGGCATTGCCGCCGCTGACGGGGAGCATCTGCAACACCGCGACCAGCATCGCCGCGCCGATCGCGAGCGCGAAGAACGCAGGCCCCGCCAGTCCCACCTGGACCGTGCCGATATGGCCGAGCACGAGATAGGGCGCGACCGCCGGTCCCAGGATCGTACCCAGGCCGAACGCTGACGCCAGCAGCGCCAGCGCGCGCGTGCGATCGTCGCGGCTGGTCCGCCCGGCGACGATCGCCTGCACCGCCGGCGGCGCCGCCGACCCGAAACTGCCGTACAGCATCCGCCCGACGACGAAGGCGACGAACGCCGCGGTACCCGATATCCAGCCGTTGATCCCCATCATCAGGAACAGCCCGCACACCAGCAGCGATGCGCAGAATCCGGCGAGCCCCAGCAGGATCATCGAGCGATGGCCGTAGCGATCCGAACGATTGGCCCAGAAGGGCGCGGCGATCACCCACATCAGCGCAGAGACCGAGAAAGCGGCGGCGACCGCGCTGTCGGCGACCCCGAGCGAGCGCCCCAGCGCGGGCAATACCGATTGCAGCGCGGTGTTGCCCGCCGCGATCGTCAGCATCACCGCGAACATCAGCGAAAAGGTGCGGTCTAGGCGGGGAGCGGGAAGGGCCATCGCGCGCCAGCTTGGCCGCGCGGAGAGCGTGTCGCAACCTTTCAGGCCGACGTGCGCTTCATACCATCGCGCAGGTGCTTGCATGTTGCGCGCAAAATTGCGACGCAACCGCCCGCTATCGTCCTTCGATTGAACAGGGAATTTGATGAACAGTTCGGCCACCACCGCGGCTCGGTCGCGCAAGCGATCCGGTCGGCCTTCGCCGTGGGGCATGTTCTTCAAGGGGTTTCTGAAGCACCCGGTGATGGTGGGATCGGTGATCCCGTCGTCGGACAAGCTGATTGCCAAGATGCTCGACCGCGTCGATTGGGACGCGTGCAAGGTGTTCGTCGAATATGGCCCCGGCGTCGGCACTTTCTGCCAGCCGATCCTCGATCGCATGGCGCCTGACGCGCTGTTGATCGCGATCGATACCAATGAGGATTTCGTCGAATATCTGCGTGACGGCATCCGCGATTCCCGTTTCTCGGTCGTCCACGGCTCCGCCGCCGACGTCGAAGATATCGTGCGCCAGCACGGCCATGACAGCGCCGATTACGTGCTGTCGGGCCTGCCCTTCTCCACGCTGCCCCCGGGCGTCGGCGACGCCATCGGGCGCGCGACGCACCATGTGATCCGCAGCGGCGGTGCATTCCTGGTCTATCAGTTCAGCCCGAAGGTGCGCGACTTCCTGAGCCCGCATTTCGAACGCATCGATCACGGCATGGAATGGTGGAACGTGCCGCCCGCCCAGCTGTACTGGGCATGGAAGGCGTAACCGCCACGACCCCGCACATCCACGCGATCGGAACCGCGGTCCCGTCGCACGATATCCATCGGGCGTTCGTCGATTGGGCGCGCCCGCGCATCGCCGATCCGCGCGAGGCGAAGCTGTTCGACCGCATGGCGAACCGCGCCGGCATCGCGCATCGCTGGTCGGTGCTGCCCGTCGGCAGCGACGGCGGGTCGCCGGTCGATCCAGGCGGGTTCTACGCGGTCGACCCACATCCCGGCACCGGCGACCGCATGGCGCTATATGCCGCGGCAGCACCCGATCTCAGCCTCGCCGCAATCGACGACCTCGCGAAGCGTACCGACCTCTCCGGCATCACGCACATCGTCGTCGCGAGCTGCACCGGTTTCACCGCGCCCGGAATCGACCAGATCATCGCGCGGCGACTGGGCCTCGCCCCCGATGTCGAGCGGCTGCTGGTCGGATTCATGGGCTGCTACGCCGCGGTCGCCGCGCTGCGCAGCGCGTACCACATCGTCCGGTCGGACGCCGCGGCGCGCGTGCTGGTCGTCTGTGTCGAGCTCTCCACGCTGCACCTTCAAGCCGCGACCGCGATCGAGCCGCTGCTGGCGATGCTGCAGTTCGGCGACGGCGCGGCGGCGGCTCTGGTGTCGGCGGCCCCGCATGGGCTGGCGATCGAGCGGCCGTTCGCGACCACGCTCGCCGAATCCGCTGACCTGATCCGCTGGGACATCACCGACCGCGGCTTTGCGATGCATCTGTCGGGCGAAGTGCCGGGGCGGATTGCCGCCGCACTCGCCGATCCGGCGTTGGCGACGACGATCACCGGCGGCATGCCGGTCGACGCCTGGGCAGTCCACGCCGGCGGGCGTTCGATCCTCGACGCTGTCGAGGGGGCGCTACATCTCCCCGCCACTGCGCTGGCGGAATCGCGCGCGGTGCTGGCCGACTATGGTAACATGTCGTCGGCGACGCTGATGTTCGTGCTTGCGCGGCTGTTCGACCGTCCGGTCGCAAGCGGCGTCGCGTTGGCGTTCGGTCCCGGCCTAGCCGCCGAGGGCTTCGGATTCAGGTCCGCGGGATGACCCTGTCGGTACGCGCCCAGGCCGAGGAGCGGATGGATGCAGAGGATCTGCCCGCCGACGTGCTGGCCGCGGTGCTGGCCGATCTGGCGCAGGTCAACACCGTTACGATGGCGGCGCGCCCGACGCTTGGCTTCCTGAAGCGCGCGGTCGGCGACCGGCGTTCCTTTCGCCTGCTCGACGTCGGGTTCGGCGACGGCGACATGCTGCGCCGGATCGCGCGCTGGGCACAGCGACGCGGGGTCGCCGCAGATCTGGTCGGCATCGACCTGAACCCCAATGCCGCCCCTGCCGCTCGCGCGCATACGCCGCCGGCGTTCGACATCGATTATCGCACCGGCGACTACGCCGCGCTGGCCGACGAGCCGTGGGACGTCGTCGTCAGCAGCCTGGTCGCGCACCACATGAGCCATGCGCAGCTCGTCGATTTCGTGCGCTTCATGGACGCGAACGCCCGTGTCGGCTGGTTCGTCAACGACCTGCACCGCCACGGTTTCGCGCATTGGGGCTTCCCGATCCTCGCGACGGTCGCCGGCTGGCACGAGATCGTGCGCGCCGACGGCACGCTGTCGATCGCGCGATCGTACCGCCCCGCCGAATGGCCGCCGATCCTGGCCGAAGCCGGCGTCACCGGCGCGGTCGTCCAGCGCGTCTTCCCGTTCCGGCTATGCGTCGCGAAAATCCGCTGATCCTGGGCGGCGGCCCGGCGGGAGCGAGTGCCGGGATCGCGCTGGTCGGCGCCGGCATCGCCGCGACATTGCTGGAACGGTCGCGTGAGGCCGAGGATGCGCTGTGCGGCGGGTTCCTCAGCTGGCGGACACTCGAATCGCTCGCGACGCTCGGGATCGAAGCCGCGGCGCTGAACCCGAGGCCGGTGACCCGCGTCCGTCTGACGACCGCGACGAGGGCCGCCGAGGTGCGCCTCCCGGCGCCCGCGCTCGGCGTATCGCGGCGGCGGCTCGACGCATTGCTGCTGGCGCGGGCACAGGCGGCGGGCGTCGCGGTCGAGCGCGGCGTGACGGTGCGCGAAGTCGCCTCCGGCACCGTGCGGCTGGCCGACGCGACGGTCCTCACCGCAGACCGCATCCTGCTCGCCACCGGCAAGCACGACGTCCGTGGATCGCAGCGGTCGCATGACGTCACCGACCCGACACTCGGCCTGCGGCTGCGCCTGCCCGCCTCGCCGCACGTGACCCGGCTGGTCGGCGACGCGGTCGAGCTGCATCTGTTCGACCGCGGCTATGCAGGGCTGGTGCTGCAGGAGGACGGCAGCGCGAACCTCTGCCTGGCGGTGCGGCGGTCGCGGCTGCGCGAGAGCGGAGATCCCGCGACGCTGATCGCGGCGCTGGCGCAGGAATCGCCGCGGTTGGGCGAGCGGCTGGCGCACGTCGACGCGCTGCCCGCGGCCGATGCCGTCGCCAACGTCCCCTATGGCTGGCGCGCGACGACGACCGAGGCCGGCGTGTACCGCATCGGCGACCAGGCCGCGGTCATCCCCTCCCTCGCCGGCGAGGGCATGGGTATCGCCATCGCCAGCGGCATCCGCGCCGCCCGCGCACTGGCCGCGGGTACGCCGGCGCCGACATTCCAGGCCGACCTCGCCCGCGCGACCCGCCGTCCGGTCGCAGTGGCGTCGGCGATCTGGCACGCCGCCGAGCATCCGGCGACCGCCGCGCCGCTGGTCGCGCTATCCTATGCCCCGGTGGTCCGCGCCGCCGCACGCCTAACCCGCATCAACATGTAGGGCGTTGACGTCGGCGCATGCGCGCCACACATCGCGGTCATGGAACATGTCACCCTGTCCGAAACCGAATGGCGCAAGCGCCTGACCCCCGAACAATATCACGTGCTGCGCGAGGCCGGGACCGAGCGCGCGTTCGCGGGCAAGTACGACAACAACAAGGCCGACGGCATCTATCGCTGCGCCGGGTGCGGCAACGACCTGTACGACAGTGAGGACAAGTTCGATTCCGGATCGGGCTGGCCGAGCTTCACCCAGCCGATCGCGCCCGACCGCGTGACCGAACACCGCGACGTCAGCCACGGCATGACCCGGGTCGAGGTCCGCTGCGCCAAGTGCGACGGGCATCAGGGACATGTGTTCCCCGATGGCCCGCCGCCGACTGGGATGCGGCATTGCATCAACTCGGTGGCGCTGAATTTTGAGGCGCGGAAGTAGCGGTGCGGTTGGCGCGGCGCATGTCTGTTCACACTGGGTGCGGGATTTGAGCCTCACGCCGCCCATGCCCCCGGCATGGGCTGAATCGCGCGAAGCGCCATTCGCGTGAGGCTTGTTCACGATTCGCTAAGCGGGTAGTCGCTTGAGCCACGCGATGGCGACACGATCACGATCCTCCCGCAAAGCGCAGCCACCGCGCCGGCCCAACCGCTGGAAGCGCGTTCTCGGCTGGACGTTCGGGATCGGCCTGACCGTCGCGATTCTCGGGCTCATTGCGCTGGTCATCGCGGTCTATACCGCGCGGTCGTCGCTGCCGAGTTTCGACGAGCTGAAGTCGTCGCCCAACGGCCAGATGATCCGCGTCCATGCCGCCGACGGCACGATCCTGGTGTCACTGGGCCCGAGCTACGGCGAATGGATTCCTTATGCCGAAATCCCCGCGCCGATGCGCGACGCGATGGTCGCGGTCGAGGATCGCCGGTTCCGCAGCCATATCGGCGTCGATCCGGTCGGCATCGCCCGCGGCATCCAGGTCAGCTTTCAGCGCGACAAGCGCGTCGCCGGCGTCTCGACGATCACCCAGCAGCTGGCGCGCAACGTCTTCCTGACGTCGAACCGCTCCTATGGCCGCAAGCTGCGCGAGGGCATTTTGGCGCTCGCGCTCGAACGCAAGTTCACCAAGGACCAGATCCTCGAGCTCTACCTGAACAAGGCGTATTTCGGCGGTGGCGCCTACGGCGTCGATGCCGCGTCGCGCAAGTTCTTCGGCCATCCCGCGCAGACGCTCTCGACCTCCGAATCCGCGATCGTCGCCGGCCTCGTGAAGGCGCCGAGCAATTATTCGCCCACCGCCGACGCCGACGCCGCGGTCGCCCGCGGTCGCGTCGTGCTGCGGCTGATGAAGCAGCAGGGCGTGGCAAGCGCCGCCGGCGTCGAGGAATCGGACATCCAGGCGGTGAAGCTGGCGCCGGAGCCGATGCAGAACAGCGTCCGGTACTTTACGGACTGGGCGCTGCCGCAGCTGGAGATGCTGATCGACGAGACGGTCGAGCCGATCGACGTGTGGACCACGCTCGACCTCGGCATGCAGCGCGCCGCCGACGAGGCGATCCGCGCCAATGCCCCGGCAGGCGCCCAAGGCGCGTTGGTCGCGCTCGACCGCGGCGGCGAAGTCCGTGCGATGGTGGGCGGCAAGGATTACGTGTCGTCGATCTATAACCGCGCGACCCAGGCGACGCGCCAGCCCGGATCGGCGTTCAAGCTGTTCGTGTACCTCGCCGCGCTGGAGGCTGGGCACAAGCCCGACGACCAGGTCGTCGACGAAGCGGTGACGATCAACGGGTGGAGCCCGCGCAATAGCTCGCGCCGTTTCTCGGGCGCGATCAACATCCGCACCGCTTTCGCCTATTCGATTAACACGATCGCGGCGAAGCTGGGGCAGGAGATCGGGTTCGGAACGATCGCCGACATGGCGCGCCGCTTCGGCATCACCACACCGGTCAACACCCACCCGTCGATGGTGCTGGGCACGTCCGACGTCCGCCTGATCGACATGACCCGCGCCTTTGCGAGCGTCGCGCAGGAGGGGGTGGCGGTGACCCCTTACGGCATCACCCGCGTCACCGCGAACAACCAGGTGATCTACGCGCACGAAGTCGATACCAGCCGCGTGCTCGTCGCGCCCTATGTCGCAGCGGAAATGACCGACCTGCTCCAGACCGCGGTCAGCACCGGCACTGCGCGCGCGGCGCAGATCGGTCGCCCGGTCGCCGGCAAGACGGGCACGACCAGCTCGAACAAGGATGGGTGGTTCTTGGGCTTCTCCAGCGGGATCACGACCGGCGTGTGGATGGGCCGCGACGATGCGCGCCCGATTTCCGGGCTACAGGGCGGCACCGCGCCCGCCCGCGCCTTCGCGAGCTTCATGAAGCGCGCGGTCGCCAACCGCCCAATCGAGCAGTTCGAAACCGAAGTGACCTTGCCCGAATGGCAGCTCGAGCCCGACGAGGAGACGTATTTCGGCGAGCCCGACAATGGCGCGATGATGGTCGATGCCGACGGCAATCCGGTCGACCAGCCCGCGCCGACACCGCAGGCGACCGAGGAACAGCCCGATCCCGTCACCGGAGAGACCCCGTCGGAGACGCAGCGGCTCGACCAGGAATGGCTGGACCGGATGACCGGGCGCGGCACCCCGCCGAACCGTCCGCCCGTGTCAGCGCAGCCCCCGCGCGAGCCCCCGCCGCGCGATCAGGACGGCGAGCGCCCGTACCAGTGAAGCGCGGCGCCGTTGGCCCTTAGCCAACGGCGCGCCGGGGTCGGATCGGCTTCGTACAACTGCGCAACCAGCGCGTGGAACGCGGGCGAATGGTTCATGTGGACGCGGTGCGCGACTTCGTGCGCGACGGTCGCGCGGCGCACCCACGCCGGCGCCAGGATCAGCCGCCAGCTGTAGCGGATCGTGCCCGACGACGAGCAACTCCCCCAGCGTGAACTGGTATCGCCGACCCCGACCCGCGTGACGCCGACGCCCGCGCGGGCGGCATAGTGGCGGGTTTCCTCGGCCAGCAGCGCCGCCGCCTCGCGCTTCAGCCAGCGAGTGATGCGCTGGTCCAGCCCGTCCGCCGGCCCGCCGACGACGATATGATCGCCGACGACACGCGGCGTGCGCGGGGCCGATAGCTGCCAGTCGAGCACATGGTCGACACCGCCGAACGGCACGACTGCGCCGGGTACGAAGGGTCGCGCCGCTGGCAGTTTCGCGCGCTGCGCCTCGATCCAGTCGCGATGCTCCTCGACCCAGACCAGCGCCGCCCGAATTGCCGCGCGCTGCGGCAACACCAGCCGCACCCGCCCGCTCGACGGATCGAACGCCAGCTTCATCCGCCGCGCGCGCGGGTTGCGGACGATGTCGATGTCGTGCGGCGTCACAATTCGCGATCGACGATGTGATGTTCGAAATCGCCGGCATCGTCCTCGCTGATCGTCCAGCCGCGCGTCGATTCGCCCGCCGCGTGCACCGCTTCGCGGTCCCCCGACACCAGATAATGCCAGTCGGGCAGGGGCTTGCCCTCGTCCAGGCGGCGGTACGCGCACGTCTGCGGCAGCCATTCGAGCGTGCGCACCAGCCGCGGGGTCAGCCGCACGCATTCGGCGACATAGGCATGGCGATGCTTATAGTCCGAACATTGCCCCATCCGCCGGTCGAGCAGGCGGCAGGCGATGTTGGTGGCGTGCAGCTCGCCGCTATCCTCGTCCTCCAGCTTGTGGACGCAGCATTTGCCGCAGCCGTCGCACAGCGCCTCCCACTGCGCGCGGTCCATCTTGCCGAGCGGGGTGGTTTCCCAGAAGCGGTCGATCGTCATCGCGCGCCCATCATCGCCCCGGCGCTATCGCACCCAGCGGTGCAGCTCGTCGGCGATCGCGTCGGCACCCTTTTCGACCGGCAGCAGCGCGATCGGCGCGCCGTCCGGGCCCATCAGGTAAGCCTGGCGGCTGTGATCGACCATATAGCCGCCGCCGGGCGCGGGCGCCTGCTTGGCGAAATAGATGCCGTACGCCTTGGCGACCGCGGCGATCGCCGGCACGCTGCCGGTCACGCCGACCATGCGCGGGTGGAACGCGGCGACGAACTGCTTGACCACCGCGGGGGTATCGCGCTCCGGATCGACGGTCACGAACACCGGCACGACCTTCGCACCCGCCGCCGCGTCGCGCGCCTCGAACGCCTTCAGCCCCGCGCCGATCAGCTGGACGTCGACCGGGCAGACGTCGGGGCAGAAGGTGTAGCCGAAATACATGATCCGGTACTTGCCCGCGAAATCGCGGTCGGTGACGGCGCGCCCGTCCTGATCGGTCAGGCTGAAGGCGCCGCCGATGCGTGCTCCGGCGAGCGGCGGATCCTGCGCCGGTGTGGTCGCCGCAGGATTGCACGCGCCGAGCAATATCGCGGCGGCGACAGGGAAATAGCGGAGGAATGAGCTGTTCATGGCATGGCCAGCCATGATCTGATAGGCGCGCCCGTGCAAGCCATCTCCCCTGACGCCAGAGGTTATCGATGATCCGTCCGCTCCGCCTGCTCCTTGCCGCCGCCGTTCTTGCCGCCCCAGTGGCATCGCCCGCGCAGCAGATGTCGGAAAGCTACGACTTCCTGAAGGCCGTGCGCGACGAGGACGGCACCAAGGTGACGCAGATGCTCGACAAGCCCGGCGCGTCGATCGTCAACACCCGCGACAAGGATTCGGGCGACACCGCGCTGCACATCGTCGTGAAGCGCGGCGACAACACCTATCTCAGCTTCCTGCTGTCGCGCGGCGCCAACGCCAATGCGCAGGACGCACGTGGCAACACGCCGCTGCTGCTGGCGGTGAACGGCGGGTGCGGCGCGTGCATCGACACGCTGGTGGCGCGCAAAGCGAACCTGAACCTCGCCAACGCATCGGGCGAGACGCCGCTGATCCGCGCGGTGCAGCTGCGCAACCTCGATTTCGCGCGCACGCTGCTGACCGCGGGCGCCAATCCCGACCAGGCCGATCGCGTGGCCGGCATGACCGCGCGCGACTATGCCAAGGTCGACAACCGGTCGCCCGCGATCACGAAGCTGCTGAACGACGCGCCCAAGACCGCAAAGCGCGCGGTGTCGGGGCCCAAGCTCTAACCCCGCGGAAAGCCCGCGAACGCATCCGGATCGACCAGGCCGATCACACG
Organism: Sphingomonas donggukensis; assembly: GCF_023674425.1. NCBI lineage: Bacteria > Pseudomonadati > Pseudomonadota > Alphaproteobacteria > Sphingomonadales > Sphingomonadaceae > Sphingomonas > Sphingomonas donggukensis. The sequence goes on from NZ_CP098401.1 coordinate 2,447,386, forward strand.
CCGCGCCGCGCGCCGGGCGAGCGCCAGGGTGCAGCGGCGACGCGCCGCGACCGGCATCGCCACGGTCGCCGCCTCCCGCACGATCGCCGCGTCATAGCGATCGGCGACGATCACGCCCGACCGCTCGGGCAGGAACGCCGGGGTGTCGAGCGGGCCGGCGTCGAACCCGGTCGGGATCGCCCAGAAGAACCGATCGCAATGCGGCAGATAGTCGGTCCATTTGCCGTCGCCGAGCAGGTCGGCGCGCGACACCTTTATCTCGACGATGACGAGTTCGCCCTTCGGCCCCACCGCCATCAGATCGGCGCGGCGCCCGCCGTCGAGCGGCATCTCCCCGATGGCGACGATATCGTGGCGCAGCAGCATCCGGCACACGCCGCGCGCGACGTCAGCGGCGATCAGCCGCTCGGCAACCGAAGGTGCGGGGGGCGCAGATACGTCGAGGGGCGCGATGTCGGCCATCGCGCCCCTCATAGAACAAGCCGGGAACGCGGGGAACCCCGCGCGCGCCCGGACGAGCGTTTCGTATCAGCGATAGAAGACGTGGTTGCCGATCGCGGCGACCTTCTGCATCCGCCAGCCCGGCGCGACGCGGCGGGCGTGGAAGAACAGCGCGCTGTCGGCGGCACCGTCCCACAGGTCGCGCGCAGCGACCTTGGCGATGGCGACCGCGGTGGTCCAGCCGGAACGCCCCTCCGCCGACGGCACGACGCCGCCGCGAACGAACGAAAACTGGCCGCGCTGGGTCAGCACCGAACAGATCGACTTGGGGAAGCGGCCCGACTTCGTGCGATTGATGATGGTCTGGGCGACGGCGAGCTGGCCGGTGAGCGGCTCACCCTTCGATTCGAAGAACACGCCGGCGGCGAGGCAGCGCATCTCGCGGTCCTCGATGGCGTGATCCTGCGCGGCGACGGCTTCGGAGAGCGAATCGAAATCCTCCTCATCCGGCGCGGTCGCGGTTTCGGTCGGGATCGGCTGGACCTGCACCACGGCGGGGCGGGCGACTGCGGGCGCGGCGTCCTGCGGTACGGCAGCGGGGGACTGAATCGTGGGAACCTGGGGAACGGCCAATGCGTTCAAGGTCGACATCTGCACGGGGCTCAGCTCCTGCGCGAACCCCGGGGTCGTGGTGCCAAGCAGGAAGCCGGCACAAAAAGTAACCGCCGCAAAGGTAGCGGCGCGAGCGACAAGCGACATTCAACTTCGATACTGTGCGGTTGGCATGCGGATGCGGCACGCGTGTTTCGAACACCCTTCGAAACCGGCCGACCCGAATAACCCCCCGACTGCGTAACCGAACGGGATCGCACCCCGGGCAGCACAACGCGAACTTCTGGAACCCGGCGTTTGTTACCGCAGTGCAACAGAGTCAATCGGCGGCGATCGTTTCAGCGACGAATCGTTCGGCATCCGCGACGATCACCTCGACCACCCACAGGTCCGGATCGCGTGCGCGGCGGCGGCGCCAATAATCCAGCAGCGCGGAATCGTCGGCCTCCGCCGGACCCGCGGCGATCAACCCGCCATCGCCCAGCCCGCGCTCCAGCGCGCGCGGTGGTGCGCCCGGCACCTGCGCGATCGCCAGCACCGCGCCGCCCATCGCATCGCCGCGCGCCAAGATCATCGCCGATCCGCCGGCGTCGTGGACACGGCGGATGAGCGCCTTCACTCGGAATTCCGACGTCAGTCGCATCGATCAGGCCGCATAGCCGGGCAGGCTGGCGAGCCCGATGCGCGAGCGCATGAAGGTGCCGGTGCCGCGCGCCGCCTCTTCGCCGGAGGCATCGATGATCCGCGCCTCGGCCACGAACACCCGGCGCTGGCCGCTGACCCAGCGTCCCTCCGCCACCACCGGTCCCGGCCCCAGCGGGCGGGTGAAGAACAGGTTGAACGCCGTCGTCAGCAGGAACCGGTCGGTCACCAGGCTGTTCGCCGCGTAGAAAGCGGCGTCGTCGAGCATCTTGAAATAAGCGGTGCCGTGGACCGCGCCGGCGGCATGGAAATGGCGCTCGTCGAGGGTGAAGTCGATCCGCGCGCGCCCCGCCTCGACGATCGTCAGCCGCGATTCGAACAGCCCGTTGACGGGTGCCGCGGCATAGAGCGATTCGAGCGCGCGGAAATGCGCCTCGGCACCCGCCGGCAGCTCAGGCGGCGTCACGCGCGCCGATCCCGGTCAGCAGCGCATACAGCGCGTCGCGCGAACCTGCGCCGCGCAACTTTTCTGCGAGGCCGCGATCGCGCAACCGCCGCGACACGCGCGCGAGCGCCTTCAGATGGTCCGCACCGGCATCGGGCGGCGACAGCAGCATGAACACAAGATCGACCGGCAGGTCGTCGACCGCAGCGAAATCGATCCCCCGCGTCAGCCGCGCAAAGATGCCGCGCACCTCCGGCAAGCCCTCGATCCGCGCATGCGGCACGGCGATGCCGCCGCCGAACCCGGTCGTGCCCAGCTTCTCGCGATCCGCCAGCCGCGTCGCGACTAGTCCGGCATCGAGCCCCAGCGCACTCGCCGATGCCGCGCCCAGCGCCGTAAACAGCGCGCGTTTCGTGCCCACGGACACGTCCGGCAACACGCAGTCGAGAGCGATCATGTCGCTCAGGTCGGTCACATCGTCCCCCTTTCCGGGCGACGCTCCTCGCGCCGCCCGGCCTGTTCGATCCCGTCGGCTCAGCCCGCGCGGTTGGGCTCCACCCAGCCGATGGTGCCGTCGTGGCGGCGATAGACCATGTTGAAACTGCCCGTCCCGCTATTCTTGAACAGCAGCGCGGCGGTGTTGCGCAGGTCGAGCATCATCACCGCGTCCGACACGCTGGCGTCGGGCACGTCGACGCGGGTCTCGGCGATGATAAGCGGGGCGTCGGTCGCCTCTTCCTCCTCGCCGCCGCCGTTGAACACGGTGTAGCCCGCGCCGTCGCGACCGTCGGCCTCGGCAAAGGCGGCGGCCTGGCCGGCGTTGCGATCCTTCAGCCGGCGCATGTAGCGGCGCAGCTGCTTCTCGATCTTGTCGGCGGCACCATCGAACGCCAGATGCGCCTCGCTGCCCGGATTGGTGTGGCTGCCCTTCAGCACCAGGCCCTGCATCACATGCGCGACGATGTCGCAGACGAAGCCGTGATCGTGCGGGCCCTTGCCGAAGGTCACCTGCGCGGAAATCGCGCGGGAGAAATATTTGTCGGCGATACCCTGTAGCCGATCCTCGACGTGGCGCTTCAAAGCATCGCCGGTGTCGACCTGATGGCCCGATACACGGATATCCATGCCTGTTTCTCCTTCTTGGATTGGGCGGTGCGCGCCGAAACCCGCGCCGCCGGGGTCAACCGAACGCAGACGCCCCCCAGAGCGGTTCCTTCACGGTCTTCATAAATTCGGCATGCCGGGCCAGTTCCTCCGCCGAAGCGGCATGTGCGCGCGGCGGGCGGATTTCGGCGCGGACCGCGACCAGCTCGACCACCGTGTCGGCGACCGGCTCGACCGCCAGCCCCAGCCCGATCTGCCGCCCGCCGGTCAGCTCGACATAGACCTGCGCCAGCAATTGCGCGTCGAGCAGCGCGCCGTGGACGACGCGGTGCGACCGGTCGATGCCGAAGCGCACGCACAGCGCGTCGAGCGAATGCTTGGCACCGGGGTGTCGCGTGCGCGCGATCGTCAGCGTGTCGACCATGCGCGAGCGGCAGATCTCGACCCGGCCGGCCCGCTTCAGCTCGCCGTTCAGGAAGGAAAAGTCGAAACCGGCATTGTGCGCGACCAGCGGCGCGTCGCCGACGAACTCGAGCAGGTCGGCGACGACCGCACCGAACAGTGGCTTGTCCGACAGGAACACCGCCGACAGGCCGTGCACCGCCTCCGCCTCCGCCGGCATGTCGCGTTCGGGATTGATATAGGCGTGAAAACTGCGTCCGGTCTCGACGCGGTTGACCATCTCGATACAGCCGATCTCGACCAGCCGGTCGCCGCCCGCGAAGCTGAGCCCCGTCGTTTCGGTGTCGAACACGATTTCGCGCATGGCGACCTTATCCTCCCGTCGCGCCCGCTAGGCAAGCGATGACCTGACGCACGCGCGTGCGGGTGCGGGACAGCGCGCCGTCGGTCGGCACGACGTGATCGGCGCGCGCGCGCTTTTCGGCATCGGGGGTCTGCTTGGCGAGGATCGATTCGAACCGCGCGACCGTCATTCCGGGCCGGGCGAGCACACGCGCGCGCTGCACATCGGCGGGGGCGGAGACGACGACGATGCGATCGACCGACCGCCAGCCGCCGGTTTCGAACAGCAGCGGGATGTCGAGCACGACCAGCGGCGCATCGGCGTGGCGCGCCAGGAATGCGCGACGCTCGTCGGCGACCGCGGGGTGGACGATCGCCTCCAGCGCGGCGAGCGCGGCGGGATCGCCGAACACGGCTTCGGCCAGCGCGGTGCGGTTTACGCCCTGCGGCCCGGTGGTGTCGGGGAACCGCGCCTCGATCGCCGCGACGACACGCCCCGCAGGCCCCTGCAGGGCGTGGACGGCGGCGTCGGCGTCGAACACCGGCACGCCTTCGTCGGCGAACATCGCCGCGACGGTCGATTTGCCCATGCCGATCGACCCGGTCAGGCCGATCACCAGCGGGCGCGGGCCGGTCATGACGTCAGCAGCGCGCGCAGATCCTCGTCGCGATCGCGCGGCGGTTCGCGCCCGAAGAACAGCTCGAAGGCGAGCGCGGCCTGGCCGACCAGCATCTCCAGCCCGTCGACCGTATCGAGCTCGCGCGCCCGCGCGTCCGCCAGCAGCTGCGTCTCGAGCGGTGAATAGACGATGTCGTACACCACGGCGTCCTCGCCCATCGGCGTCAGGTCGAGCGACAGCGGGGATTGCCCCGCCATGCCGAGCGCGCTGGCGTTCACCAGCAACGCGGTATCTCCGGCCAAGGGCGCGCCGATCGCGGCGACGTCGCCCTTCAGTCCGAAGCGGGCGAGCAGCCCCGCGGCCTTCAGCGGCGATCGGTTCTGCACCGTAACTGCGCCGACCCCGAGCTTCGACAATGCGAACAGCACCGCTCGCGCCGCCCCCCCGGCACCGATCACGGTGATGCGGCGTCCGGCGAGATCGAGACCGGCGATCGGTGCGACGAAGCCGGCGGCGTCGGTGTTCGTGCCGACCAATGCCCCGTCGCCCTGGTGCAGCACGGTGTTCATCGCGCCGATGCTGCCGCGCACGTCGCCCGGATCGTCGACCAGGTCGAGGATGGCGAGCTTGTGCGGCAGCGTCACGTTGCACCCGCGCCAATCGGGATCGGCGCGGCGGTCGGCGATATAGCCGGGCAGGGCTTCGGCGGTGACATGGGCATGGCGATACTCGCCCTCCAGCCCAAGCGCCTCCAGCCAGAAACGGTGGATCAGCGGCGACTTGGATTGCGCGATCGGATCGCCGATCACCTCGGCATAGCGCACGCTCATGACGTCAATACTCCGCGGACGCGCAGGTAATCGAGCACCGGCAACAGCGGCAGGCCGAGGATCGTGAACTGGCTGCCGTCGATCCGCGCGAACAATTGTGCGCCCGGCCCCTCGATCCGGTAGCAGCCGACGCATCCCGCAATCGCCGGCCATTCGGCGTCGAGATAGGCGTCGATGAACGCATCCGACAGCGGACGCACGAACAGCGTCGCGGTATCGACTTCGCGCCACACCGGGCGGCCATCCTCGACGATCACCGCGGCGCTGTGCAGCCGGTGGCGATGCCCCGACAGGCGACGCAGATGGTCGGCGGCGTCGGCGCGGTCGACCGGCTTGTCGAGCAGGATGCCGTGATCGAGCTCGACCACGGAGTCGCTGCCGAGCACCAGCGCGCGGGGGTGGCGGGCTGAGACCTTGATTGCTTTCAGCTGCGCCAGCGCATCGGCGGTATCGCGCGCCGACGTGCCCGCGGCGGCGAGCGCAGCCTTGGCCGCGTCCTCATCGACGTTGGGCCGGTCAATCTCGAACGCGACGTCCGCCTGTTCGAGCATCACCCGGCGCGAGGCACTGCCGCTGGCGAGGATCAGCTTCACGCCTCGACCCCGGCCAGGGTACGCTCGCCGACCAGCGCGATGATCGCGGCGGCGGTTTCCTCGATCGAGCGACGGGTGACGTCGATCACTGGCCAGCCGTTGTCGGCGAACATCCGCCGCGCGTAGGCGACCTCGCGCATCACGGATTCCTGTTCGACATAGGCGGTCTCGGTCTTCTGGTTGAGCGACAACAGGCGATTGCGGCGGATCTGGACCAGCCGGTCGGCACTGGTGGTCAGCCCGACAACGAGCGGCGATTTGAGTGCGAACAGGATCGGCGGCGGCGGCGATTCCACCACGATCGGGATGTTCGCGGTCTTATACCCGCGGTTGGCGAGGTAGATCGAGGTCGGCGTCTTCGAAGAGCGCGAAACGCCCGCAAGCACGATATCGGCGGCCTCCCAATCGTCCGACGCGATGCCGTCGTCATGGGCGATGGTCCACTGGATCGCCTCGACCCGCGCGAAATAGGCGGCGTCGAGGGTATGCTGGCGCCCGGGCCGGGCCTTGGCCTCCTGCCCGAGCAGCCCCGACAGCGCGTCGTTCACTCCGTCGAGCGGGGCGACCGCGGGCAGGCCCATCGCGCGGCAGCGATCCTCCAGCATCGTGCGGATCGCGGGATTGACCAGCGTGAACAGGACGAGGCCCGGGAATTGCGCGACTTCGGTCAGGATGCGCTCCAGATGCGCCTCGTTGCGCACCATCGGCCAGAAATGCCGCTGCGTATCGACGTCGTCATATTGCGCCAGCGCCGCCTTGGCGATGTTCTCCAGCGTCTCGCCCGTCGAATCCGACAGCAGATGGAGGTGCAGACGCATCACCGGGAGCGATCTGTGGACAACATGGGGGTGGGGGCTAGCGCAACTCGGCCAAGCCGCCAAGCACGCGAAAACCGGGCGATCCATGCCGCTTCGTCCACAGTCCCGCCGACAGCCCCCGATTTCGTCCACCGCCTGTGGATAACGGGGATCGCCACTTCGAATCGCCGCGGAATCGCGCCGCCGCTCCGGTCAATCTGTGGGCAGAGTCTGGACGCCGCCGTAAACCCCGCTACCCACGGACCAACAACCTTCAACAACCCTTATATCTAGATTCTTCTTTTATGTTGGGACCGGACTTGAGCGATACGCACGCCCCCAAGCCCCTGCTCGCGACGCTGCGTGGGGAAAAGCTGTCGGCGCCGCCGATCTGGCTGATGCGTCAGGCGGGACGTTACCTGCCCGAGTATCGCGCGCTCAGGGCCGAGAAGGGCGGTTTCCTGGCGCTGGCGACCGATCCGGTGGCGGCGACCGAGATCACGCTCCAGCCGATCCGCCGCTTCGGCTTCGACGGCGCCATCCTGTTTTCCGATATCCTCATGGTGCCGTGGGCGCTCGGCCAGGATCTGTGGTTTGAGGTGGGCGAGGGGCCGCGTCTGGCGCCGACCTTGGTCGATCATGCGCTGGAGACGCTCCAGCCGGCACCTGAGCGGCTCGAGCCGGTCTATGCGACCGTCCGCGGGGTGGCTGCGGCATTGCCCCCACAGGTCACCTTTTTGGGCTTTGCCGGCAGCCCCTGGACCGTCGCGACCTATATGGTCGCCGGCCAAGGCAGTCGCGACCAGGCCGAGACGCGGCGCTTCGCCTACCGTGACCCGCAGGCATTCCAGTCGATCATCGACGCGATCGTCGCGCTGACTGTCACTTATCTCTCGGGGCAGATCACCGCGGGGGTCGAGGCGGTGCAGCTGTTCGACAGCTGGGCCGGGAGCCTCAGCCCCGCCGAGTTCGAGCGCTGGGTCATCGCGCCGAATGCGGAGATCGTGCGCCGCCTGCGCGCGCTTCACCCCGACACGCCGATCATCGGTTTTCCGAAGGGCGCGGGCGGCAAGCTCGCCGCCTATGCGACTGGCGTCGCCCCCGACGCGATCGGGCTGGACGAGACGGTCGACCCCGTGTGGGCCGACGCCGCGTTGCCTTCCGGTCTGCCGGTACAGGGCAATCTCGACCCGCTGGCGCTGATTGCGGGCGGCGACGTGCTCGACACCGCGATCGACCGCGTGCTGGGTGCGTTCCGCGATCGCCCGCACGTCTTCAACCTCGGGCACGGTATCCAGCAGGACACGCCGATCGCGCATGTCGAACAGGCGATCGCTCGCGTCAGGGGCGCCGCGTGACCGGGTTGCTCGGCGCCGCATATCCGTGGGTGAAGGCGGCGCACGTCGTGTTCGTCATCTTCTGGATGGCCGGGCTGTTCATGCTGCCGCGCTACCTCGTCTATCATCAGGAAGGACTGGGTGATGCCGCCGAGGAGGCCCGCTGGATCAAGCGCGAGGGCGTGCTGCGCCGAATGATCCTGACGCCCTCGCTGGTCGCGGTGTGGCTGCTGGGTCTGTTGCTTGCCGCCAATCTCGGGCTGTTCGACGGCGGGGCGGGGCTCGGCTGGCTGCATGCCAAGCTGCTGATCGTGGTATTGCTGAGCGGCTATCACGGTTGGGCGGTCAGCTATGCGAAGCGGCTGGCGACCGGCGAGGGGCGGCTCTCGGGCCGTACCTTGCGCATGGTCAACGAAGTGCCGGCGCTCGCCGCCTTCGCGATCGTCGTGCTGGTGATCGTTCGCCCGTTCTGAAACCGGGGCGGGGCCCTGCTTGACTTGACCCCGCCCGCCACCTAATTCGCGAGGAGAACGCGACCCCGCCGGCCCCGGCGGGCGCGCACCCTCCCGTTTTTGCCAGCGCAGTCGTCTTCCGACAGATCAGCGGCCAAGAAACCTCCTCAGCCTCCCATTCCCCGGACGCCCGAAATGCATCTCAAAGACCTGAAGAAGAAAGCCCCCGCCGAGCTGGTCAGCATGGCCGAGGAGCTGGGCGTCGAAAGCGCCTCGACGCTGCGCAAGCAGGATCTGCTGTTCGCCATCCTGAAGATCCAGGCCGAGAACGGCGACCAGATCATGGGCGAGGGCACGATCGAGGTGCTGTCGGACGGCTTCGGCTTCCTGCGCAGCGCCCAGGCCAATTACCTGGCCGGTCCCGACGACATCTACATCTCGCCGAACCAGGTCCGTAAGTTCGGGCTGCGCACCGGCGATACGGTCGAGGGCGAGATCCGGGGCCCTAAGGACGGCGAGCGATATTTCGCGCTCACCAAGCTCGTCAGCGTCAATTTCGACGACCCCGACGTCGTCCGCCACCGCGTCAATTTCGACAATCTGACGCCGCTCTACCCCGAGAGCAAGCTGACGCTCGACCAGCTCGACCCGACCCAGAAGGACAAGTCGGCGCGGGTCATCGACATCGTCAGCCCGCAGGGCAAGGGCCAGCGCACGCTGATCGTCGCGCCGCCGCGCGTCGGCAAGACGGTGATGCTGCAGAACATCGCCAAGGCGATCACCGACAATCACCCCGAAGTGTTCCTGCTGGTCCTGCTGATCGACGAGCGCCCGGAAGAAGTCACCGACATGCAGCGCAGCGTGAAGGGCGAGGTGGTATCCTCGACCTTCGACGAACCCGCCACGCGCCACGTGCAAGTCGCTGAAATGGTTATCGAAAAGGCCAAGCGCCTGGTCGAGCACAAGAAGGACGTCGTGATCCTGCTCGACTCGATCACCCGCCTGGGTCGCGCCTACAACACGGTCGTGCCGTCATCGGGCAAGGTGCTGACCGGCGGCGTCGATGCGAACGCGCTTCAGCGGCCCAAGCGCTTCTTCGGCGCGGCGCGCAACATCGAGGAGGGCGGGTCCCTGTCGATCATCGCGACGGCCCTGATCGACACCGGCAGCCGCATGGACGAGGTGATCTTCGAAGAGTTCAAGGGCACCGGCAACTCCGAAATCGTCCTCGACCGCAAGGTCGCCGACAAGCGCATCTTCCCGGCGCTCGACGTCGGCAAGTCCGGCACCCGCAAGGAAGAGCTGCTGGTCGAGAAGGACAAGCTCAGCAAGATGTGGGTGCTGCGCCGCATCCTGATGCAGATGGGCACCATCGACGCGATGGAATTCCTGCTCGACAAGATGAAGAATTCGAAGACCAACGACGATTTCTTCGATTCCATGAATCAGTGACGGCTGCGGCCCGGCGCACGCTGCGCCTGGACTCGCACCGGCACGGCCGGCGGATGCAATCCGGCCGACGGCGTGGGCTTTGCCCACGCCTTTTTTATGACTAGGACGCCCGCATGACCGACCTCTGGCAGCACATCGTCAACGACTTCGCCAACATCGGCAGCCCATCGGCGCTGTCGGCGTTCCTGCAGGTGTTGATGATCGACGTCATGCTGGCGGGCGACAATGCGATCGTCGTCGGCGCGCTGGCCGCGGGCCTGCCCGCCGACCAGCGCAAGAAGGTCATCCTGATCGGCATCATCGCCGCGCTGGTCCTGCGGATCGTGTTCGCGCTGGCGGTCACGCAGCTGATGCAGGTCGTGGGGCTGATTTTCGCCGGCGGGCTGCTGTTGCTGTGGGTGTCGTGGAAGATGTGGCGCGAGCTGCGTCACGACCCCGGCAAGACCGCAGAGGAAACCGTCGACCTGAAGCCGGCCAAGAGCTTCGTCGGTGCCGCCTGGGCGGTGGCGATCGCCGACGTGTCGATGAGCCTCGACAATGTGCTGGCCGTCGCTGGCGCGGCCAAGGAGCATCCCGGCATCCTGATCGTCGGCCTGCTGCTGTCGGTCGCGCTGATGGGCCTCGCCGCCACTGCAATCGCCAAGTACATCGAACGCTACAGGTGGATCGCCTATATCGGCTTGCTGGTGATCCTCTACGTCGCCGGCAAGATGATCTACGAGGGGTTCGTCGATCCGGCAGTCGGCCTCGGCACGCTGTTCTGACATTGCCCGCACGCCGGGGCGTGCGGGCTATCCCAGGTTCTCGGCGAAGAACGCCGCTGTCGCCGCATCCGCGCGGTCCGCGGCCTCGGGCGAGCGGCGCGCGCCGATTTCGGTGGCGAAGCCGTGGTCCTCGCCCGGATAATCGATCAGCGTGACCTTCGGATGGTCGTCGAGCCCGTCGTGCATCGCGGCCTGTGTCTCGGCGCTCACGAAATGGTCGGCCCCGGCGATGTGGAGCAGCAGCGGGTGGGCGATGGCGTGCTTTTCGCCCAGCAGGCCATCGATGCCGACCGCATAATAGCCGACGCTGGCATCGACGTCGGTGCGCGCCGCAGTCATATAGGCCAGCCGCCCACCCAGACAGTAGCCGACGCAGCCGACCTTGCCGCCGGCGATTTCCGCCCGCGCGATGCGGATCGTCGCTTCGATATCGGCGATGCCTTGGTCCTGGTCGAACTTGCCCATCAGGTCCAGCGCCTGCTGCATCTCCTCGGGCACATCGGGATCGAGCTGGATACCGGGGTTAAGTCGCCAAAACAGGTCGGGCGCGATGGCGAGATAGCCGTCCTGCGCCAGCCGGTCGCATTTGCGGCGGATGCCGGCGCTCACGCCGAAGATTTCCTGGATGACGACGATCGCGGCGCGCGCCGTGCCTGCGGGCCGCGCGACATAGGCGTCGAATTGGCCGTCGCCGGCGAGCGTGAGGATGGGCAGCATCAGCGGTGTTCTCCGAACCGGGTCTCGTGATCGATCAGCCAACGCTTGGTCTCGACGCCGGCTCCCGCCGAATAGTTGTCGCGACCGGCGCTCGTCAGAATGCGGTGGCACGGCACGACGATGGGGAAGGGGTTGCGCGCGCACAGCTGACCGATGGCGCGCGCCGACGAGCCGAGTTGCCGCGCGAGCGCGCCGTAGGTCATGCTGGTGCCGTAGCCGACCTTTATCAGCCCGTCGCGCAACGCCTGCCCGCGCGGTGTGCGGGCCGGGGCGAGCGCCAGGTCGAAGTCGCGGAGCGCGCCGTCGAACCAAGCCTCGAGCTGCTCCGCCGCCGCCAGCACCGCAGCGCCATCCGGACGGCGCGGCGCCTGGCGCTCGGTTTCGATGGCGATGCGGTGGATGGTCGCCGCATCGCCCTCGATCCGGACCATGCCGACAGGCGTTGCGAGGAGTGCTGTATCGCGGGCATAGGTCATGCTCGCCAGATTAGGGGATGGGCCATGAAGATCAACGTCGAGGTCGATTGCACGCCGGAGGAAGCGCGCCGCGCGGTCGGGCTGCCGGACCTGACCCCGCTCCACGACAAATATGTGTCGATGATGATGGAGACGATGCAGGGCGGGGTGCCGCCCGAAATGCTCGAAACGATGATGCGCAGCTGGGCGCCGATGGGCGAGGCCGGCATGGCGATGTGGCGCAAGTTGTTCGAGGGCGGCGCCAAATCCTGATGTCGAACCGACATGACTGACACGATCTTTGCGGTGTCGAGCGGCGCGGTGCCCTCGGCGATCGCGGTCCTGCGGGTGAGTGGGCCGGGAGCATTCGCGGCGGTGGCCCGGCTGGCCGGCACCCTGCCGCCGCCGCGTCACGCCGGTCTGCGCGCGATCCGGGGGGCGGACGGGGCGCTGATCGACCGGGCGGTGGTGCTGACCTTTTCGGGCCCGGCGAGCGTGACCGGCGAGGATATTGCAGAGATTCACCTCCACGGCGGGCGCGCCGTCGTCGCGGCGGTGTCGGGCGCGCTACGCGATATGACCGGACTGCGCGATGCCGAGCCCGGCGAATTCACCCGCCGTGCGCTGGAAGCGGGGCGCATCGACCTGACCGAGGCGGAGGGGCTCGCCGACCTGCTCGCCGCCGAAACCGAAGGGCAGCGCCGTGCCGCGATGCGCGCCGCCGACGGCACCCTCCGCCGCCGGATCGAGGCATGGAGCGCCCGCGCCGTCGCGCTGTCCGCGCTGGTAGAGGCGGCGATCGACCATGACGACGAGGACGACGTCGGCGACGCGGCGGCGCTTCTGGCGCGCGTCGCGCGCGACGCCGATGACTTGGCGCGCGAGATCGCCATGCTGCTCGACCAGCCCCCAGTCGAGCGCCTGCGCGACGGCATCCGGGTGGTGCTGGCGGGACCGCCGAACAGCGGCAAGTCGACGCTGCTCAACGCGATGGTCGGGCGCGATGCGGCGATCGTCTCGCCGATCGCGGGCACGACGCGCGACCGGATCGAAGCACCGGTGGTGCGCGGCGGCATCGCGTGGCTGTTCACCGACACCGCCGGTCTGGCGGTGGAGACGGACGACGTGATCGAGGCGGTTGGGATCGCGCGCGCGCAGGCGAGCATCGCCGAGGCCGATATCCTCCTCTGGCTGGGCGATGCTGCGCCGCCCCGCGCCGACGCGCTAGCGGTGCATGCGCGGGTGGATGTGGCGGGCCGAGAGATCACGCCAGAAGGCCGGATCGCGGCGTCCGGAGTGCGACCGGGTGGCGAGGCCGCGCTGTGGACCGCGTTGGAGCACCGAGCGGCGACGCTGTTGCCGACCGCGGATGTGCCGGCGCTCAACGCCCGGCAACGCGAGCTATGCCGCGGTGCAGCATCGAACCTGCGCGATGCAGCGGAGGCGAGCGATCCGCTGCTGGTCGCTGAGGATTTGCGGTCGGCGCGCCGCGCTTTCGATCGGCTGACCGGGCGCGCCGATACCGAGGCGGTGCTCGACGCTCTGTTCGCGGGATTTTGCATCGGCAAATGATGTTCCACGTGAAACGTGCCCGGCTTTTTTGACCGGGGCGGTGCGGATGCGTAGAGCGGTGCCATGTCGCAATTCGATGTCATCATAGTCGGCGGCGGCCACGCCGGCACCGAGGCCGCCGCCGCTGCGGCACGTTGCGGTGCGCGGGTGGCTCTGGTCACGTTGGACCCGGGTATGATTGGGGCGATGTCGTGCAACCCGGCGATCGGCGGGATAGGCAAGGGGCATCTGGTGCGCGAGGTCGACGCGCTCGACGGGTTGATGGCACGCGCTGCTGACCGAGCGGCAATCCATTACCGGATGCTCAACCGCAGCAAGGGAGTTGCCGTCCACGGCCCGCGCATCCAGGCCGACCGCCGCCGCTACGCCGCGGCCATCGCCGGTTTGCTGGGCGATCAGCCAAGCATCACCATCGTCGCGGGCGAGGCCGCCGATCTGGTTGTCCGCGGCGGTCGCGTCGGCGGACTGTTACTCGGCGACGGCACCGTCATCGACGCGCACGCCGTCGTGCTCGCGACCGGCACGTTTCTGGGCGGACGAATTTTCCGGGGCGACGAGCGCGAGGCGGGTGGGCGCACCGGTGAGCGTGCCGCGACGATGCTTGGCCAGCGGCTGCGCGCGATGGACCTCCCGATCGCGCGGATGAAGACCGGCACGCCGCCGCGGCTGGACGGGCGAACGATCGATTGGGGTGCGCTGGAGGCGCAGCCGTCCGATGCCCATGACTGGACGATGTCGCCCATGTCTCAGGATCGCGCCCTGCCGCAGCTCGCCTGCGCGATCACGCGCACGACCGAGCACACGCACGACCTGATCCGCGCCGCGTTCGATCGCTCGCCGCTGTATAGCGGTGCGATCGCCGCGGACGGGCCGCGCTATTGCCCGTCGATCGAGGACAAGGTGCGCCGGTTCGCCGACCGCACCGGGCACCAGGTGTTCCTGGAGCCGGAAGGGCTCGACGATCCGCTGGTCTATCCGAACGGCATCTCCACCTCGCTGCCGCGCGACGTGCAGGCGGCGATGATCGCCTCGATTCCTGGGCTGGAAGCGGCGCGGATCGTGGTGCCGGGCTATGCGGTCGAATATGATCATATCGATCCGCGGGCGCTCGACCACAGTCTGGAGGTGGCGATGCTGCCCGGGCTGTTCTGCGCGGGCCAGATCAACGGCACGACCGGGTATGAGGAAGCCGCCGGGCAGGGGCTGGTGGCGGGCGCGAATGCCGCTGCCCACGCGCTCGGCGCCGCGCCGCTCAGGCTCGACCGCGCGACCAGCTACCTCGGCGTGATGATCGACGATCTGGTGTTGCAGGGCGTGACCGAGCCGTACCGCATGCTCACCGCGCGCGCCGAGCACCGGTTGTCGTTGCGCGCCGACAATGCCGAGACGCGGCTGACCGCAATCGGCGAGCGCCACGGCCTGATCGGAACCGAGCGCAGTGCCCGGCTGCGCGAACGGACTGCGCACCGTGCGCACCTCGATGCCGCATTCGCGCACATGATGACAGCCGATACGGTCGCCGACCGTGGCGCGCCGGTGACGCGCGACGGCAGCCGCCGCAGCGCGCGCGAGTGGCTGCGCGTGCCCGGCATCGACCCGGGTTCGTTGGCGGAAAATCTCGACGCCATCGCGCCCGATCTGTTCGCCGAGTTCGTCGAGGACGCGCGCTATGCCCCGTATATCGAGCGGCAGGCGGCGGAAGTCGCAGCCCTCGCGACCGGCGAAGCGACCCCCCTCGCGCCCGATATCGATTATGCGCTGATCCCTGGGCTCTCCACCGAGATGGTCGAGCGGTTGAGCGCGGCGCGTCCGCCTTCGCTCGGCGCGGCGGGGCGTATCCGCGGGGTGTCGCCCGCAGCCCTGTCCGCCATCCTGCTCCACGTGAAACGGCGCGCCGCGTGACCGAAGAGGAGGCACGCGCCTGGATCGCCGATCGTTTCGGCGCAGCGGCCGAAGATAGGCTCGATCGCTACGCGGCGTTTCTCACCGTCGGCGCCGACCAGCAGAACCTCATCGCGCCGTCCACGGTGGCGACGATGTGGAGCCGCCACCTCGTCGATTCGGCGCAGCTGCTCCCGCTCGCGCCGCAAGGGGCCGCAACCTGGGCAGACGTTGGGTCGGGCGCGGGGCTTCCAGGCCTGGTGGTGGCGGTGTTGTCGGACTTGGCTGTCACCCTTATAGAACCGCGCCGGTTGCGTGTGACGTTTCTGGAAGAATGCGCCGAGACGCTCGGTATCGCTGATCGCGTCACCGTCGTGCCGGCCAAGGCGCAGAATGCGACCGGGGGGCCGTTCGATGTGATATCGGCGCGGGCGGTGGCAACGATGCCGGCGCTGTTCGACGCCACCCGCCATCTCTCCGATCGCTCGACCTGCTTCATCCTGCCAAAGGGCGCGTCGGCGCAATCCGAGGTAGCGGCTGCGGAGCGATCGTGGCACGGTACGTTCCACGTGAAACAGAGCATCGTAAATCCGAACTCGGGAATCGTGGTGGCGACGCAGGTGCGGCGGCGATGAAAGTCATCGCGATCGCCAATCAGAAGGGCGGAGTGGGTAAGACCACGACCGCGATCAACGTCGGCACGGCGCTCGCCGCGACCGGATCGCGCGTGTTGCTTATCGACCTTGATCCGCAGGGCAACGCCTCGACCGGTCTCGGCATTGCGCGCGCCGATCGGACGCTGTCGAGCTATGACCTGCTGATCCGCGATTGCAGCCTGATCGAAGCGGCGATCCCGACGCGGGTTCCGCGGCTCGATATCGTGCCGTCGACGGTCGATCTGTCGGGCGCGGAGATCGAGCTGATCGAGTTCGAGGAGCGGACGCACCGCCTCGACCGCACCATCGCGCGCAGCGATGCACGGTGGGACGTGGTCCTGATCGATTGCCCGCCCTCGCTGGGGCTGATGACGATCAACGCGATGATCGCCGCGCACGCGCTGCTGGTACCGCTGCAATGCGAATTTTTTGCGCTGGAGGGCCTGAGCCAGCTGCTCACCACGGTCGAGCGCATCCGTTCGCGATTCAATCCCGGACTGTCGATCCTGGGGGTGGTGCTGACCATGTACGATCGCCGCAACCGCCTGACCGACCAGGTGTCCGACGATGTCCGCGCCGTGCTCGGCCCCGTAGTGTTCGACACCGTCATCCCACGCAACGTCCGTCTCTCCGAGGCGCCGAGCCACGGCATGCCCGCCCTGATCTACGATCATCGTTGCACGGGATCGCAGGCGTATATCGCACTGGCCCGCGAAGTGATTTCCCGGCTCCCCCGATTGGCGAAGGCAGCATGACCGAACCCGCTCCCGCTCCTGCCCCGTCCCGCAAGGCGCGCCCCGGCCTCGGGCGCGGATTGAGTGCCCTGCTCGGCGATGCGGTGATCGAGGCGCCGATCGCCGCCGACGGCTCGGCGTCGATGCCGTCGGGGCTGCGCATGCTGCCGGTCAGCGCGCTTGCCCCGCATCCCGACCAGCCGCGTCGCCATTTCGACGAGGATGCGCTGGAGGAGCTGGCGCGCTCGATCGCGCAACGTGGGTTGATCCAGCCGATCGTCGTGCGCCCGCACGGCCACGACTATCAGATCGTCGCGGGCGAGCGGCGGTGGCGCGCGGCGCAGCGCGCGCGGCTGCACGAGGTCCCGGTGGTCGTGCGCGAGCTCGATGATGCCGAGACGATGGAAATCGCGCTGGTCGAGAATATCCAGCGCGCGGACCTGAACGCGATCGAGGAAGCCGAAGCCTATGCGCGGCTGATCCGGCAGTTCGGCCACACCCAGGACGCGCTGGGCAAGCTGGTCAACAAGTCGCGGAGCCACGTCTCCAACCTGTTGAGATTGCTCGATCTTCCTTCGCCGGTGCGGGCTATGCTGGTAACCGGCGAAATCGAGATGGGCCACGCCCGCGCGCTGATCGGGACCCCCGACGCCGCAGGGCTCGCGCGGCGCGTTGCGGACGAGGGATTGTCGGTGCGTGACACCGAGCGCCTCGCCCGCGCGGTGAAGCCGGCACCGGCCAGCGGCAAGCGCGCGAAGGAAGGCGGCGGTGAGCGCGATGCCGATATCGCCGCGCTCGAACGCCAGTTGGGCGACCTGCTCGGCCTGCGGGTGAAGATCGCGCACAGCGAGAAGGGCGGCACGCTGTCGCTCGGATACTCGACGCTCGATCAGCTCGACATGGTCTGCCAACGCCTGAGCGGGGAGCGGATTTAACCTACGCCGGGGGGAGCGGATCTAAGCTCACGCGCGGGGAGCGGATCTAGCGACGCGCGGCGGCGCCCGCGATCGCCAGCGTGTCGTGCGCGACCGTCACCGATGCCGCGCCGCCGCCCGACAGGATGCCGCGCTCGGCACGCCGTACCCGCGCCACGCCGGCGGCGATCTGCGGCGCGGTCCAGCGGCGCAAGGCTCGGATCGTGCTCGCCTTTTCCTTCCAGAACACCCGGTGCTTCTCGACCACCGATTCCGCTGAGGCGCCGCTGTCGACTTCGGCGCGCATGTCGGCGAGCGCGATCAGCCGCCGCGAGAGTCCGCGCAGCATCGGGATCGCCATCCCCGCCGCTTCGACGCCCGCCATCTCCGGACCGAACACGGCAGGCGCGCCGTCGATTACCGCAGCGATCGCCCGCGCCATTTCGCTGTCGTCGATGTTGGCGCCGATGCGCGCCAGCACATCCTCGTCGGCTTCCTTCGGACGGTCGGGCGCGGCGTCGAGGTACAGCGCCAGCTTCTCGATCTCGCGCGTCAGGATCGCGCGGTCGCCGCCAGCCCCGGCGACCATCGTCGCGGCGGTCGACCCGGTCAGGCGCACGCCTTGCTCGCGCGCGATGTTGGCGGCGATGCGCGCGGCGTCGGCACCCTCGGGCACGTAGCAGGCGAACGCCATCGCCGCGGGAGCGGACAGCGCCAGCTTCACCAGCTTGCCGCTGGCCTTAACGCTGGGGGCGATGGCCACCACCGGCGTCCCCGCGACCGGCAGGCCGAGCAGCAGCGTGACGGCCTCGAGCGATTCCTCGCCCATCGCGGTCACGCGGACGAAACGCTTGCCGCCGAACAACGACAGCGATGCCGCCTCGTCGGCGAGACGCCCGGGTTGCGCCTTCAGCGACGCGCCGTCGAGGTCGATACGCTCGGCATCGGCGCCGATCGCGCGGGCCATGCGCGCGGCCAGCTCCATCGCACCCGATTCGTCGGGCCCGTGGATCAGGAACAGTCGGATATCGCCGTTGCCCGCGGCGGCGCGGTCGATCGCGGTGGCGATCTGGCCGGCGTTGGCCTTCATGGCGTCGCGGTCGGCGCGGCCTCCGCCGCGCGGTCGGCATAGAGCGCCAGGCGCGCGACGATCTGGTCGGCGATAATTCCCGACAGCCGCTCCAGCGCGGTCTGCTCGGCGGCGATCGTCGCATATTCGGAGCCGACGACATCGACACCCGCATCCGATCCCGCGGTGGCATCGAGGAGCGTCGTGCCGCGGGCGAGATCGACCAACTGGTAGCGTGCGCGCAGCGTCCGGCGCTCGCGCGAGATGCTGTCGTCGCGCCGCACGCCAAGCCCGGTGATGCGGTCGTCGAGCCGCACGTCGAGGCGGTAGCGCGGTGCCGCGGCATCGCCCGCGGCCAGCCGGTCGCGCAGCGCGGTCGCAACGAGATAGCCTGCCTGCCCTTCGATCGGCGCGACCTGCACCGCGCCCAGCGTCGCGCGTGCCGGGCTGTTCACCCCGCCGTACAGCGGGCGCAGGCCGCACGCCGACAGCAGGAGCATCAGGGCGAGCGGGGCAGCGAGGCGGATCATGCGACGATGTTGACCAGTCGGTCGGGGACGACAATCACTTTCTTCGGTGCCGCGCCGTCGAGGATGCGCTGGACGTGCGGCGAGGCGAGCGCCGCGGCCTCCAGCGCGTCCTTCGCCGACCCCTTGGCGACGGTCAGCGTGTCGCGCAGCTTGCCGTTGACCTGCACCGCAACGGTAACCGAATCGTCGACCAGCAGCGCCGGGTCCACCTCGGGCCAGGCGGCATCGGCGACGAGGCCGAGGTTGCCGAGCGCTTCCCACAATTCCTCTGCGACGTGCGGGATCATCGGCGCGACCAGCCGCGGGAGCGTCGCGATCGCGTCGGCGCGGGCGGCGGACGGCTGCGCCTTTTCCAGTGCGGCGACCAGCGTGTAGAGCTTCGCCACCGCCTTGTTGAAGGCCAGCGCCTCGACATCCTCGGCGATGCCGGCGATCGTGCGGTGGAGCAGGCGGGTGATCGCGGTGTCGTCGCCGGCGGCGGTCGTCGCGCCCTCCGCGGTGACCAGCCGCCACACGCGCTGGACGAAGCGCCACGCGCCCTCGATGCCGGCTTCGCTCCACGGCAGGTCGCGCTCGGGCGGCGAATCGGACAGCATGAACCACCGGACTGCGTCGGCACCGTAGCGATCGACGATCGGCGAGGGGTCGACCGTGTTCTTCTTCGACTTCGACATCTTCTCGACGCGGCCGACCGTCACCGGCTCGCCGGTCGCGATGACCGTGCCGCCCTCGACCTGTTCGGGCGCCAGCCAGATGCCGGCGGGATCCTTGTACGTCTCGTGCGTCACCATGCCCTGCGTAAACAGGCCGGCGAACGGCTCGGCGACGTCGAGCTTGCCGATATGCTTCAGCGCGCGCGTCCAGAAACGGGCGTAGAGCAGGTGCAGGATCGCATGTTCGACCCCGCCGATATATTGCCCGACCGGCAGCCATTGCTCGGCCACGGCCTTGTCGAACGGCTGGTCGTCGGGCTGGCTGGCGAAGCGGATGAAGTACCAGCTCGAATTGACGAAGGTGTCGAGCGTGTCGGTCTCGCGCCGCGCATCGCCGCCGCAGGTCGGGCAGGCGACGTGCTTCCAGGTCGGGTGGCGGTCGAGCGGGTTGCCGGGAACGTCGAAGCTGACGTCCTCTGGCAGCACGACCGGCAGCTGATCCTTGGGCACCGGCACGACGCCGCAGGCATCGCAGTGGATGATCGGGATCGGCGTGCCCCAGTATCGCTGGCGGCTCACCCCCCAGTCGCGCAGGCGCCACACGGTCGTGCCGCGGCCCCAGCCGTCGTCCTCCGCGCGAGTGATTACCGTGCGCTTGGCGTCGGCGACGTCCATTCCGTCGAGGAAGTGCGAGTTCACCAGCGTGCCGGGGCCGGTATAGGCCTCGTCGCCGGCGAACAACGGATCGGTGGCGTCGCCGTCCGACACCACGCGGCGCACCGGCAGACTGTACTTGCGCGCGAAATCCAGGTCGCGCTGGTCGTGCGCCGGCACGCCGAACACCGCGCCGGTGCCGTATTCCATCAGCACGAAGTTGGCGATGTACACCGGCAGCTGGATCGCGGGATCGAACGGATGCTGCGCGGTCAGGCCGGTGTCGTAGCCGAGCTTCTCCTGCGTCTCGATTTCGGCAGCCGACGTGCCGCCCGCCTTGCACGCCGCGATGAAGTCGGCGACCGCGGGGTCGCTCGCCAAGCCTTGCGCGATCGGATGATCCGCCGCCACCGCGACGAAGCTGGCGCCGAAGATCGTGTCGGGGCGGGTGGTGAAGACCTCGACCGAACCGCCGTCACTGAGGGCAAAGCGGAATTGCAGACCCTGCGACTTGCCGATCCAGTTTTCCTGCATCAGCTTAACCTTGTCGGGCCAATGCTCAAGGGTATCCAGCCCGTCGAGCAACTCGTCGGCGAAGTCGGTGATCTTCAGGAACCACTGGTTCAGCTTGCGCCGCTCGACCGTCGCGCCCGAACGCCAGCCCTTGCCATCGATCACCTGCTCGTTGGCGAGCACGGTCATGTCGACCGGGTCCCAGTTGACCGACGATTCCTTGCGATAGACGAGGCCCGCGGCCAGCAGGTCGAGAAACAGCGCCTGTTCGTGGCCGTAATAGGCGGGGTCGCAGGTCGCGAGCTCGCGGCTCCAGTCGAGCGCGAAGCCCAGCCGCTTCAGCTGCGCCTTCATCGATGCGATATTGTCGTAGGTCCAGGCGCCGGGATGCACGCCCTTTTCCATGGCCGCATTCTCGGCGGGCATGCCGAACGCGTCCCAGCCCATCGGGTGGAGCACCTCGTGCCCGGTCATCCGCCGGAACCGCGCCAGCACGTCGCCCATCGTGTAATTGCGGACGTGGCCCATGTGGATTTTTCCCGACGGATAGGGAAACATCTCGAGCACGTAGCTCTTGGGCCGGGGGCTGTCGTCGCGGGCGGCAAAGGTCGCGCGCTCGTCCCACACCGCTTGCCAGCGGGCGTCGGCCGACAGCGCGTTGAAACGCGACATGTTCACATCACCTTATCGAAAAACGGGTCCGGGCGGCGAGGACCGCCCACCGGCGGATCAGCCCGCCACCGCGCCGCGACGCAGGTCGCGGGCGCGGGTGAGGATGATGTCCTCCAGCTTCTGCACGGTCGCCGCCTGGACGGGCGCCGCGACCCACTGGCCGCCCTGGTTGACCTGACGCAGCGCCGCGACGCTCAGCGCATCGGCGCGCAGGTCGCGGTCGAGGATGGTCACCGTCACCTTCATCCGCTCGTTCGGCTGGCTCGGGTTCGGATACCAGTCGGTCACGATGACGCCGCCGTTGGAATCGGTCTGGAGCAGCGGCATGAAGCGCAGCGTCTCCAGGCTGGCGCGCCACAGATAGCTGTTCACGCCGATCGTCGTCACCTGCGACGCGGCCAGATCGGCCTTCGGACGATCGCCGCCGCGACCGCAGGCGGCCAGCGCCAGCATCGCGACACTCATCAGGGCGATACGCGTACGGGGGGTCATCGGCACATCCTCGAAGGCAGGGCAAAAATCTGTTCGCGGGCCCGTCCGCATGGCGAACCGGCCCGACACGCCTCTATAGAAGCTGGGGGCATGGCCGCAAGCATCCCGGCGACCTGTGGATAAGCTGCAACACTCGCACGAAAAGATTCTCTGCGGTGGAACATCGCGCTTCTTCCGTGGTACCGCATAGCAACGCAAGGAACCGGGGCTCGCATGGTCGCGAATCGCATCATTGCCGGAACGACGCTCGCCGCGGCCATCGCCGTGGCGGCTGCTGTCGCGCCCGCGATCGGTGCGGAGGACGCGCGCACGCTGGTGCCGCGCCGTGCGGCGACGGTGCCGACCAGCGACATCGGGTCGTTCACGCCCGCTTCCGCCGATCCGCGACTCGCCGCCGTTCTGGCGCGTGCGGGCACCACCGGCAGCGGTTTCCGCTTCACCCCGTCGAGCGCCGGTCGCGGCGGTCGTGCGCTGAGCGTCGCGGTTCGCGCGCGGACGACGCGCGGCGCCAATGTCGCCGGCGAATCGGCGGCGCAGCCCGCGGCGGTCGCTCTCGCGCCGATCGCCTATAATCTGGGCGTCGCGGTCAGCTGGAAGCGGTTCGCGCTGTCGGGCGACCTCGCCAAGGTCGATCTCGCCGGGCAGCCGGGCAGTCGGGAGAGCGCCGACGTCGGCGTCAGCTACACCGGCAAGGCCTTCAGCGGTCGCGTGAAGGCGGAGGCGGCCCGTCCGCTCGCCAACCAGCCGCGTCTGGTCGCGGAGGAGCCCAGCTATTCGGTCGATGTCGGCGGCGCCTATTCGATCGCCCGCAATCTCGATCTGACCGCGGGCGTGCGCTACAAGAGCGAGCGTGAGCGCCTGCCGCAGCTGACCGACAATCGTCGCGACAGCCAGTCGGTGTACGTCGGAACCGCCTTCCGCTTCTGATCCGGCTGCCGGATGGCGGTCGGCTCCCTAATCGGCATCGGGCGCGGAAATCCACGCGTCGATTCCCGCCCAACCATACACGCCCGTCATTTTCAGTGACGCGAAACGGGCCGCGGTCATTCCGCCCAGCGCGATCACCGGCATGGGCGCGGCGCCGACTAGGCTCGCAAGGCGCATGCGCCCGAGCGTCCGCGCGCCGGGATGCGATCGGGTGGCGAATATCGGCGACACGAACACCACATCGGCCCCTTCGCGCGCCGCCGCGACCATCTCGCGCCGCGAATGCACCGCCCGGCTGCGCAGCCCCGTGCCGCGACCATTGTGCACGCCATCGGCGCCGCGCAGCGGCTCTCCCGCCGACATCAGCATCAACCCCCGCCGTCGCGCGATCCGGCGCACGCGCGCCCACAGCACGGCGCGCTCGGGGGCGTCATAATGCCGGAACACCACGCCTGCGCCACGCGGTAACCGCTCCAGCGCCGTCCACAGGGCATCGCCCAGCCGCGGGTCGGTCATCAGCCAGACGCGGGGCAGAGCGCGCGTAGACGTGGGGTGGCGGCGGGGCATGACGCTCCCTATAGCGCCGCGGATGCAGTCCGACGATGCCGCCCGCCGCCTGGCCGATGTCCACGCCCGGATCACCCGCGCCGCCAAGATCGCGCGTCGCGATACCGACGACGTCACGCTGATTGCGGTATCGAAGATGCACGACGTCGCCGCGATCCGCCCGCTGATCGCGGCGGGCCAGCGCGTGTTCGGAGAGAATCGCGTGCAGGAAGCCGCCGAGAAATGGCCGGTGCTGTGCGAGCAAACGCCCGGCATCGCGCTGCACCTCGTCGGTCAGCTCCAGTCGAACAAGGCCGCCGAAGCGATCGCGCTGTTCGACGCGATCCATTCGGTCGACCGGGCGTCGCTGGTCGCGGCGCTCGCCAAGGCAATGGACGGGCAGGACCGCCGCCCGGCATGCTTCATCCAGGTGAACATCGGCGACGAGGAGCAGAAGGGCGGCTGCGCGGTCGCCGATCTGCCGGCTTTGCTGGCGGAGGCGCGCGCCGCCGACCTGCCGCTCGCCGGGCTGATGGCGGTGCCTCCCGTCGGGCTGGAGCCGGCACCCTATTTCGCGCTGCTGGCAAAGCTCGCACGCGACCACGGGCTCGATGGCCTCAGCATGGGCATGTCGGACGATGTCGAGACTGCGGTGACGCTCGGCGCGACCCATGTCCGCGTCGGCACCGCGCTGTTCGGTACGCGCGCGTGACTCTGCCGGTGCGGTTCGAGGCGCTGCTGTTCGATTTCGACGGGGTGCTGGTCGAAAGCGAGGCCGCCGGCAACGCCCAGATCGCCGACTATCTGACCGGCATCGGCCATCCGACGTCGCCTGAGGATTCGATGGCGAACTTCATGGGGCTGGCCGGCGCGGACTTCATCGGCGCGATCGAGCGGTGGATCGGGCGGGTGGTTCCCGACGATTTTCACACCGCCCGCGCCGCCGAGGATGCTCGGGCGCTTGCGGAAGGGGTCGGATCGGTCGCGGGCGCGGTCGATTTCATCCGCGCGCTGCCCGCGGACCTGCCGAAAGCGGTGGTGTCGTCCAGCTCGACCGCCTGGATCCGCGCGCACCTCGCCCACATCGGTTTGTCCGACGCGTTCGGCGATCACATCTATTCGGGCCGCGAGCATGTCGTGCGCGGGAAGCCGGCGCCCGACCTCTACCTCCACGCCGCCGCCGTGCTCGGCGTCGCCATCGGGGCCTGCGCGATCATCGAGGATTCGCCGGTGGGCGTGACCGGCGCGGTGGCGTCGGGCGGCTATGTCATCGGCCTGTGCGCCGGCACCCACTGCGGCATCGGCCACGCCGACCGCCTCCGCGCGCTCGGCGCCGACGCGGTCGCAGCGGACTTCACCGCCGTCGCCGCGCTGCTCGCCTGACCGCCCAGGCGCCGGCGACAAGGTCATAGGGCAGCGCCGCCGCCTCACGCAGGCGCATCTTGGTAAGGTAGGCGCGTGACCCGCGATGCTCGCCGCGCGCGCTCGACACCGTGTCGCCAGGCATGCCGAACAGCCAGAACAGCATGCGCACCCGCGGCAGATGATAGCGGTCGGTGCAGGCGACGCAGCGGTCGAAGCCGTGGGCGCGGGTGAAGGCGACAGCCGCCGCCACGGTCTGCAAGGTATCGCGGCTGCGGTCGTCGCGGTGGATGCGCGCCGGATCGATGCTGCGCGCGAGCAGCGCCGCCATCACCGCCGCTTCGGATGGCGGGTGATCGCCGACCGCGCCCGAGCACAGGATTTCGTTCTGGTCGTCGGCCAGTACGGCTCTTTCGGCGATCGCGATCCGCCGCGCCAGCGTCGGGCTGGCCGATCCGTCGGCGCGCACCGCCGCGCCGAACACCACGATCAGCCGGCGCATGTCACAACTGATGACCGGTGCGATCGCGCTTGGTCGCGAGGTAGCGCGCGTTGTGAGGGTTGGCGGGGAGCGCGAGGGGCACCCGCTCGGCAACCGTTATGCCCTGCGCCTCCAGCCCCGCGACCTTCGCCGGATTGTTGGTGAGCAGCCGCACCCGGCGCTGCCCCAGCAGGTCGAGCATCCGCGCCGCCACCGCGAAATCGCGCGCATCGACCGCGAATCCCAGCCGCGTGTTGGCGTCGACGGTGTCGAACCCCTGATCCTGCAGCGCGTAGGCACGCAGCTTGTTGACCAGCCCGATCCCGCGCCCCTCCTGCCGCAGGTACAGCAATATGCCCCAGCCGGCGCCGCCGATACGGTGCAGCGCCTCGTGCAGCTGGGGTCCGCAGTCGCACTTCAGGCTGCCCAGCACGTCGCCGGTCAGGCATTCGCTGTGCAGGCGGACGAGCGGGAGCGTGCCGTCGGGCTGGCCGATGATGAGCGCGATATGCTCACCGGCGGATTCGGGCGTGCGGAACGCGACGATCTCGGCATCCTCCTCCCCCGCGATCGGCAGGCGCGCGCGCGTCGCGATGTGCAGGCGCGTGGCCGATTCATGTGCGCGGATCGCTTCGGGCGTGATCGTGATCTCGGGATAGATGCCGTCGGTGAAGAAGGCCGGCAACAGCCCGGCGATCCGCGCCAGTTGCAGCGCCGCGGCGGCGGCCAGCGGCCGGGCTATTTCCTGGGTGCGGAACGGCCCCTTCAGCGGCGTCGACAGGTCGAGTTGCGGGTCGGCGATCGCCGTCGCCGCTGCGAAATCGATCCACGGCGCCGGCGCGATGACGACGGGGTGATCGGGATCGGCGGCGGCGATTTGATTGGTCAGCTTCAGGGTCGCGGCGCGGCCGTTGGAGATCAGCAGTGATGCCTGTCCGGTCGACGCGAACGCATCCAGCCGGCGCGGATCGGCGGTCTCCACTGCCAGCAGCGTCAGCGCATCCTCGCCGGGCGCGGCAATCGCGATCGGCCAGCCGCGGCGCAGCGCGTCGATCGCTTTCGCGACGTCGCGCGTCTCCGTCATAGGTCGAACTCGGTGATGAGTGGCACATGATCGGAGGGTTTCAGCCAGCTGCGGCACGGCTCGCACACGCGGTGCGCCACCGCATTTGCGGCCAGCGCAGGGCTCGCCCACATATGGTCGAGGCGCCGCCCGCGATCCGATGCCGCCCACTCCTTCGCGCGGTAGCTCCACCACGTATGCAGCCGCGCCGGCGCGGGGTGGAAGTGCCGCCCCAGATCGACCCAATCATGCGCCGCCTGCAACCGCGCCAGCGCCTCGACCTCAACGGGCGTATGGCTGACGACGTCGAGCAGCGCCTTGTGACTCCACACATCCTCAGGGAGCGGCGCGACGTTGAAATCGCCGACCAGCAGCGTGGGATAATCGAGCCCCGACGACCACTCGGTCATGCGCTGAAGGAAATCGAGCTTTTGCCCGAATTTCGGGTTCAACTCCCGGTCGGGAATGTCGCCGCCCGCCGGCACATAGACATTCTCCAGCCGCAGACCGTTTTCCAGCCGCACGCCGACATGCCGCGCCTCGCCATTCGCCTGCCAGTCGAGCCGGTTGTCCTCGACCAGCGGCACCCGGCTGACGATCGCGACGCCGTGGTGCATGCGCTGGCCGTGGACGACGATGTGCGTGTAGCCCATCGCCTTGAACGCAGCCGTCGGAAAATCGCCGTCGATGACCTTGGTTTCCTGCAGGCACAGCACGTCGGGCGCTTCCTCGGCCAGGAATTGCTCGACGATGCCGATGCGGAACCGCACCGAGTTGATGTTCCAGGACGCGATGGAGAGTGTCATTGCGCGGCGATGTAGGGGTTTATCGCGCGGACGTCACGGGGGCGCGCGGTCCACAAAAGGAAAGGCCCCCGCTCCGGGGGCATGGAGCGAGGGCCGACCTGGTGTTGGTCACGCAGGCAGGAGGGGGAGCCGGATAGCGTTCCGGGCAACAGGGGGAAAATCCCGAAACGGGAAGCCCCCGCCTCCGCACCTCGCCCACTAGCAGTTTTTCCTGTCGCTCCGATGAACGCGCATACAGAAAACTGTCAGCCGCGGGGCGAGGACCTCCGCGGATCGTTCCAGCGGAACGCTCCGTCGCTCACCGGCACGTTCAGCTTCTGGTTCGACAGGCGGATCGTGGTGCGGTTGTTCTGGGAATCGAGCGCGACCCAGCCCTGCATCTGCAACCCCGCCGGCCCACTCGCGTCGCGCGCGAAGATCAGCGTGATGCGACCGTATTCGGGATGCTTGGGATCGCGCACCTCGACGCTGACGACGTCGGGATTCGCGGTCGGCACGAGCGTGGCGATGCCCGAAATATCCTTCGACGGATCGAGCAATACTCGCATCGGCGACTGGCCGATCGGCCAACGCGACACCTGCCGCACCGAATAGTCGATGAAATACAGCGAATTGCCGTCCGCGACGGCCAGCAGCGGCACGCCTTTCTCATACTGGAACCGTACCTTGCCCGGCTTCTTCAGCGTCAGCGTACCGGTCAGCACCTTGCCGGCACGATCGGTCTGGGTGAAGCTGGCGGTCATCGAGGACACACCCGCCAGATGCCGCTGCACCTGCGCCAGCTGCGAAGCGGGCGTGGGCGCGGACTGGGCGATGGCGGATTGGCCAAGGACAGGCGCGGCGGCGAGCGCCAGCATGGCGGCGAAAATCGATTTGAACATTATGATCCCCTGGTCAGGCCGGCTTGAACGCGGCGTGAACCCGCGGCGTTCCCGCTGCGCGACGGTCACGCCAGCGGGCGGCCGTCCTCGTCCATCAGGACTTCGCGGCGGCCGACGTGGTCGGGGCGGCTGACCAGGCCGTCCTTTTCCATGCGTTCGATCAGGCGGGCTGCAGAGTTGTAGCCGACGCGCATCTGGCGCTGGAGCCAGCTGGTCGATGCCTTCTGGCTCTGCGCGACGTGCTGGATCGCCTTGCGGTACAGCTGGTCCTCGGGGCTGTCGTCGCCGGTCGGCGCGCCTTCCATCGAAAAGCCGCCGTCGCCCTCCGGGTCGTTGGTGACGGCGTCGATATAGTCGGGCTCGCCCTGACCGCGCCAGAAGTCGGCGACCGCCTGCACCTCCTCGTCGCTGACGAACGGACCGTGGACGCGCGCGGTGCCCTTGCCGCCCGGCATGTAGAGCATGTCGCCCTTACCCAGCAGCTGTTCGGCGCCCTGTTCGCCGAGAATCGTGCGCGAATCGATCTTGGACGTGACGTGGAAGCTGATGCGCGTGGGCAGGTTCGCCTTGATGACGCCGGTGATGACGTCGACCGACGGGCGCTGCGTCGCCATGATGAGGTGGATGCCCGCCGCACGCGCCTTCTGCGCCAGCCGCTGGATCAGGAATTCGACTTCCTTGCCCGCGGTCATCATCAGATCGGCGAGCTCGTCGACGATGACGACGATCTGCGGCAGCGCGGCGAGGTCGAGCGTTTCCTCCTCGTACATCGGCTTGCCATTGTCGTCGTAGCCGACGTGGACCTTGCGGCCGAGCTTCTGCCCCTTGGCCTTGGCGGCGCGGACCTTCTCGTTGAAGCTCGCCAGGCTGCGGACGTTGACGCTCGCCATCATGCGGTAGCGGTCCTCCATCTGCTCGACCGCCCATTTGAGCGCGCGCACCGCCTTCTGCGGTTCGGTGACGACGTCGGCGAGGAGGTGGGGGATGCCCTTGTAGATGCTGAGTTCGAGCATCTTCGGATCGATCATGATCATCCGGCACTGATCCGGTGTCAGCCGGTACAGCAGCGACAGGATCATGCAGTTGAGGCCGACCGACTTGCCCGATCCGGTGGTACCCGCGACCAGCAGATGCGGCATCGGTGCAAGGTCGGCGACGACGGGGTCGCCGGCGATGTTCTTGCCGAGCACGATGGGCAGCCCCTGCGCGGCGTCGAACGCGTCGCTGCCGATCAGTTCGTGCAGCGCCACCGCCTCACGCCGGGCGTTGGGCAGCTCGATGCCGATCACGCTGCGCCCCGGAATGGTCGCGACGCGCGCCGAGATCGCCGACATGTTGCGGGCGATATCGTCGGCCAGCGTGATGACACGGCTGGCCTTGATCCCCGCGGCGGGCTCCAGCTCGTACATCGTCACGACCGGGCCGGGGCGCACCTCGGTGATCGCGCCCTTCACGTTGAAGTCGTCGAGCACGCTTTCGAGCAGGCGGGCGTTGCGCTCCAGCGCGGCCTTGTCGACGACGGTCTTGGCGTTGGCGGGTGCGGGCGTCAGCAGTTCGAGCGGGGGCAGCTTGTAGTTGTCGCGCAGGTCGAGCGAGGTCTGGCGCTGTTCGCGCTTCGCCGGTGCAGGCGCGGTGGTGCGGTCGGCGATGACCGGGGCGGGGCGGTCGCTCGGCATCGCGACCTTGCGCGGGGCGGGCGTAGGGGCGGGAAGGGCGTCGTCCTCCTCCTCGATGTCGAACGGCACCGCGTCGCGCGATTCGCCACGGCGCAGGCGCGGCAGCGCCAGCCGGCGCTCGGGCATGTCGAAATTGACGCCCTTCGCCCAGACGACGATGCCGGCGATGCCAAGCGCGACGCCGATCGCGCGCTCGGTCCACAGGATCGCGACCGAATTGCCGATGAAGCCGATCGCCCATTTGCAGGCGTCAGCCACGGACAGGCCGATCACGCCGCCCCACCCGCCGGGCAGGTACAGCACCGAATCGGACGACAGGAATGCGAACGCGCTCGCCATCAGCGCCACGCCGAGCGCAGTCGTGCGCGTCATCCGGCCCCAGCGCCCGACCGGAATGTCGCGCCACAGCCGGTTGCCGAACACCAGGCCCAGCGGCAGCATCAGCGCCACCGCCGGCCCGGCGAGCGTCAGCAACAGGTCGGCGACCATCGCTCCGCCACCGCCCAGCAGATTGCGCGGCGGCCCGCCCGCGGCGGTGTTGAGCGAGGGATCGCCGGGGTGGAAGCTCGCCAGCGACAGCGCCAGCGCGATCGTGCCGAGCAGCAGCGCGACCGCGCCGAGCATCGCGCCCGACCGTCTCGCCCCCGCCTTCATCGTATCACGCCAAAGGAACGGCGCCGCGCGGCTCGCCATGATTCATACACCCCCGAGGAACGCGCGCAGTTTCGGCCTCGCGGGACTCGACGTCAAGGCAGCGGGCGCCCCCAAGCGACGGTTGGCAGCGCGCGGGCGGGCGCGTAGAGCGGGGCCATGGAACGCGCGGACGTACTCATCCTCGGCGGCGGGCTGGTCGGCAGCGCGCTCGGCGTCGCGCTCGACGCGCATGGCCTCTCCAGCATCATCGTCGATATCGCCGACCCCGACACCATCCTGGCCGCGGGTTTCGACGGGCGCGCGTCGGCGATCGCCAGCGCCCCGCACCGGATGCTGACCGCGATCGGGGTGATCGACCGGCTGGCGGGGATGACCTGCCCGATAGAGGGCATTCGTGTCAGCGACGGTCTGGAGCCCGGTGCACTCGACTTCGCGTCGGACGAGCCCGGCGACGCGCTCGGCCACATGGTCGAGAACCGCAACCTGCGCCGCGCGCTGTATGATGTCGCACAGGCAGCACCACTGGTCGACGTGCGGATGAAGACGCTCGCGGTGTCGGTGGAGCGCACGGCGTTCGGCGTCACCGCGAATCTGAGCGATGGCACCACCGTCCACGCCCCGCTGCTGATCGCGGCGGAGGGGCGCAATTCGCCGACGCGCGAGGCGGCGCATCTGTCGGTCGCGCGGTGGTCGTACGATCACGCGGCGATGGTTTCGTCCTTCCACCACGAGAAGAGCCACGCAAACATCGCCTACGAAATCTTCTACCCCAGCGGCCCGTTCGCGCTGCTGCCGCTGATCGACGATGAGAAGGGGCATCGCTCGGCGATCGTATGGTCGGTGCGCGCGGGCGACGCGGCGGGGATGCTGAAGCTGAGCGAGCGGGGCTGGCTGGCGGAGGCGGAGAAGCGCATGGGCGGCTTCCTCGGGCAGCTCAGCGGGCTGACCCGGCGATCGAGCTATCCACTCGGCTTCCATCACGCCGCGACCATCACCGCCGATCGGCTGGCGCTGGTCGGCGACGCCGCCCACGGCATTCACCCGATCGCGGGACAGGGCGTCAACGTCGGCTTCCGCGACGTGGCGACGCTGGTCGAGGTGCTGGTGGAGGGGAAACGCGCCGGGCTCGATCTCGGCGACCGGCAGTTGCTCCAGCGTTACGAACGCTGGCGCAGCCTCGACACGTTCATGGTGTCGGTCGCGACCGACGGGCTGACGCGGCTGTTCGGCGTGCCCGGCCGGACCGCGAGCGCGGTGCGGCGGATGGGGCTGTCGGCGGTGCAGAAGGTGCCGGCGCTGAAGGACCGTTTCATGGCCGAGGCGCGGGGCGAGAGCGGGCATGTGCCCAAACTGCTCTCGGGGTTCCGGGTCTAGGTCAGGTCAGAGCGCCTGCCCCGCCGCCCAGCCGCTCGCCCAGGCCCATTGGAAATTATAGCCGCCGAGCCATCCGGTGACGTCGACCGCCTCGCCGATCGCGTACAGGCCGGGCACGCGTTTCGCGGCCATCGTCTGCGATGACTGCTCGGCAGTGCTGATGCCGCCCACCGTTACTTCGGCCTTGGCGAATCCCTCGCTGCCGTTGGGGGTGAAGCGCCAGTCGGCGAGGCGGCGCTCGGCGTCCTCCAGCTTGCGGTCGGCGATGTTGGCGAGCTCGCCGGGCAGCGCGAGGCGGTCGGCCAGCGCGTCGGCGAGGCGTTCGGGCAAGCCGAGCGCGCGCTTCACGCCGATGCGCGGGGCGGCGCGCTTGGCCTCGCGCAGCCAGCCGGGCGCGCGGTCAGGCGTGAGGTCGATGGCGATACTCTCGCCGGGACGCCAATAGGATGACGCCTGAAGGATCGCGGGACCGGACAGGCCGCGGTGGGTGAACAGCGCCGCCTCGCGGAACGCCGCCTTGCCGGCGCGTGCCGTCACTTCGGTCGAAACGCCGGCGATCTCGCGGAACAGCATGTCTTCGCCCGCCAGCGTCAGCGGGACGAGCGCCGGACGCGGCTCGACGATCTTCAGCCCGAAACGGCGCGCGAGATCATAGGCGAAGCCGGTCGCGTCAAGCTTCGGGATCGACGGCCCGCCGGTGGCGATGACCAGCGCCGGCGCGGAGGCGGTGTGGGGTCCGAACGTCACCGCGTAGCACGCGTCGGCGTGGGTCACGTCGCGGATCGCGTGGCCGGTCGCTATCTCGACCCCGCCCTTCGCGCATTCGGCGAGCAGCAGATCGACGATCGCCTGCGCCGAGCCGTCGCAGAACAATTGCCCGAGCGTCTTCTCATGCCACGCGATGCCATAGCTATCGACCAGCGCCACGAAATCCGCGGCGGTGTAGCGACCGAGCGCCGACTTGGCGAAATGCGGGTTGGCGGAGATGTAGCGGTCGGGCGCGGTGTGGATGTTGGTGAAATTGCACCGCCCGCCGCCCGAGATCAGGATTTTCTGCCCGACGCGGGGGGCATGGTCGATCACCAGCACGCGCCGCCCGCGCTGCCCGGCGACCGCGGCGCACATCAGCCCGGCAGCGCCGCCGCCGAGGATGATGGCGTCGAAAGCCGGCGCGCTCACGTCCTTTTTTCCGTTCGTGCTGAGCGCAGTCGAAGCACATGCCCCAAACTAAGCCCTTCGACTTCGCTCAGGGCGAACGGGCGCATCGGTAGCGCGACGGACTGAATCACCCTGCCTCGATCACCGCGAGCGTGATCCGCGAGAGGCACACCAACTTGCCCGCGTCGTCGACGATCCGAACCGTCCACACCTGAGTCGTGCGCCCGATCGCCTCGGCGGTCGCGGTGGCATGGACGTGGCCGGACATGGCGGGCCGGATGTGGTTGGCGTTGATCTCCAGCCCGACCGCGACCTTGCCCTCGGGCAGCGCCATCGTCGCCGCCACCGACGCGACCGTCTCCGACAGCACGACCGAAGCGCCACCGTGCAGCCGCCCGAACGGCTGGTGCGTTCGCGCATCGACCGGCATGCGCGCGGTCAGGCTGTCGTTGCCACGCGCGGTGAATTCGATGCCGACATGCCCCGGCAACGTCGCCGCGCCGAGCGCGGTCAGGTCCGCCAGTTCGAAAGCCCGCTGCCACACGCCCATCAGTAGGCGCGCCCGATCAGCACGCGCTCGACCGCCGGTTCGCCGGTGAAGATGCACGGGCCGGAATCAGCACCCGTCTGGCCCATCGGGGCGTTGCGGATCGTGAGCTTCAGCGCCTTCAGCCGCGCGACCACCGCGTCGAGCGCGGCGCCGGTCGGCTTCGACCAGCGGACGTCGGCCCAGCCGGGTTTGGTCGCGTCGGCGAACATCGCCTCGACCCCCGCCCAGTCTTCGACGGGTGCGATACTGGCGCGCAGGCGGTCATGCGCTTCCTCGAACAGCCCGGCCTGGATGCCCTCGAGCATCGCCGCAGCGTCGGCGACCAGCGCGTCCTTGGCGACCACCTGCGAATCGAGCTTGCCGTCCTCGCGGTACAGCCGGTCGCGGCGGATCACCGACACGTTGCCGCCCGCCATGTCGCGCCCGCCGACCTCGATCACGATCGGCGCGCCCTTCTTGACCCAGCCCCAGCGCTTGGTCGCGGCCTTGGCGGGTTTCAGGTCGAGCAGCGCGCGGATCGGCTCGCCGAGCGCCACGCCCTTCGCCAGCTCGGCCTGCAACGCCTTGCAATAGTCGACCAGCGCCGCGTCTTCGGGTGCGTCGCGCAGCATTGGCACGATCACGATCTGCCACGGCGCGATGCGCGGCGGCACGCGCAGGCCAGCGTCGTCGCCGTGGACCATGATGACCCCGCCGATCATCCGCGTCGACACGCCCCAGCTGGTGGTGTTGGCATGCTCGAACTGCCCTTCCGCATTCTGGAAGCGGATGTTCTGGGCGTGGGCGAAATTGGTACCGAGGAAGTGCGAGGTGCCGGCCTGCAGCGCCTTGCCGTCCTGCATCATCGCTTCGATGCTGTAGGTCGCGACCGCGCCGGGGAAGCGCTCGTTCTCGGGCTTCTCGCCGGCGACGACCGGCAGCGCGAGGCAGGTTTCGGCGAACTCGCGGTACACTTCGAGCATCTTCAGCGTCTCGTCGCGCGCCTCCTGCGGCGTGGCGTGGGCGGTATGGCCCTCCTGCCACAGGAATTCGCTGGTGCGCAGGAACATCCGCGTCCGCATTTCCCAGCGCACGACGTTGGCCCATTGGTTGATGAGCACGGGCAGGTCGCGCCACGACTGAATCCAGCGGGCGAATGCGGTGCCGATTACGGTCTCGCTGGTCGGGCGCACGACCAGCGGCTCCTCCAGCTTCGCCTCGGGATCGGGGGTGAGGCCGCCCTTGCCGTCGCTGACCAGCCGGTGATGCGTGACGACCGCCATTTCCTTGGCGAAGCCCTCGACGTGCTCGGCTTCCTTCTCGAAATAGGAGAGCGGGATGAAGAGCGGGAAATAGCAATTCTCGTGCCCCGTCGCCTTGATCCGGTCGTCGAGCAGGCGCTGGATCCGCTCCCAGATGCCGTAGCCCCACGGCCGGATGACCATGCATCCGCGCACGCCCGATTCCTCGGCGAGATCGGCCTCCGTGATGACGGACTGGTACCAGGCGGCGAAGTCGGCTTCGCGGGTGACGGGCAGGGCGCGCTTTATCATGGGGCGCGGATAGCGGTGTTCGCGCGGTTCGTCACGCCTGCGCGACGCCGTTACCCGAACACCAGCGGGCTGTCGGCAGGCGGCACGTGGACGACCCCGGCCACTGCGACGGCGCGGAAGAAGCGACGGCGGCGGTCACCGGCGAAATCTATGCCGTGCAGCATCCATCCATAATCGATATCGGCGCCGCCCGCAGCGGCGTCCGCCACGCTATCCGGATCGATCGCCCGCGCCACGCCGGCGAACCCCGCGCGCCCAAGGAACACTGTGGGCGCTGTCCTGATCGCGCGCTTGAACATCGCTGCATGACGCCCGGCCTCTGCGGCAGGTTCGCCAGCGTGCAGCTCGAAATGCGCGCCGACGACATAGCCGACGTCTCGCAGCGACAGGATGCGGCGGCCATCCTCCTCGCCCTGCTCGTTCCGGACCGGGGCAATCGCCCGGATCGTGTCGACGACCCAGGTCATGCCGGGTCGCCAGTAGATCGCGTCGAGTATCCCGCGCGCGGCATGCGGAGTAATGATGTCGTAACTGATCAGGTCACGCTGGAATTCCGGGCGTGCGAACAGCGCCCTGTCGCCGGCCAGATGCACGCAGACTGCCACAATTATTCTCCATATGTTCCCATATTGTTCATAACAGGCTGTACGGCGCGCGCTGCGGAAATACATCCGGATTGGATGCGATCGCCTTGGCCGAGAGCCGGCGAATTGCGGATAGTGGTGCGGTCGTCCGGCATCCGCCAGACGTTGATCGAAGGGGATTCCCATGAGCCATGTCCACCGTCTCGAACTGCGCATCGCCGTGCCCCGTCGCGGGCCGATCAAGATCGACATCGACGCGCATGACGTATTTCCCGAATGCGCGCCTGCTCCCGCGCCGCCGGTGTCGCGTCCGGCGGGCAACGCTTGGCTTGCAATGCAGGCCTGACCGCATAGGGCGGCGGGGTGACGACCGCCGCCGACCGCATCCTGCCCGCGATTGCCTATCGCCTCGTGTCGGTGCTGGCGTTCGCCACGATGGGCGCGCTCATCAAGCTGGCGGAGGTGCGCGGGGCGGGGCTCGCCGAACTGCTGTTCTTTCGGCAGGCGGGGTCGCTGCCGGTCATCGTCGGCTGGGTGGCGCTGGGGCCGGGGCTGGCGACGCTTCGGACGCAGCGGATCGGCGCGCATGCGCTGCGGTGCGTGGTCGGGCTGTCGAGCATGACGCTGATGTTCGCGACCCTGCTGCTGCTGCCGCTGGCGGAGGCGACCACGCTGCAGTTCACGGTGCCGATCTTCGCGACGATCCTGGGCGCGGTGGTGCTGCGCGAGGCGACGGGGAGGCATCGCTGGAGCGCGGTGCTGCTGGGCTTTGCCGGCGTGCTGGTCGTTGCGCAGCCGGGGAGTGGTCACATCCCGCTGCTGGGCGCCGCGACCGGGCTGGGGGCGGCATTCCTGTCGGCGAGCGTATCGATCCTGATCCGCCGCATGGGGTCGAGCGAGCCGCCGGCGACGATCGTGTTCTACTTCGCCTTGTTGTCGATGGTGCCGCTGGTCCCGGCCTTCCTGTGGACGTTCACCGCGCACGATGCCGGCACATGGGCGATGCTGGTCGCGATCGGCATGGTCGGCGCGGTCGGGCAGTTGGCGATGACGACCGCGCTCAGCCTCGCGCCAGTGTCGGTGGTGGTGCCGATGGATTATTCGGGGCTGCTGTGGGCGACGCTCTACGGCTGGGCCCTGTTTGGCGTGCTGCCGGGCGCGGCGACCTGGGCGGGCGCACCGATCATCGTCGCGAGCGGGCTCTATATCGTCTGGCGCGAGCAGCGCCTGGCCCGCGGCATCGCTCGCAGCGCCCCGGCGGTCAGCGACTGACCGACCGCCGGGCGTGCCCGCTCAGGCGACCGCGTCCTTCCACGCCAGCACCGGCTTGCGCGCCGCCAGCGTCTCGTCGAGGCGGCGGCGGGGAGCGAAGTACGGCGCGGACTTCAGCGACGCATCGCCGGCCTTCGCCCGCTCCGCCACCGAACGCAGCGCGCCGATAAACTGGTCGAGTGCCGCCTTCGATTCGGTCTCGGTCGGCTCGACCAGCATCGCGCCGTGGACGACCAGCGGGAAATACACCGTCATCGGGTGATAGCCCTCGTCGATCAGCCCCTTGGCGATGTCGATCGTCGAGAAACCGTCGGGCAGGCCGGCGTCGCTGAAGATCGCCTCGTGCATGCACGGCCCCGACGCGGCGAAGGGCGCATCGAGAGTGTCCTCCAGGCTGCGCAGGACGTAGTTGGCGTTGAGTACGGCGTCCTCGGCGACCTGGCGCAACCCGTCCGCGCCGTGGCTGAGAATGTACGCCAGTGCGCGCGTGAACATGCCCATCTGGCCGTGGAAGGCGACCATGCGGCCGAACGAATCGGGGTGACGATCCTCGACGGTTTCTTCCTCGACCAATGTGATGTGGCCGTCGGCATGGCGTTCGGTGAAGGGGAGGGGGCCGAACGGCGACAGCGCCTCCGACAGCACCACCGGCCCCGAGCCCGGCCCGCCGCCGCCGTGCGGGGTCGAGAAGGTCTTGTGGAGGTTGATGTGCATGGCATCGACGCCGAGGTCGCCCGGACGTACCCGCCCAACGATCGCATTGAAGTTCGCGCCGTCGCAATAGACGTAGCCGCCCGTGGCATGGACCGCGTCCGAAATCTCTTTCAGGTCGCGCTCGAACAGGCCGCAGGTGTTGGGGTTGGTGATCATCACCGCGGCGACGTCCGGCCCCAGCCGCGCCTTGAGCGCCGCGGTGTCGACGCGGCCCTCGGCGGTGGCGGGAATGTCCTCGACCTGGAAACCGGCGAACGCGGCGGTGGCGGGGTTGGTGCCGTGGGCCGATTCGGGGACCAGCACGACCTTGCGGTGGCCCTCTCCGCGCTTCTCCAGCGCCGCCTTGATGCACAGGATGCCGCACAGCTCGCCGTGGGCGCCGGCCTTGGGGCTCATCGCGACGCCGTGCATGCCGGTCAGCTCGATCAGCCAGACCGCCAGTTCGTTGATGACGCCCAGCGCGCCCTGCACCGTGTCGACCGGCTGGAGCGGGTGGACGTCGGCGAAGCCCGGCATCCGCGCGACGCGTTCGTTGAGGCGCGGGTTGTGCTTCATCGTGCACGACCCGAGCGGGAAGAGCCCGAGGTCGATCGCGTAATTCTGGCGGCTGAGGCGGGTGTAGTGGCGCACCGTCTCGGGCTCCGACAGGCCGGGCAGGCCGATCGGGGCGGAGCGGGCGAGACTGCCGAGGCGGCTGGGCGCAGCCGGTGCGTCGGCGAGGTCGACGCCGGTGGTGGCGGTCGATCCGATCTCGAAGATCGTCGCTTCCTCCAGCATCAGCGCACGGTTGCCGGTGAAGGTCGCGGGGGCGGCGTCACCGCCCTTGCCCATCTCGGGACGCCAGCCGCTCTGGTTGATCGCGTTCATGCCAGCACCTCCTGAAGAGCGGTCGCAAGGGTTTCGAGGTCCTCCGCGGTCGTCGTCTCGGTCACCGCGACGACCAGGCCGTTTTCGAGCGCATCCTCGCCCGGATAGAGCCGGCCGAGCGACACGCCGGCGAGGATCCCGCGATCGGCGAGTTCGCGAACGATCGGGCGGGCCTCCCGCGGTAGCTTCAGCGTAAATTCGTTGAAGAACACCGGCGTCACCAGTTCGACCCCCGGCACCTGTGCGAGCCGGTCGGCGGCGGCGCTGGCGCCGGCGTGGTTGAGCTCGGCGAGACCGCGCAGCCCCGCTTCGCCGAGCAGGGTCATATGGATCGAGAAGGCGAGCGCGCAGAGCCCGCTGTTGGTACAGATGTTCGACGTCGCCTTCTCACGACGGATATGCTGCTCGCGGGTCGAGAGGGTGAGGACGAAGCCGCGCTTGCCGTCGGCATCGACGGTCTCGCCGCACAGGCGGCCCGGCATCTGGCGGACGTATTTTTCCTTGCAGCCGAACAGCCCGACATAGGGTCCGCCGAACTGCAGCCCGACGCCGATCGACTGGCCTTCGCCGACGACGATATCGGCGTCCATCTCGCCCGGCGACGTGATCGCGCCCAGCGCCACCGGCTCGGTCACGACCGCGATCAGCAGCGCCTTCTTCGCGTGGCACACATCGGCGAGCGGGGTCAGGTCGGCGATACGACCCAGAATGTCAGGATACTGCACGACCACGCACGACGTATCGTCGTCGATCGCGGCGATCAGCGCGTCGATGTCGGTGTCGGCGGCAAGCGTCGGCAGCGACGTCTCGAGCGTGTCGCCTGTGTACTTCGCCATCGTGTTCGCAACCGAGACATAGTGCGGGTGCAGCCCCGACGACAGGATCGCCTTGCTGCGCCGTGTGATCCGCCGCGCCATGCCGATCGCCTCCCAGCAGGCGGTCGAGCCGTCGTACATGGACGCGTTGGCGACGTCGGTGCCGAGCAGGCGCGCGACCTGGCTCTGGAACTCGAACAGCATCTGCAACGTGCCCTGCGCGATCTCGGGCTGATAGGGCGTGTAGGCGGTCAGATACTCGCCGCGCTGGATCAGGTGATCGACCGACGCGGGCACATGATGGCGATAGGCGCCGCAGCCGAGGAAGAACGGCACGTCGCCGGCAACCGTGTTCTGCCGGGCGAGTGCGGCCATGTGGCGCTCGACAGAGAGTTCGCTGGCATGGTTGGGCAGGCCGTGGATCGGGCCATCGAGCCGCGCGGCCTCGGGCACGTCGGCGAACAGGTCGTCGATCGACGCGGCGCCGATGGTGGCGAGCATGGCCGTGCGGTCGGTGTCGGTGAGGGGCAGGTAGCGCATGACGACTTCCTAAGGCGTCACCCCAGCGCAGGCCGGGGTCTCGGGCCGCAAGCGATACGGCGGGAGATGCCAGCCTTCGCTGGCATGACGGTGGGGATTACAGCTTCGCGACGAACTCGGCGTAGGCGGCTTCGTCCATCAGCGCCTCGACCTCGCTCGGGTCGGCGAGGGTCAGCTTGAAGAACCAGCCCTCGCCCTCCGGGTCCGAATTGACGAGATCGGGCTGGTCGGCGAGCGCCGGGTTGCCCTCGATCACGGTGCCGCCGACCGGCGAATAGACGTCGGACGCGGCCTTGACCGATTCGACCACGGCGGCCTCGTCGCCCTTGGCCAGCGTGCGGCCCTCGGCGGGGACGTCGACGAACACGATGTCGCCCAACTGCCCCTGCGCATAGTCGCTGATGCCGACCGTCCCGGTCGCGCCGTCGACGTCGATCCACTCATGATCTTCGGTGAAATAGCGGCTCATGCGGAAGCTCCTTTGCGGACATAGCGGTGGGGGACGAAGGGCATGGCGGCGACGGTCGCGCTATGGACCTTGCCGCGCTGGGACAGGGTGACGGTCGTGCCGGGCTCGGCCATCGCGACCGGCACATAGGCCATCGCGATCGGCGCGCCGACGCTCGGGGCGAAGCCGCCCGAGGTGACCTTGCCGACCTCGCTGCCCTCGGCAT
Source organism: Sphingomonas donggukensis (assembly GCF_023674425.1). Lineage (NCBI taxonomy): Bacteria > Pseudomonadati > Pseudomonadota > Alphaproteobacteria > Sphingomonadales > Sphingomonadaceae > Sphingomonas > Sphingomonas donggukensis. The sequence goes on from NZ_CP098401.1 coordinate 2,488,207, forward strand.
CGAGGACCAGCGCGCCCTCGCGGACCGGCTGGCGGCCATCGACCATCAGGCCGACGCGCTTGGTGATCGCGGCGCCGTCACGCTCGGCCATGATGCGGGCGTGGCCGGGGAAGCCGCCTTCCTCGCGCCGTCGCTTGGAGAGCGCGAAGCCGAGGTCGGCCATGACCGGCGTCGTGTCGGGGTCGAGATCGTGGCCGTAGAGCGGCAACCCCGCCTCCAGCCGCAGTGAATCGCGCGCGCCGAGGCCGATCGGCTTGACCTCCGGCTGGTCGGTGAGCGCATCGGCCAGCGCGGTCGCGAGGTGACCGGGCACCGAAATCTCGAACCCGTCCTCACCGGTGTAGCCCGACCGGCTGACGCCGATCTGCGCGCCTTGAAAGTCGTAGGCCGAGCCCTGCATGAAGCCGAGCGACTCGACCCCCGGCACGACCCGCGCCAGCGCATCGACCGCCTTCGGCCCCTGCAGCGCCAACAGCGCCTGGTCGTCGAGGTGGTTGATGCCGATCTCGTCGGCCATGTGCTCGCGCAGATGGGCGATGTCGTCCCACTTGGTCGCGCCGTTGACCACGACGTAGAAGGATTCGTCGCCCAGGCGGGTGACCATCAGGTCGTCGAGGATGCCGCCATTGTCGGCGAGCAGCAGCGAGTAGCGGATGCGCGCTTCCTTCAGCGCGGCGAAGTCGCCGGGCATCAAGGCCTCCAGCGCCGCGGTCGCGCCGGGGCCGGATATCATCAGCTGGCCCATGTGGCTGACATCGAACAGCCCGGCCGATTCGCGCACCCACAGATGCTCGGCCATGATGCCTTCGTACTGGACGGGCATGTGATAGCCGGCAAAGGCGACCATGCGGCCACCCTTCGCGCGGTGCCACGCGTCGAGCGGCAGGGTGAGGGTTTCGGGGGTTTCGACCGGGGTGTCGTCGTCGCTCATCATCACGGGCCTTCCAAACAGAGTCGCGACGACGCCAGCCGAGTGCCGCGCGCCATCGCCCCCTCTGTCACGGAAACCTGAGAGCTTTCCCCGCCGTAGCTCGTAAGAGCGAAGGCGGGTTACCCCTTCGGTGGTCCGCCGAAGCTCGTGCGAGCGAAGGCGGACGCTTTCCAGAGTGTCGTATTCACGCGCGGTCCCTGGTGCCTGAGAGATTCCGGGGCGGTTGCTCCTTCGGCGAGTCCTGAAAGGACTACTCTCCCGCGCGTGTATCGACCCGGTTGCCCGGGCCTCGACGGGCGCGAGCCTTGGCGAGAGCGGGCGGCCAAGTCAATTGCCGACGCGCCTACTCGCCGAACGCCCGCTGGATCAGGTCGCGGGTGGAGGCATCAAGGTCGCCGCCGCCTTCCCCCGCCTTCTTCGCCATTTCCTTGCCCAGCTCGACCCCGAACTGATCGAACGGATTGATCCCGAGCAGCGCGCCCGACACGAAGGTGCGGTGTTCGTAGAACGCCAGCAGCGCGCCCAACGTCCGCGCGTCGAGCTGGTCGAGCAGGATCGTGGAGGACGGGCGGTCGCCCGGATAATTGCGCGCGCCGTCGTCGCTGGCGCGACCGGTCATCAGCGCGGCGCCTTGCGCGAAGGCGTTCAGGAGCAGCGACGAGTGATGCGCTTCCTCCAGCGCGTCGCCGCCCTCGACCACCGCGACGAACTCGACCGGGACGAGGTGCGTGCCCTGGTGGAGCAGCTGGAACACCGCATGCTGGGCATCGGTGCCGACCCCGCCCCAGGTGATCGGTGCGCTTGGGCGGTCGAGCGGGGTGCCGTCGATGGTTACGCCCTTGCCGTTCGATTCCATCTCGAGTTGCTGAAGGTAGCTCGGGAGCAGGCGCAGCCGCTCGTCATAGGCGAAGGTCGCGCGGGTCTCGCACCGCTTCACCTGCGCGTAATAGAGGTCGGCGAAGGCGGCGAGCATCGGCGCGTTGGCGTGGGGCGCGGTCAGGCGGAAATGGCGGTCCATCTCGGCCGCGCCCTCCAGCAGTTCCGAAAAGCTGTCCCAGCCGAGTGCCATCGCCGCGGGAAAGCCGATCGACGACCAGAGCGAATAGCGTCCGCCGACCGACTCGGCGAACGGCAGGATACGGGTTTCGTCCACGCCCCACTCGATCGCGGCATCCGGGTTCGCGGTCAGCGCGATGACGCGGCCGTAGGGATCCTCGACCCCGTCCTCCTTCAGCCAGGCGAGCGCGCTGTCGGCATTCAGCATCGTCTCGGTCGTGGTGAAGGTCTTCGACGCGATGACGACGATGGTCGCGTGCGGATCGAACGCGTCGAACACCTCCTCCAGCGCGACGCCGTCGACGTTGGAGACGACCGCGACATCGTAGCGATCGGCATCGCGGCCAAGCGCGTCGACCAGCAGGTCGGGACCGAGCGCCGATCCGCCGATGCCGATGTGGAGGATGTGGCGCACCGGCCCCAGCGCCTCGCCCTCGATCGCGTCGATCAGCGCGCGCATCCGGGCGTGGAGCATGGCCGCGTGCGCCGAATCCTCCTCGCTGCCCTCGCCACGCTCGGCGACATGGGTCACGGCGCGGCCTTCGCTGGTGTTGACCGGCTCGCCTGCGAACAGGGCGTCGCGCTTCGCCGCCAGATTGGCCGACTTCGCCAGCCCCTCGAACGCGGCGAGGCCGGCGGCGTCGAGATGGGTCTTGGAGAAATCGAAATGGATGCCCGCGACATCGACCGAAAACGCGGCGACGCGACCGGGATCGCGCTCGAACAGTGTCGTCAGCTTCGGTGGGTCGAGCGCATCGACCGTGGACCAGTCCGTCATCGTCATTCTCCGTGCGGGATGCCTGCCTCTACCCCTCAACGCTTGACGCGCAAGGCGCTCCGCCACAGGACGCGGATATGGCAGACCAGGTCACGACCTCCGACGGCACGCGCGCGAAGCCGAAATCGGAACTGCGCGATACGCTTTCCTTCCTCGCGAAGCTGGCGATCGTGGTGTTCATCTTCCGCAGCTTCTTCTTCTCGCCGTTTTCGATTCCCAGCGAATCGATGCTGCCGCGGCTGTTGATCGGGGATTATCTGTTCATCTCGAAATGGAACTACGGCTATTCGAAGCATTCGCTGCCGTGGAGCCTGCCGCTGATTCCGGGGCGCATCTTCCCCTCGACGCCCGCGCGCGGCGACGTGGTGGTGTTCAAGGCGCCGCCGTCAGCCAATTCCGACTATATCAAGCGCGTGATCGGCGTGCCGGGCGACACCATCCAGATGCGCGCCGGCCAGCTGTTCCTGAACGGCAAGGCGATTCCTAAGCAGCGCGTCGCCGATTTCGTCATTCCGGTGACGCCCAACTACGGCTGCGACGCGCGTTTCCAGGACGTCGTCGCGGGCAAGCCGGTGTGCCGCTACCAGCAGTACCGCGAGACGCTGCCGGGCGGGCGCAGTTACGCGGTGCTCGACCGCGGATACGATCCGCAGACCGACGATACCGAAGTCTTCACCGTGCCCGCGGATCATCTGTTCCTGATGGGCGACAACCGCGATGCCTCCGCCGACAGCCGCTTCCCGGCGATGGACGGCGGCGCGATCGGCCTCGTCCCGATCATCAACGTCGAGGGCAAGGCGATCGTCGGCTTCTGGTCGACCGACGGCAATGCGCAGTGGGTGAAGCCGTGGACGTGGTTCTCCGCCGCGCGCTGGAACCGCATCGGGGAAGGTTTCTGAGCGGCGGGCCCGCCGGCGATCTCGACGCGTGGCTGCGCGCCACGCTCGGGCGCGACCCCGCCGACCGCGCGCTGTTCGACCGCGCGCTGACCCACGGCAGCCAGGCGACCGAGACTTATGAGCGGCTGGAATTCTTGGGCGACCGGGTGCTGGGCCTCGCCGTCGCCGAATGGCTGTACGCGCGGTTCCCGAAGGAGGCCGAGGGGCAATTGTCGAAGCGGCTGAACGCGCTGGTGACCGGCGCGGTGTGTGCAGAGGTCGCGCGCGAGCTGGGCGTCGTGCCGTACCTGCGCCTCGGCAAGCAGGCCCGCGACGATGGCGCGGCCAACAGCGACAATGTGCTCGGCGACGTGATGGAGGCGCTGATCGGCGCGCTGTACCTCGACGCGGGAGCCGAGGCCGCACGCGATTTCGTCCGCGCGCACTGGGCAGGCCGCATCGACCACCAGGCCCGCGCGCCGCAGCATCCCAAATCCGCCCTCCAGGAATGGGCCGCCGCCCACAACCGCCGCCCCCCGGCCTACGAGATCGTAGACCGCTCCGGCCCCCACCACGCCCCGCGCTTCACGGTGAAGGTGTCGGTCGGCAAGCTCGCCGAGGCGACCGGCGAGGGCTCATCGAAGCATCAGGCGGAAACCGCGGCGGCCACCGCCCTGCTCAAGGAATTACAGAAGTGACAGACCAATCCTGCGGCCTGATCGCCGTCGTCGGGGCGCCGAACGCGGGCAAGTCGACGCTCGTGAACGCGCTCGTCGGTCAGAAGGTCGCGATCGTCAGCCCCAAGGCGCAGACGACCCGCGCCCGCCTGATGGGGATCGCAGTGGAGGGCGCGACGCAGCTGTTGCTGGTCGATACGCCGGGCATCTTCGAGCCGAAACGCCGTCTCGACAGGGCGATGGTGCAGGCGGCGTGGGGCGGGACCGAGGGGGCGGACCTGATCGCGCTGGTGATCGACGGCAAGGGCGGAGTCGCCGCCAAGGTTACCGAGATTATCGAGTCGCTGAAGCACCGCAAGGAGCCCAAGCTGCTGATCCTCAACAAGGTCGACATCGCCGACAAGCCGCGCCTGCTGGCGACCGCGCAGAAGCTGAACGACCTGCTCGCCTTCGACGACACCTATTTCATCAGCGCCACGACCGGTGACGGCGTGCCCGAGCTGAAGGCGGCGCTGGCGGCAAAGATGCCGGTGGGGCCATGGCATTTCCCCGATGACCAGGTCGCCGACATGACCGACCGCATGCTCGCCGCCGAGGTGACGCGCGAGCAGCTGTACCTGCAGCTCCATGCCGAGCTGCCCTACGACAGCGCGGTTGAGACCGAGAAATATACCGAGCGCGACGACGGATCGGTCGAAATCCACCAGCAGATCCTGGTCGCCCGCGACACCCAGCGCGCGATCGTGCTGGGCAAGGGCGGTGCGCGCATCAAGGAAATCGGCGCGAAATCGCGCGCCCAGCTGAAGGAGCTGCTGGGGGTGCCGGTGCATCTGTACCTGCACATCAAGGTCAACCCGAAGTGGCAGGAAGACCGCGGGCTGTACCGCGATATCGGGCTGGATTGGGTCGAATAGGCAGAGAAGGAAGGCGGTTCAGGGGAGGCGAAGGCGCGAAGATAGAAGGAAGATGCGCGCGCGCGGAGGCGCGGAGGTGTTGCGATCGGGGACGCCGAAGGCGCTTCGGCATCGACGATGATCAAGGCGCTGCGCACGGCCCCGCCCCCTTCCCGCGTCTCCGCGGGGACCCGCGCTTCTTCGCGCCTTTGCGCCTTCTCTGAACGCTTTCACTTCCGAACCCTGCGCAAACCCCCCGCTCGCACTTCGCAGACGATGGCGCTAAGGCGCGGGGATGGCCGACGATCCCATTGCCATCTTCGACGCCTGGCTTGCCGACGCCGGGCGGAGCGAACCCAATGATCCGAACGCGATGGCGCTCGCCACCGTGGACGCAGACGGCCAGCCTTCGGTGCGGATGGTGCTGCTGAAGGGCCACGACGATCGCGGCTTCGTATTCTACACCAACCGTGAGAGTCGCAAGGCGGGGGAACTCGCCGCAAACCGCCATGCCGCGCTGCTGTTCCACTGGAAGTCGCTGCGCCGTCAGGTCCGCATCGAAGGCCCGGTTACCCGCGTGACCGATGCCGAATCGGACGCCTATTTCGCGACCCGCAGCCGGGCGTCGCAGGTCGGCGCCTGGGCGTCGGACCAGTCGCGACCGCTCGACGATCGCGCGACGTTCGAGGCGCGCTATACCGAGGTCGAGGCGCGGTTTCCGGGCGACGTGCCACGCCCGCCGCACTGGGGCGGCTACCGCGTCGCGCCCTCCGCCATCGAGCTGTGGGAGGACCGCCCGGGACGCCTGCACCACCGGCGACTGTTCACGCGCACCGATGGCGGCTGGGACGAAGGACTGCTGTACCCATGATGACCGAAAGCGAACGCCGGCGGATCATCCCGCTCGCCATCCGCGCGGCGCTGTTCAGCGTCGCGATGGCGACATTCCTGCTGGCACTGAAGGCGTTTGCCGCGTGGCATACCGGATCGGTGGCGATGCTGGGGTCGCTGGCGGACACCGGGCTCGACCTGCTCGCCAGCCTCGTCACGCTGTACGGCGTGAAGCTCGCCGGCGAGCCCGCCGACCACGACCACCGCTTCGGCCACGGCAAGGCAGAGGCGCTGGCGGCGCTGTTCCAGGTCGGCCTCATCACCGCGTCCGCGATCGGCATCGCGTGGCGCGCGATCGATCGCTTCGCCAACCCGTCGCGCGCCGAGGACGCCGCGTTCGGCATCGGCGTGTCGATGATCGCGATCGGCGCGACCGCGATCCTGCTCTGGTACCAGCGCCGCATCATCCGCCAGACCGGATCGGTCGCGATCATGGCCGACAACGTCCACTATCAGTCCGACGTGCTGCTGAATCTGGCGGTCATCGCCGCGCTGGCGCTCGACCAGTATTTCGGGCTCACTGGCGCCGACCCGGTGTTCGGCATCGCGATCGCGCTGTGGCTGTTGTGGGGAGCGTTCAAGGCGTCTTCGAATGCGATCGACCAGCTGATGGACAAGGAATGGCCCGAGCCCGAGCGCAACCGCTTCATCGAGGTCGCCGCGCGCCAGCCGGGCCTGAAGGGCATCCATGACTTCCGCACCCGGCGCGCCGGCACGCATGATTTCGCGCAGTTTCACATGGAAGTCGCGCGCGATCTGACGGTGGGGCAGGCCCACGACATCGTCGAGGGCGTCGAGCGCGCGCTGCGGGGTGCGTATCCAAAGGTCGAGGTGCTGATCCACCTCGATCCGGAGGGGCATGTCGATACCGACAATCCGCTGGTCGAGGCCGACGTGACGCCGCACTGGTTCGGGAAACGGATGTGAAGATACCTTTCGCGCAGATTGATGCGTTCGCGCGCGCGCCATTCGAGGGCAATCCGGCGGCGGTGATGCCGCTGCATTCCTGGTTGCCCGATCCGACGCTGCAGCGGATCGCCGAGGAGAACAACCTGTCCGAAACCGCGTTCGTCGTCGGCGGGGAGCAGGGCGAGGGCGACTGGGAACTCCGCTGGTTCACCCCCGCCGCGGAGGTCGCGCTATGCGGTCATGCGACGCTGGCGAGCGGCCATTTCCTGTTGTCGGCGGACCCCTCGATCGACCGGGTCGCGTTCCGCACGCGGCAGGCCGGCGTGCTGGAAGTCGCCCGTGACGGCGACGGCTATGCGATGGAACTGCCGGCGTGGGCACCGGTGCCCAAGGCGATGCCCGAGATCGTCGCGGCGCTGGGGGTCGAGCCGGTCGAGACGCTGTGGCACGACAAGGGTTATGCGCTGGTGATCGTGAAGGACGAGGCCGCAGTGCGCGCCGCCGCGCCCGATGGTCGCGCGGTCAAGGCGCTGGGGCCGTTTGTGCTGATCGTGTCGGCGCGCGGCGACACCACCGACGTCGTCAGCCGCGTGTTCACCGACTATTTCGACATACCCGAAGACCCGGTGACCGGATCGGCGCATGCGGTGATGGTGCCGTATTGGGCGGAGAAACTGGGGAAGACGAGCTTCGCCGCATACCAGGCGAGCGCGCGCGGCGGGCATGTCGGATGTACGCTGGCGGGTGACAGGGTGGTGCTGCGCGGCGGGTGCGTGACGGTGATCGAGGGAGTGTTTTCGTTCTGAATTCCTCCCCGCTCGCGGGGAGGTGGCAGCGCGCAGCGCTGACGGAGGGGGGTATCCGCGAGCGATCCGCTTGCGGCCCGCCCCCTCCACCGCTGCGCGGTCCCCCTCCCCGTGCCGGGGAGGATTTCAGGCTGCCTCCGCCACCCGTGCGCGCTCCGTTTCCGCGATCCAGCCGCCACCGAGCACGCGGTCGCCGGCGTAGAGTACCGCGGCCTGCCCCGGCGCGACGCCATATTCGGGGGCGTCGAACACCAGCCGGTCGCCGTCCAGACGGGCGGGGACCGGCTTGGCGAGGCTGCGCACCTTGGCGGTGAGCGGGCCGGCGAACGCGCCGCCGAGCCAGTTGATCTCGGTCAGCCGCGCGGCATCGACCGCGAGCGCCGCCTTCGGCCCCACCACCACCGACTGGGTCGCTGCGTCCAATCGCACGACGTACATCGGATCATGCCCGCCGCCGATGTCGAGCCCGCGGCGCTGGCCGACGGTATAGTGGATCAGCCCGCGGTGGGTGCCGAGCACGCGGCCGCCCTCGTCGACGATCGCGCCCGACGTCGCCGCCTCGGGCCGAACCTTGCGCACCACGTCGGCGTAATTGCCGGCGGGCACGAAGCAGATGTCCTGGCTGTCGGGCTTGGCGGCGACCCCGAGCCCCAGTTCGGCGGCGATTTCGCGCACGCGGGCCTTGGGCAGGTCGCCCAGGGGGAAGCGCAGATAGTCGAGCTGCGCACGCGTGGTCGCGAACAGGAAATAGCTCTGGTCGCGCGCGGGATCATGCGCGCGGTGCAGCTCCGCGCCGTCCGCGCCGACGACGCGGCGGACATAGTGACCGGTGGCGAGGCAATCGGCGCCGAGATCGCGGGCGAGCGCGAACAGGTCGGTGAACTTCGGCCCCATGTTGCACTTCACGCACGGGATCGGCGTGCGGCCGGCGAGATATTCGTCGGCAAAATCCTCGATCACCTGCTCGCGGAACGAGGAGGCATGGTCGAACACGTAATGCGCGATGCCGAGCGTGTCGCACACCGCGCGCGCGTCGCGGATGTCGCGCCCCGCGCAGCACGCACCGGCACGCCCGACCGCCTCGCCGTGATCGTAGAGCTGCAGCGTGATGCCGATCACTTCCGCGCCGGTGCGCGTGGCGAGCGCCGCGACCACCGACGAATCGACCCCGCCCGACATCGCCACGACGATGCGGCGCGCGGCCACCGGCTCGGGCAGCTGGAAATCGATGCTGTCGGTCATGCCGCGCGCCATAGCGCCGCCGGCGCCGCGACGCAAAAATCCGGGCGCCTTTACGCGCCCTTCAGCACTGGCGGCGCACACCCGCCCTCCCGTCATGTCGTTCGAGTGAGTCGGTTTGGACCTGAGTTTCGCCCGCAGCCAGAATTTCGCCCGGTCGCTCGGCACGCACGTCACGGTGCTGCCGGTCGAGCTGGCGGTGCTGCTGGTCGGCGTCGTCAGCCGCCAGGCGGCAAGCCCGACGGCACGGGTCCAGGCTTTGCTGTCGCGCGGCGCATCGGCGCATGCGCGCCTGGCGCCCCGTGCGGGGGCGTTCGATGCCGCGACGGCACAGGCGCTAACGCGCTGGCAACAGGAATGAAGCGCCCGTTTACCGCGTGGTTTGAGACGATGTTCAAGCTCCCGCACTAACGGTCGTTACACAGGGTTAGAGTTTTCGGAGACCCCCGGCTCCGCATCGAGGTACGAATGATCGAGAACCAGAAAATCCGTCCCGCGAAAGTCATCGGCCCGCTCGGCGAGCCGCTGACGCTGGACACGCTGCCCCCGCCCGAGACGACCCGCTGGGTCGTGCGGCGCAAGGCAGAAGTCGTCGCGGCGGTGAACGGCGGGCTGCTGAGCGTCGACGAGGTGTGCGACCGCTACGGCCTGACCGCGGAGGAATTCGCCGGGTGGCAGCGCGCGATCGACCGGTCGGGCATGCCCGGCCTGCGCGTCACCCGCATCCAGCATTATCGTTCGCTGTACGAGCGCCAGCAGAAATACTGACGCCGCGCGAACGGCAACCAGATCGGCGCCAACACTTCTCCCCTGGTGTCGACCGCAGGAACGGCCCGTCTCCCCCAGGGAGGCGGGCCGTTTCATATGCGAAAACATCAAAACGCGCCCGGAACAAAATCCCCCTCTTGCGAGTCATGCACCTACGCAATCCGGAAAGGGCCGGATGTAACGGAGGGATTGGACATGGGTATCATCATCTGGCTGGTGGTTGGCGGCGTGGTCGGCTGGCTCGCAAGCATCATCATGCGCACCGACGGGCAGCAGGGCATCATCCTGAACGTCGTCGTCGGCATCGTGGGCGCGGTGATCGCAGGGTTCGTGACCGGTGCGAACATCAACAACGGCATTACCGTGATGAGCTTCCTCTACTCGCTCATCGGCGCGATCGTGCTGCTGGCGATCGTCAACCTGGTGCGTCGCGGTTCGGTCCGCTGATCGCCCGGCTCGGCTGACGCCGGGCGGTTGAGAACAAGGAAGGGGCCGCGCGACTGTATCGCGCGGTCCCTTTTTTGCGTCATTTCAACAGGAAGCGGACGGCGATCGTCACTTTCACGTCCTGCTCGCCTGCGGCGACCGCGGTGTCGGCGGAGGCCTTTTCGGCGCGCATCATCATCACCGGCATCGGCGGCTGGGGGAAGGAATCGCCCGATTCGCCGATCGAGACGATGCGGTCGACACGCAGGCCGGCGGCCTTCGCATAGAGTTCGGCGCGCGCCCGCGCCTTCGCCACCGCATCGACCCGAGCCTCGTCGGTCGCGGCATCGGCCTTGTCGATCGACAGCGCCGGTCCCTCGATCTGGTTCGCGCCCTGCTTCACCAGCGTGTCTAGGATGCGACCGCTGCGCGCGATGTCGCGGAAGCGCACCGAAACGGTGTTCGACGCCTGATATCCGGTGATCGCCGGCGCCTGCCCCTCGGTATAGCGGTACTGCGGCTGCAGCGAGATGGTCGAGGTCTGGATGTCGCGCGCCTCGACCCCTGCGGATTTCAGCGCCGCAAGCACCCCCGCCATGCGATCGGCATTGGCCGACAGCGCCGCGGCGGCGGTCGCGGACTGCGTCACCACGCCCGCGCGAATCGTCGCGATGTCGGGCGTGCGCGTGGATACGCCCGTCGCCGACACGTCGAGCAGCGTGCCGTCGATCATCACCGGCGGCACGGTCGCGACCTGTGCGGCGGCGGACAGCGGCGTGACGAAGGGCGCCAGCGCGAGGGCGGTGGCGGTCAGGTGGCGGATCATGCGTGTCTCCCGGTTGGTCATGCCGTGGGGGTGTAGCGGCGGCAGGGCAACGGCGGATGAACGCGTGGCTATGCGTTCCCGATCTCGCCTGCCGCTTCGGGCGTCGTCGAGTTGCGCGGCGGTTTCCCGCCTGCGCTTCACGCGCGCGAAGCGGCAGTTCGCTGCCCGTGACCTTGGCGCGGGCGGCAAAGGCTGGCAATGATCCGGCAACCTTCGGACACCAGCCGTTTCTCAACGCTTGAGGTTGGTGAGTTATTCGGATAATACAGCATCGACGGCGCGTCCCGGGGGGCGAAGACCGGGGGTGCGAACCATGAACTACGAGAGCAGGATGACCGGGGACAGCGCATATCTGATCGAGGGCGAGGTCGCCTCGAAACGTCGCAAGTGGATCATCGTCGGCGCGGTCGTCGTCGCGCTGGTCGTGGTCGTGGCGGCAATCATGGTCATGCGCGGCGGCAGCGACGGTGCCGCGGCCAAGACCGGTGCCGTCGGGGCGAAGGGCGCGCAGCAGGTGCCGGTCGTGTCGGTCATGGTTCCGGGCCGCTCGGCGGTCGCGACCATCGTCACCGGTACGGGCACGATCGCGGCGCGGCGCGAGATGCCGGTCGGCATCGCCGGCGAAGGCGGCATGGTGACCCGCGTGCTGGTCGAACCGGGCAGCTGGGTGAAGGCGGGGCAGGTGCTCGCCACCATCGACCGCTCGGTCCAGACGCAGACTGCCGAGAGTCAGGCGGCGAGCATCCGCGTCGCGCAGGCCGATGCCGATCTGGCGAAGGCCGAGCTCGACCGCGCGCGCCAGCTGGTCGATCGCGGTTTCATCTCGAAGGCGGACGTACAGCGGCGCGAGGCGACGCTGGCGCAGACGACGGCGCGGGTCCGCGTCGCACAGGCGCAGCTGGCCGAGACGCGGGCACGCAACGGTCGCCTCGACATCCGCTCACCCGCCGAGGGGCTGGTGCTGACCCGCGGCGTCGAGCCGGGGCAGATCGTGAGTGCCGGCAACGGCATGCTGTTCCGCGTCGCGATGGGCGGCCAGATGGAAATGCGCGCGCAGCTCGCCGAAACCGATCTCGCTCGCGTCCACACCGGCGTCCAGGCGCAGGTCACGCCGGTCGGCGCGACGCAGGGCTTCACCGGACAGGTGTGGCAGGTGTCGCCGATCATCGACCCGCAGTCGCGCCAGGGCATCGCCCGCATCGCGCTCAGCTATAGCCCTGCGCTGCGTCCCGGCGGCTTCGCCAGCGCCAGCATCAACGTCGGCGGCAGCCAGGCGCCGCTGCTCCCCGAATCGGCGGTGCTGAGCGACGGCAAGGGTAACTTCGTGTATATCGTCGACGGCGCGAACAAGGCGGTGCGCCGCGACGTCCGCGTCGGCGAAGTGTCGGACGCGGGCGTCTCGATCGCCGGCGGGCTCGACGGGACCGAACGGGTGGTGCTGTCGGCCGGCGCCTTCCTCAACCCCGGGCAGACGGTGAAGCCGGAACTCAAGAAGGCGCGCTGACATGGGCTTCCGCAACATCTCGGCCTGGGCGATCCGCAACCCGGTTCCGCCGATCGTCCTGTTCCTGTTCCTGACCGTGATGGGGCTGGTCAGCTTCATGCGGATGGACGTGAACAACCAGCCGGATATCGATTTCCCGGTCGCCTATATCTCGATCAGCCAGCCGGGCGCCGCGCCGACCGAGCTGGAGGGGCAGATCACCCAGCGCGTCGAGGCTGCGGTGCGATCGCTGCAGGGCATCGACGAGATCAACTCGACCGTTACCGAGGGCAATTCGCAGACCGTCGTCCAGCTCGACCTCGGCACCCCGATCGACCGCACCGTCAACGACATTCGCGACGCCATTCAGCAGATCCGCGGCGACCTGCCCGACGGCATTCTCGAGCCGCAGATCGGGCGCATCAACACCAGCGGCAACGATGTCGCGAGCTTCACCGCATCGACCACGTCGATGACGCTGGAGGAGCTGAGCTGGTACATCGACAACACGGTGACCAAGGAACTGCTGGCGGTGCCCGGCATGGCGACGGTCGACCGCAACGGCGGCGTCGATCGCGAGATCCGCGTCATCCTCGACCCGCTGAAGCTGCAGGCGCAGGGGCTGACCGCGAGCCAGGTCAACCAGGCGCTGCGCCAGGTCAATCTGAACGCCGCCGGCGGTCGCGCCGAAATCGCGGGGTCCGAACAGTCGGTGCGCGTGCTCGGCAATGCGCAGGACGCCTACACGCTCGGCCAGACGCAGATTTCGGTCGGTGGGCGATCGGTGCGGCTGGCCGATGTCGCCAACGTGCGCGACCTCTATGCCGAGCAGCGGTCGCTTTCGACGTCGGAGGGGCACCAAGTGCTCAGCTTCGATTTCCAGCGCGCGAAAGGCGCGTCGGACGTCACGGTGTACAAGGAAGCGCAGGCCAAGCTCGACGCGCTCCAGAAGCGCAACCCACAGGTCCAGTTCCACCTGCTGTTCAACTATTCGAAATACGCCGAGACCCAGTATCACGTCGCCATCGACGCCATGATCGAGGGCGCGGTGCTCGCGGTGCTCGTCGTGTTCCTGTTCCTGCGCGACTGGCGCGCGACGTTCATCTCGGCGCTCGCGATCCCGCTGTCGGCGATCCCGAGCTTCTGGTTCATGGAGTTGCTCGGCTTCGACCTCAACCAGATGACTTTGCTCGCGCTGAGTCTGGTCGCGGGCGTGCTGGTCGACGATGCGATCGTGGAGATCGAGAATATCGTCCGCCACATGCGCATGGGCAAATCGGCCTACCAGGCATCGATCGACGCGGCGGACGAAATCGGGGTCGCGGTGCTCGCCACGACCATGTCGATCGTCGCGGTGTTCCTGCCCGTCGGCCTGATGCCGGGCGTGTCGGGGCAGTTCTTCAAGAACTTCGGCCTGACCGTCGTCGCCGCGGTGCTGATGAGCCTCGCGGTAGCGCGCCTGCTCACCCCGATGATCGCCGCCTATTTCCTGAAGGCGAAGGGCCATGCCAGCCACGGCGAGGGCTGGCTGATGGACCGCTACATGGGCATCCTGCGCTGGACGCTGATGCATCGCTGGTCGGCGGTGGTCGGCGGCATCGTGTCGCTGGTCGCGACCGTGCTGATGTTCATGGTGCTGCCCAACACCTTCCTGCCCGAGGAAGACAATGATTCGGTCACCGCGATCGTCGAACTGGTGCCGGGATCGACGCTGCAACAGACCGAGGCGGTGGTACAGCGCACCGCCGACGTGCTGCGCCGCCAGAGCGATGTGGCGGCGGTCTATACCCGCGCCTTCGTCGGCCAGGGCCGCGTCACCGCGCAGCTGAAGGACGACCGCGCGCAGAAAAGCTATGAGTTCCAGCGCGCGATCGGGCCGCAATTGTCGGCGATCCCCGATGCCCGCGTGTCGTTCCGCGCCGGCGGCTGGGGCGGCGGATCGGGCCGTGCCCTGACGATTACCCTGGGCGGCAGCGACCCGGTCGCGCTGAACAAGGCCGCGGTCGCGATCGTCGACGGGATGCGCGCGCTGCCGACGATCCGCAGCCCGCTGATCACCGGCGATCTGCAACGTCCCGAGATCACGATCCGGCCCCGGCTCGATCTCGCCGCATCGCTCGGCGTGACGACCAGCGCGCTGTCGTCGGCGATCCGCATCGCGACGCTGGGCGACATCGACCAGAATTCGGCGCGCTTTTCGCTTTCCGACCGCCAGATTCCGATCCGCGTCGCGCTCGACCAGAGCGCGCGGCAGAAACTGTCGACGATCGAGAACCTGCCCGTGCAGACCTCGACCGGCGGGTCGATCCCGCTGAAGGTCGTCGCCGACATCGGCTTTGGTGCCGGCCCGACCAAGATCGAGCGATCGAACCAGCAGCGCCGCATCACCATCGGCGCCGATCTCGCTCCCGGCGAAGTATCGGGCGAGGCGATGAAGAAGATCCGCGCGCTGCCGGCGATGCAGAACCTGCCGGTCGGGGTGAACGAGCTGAAACTGGGCGAATCGAAGCAGCAGGCGGAGATGATCCAGAACTTCGTCGGCGCGGTGCTGGCGGGTATCTTCCTCGTCTTCTCGGTGCTGGTGCTGCTCTACCGCCGCGTGATGCCGCCGTTCGTCAACATGGGCTCGCTGCTGCTGGCGCCCCTGGGCGGGCTGATCGCGCTCTGGATCTGCGGCATGCCGATCTCGCTGTCGGTGTATATCGGCATCCTGATGCTGCTCGGCATCGTCGCCAAGAACTCGATCCTGCTGATCGATTTCGCGCTGGAGGAAATGGAAAAGGGCGTGCACCCGGTCGATGCGATCATCGACGCCGGGCACAAGCGCGCACAGCCGATCGTGATGACGACGGTGGCGATGGTCGCGGGCATGATCCCGACCGCGCTGTCGTTGTCGGGCGACGGATCGTTCCGCCAGCCGATGAGCGTGGTGGTGATCGGCGGGCTGATCCTGTCGACGATCCTGACGCTGCTGATCGTGCCGGCGAGCTTCAGCCTGGCGGTCGGGATCGAACGCTGGATGGGGCCGAAGCTCGGGCGCCGTCTGCTGACCTATCGTCCCGGCGACGATGGCCAGCCGGTGCTCGACGGCGCCGGACCCGACCAACCGCAACTGGGTCGCGGTCCGGCGCGGATCGGGCACCGTCCGGGCGACGACCCGCAACCGGCGGAATAGGGGCTGGGGGACTCTTACCCTGAGGAAGCGCGTGGTTGGCGCGGCGCGGAACGGCGCGCCCGGACATGTGCACGAGTTGTGCTCCCGCGCAGGCGGGAGCCCAGAGTTACCGGTCAAAGCGTTCTTGGCCCTGGGCTCCCGCCTGCGCGGGAGCACCGGTTTCAATGGGTGAGTGCGCAACCCGCTTGTCTTTGGCTCCCCGCCCCCTCGCGCTTTCGCCGCGCCCCTTGAACAAACCCGCGGTTCGGGGATTGTCGCAGGGATGACAGCATCCGCCCTGCCTCTCGCCAACGGAGGCGCGATCCCTCCTGCGCTGCGGCGTATGCGCATCGTCGCCACCGGCCTGCTGGTGGTGATGGCGGTCGTGTACGGCGTGTCGCGGTCGCAGGAGGCGGCGTATCCGTGGGTCGGTTTCGTCCGCGCCTTTGCCGAGGCGGCGATGGTCGGCGGCCTGGCCGACTGGTTCGCGGTCACCGCGCTGTTCCGCCACCCGCTCGGCCTGCCGATCCCGCACACCGCGATCATCCCGCGTAACAAGGATCGAATCGCGACGACGCTCGCCCAGTTCCTGCGCGACAATTTCCTGATTCCGCGCGTGGTCGCGCGGAGGATGGGGCGGATCGACGTTGCGGGTGCCGCCGGGCGCTGGCTCGCCAACCCATCGGGCATCGGGCAGGGGCGGCTGCGGCGCGGGGCATCTCGTCTCGCCGTCGACATGCTCGAATCGCTCGATCAGGAGCGGCTGGGCGGGATGGTCCGCGCCGGCCTGTCGTCGCAGCTCCGCCAGCTTCAGGTCGCGCCGCTGATCGGCAAGGGCCTGCACGCCGCGATCGCCGAGAACCGCCACGTGCCGCTGATCGACGCGGTGGTGCGCTGGGCCGGGCGGACGGTGGAGGCGAACGAACCGATCCTGCGCGACATGATCAGCAGCAAGGCCGGCAGCGTGCTGCGCTGGACCGGGCTCGACGAGAATCTGGGGAACGCGATCCTCGACGGCATCTACAAGCTGATGCTGGAGATGGCGAACGACCCCGAGCACCCCTTGCGCGCCAAGGCCGAGGAGGGGCTGGCGACGCTGGCCATCGACCTGCAGCACGATACGCCGGTGCGCGCCAAGCTGGAGGCGTTCAAGAACGACATGCTTGCGAACCCGGCGCTCGGCGACTGGTGGCAGGGGGTGTGGGAGAATATCCGCACCAGTCTGTTGAAGGCGGCGCAGGATCCGGAAAAGCTGATGGCGGGCAAGCTGGGCGAGGCGCTGCGCCAGCTCGGCACGTCGCTCCAGGACGATCCGCGGCTTGCTCGCACCATCAACCGCTTCGTGCGACGCGCGGCGGTCGGCGCGGCGTCGGATTACGGTGACGGCATCGTCCGGCTGGTCAGCGACACGATCCGCGGCTGGGATGCTGATACGCTGACGACGCGGCTGGAGAATACGGTCGGGCGCGACCTGCAATATATCCGCGTGAACGGCACGTTGGTCGGCGGGCTGGTCGGCGTGGTGATCCACACCGTCGGAACGGTTCTGTGAGGGCGATCGTGCGCGGTCGCCGGGCCGCCACCACACCGATCCGCAGAGCCACGCGCAGTCGCGTTGCTCGTGACGATTCAGGCGTCGCCCCGCCAGTCGAGGATCGGCCAGCCTCTCCGCCGCGCCAGCGTCTTGAGCGGCCCGTGCGCGTTGACCGCGAACGCCTCGTCCGCCCACTCCATCACCGGCGCGTCGGAGACGTGATCGCTGTAGAAGCGGATGTGCGCGTCGCCGCGGTCCAGCCGCTGCTGCGCCATCCACGCCTTCACCGCGCGCAGTTTCGCCGCGCCGTACACATTCTCCCCGGCGATGCGGTGGGTGAGCGCGCCTGCCGGGTCATGCTCGCTTTCGGTCGCGATGACGTCGTCGAAGCCCAGCCGCTCGGCGATCGCGCGCGCGTAGAAGGCGTAGGAGGCGGTCGCCATCACCAGCCGGCACCCGTCGGCACGATCGGCGGCGATGCGCGCGCGGGCGGCATCGAGCACGCCGGTGGCGACGATGTGATCGGCAAAGGCGGCGGTGACCGAGGCGACGTGATCGGCGGCAAGCGACCCACCCAGCAGCCATTTCTGCGTGGTCTGTTTCAGCCTGGCGCGATCGATCAGCTTCAGGACATAGGCGGTGCCGGCCAGCGCCGCCCACGGCAGCAGCGCGAGCCGCCAGCGCGCGCGCCGGCGCATCGCGAACGCCAGGAACGGCGTCCACGTCGGCGTGCGGGTGATGGTTTTATCCATGTCGTAGATGGCGATACGCGTCGGCATCATGTGTCTGTACGCATGACGGCGCTTGCCGCGCCAGCGGGAATCGGGGATGAGGGCCGACGATGAGCGCCGATGCCGACTTTACCGAGGACAATGGTACGCTGCGCTTTTCCGGGCGGCTGACGCTGGCCAACCTGCGCGACATGCCCGACCGGCTCGACGGGGTGGGCGATGCGCAGGCGATCGACCTGTCGACGATCGACAGCATGGACACCGTCGGCGCCTGGGTCATCCATCGCTTCGCCGAGGCGCGCGGCGCCCGCATTTCGGGACTAGACGACGACCGCCGGCATCTGATGGAGCAGGTGAGCGCCGCCGACGAGCCCGCCGCGGTCACGCCGAAGCCGCTTCCGTCGTTCTTCCGCGTGCTCGACGAGATCGGCGATGCCACGGTCACCGCCGGGCAGACGCTCAAGGGCCTGCTCGGTTTCTTCGGCGCGACCGTGCTGGCGTTCGGCACCGTCATCCGCAGCCTGTTCAGCGGCGACAGCAAGTTCCGCTTCAACGCGGTGGTCCAGCGGTTCGAGGTGGTCGGCGTCTCCGCGCTCGGCATCATCGGACTGATGAGTTTCCTGATCGGCATCGTCATCGCGCAGCAGGGCGCGGTGCAGCTGCGCCAGTTCGGCGCGGAGGTGTTCACGATCAACCTGATCGGACGCATTACGCTCCGCGAACTCGGCGTGCTGATGACCGCGATCATGGTCGCCGGGCGATCGGGGTCGGCGTTCGCGGCGCAGCTTGGCACAATGAAGCTGACCGAGGAAATCGACGCGATGCGCACGATCGGCGTGTCGCCGATGGAGGCGCTGGTCGTGCCGCGCACATTGGCGGCCATCGTGCTGATGCCGCTGCTCGGCTTCTACGCCTCGCTGATCGCGATCATCGGCGGCGGGCTGCTCTGCTGGATCAGCCTCGATATCCCACCGGTCACTTTCATCCAGCGCATCCGCGAAGTCGTGCCGATCACCGACCTGTACGTCGGGCTGGTGAAGGCGCCGGTGTTCGGCGCGATCATCGCGGTCGCCGGCTGCTTCCAGGGCATGCAGGTGGAGGGCGACGCCGAACAGGTCGGGTCGCGCACCACTGCCGCGGTCGTCCAGGCGATCTTCCTCGTGATCGTGCTCGACGCGTTCTTCGCGGTGTTCTTCACCTGGATCGGGTGGAACTGATGGCCGCCGGCAACCGCCGCCGCGACGAGGCGATCATCAAGGTCACCGGGCTGAAGAACAGCTTCGGCGATCAGGTGGTTCACGAGAATCTCGACCTGGAGGTTCGGCGCGGCGAAATCCTGGGCGTGGTCGGCGGGTCGGGTACCGGCAAGTCGGTGCTGATGCGCTCGATCATCGGGTTGCAGACGCCCGATGCCGGCACCGTGCGCGTGTTCGGCGATGCCGACACCGACGAGGAAGCCGCCGAGGCGGTGAAGGTCCGCAAGCGCTGGGGCGTGCTGTTTCAGGGGGGCGCGCTGTTCTCGACGCTGACCGTCGCCGAGAACATTCAGGTGCCCTTGCGCGAATTCTACCCTGATCTCGATCCCGTGCTGATGGGCCAGATCGCGGCGTACAAGGTGGTGATGACCGGCCTGCCGCCCGAGGCCGGGCCGAAATACCCCTCCGAACTGTCGGGCGGCATGAAGAAGCGCGCCGGCCTCGCCCGCGCGCTCGCGCTCGATCCCGAACTGCTGTTCCTCGACGAGCCGACCGCCGGCCTCGACCCGATCGGCGCGGCGGCCTTCGACGAGCTGACCCGTTCGCTCCAGAAGACGATGGGGCTGACCGTGTTCCTCATCACCCACGACCTCGACACGCTCTACGCCATCTGCGACCGCGTGGCGGTGCTGGCCGACAAGAAGGTGATCGCGGTCGGCACGATCCCCGAGCTGCTCGCGCTCGACCATCCGTGGATCCAGGAATATTTCAACGGCCCGCGCGGTCGCGCCGCCACCGCCAGCAAGGAGCGCGGCGAGGCCGAGACCCCCGCGCCCGACCAGACACATGCGCGCCCCGCCGGCGCCGACACCACAGACGACAGGCCCGCAGGGGCGGTGAGGTAAGCACATGGAAACCCGGTCCAATCACGTCCTTGTCGGCGCCGTCGTGCTGATCCTGCTGCTGGTGCTCGCGCTGTTCACGGTGTGGCTGTCGCGTTTCGGCGTCGCCGACGACAAGGAATATGACATCTTCTTCAAACAGTCGGTCGACGGTTTGAACAAGGGGTCGATCGTCGCCTTCTCGGGCGTGCCCGTCGGCCAGGTGAAGGACATCGCGCTGTTCAAGCCCGATCCCTCGCTGGTGCGCGTGCGCGTCAGCGTGAAGCCGGAAACGCCGGTTCTCCAAGGCACCACCGCGACCGTGCAGGGCAGCTTCACCGGCACCAGCACGGTGCAGCTCGATGGCGCGATCAAGAATGCGCCCCCGATCACCTGCGACGTGCCCGACCCGCAGCGCGCGTGTCCGTTCGGCGTGCCGATCATCCCGCCCAAGGCCGGTGGTCTGGGCGCACTGCTCAGCTCTGCGCCGCAGCTGCTCGAGCGGATTTCGACGCTCACCGAGCGGCTGAGCGAACTGCTCTCCAAGCGCAATCAGGATTCGATCGCCGGCATCCTCGCCAACACCGAGCGCCTGTCGACCGCGCTCGCCGATCGCGGGCCGGAGATCGCCGCGACGCTCGCCGAAACGCGCGAGACGCTGCAAAAGGCGGGCATCGCCGCGCAGCAGATCGGCAATCTCGCCGACACCACCAACGCGACGATGACGTCGGACTTCAAGCCGGCGATGCAGAACCTCAACAAGGCGATCGGCTCCGCGCAGAAAAGCATGGAGTCGCTGAACGAGGTCATCACCGACGCGAAGCCCGCAGTGAAGGGCTTCACCCGCCAGACGCTGCCCGAGGTGAACCAGCTGGTGAAGGACCTGCGTGTGATGTCGGCAGCACTCGCCGACGTGGCCGAGAAGGTGAACCAGGGCGGCGCGTCTTCGCTGATCGGGTCGCCCAAGCTGCCCGACTACGAACCCAAGAAATAAGGCCAATCCATGAGGCATCCCATGACCCTGCGCCCCGCGCTCTCGCTGGCCCTGACCGCCGCCGTCGCCCTGCCGCTGTCGGGCTGCATCAGCTTCGGTGCAAAGCCGCCGCCCTCGCTGCTGACGCTCAGCAGCGCGACGCCGATCGCCGCGGGCACGACGCAACGTGCGCCGGGCGCGGGCACGATCACGATCGCCGTGCCGACGGTGCCGCAGGAAATCGCCTCGCTGCGCGTGCCCGTCCGCGCGACCGACACCAGTGTCGCCTATCTGAAGGATGCGCAGTGGGTCGAACCGCCGAACCGCCTGTTCGCGCGGCTGCTGTCCGACGCCGTCACCGCGCGCACCGGCCGCGTCGTCATCGGCAGCCGGATGATGGGCGATCCGGGCGCGACGCTGAACGGCGAATTGCGCAGCTTCGGTGTCGATGCCGCCACGTCGAGCGCGGTGGTGACCTTCGACGCCGCCATCATCCGCACCAGCGGCGGCGCGCTCGAAAAGCGCCGCTTCGAAGCGCGCGTGCCGGTGGCCGCGGTGCTGCCAAACGCGGTCGGCGTCGCGCTCAACCAGGGCGCGAACCAGGTCGCGGCGGAAGTCGCGGACTGGGTCGGGCGGTAAGGGGTCGATCGGATAGGCGTGACGCCCACGCCGTTCGTGCCGAGCGAAGTCGAAGCACCTCCAAAGACCGCTGTGCCCCGGGACATGTGCTTCGACTTCGCTAGCACACACGGATGAGTTGATACCGTCCGCTTGGACGCCGCAAGCGCGCGCACTTCCCAGATCCGTTCGTTTCGAGCGTAGTCGAGAAACAGGCCGCACGCGCAGCATACGGTTTCTCGACTACGCTCGAAACGAACGGAGGGGGGAAAAGCTAAGCCCCCCCCTACGGCGCCTTGCGCACCGGCGGCAGCGCGTTGCAGATGTCCGCGCCACCCGCCGGCACCGTGAAGAACGGCGGCTCGCGGTTCTCGCGCGCGGCGATCCACAGCTTGAAGCGGGCGTTGGTGGTGTCGCGATACTGGTAGCGCGGGCGCTCGGCGGCGGGCAGGTCGCTCGCCAGCCGCGCGGTCGCGATGGGGACGTATTGCTTGGGGTCTTCGTACAGCCCCAGGCCGCCGCCAGTCCCGCGCGGCAGCGTCGACAGCGCGTCGATCCCCTCGATCACGCGCCCGACGATCGCGATGTTGCGGTCGAGGTGCCGGGGGGCGTGGCCGATGTTCGCGTACAGGTCGCCGCCGCTGCCGGTCGAGGGCGCCAGGTCGCGCGCGACGCCGACCATGCCGTAGCAATGCGGGATCCACGCCTCGCGCCCGTTGGTGGCGATCGGCCAGCCGTCGCGGCTGTAGCCGGCCTTGGTCGCATAGGGATCGGGCTTGGTCAGCGTCGCTACCGCATCGAAGCGCGGCCAGACATATTCGGCGGGCGGATTGGCGACGACGCCGGGCGGCAGCGGCTTCTTCTCGGTCGCGTCGCCCCATTGCGCGACATAATTGTCCTGCACGCGGTACACGGTCTCGCCGTCCCACCATTTGGCGCGGGCGATCGCGCGGATGTTGGCGACGTGGACCGGCGTATAGCGCGCCGCCAGCCGCACCACGACGCGCCGCCCGTTGGCGAGCGTGAAGATCAGCACTTCGTCGTCGGGGATCGCCTTCCAGTCGGCAGGGGTCGCATCATAGGGCTTGGGCGGCGGGGCGGCGGCAGGCGCGGCCTGCGCGAGCAACAGCGGCAAAAGGGCGTTCAGCATGGCGCGCAAGGTTACATGCGCGCGCGACATGCGCAATCGACTTGCCGAACCGCCCGCCACCCCTTAGGTCGCAGCCTTCCAAGCATGCGGAGCGGTGGCCGAGTGGTCGAAGGCGCTCGCCTGGAAAGTGAGTATACGTCAAAAGCGTATCGAGGGTTCGAATCCCTCCCGCTCCGCCACCTTTTCGGTCATCCATGATCCCGGCCTGCGCGCGGCGTGCGCGGGCGCGTGTCTATCGGGGGTTGGCCGCATCGATCGGGGCGGCGCCGACGGGCGCGTCGCCTGGCCGGGCGGCTGTGACGTCGGCGTAGGCGCCGCAATAGCGTGCGCCGGGGGCGTGGCCGTCGAGGCGCGTGCCGCAATAGTCCTTCGGGCCTATCACGACGTCGCGTAGCACGTGCGTGGTGCCGTCGCGGTGCGCGATGGTCAGATGGCCGCCCGGCCCCACCCGGACGAAGGCAGTCGACAGGATGCGGCGGCCGAGATCGGCGGGCGTGGGCGACGCAGGTGTGGGAGGCGCGGGCGTGGCGGACGGGGGCGTGACCGGTGCGGCGATCCCGGCGGCGGAGACGGGCTCGACGATCGGACCCTGCGCCGCCTGCGGGCTGCGGCCCGCAGGTTCGTTCTCGTTCGGCGCCGCGGCCTGAACATCGGAAGTAGAAGCGGGGGCGTGATTGCGCATCGGGGTGTCCGCGGGTGCAGGAGTACAGGCGGCTAGTGTCGCCAGAGGTGCGAGCGCCAGGGCTGCCAGCGCCGGATGTTCCATCGCTCTATTTGGACGCCTGAACACCGCCAAGCGATACGATAAACGAAGGGCGCTGTCACGCCCGGGCGTGCGGCAAGCACGTCGCCCGGACGGCGCAAGCCATTGGGATCGCAGCGGCTCGACGTCTTATGGCTTCGTCCCGTCGCGGTACGCTGCCGTCCCAAGCACGGGATACGCGCTGCGAATCAAGTGCTTGCCAGCGTTGGAAATCCATGAATATATGAACAAATTGTCACCGGCATCCGACAGAATCGGTGTGTCCGAGTGGGCATCGCGGCAACGACGATGTGGCAACACAGTCTTTGGGGGGATCACCGATGAGCAATTCCGAATCCGGCAATGTAGTTTCCGACGTCGAAACCGGTGGTCCCAAGTTCGAGGTCGGCATCAGCGAGCCGGGCATCGGTGTTTCCTCGGGCGGCGACCTGACGACCGGCGATGCGCCGGCGCAGGAACTGAACGGCGGCGAGTGGGGCGTCGGCACGACCGACGGATTGTCCGACATCGCCCACGTCACGGTCGTCGAGGGCTGCGGCTGCGCATTGTGCCAGGGCATGCGCGAAGGCGCCAATGCGAACGGAGAGGACAGCGCGGCGCAGAAGGGCGTCGATCCGACGGCTGCGAATCCGCAGTCCGGTCCGATCGGCGTGGTCCTGCCGCTCGGCACCAATCCCGACGGTAGCCATTTCTTCACGGGCATCCGCAACGTCGATGCGATCCTGATCGGTTCGAAGTGGGGCACGACCAACCTCACCTACAGCTTCCCGACCTCGGGCTCGAACTACAACGGCTCCACCCCGCTCACCAACGGCGTCAGCAACTACCACATCGATCTCGGTACGCAGCAGCAGGCGGCGGCGCGCGCGGCATTCGCCCAGCTTTCGGCGGCGACCGGACTGACCTTCACCGAGATTACCGAAACCGATACGGTCCACGCCAACATCCGCATCTCGCAGACGGCGGATTCCGAGGTCGGCTCGGCCTATGGCGGCTTCCCGTCCGACAAGCAGAGTGCGGCAGGGGACATCTGGTTCGGCCGCACCAACCAGCCCTATTACGACCTCGCGGTGAAGGGTACGTGGGGCTACGCCACCATGATGCACGAGATCGGCCACACGATGGGGCTGAAGCACGGGCACCAAGATTACACGAACAGCGACCTGTCGTTCTATTTCGGCACCTTCCCGCAGTACGGTACCCAGTCGCTGACGCCCGATCGCGACGGCCAGGCGTGGTCGCTGATGACCTACACGCCGGCCCCGTTCACCAACAGCAACTTCGCCGGCGAGAAGGTCAACCAGCCGCAGACGTACATGCAGTATGATCTGGCTGCGCTCCAGTATCTCTACGGCGCCAACTTCAACACCAATTCCGGCGACAGCGTCTATACGTTCAGCCTGACGACCGGTGAGATGTTCATCAACGGCGTCGGCCAGGGTGCGCCGTCCGGCAACAAGATCTTCCTCACCGTCTGGGATGGCGGCGGCAACGACACGATCGACGTCAGCAACTATGCGAACGGCGTCACGGTCGACCTGCGTCCGGGCGAATTCTCGACCTTCGACCAGGCACAGCTGGCCAACAACCTGGCCTATCAGGGCCTGACGAACCTGGCGCCCGGCAACATCGCCATGTCGCTGCTCTACAACAACGACGCGCGCTCGCTGATCGAGAATGTGAAGGGCGGTGCCGGCAACGACATCTTCATCGGCAACAGCGCCAACAACATCCTCGACGGCGGCGCGGGCAGCGACACGGTGATCTTCACCGGCACGACCGGCATCAATGCCACGCTGAACGACACCGGCGCCGACGTCATCGTCACGCATGACGGCGAAACCGACACGCTGCGCAGCATCGAAAACATCCAGGGCACGGTCGGCAACGACACGCTGACCGGCAACAGCCAGAACAACACGCTGAGCGGTGGCGTCGGCGGTGCCGACGTGCTGTCGGGCGGCGCGGGCGACGACCGGCTGATCGGCGGCGGCTTCACCGTCGTGAACAGCGCGATCATCACCAAGGCGCAGTCCGAATCGAACCTCTCGGCGGGATCGGCGATCAATCCCCAGGCGCGCAATGCCTATACGCTCGCGGCCGACTCCAACGTCACCAATTCGACCACCGTGCCGCATGCGCAGGTCAATGCGACGGCGACCGGCGGCGGGCTGGAATATTACCGTCTCGACGTGGCGGCCGGTTCGACCGCGATCTTCGACATCGACTTCAGCAGCATCGACACCTGGATCGAACTGGTCGATTCGAACGGCCAGCTGCTGGCGCAGAACGACGACAGCACCGCCGACGCGGGTAGCCAGACGGGCAACTCCTATCTGACCTACACGTTCGCCACCGCTGGCACCTATTACATCCGGGTCGGTCGCTGGACCGCGGCGAACGGCAATTTCGCCGATCCCCTGGACGCGGGCACGACCTACACGCTCAACATCTCGCTGAGCAGCGCCACGGTCAACACCGCGCCCTTCACCGCGATCAACAGCAGCAGTGTCACCGCCGACGGCGGTGAGGGCAACGACTTCCTGATGGGCACGCTCGGCAACGACACGCTCATCGGCGGCAACGGCAACGACACCGCGTCGTTCGCGACCGCGTTCAGCAATTCGGCGACCGGCGTCACCGTCAACCTGAACCAGCAGGGATCGGCGCAGAACACCGGGGCGGCCGGCACCGACACGCTGACCGGCATCGAGAATCTGGTCGGTTCGCAGTACAACGACACGCTGACGGGTGACGCGAACAACAACGTCATCGAAGGCGGTCTCGGCAACGACACGCTGGTCGGCGGCTTCGGCAACGACACCGCATCCTATGCGGGCGCCAGCGCGGGCGTGACCGTCAGCCTGGCACTGCAGGGTGCCGCGCAGAACACCGGCGTCACCGGCAACGACACGCTGAGCGGGTTCGAGAACCTGCTGGGCTCGGCCTTCGCCGACACGCTGACCGGTAACTCGGGCGAGAATATCCTGACCGGCGGTGCGGGCGACGACACGCTTAATCCGGGCGCCAATGCGATCGGCAACGTCGACCTGCTCGACGGCGGCGCCGGATCCGACACGGCGTCCTTCGCGGGCTTCACCGCCGGCGTCACCGCGACGCTCGCGGGTGCCCTGGACGGCAGCGCCAGCGTCGGCGGCCAGCAGGTCGCGGTGCTGCGCAGCATCGAAAACCTGACGGGCGGCGACGGCAACGACACGCTGACCGGTGACGCCAACGACAACGTCATCGACGGCGGGCTCGGCGACGACGTCCTCGACGGCGGCGCCGGCAACGACACCGTGTCGTACCGCGGCACGATCGGCGCGACCGTCAACCTGTCCATCCTGGCCGCGCAGGCGACCGGTTATGGCAACGACACGCTCGTCGGGTTCGAAAACGTGCGCACCGGTTCGGGCGCGGATACCATTACCGGCGACGGCAACGACAACATCTTCTTCGACGGCGGCGGGGCGGACACCTATAATGGTGGCGCCGGGTCCGACACGGTCGACTACACGAACATCACCGCCGCGCTGACGGTCAACCTGAACACCACGACTGCGCAGGCAGCGTCGACGGGCGGCGACATTCTGTCGGGCATCGAGAATGTCGTCGGATCGCTGACCGCGGCGAACACGCTGACCGGCGGCGACACGACGGCCAACCGTCTGGTCGGCGGCGCGGCGGCCGACTTCCTGATCGGCCGCGGCCTCGGCGACACGCTCATCGGCGGCGCTGGCAACGACGTGATCTTCGGCGACTATGTTAACACCTTCAGCGCGACCGCGGGCATGGCCGACGGCAACGATGTGCTGGAGGGCGGCGCCGGTAACGACAGCCTGGTCGGCGGCCTCGGCGCCGACATCCTGCGCGGCGGCGACGGCGACGACATCCTCGTCGGTGGCCTGGCCAACGGCACGGTCGCGGGCCTCTCCACGGTCTATACCAACGACGGCGGCGGCGCGGACGTGTTCGACGGCGGCGAGGGTACGGACACCGCCTATGCCTATTATACCGACCAGACCGGCGGCATCGCTTTCGACCTCGCCAATGTGGCGGGCAACAGCGCGATCACGATGGGCGGCGCAGCATATGGGTCGTTCACGAGCATCGAGCGCGTGATCTTCCGCGGCGGCTCGGGCAACGACGTCGTTCGCGGTACCGGTTATCTCGACACGCTGATCGGCGGCGCTGGCGATGACGTTCTCGACGGCTGGTACGGCAACGACACGCTGTCGGGCGGCGCCGGCAACGACATCCTCCGGGGTGGTGAGGGGCTCGACACCGTTACCTACGTCAACGCCACGGCCGGTGTGAATGTCGACCTGCGCATCACCACGGCGCAGGACACGGGCGGAGAAGGCATCGATACCCTGACCGATATCGAATACATCACCGGTTCGCAGTTCGGCGACACGCTGCGCGGCAACGATGACTTCAACCTGCTCATTGACAACGCCGTGAACCCGGCGGCGACGGCCTTCAGCCAGACCGACGCGCTCTATGGCTACGGCGGGAACGACAGCATACTGGTGACCCGTGCCGCTGCAGATGTGGCGACCAATATCCTGATGGATGGCGGCGATGGTGACGATATCATCCAGCTCGTCTCTGGGACGGTGACGACCACGACTACCGATCCTGACGGCCTGTCCTCGGGCGCTGCCTATGCCCTTCCGGGCCGTGCCGGCACCCGCGCGCTCGACAACGTGGTCGTCAGCGGCGGCGCCGGAAACGACCGCGTCGTCCTCACGGGCGTCGATGCGGCAGTCGTCGATCTAGGCAACGGCAACGACGTGCTGAGCATCAGCACGCTCGGCGGCGCCGGGTTCAATGACCACGATATCACCACCGGTACGGGCCAGGACGTCATCTGGCTCGCCGGGACCGGTGCGGCGGCGACCACCACGGCGCGCGCCAACATCGTCCGCGATTTCACGGTCGGTAACCTGGGTGACCGGTTCGAACTGCGCAACGCGACCGCGGCGACGAGCTACATCAACACCACCAATTTCATCAATCTGGCGACCGGTGGCGTCAATTCCGACCTGTTCGACAGCGGCCATATGCGTCTGGTGCAGTCGGGGACCGACATCCTGCTGCAGGTCGATCGCGACGGTGCAGCCGGTGTGACCAACACCTTCGTCACGATCGCCGTGCTCCAGGGCACCTACACGGGCGGCTTCACCGAGTTCAACTTCGACGGCATGGTCGGCCAGCTCAACCTGACCGGTATCGGCGCGCTCAACGAGACGCTGACCGGCGCGTCGAAGGCGGACACGCTGAACGGTGGTGACGGCAACGACACGCTGTTCGGCCTGGCCGGCAACGACACGCTGATCGGCGGGAACGGCAACGACGTCCTCGACGGCGGCACCGGCGACGACGCCATGACTGGCGGCGCTGGCGACGACACTTACTATGTCGATTCGACCGGTGATACGGTGACGGAACAGGCGAACGAGGGGACCGACACCGTCATCACCACGCTGACGAACTATACGCTTCAGGCCAATTTCGAGAACCTGACCTACATCGGCACCACCGGCGGCAATCTGAGCGGCAACAGCGCAGACAACGTCATCATCGGTTCCGAGACGGCGGATTTCTTCAACCTGTCGCAGGGTGGCAACGACACCGTGAACGGCAATGGCGGTGACGACGCTTTCTTCTTCGGCAGCCAGTTCACCCGCGACGACAAGGTCAATGGCGGCGTCGGCAGCTTCGACCAGCTCGGCCTTCAGGGGAACTACTTTAACCTGGCGCTCAGCGCGACCAGCCTGACCGGCGTCGAAAGCATCTTCCTGCTCTCGGGCAGCAACACCAGCTTCGGCGACGTCGCGGGCAATTCCTACTATTACAACATCCGCACCGACGACGCGAACATCGCCGCCGGCCAGACCCTGTCGGTGAACGCCAACTCCCTGACCGCGGCAGAGAGCGTCTTCTTCGACGCACGCGCCGAAAGCGATGGCGCGATCGTGTACTATGGCGGCCTCGGAACCGATGTCGTCACCGGCGGTCAGCAGAGTGATGCCTTCTTCTTCGGGGCGGGTGCGTTCGGGACCGGCGACGTGATCGACGGCCAGGGTGGCAACTTCGACCAGGTCGCCTTCAGGGGCAGCTTCTCCGGGACCATCGGCGCCGGGCAGTTCTTCTCGATCGAGAACCTCGTCCTGCTGTCGGGCGGTTCGACCGCCTACACCTACAACATCACCATGAGCGATGCGAACGTCGCGGCGGGTGCCAACTTCGCGGTGAGCGCCAACACGCTCGGCGCGGGGGAATCGCTGATCTTCAACGATACCGCCGAAACCAACGCTGCCGTCACCGTCTTCTCGGGCGCCGGCAACGACCAGATCCGCATGGGTGCCCGTGGCGACACGGTGTTCGGCGGCGCCGGTGACGATGTGATCTACGGCAACGGCGGCGCCGACCAGCTCCGCGGCGGTGCGGGCAACGACACGTTCGGCTATCTGCTGGTGTCCGACTCGACCGCGACGTCGCAGGATCACATCTTCGATTTCTCGAACGGAGATCACATCGACCTGAGCGGCATCGCGACGTTCACCTACGTCAGCGGCGGGTTCACCGCCGCCAACCAGGTACGCGTGACCGACCAGGGCAGCGGCAACTATCTGGTCGAAGCGGAAACCACCGGCGACGGCCAGGCCGACCTGTCGATCCTGGTCACCAGCGACCATGCGCTGACGGCCAACGACTTCATCGGCCTGACGGCGCCGAACACGAGCGCGTTCATGAGCCCGAGCATGTTCGTGACGCCGGACGTGTCGGTCTTCGACGGCCACACGCTGTTCGTCAGCCAGGCGCCGATCGTCGCCAGCGACGTCGTGATGTAAGGACGCGTCGCCCGCGCCCGGCCGAGCCTGCTCGTCGGGCAAGGGGTGCGCGGCAGATCAACGTGCGAAAGCGCCACCTGTGCAGAACCTGCGCGGGTGGCGTTTTCATTTGAGGGACGGGCGCCTGCTATTTCGCGGCCAAGCGTGAGTCTTCGCCACCGATAACGCGACCGCCCGCACATCGTCGATTCTCGGGAACGGCGCAGGGCCTGTTCGCCCGGCTTGGTCTCCGCCATGTGACTGCCGAACCTTCACACGCGCGGTCGGTGGCTGTCGGAGGTATGGCCGGCTGCCACCACAACAGGCATGCAAAGCCGACGAAACTCGCCTAGGCTCGGCCCGAAAGCTGCACAGCCGCCGGGCGACGCCGCGGCTCATGCGACGACAGGACAATGCCGTGCCGGATGAGGATTCAGGGCAACCCGACGATGCTGCCCGACTGTGCGTCGAATGCGGGCTGTGCTGCAACGGCGCGCTGTTCACCCATGCGAAGCTCGAGCCGTCCGAAACCGATCGCGCACCGAGCAGCACCACGACGCCGGAGGGCGGGCCGGCGTTCCACCTGCCCTGCCCGCTTCTCACCGATGCCGGTTGCTCGATCTACGAGACGCGCTTCGGCATCTGCCGAAGCTTTCGCTGCGCCCTGCTGCGTCGGGTCACCGCGGGCGAGGTTGGCATCGACGAAGGGTTGGCTCGCGTGGCGGAGGCCAAGCGTCTCATCGCCCGCGCGACCGATGGCGCGCCGACCGGCGCGACCATCGCCGAGCGGCTGCGGCTCGGTCCCCCGACGGTGTCGCTGGATGGCGATGGTGGCAGCACTCGCACGAGCGCGCAGCAGTATCTCGCCAGCGTCGCGGTCGACATGCACCTCGACCGCCACTTCCGGATCAGGAACAAGCGGTTCGGCATGGCCTCCTGAGCCGAGCAGGGCCTCATACTGCTCACCGGCGCCGGTCGATCCGCTCTGCGGGCGCCTACTCCCCGGCGACGCGCCGTGCCCAGCCCGCGATCGTGATCGCTTGCGGCACGACGTGGCGGTACACGCGCTCGACATCGGGGGTGTAGCGCATGTCGGTGGGCCAATCCTCGACGAGGCGCCGCAGCCGCGGCACGTCGATGATGTCTTGCGCGACCGCCGATCGACCGAGCGCCGCCACTTCCTGCGCGATCAGCGACCGTTCCCGCGTCATCCGGTCGAGCCAGTCGGATGACTGGTAGCCGCGGCGACGATTGAGGCGCACCGCATCGGGCACGATCCCACCAAGCGACAGACGCGCAGGCGCGCGGTCGAGCGATCCGCTGCGCAGCGCCGACGTCGGGATGCGCAGCGCCAATTCCACCAGTCGCTGGTCGGCGGTTGGATCGCGCATGTCGATACCCCACCGCGTGAAGAAGCTGCGCAACAACGCGCCCGGGTCCATGCCTTGAAGGATGGCGAGACTATGCTCGGGCGGCGCCAGTGGCGTGGCCGGATCGTCGATGATCGTGCGTGCCAACGTCCAGCGGGCCGCGCGATCCGCTTCGCTGCCGCGCGACGCCAGGCGCTGCTGCACCTGCGCCAGCCGCGCGCCGATCTGCGCTGGATCGAGCAGCCGGCGCAGCACGCCGCCCCATCGTCCGGCGCGCAGCAATTCGCGCAGGCCCGGCTGACCATCGCGGCTGAAAGTGAAATTGCCGGCCTGACCGATCAGGACGACGGCGATGTCGTGCGCGCGCAGCAGGTCGAAACTTGCGGCGACCCAGCCGTAATTCTGCGGCGAGGGCATGGGCTGTGCGAGGGCCGCGTGCGCATTGTCGAGCAAACTGGCGAAGCCATCGCCGCCGGCGATGCAATGATGATCGACGCGCCCGCCTGCAGTGACCAGGCGGGCGAGCGGCGATTCGTCGACCAGCCGACCGCGCGGCGCGGTGATAGGCGCACCGTCGGCCGGCGCCGCGGTTATGGCGAGGATGCGGGCATCGGTCGCCCGCGCGGCGAGCGCGGTCACCGCGGAACTGTCGAGCCCCGCACTCAGATGAGCGCCGACAGCACGTCCGCGATCGACTTGGTCGGCCACCGCGATCGGCAGCAACCCGGCAAAGGCGTCGGCGCAGTCGCGGGTCGTCAGTCGGCTGTCGGGGTCGGTATCCGGTCGCCAATACAGGCGCGCGCGGGGTGGCGCGTCGCCGGCGAGCGTGACGATCTCCCCGGGCCGCACGCGCAGGATGCCCGCGTAGTGGCTGGCATCGTCCAGCTCCATGCGATGGTTGAGCAGGCGACAGAGCCTGCCCGGGTCGGGACGGAGCGGGTCACCGAACGGCGCCGCCAGTCCCGCGGGCATCGACGCTGCGGCATAGCCCCCGGCGACGGCGCGAAAGAACAGCGGGCGCTGCCCCAGCGGATCGCGGATCAGGTGCAAGCGGTGGGCGTCGCGATCCCAGGCGATGATCGCGAAATTGCCCGACAGTCGCGACGGTGCCTCGCTGCCCCAGCGCGTGAAGGCGCCGAGCACGAGTTCGCGGCCGCTGGTCGAGGTGACGCCAAGCGTCGCCGCCAACGTCTGCCGGTTCGTCAGTCGCGCGTCGATCGCGACGAGCCAGCGACCGCAGGGCGACGTGCCAAGGGCGGAGCGATCGCCGCCGGCCAGAAGCGGCACGACCGCAGCCGCGGCGGCGAACGCGCCTTCCACTGCCGATTCGCGCGTCGCGGCGGCCTGTTGTGCAACAAGCATCGCGCCCAACAGGCGCTCCGCCGACGCGGCATCGCCCGGGCGCAGGCAGGCGGCTAGGCTCGTCATCGTCGATACGCCAAGAGGGACCGTGAATCGCCGGCCAGCAGGTCGCGCGCGCAAAGGCCGGTGGCCTTGCTGCTACCCCGCCTCACGTGCTCCCGCGATCGATCGTCAGCGACGGTGATCGAATTGTAAGAGACCGCCAACAATCGGCGGCGGTCCGAAACATGCCGAAAACCTGAGGTTCAGCTACCCTTTCCGAACTGGCCCTCGGGGATCACGGGATTGGCGCCGAGCTCAGCATCGCCGGCGCGAATCTTCACGACCTGCGGGGCCGTCCAGACCTTGCGATCGGCCGAAGTGGCGGACGTCTGGGGTGCGTCATGGATGTTGAACACGCGTCTTCTCCCTGTCGTAGATCTCGCGCTGTTGGCGAGTTTTGCATTCGGCAACATGCCGGGGGGCGATGCCTTAAGCAATCGTGAATCGCGACTTGCGTGCGTGAGCGGTGCCATGAATGTACAATTCTGACGCAGGACTGCGGTTGTACATGCGCAGTGTTCGGTGGACCGCCAAAGAAAAGCCCCGCCGCGGACGATTCCGCGACGGGGCTCATCGCCGATTCGGAGCCGGCGTTACGCCAGCGCGGCCTTCAGGTCGTCGGCCAGGTCGGTGCGCTCCCACGGGAAATGATCGCCCTCTGCCTTGCGGCCGAAATGTCCGTAGGCGGCGGTCTTCGCGTAGATCGGCTTGTTGAGGCCCAGGTGCGTGCGGATGCCGCGCGGGGTCAGGTTGCCGAGCTTCTCGATGCGACCGATCGCCGCCTCGATCGCGTCGTCGCCGACGGTGCCGGTGCCGTGGGTGTCGACGTAGAGCGACAAGGGCTTCGACACGCCGATCGCATAGGCGAGCTGGATCGTGCAGCGCGTGGCGAGGCCGGCGGCGACGATGTTCTTCGCCAGATAGCGGGTGATGTACGCCGCCGAGCGATCGACCTTCGTCGGATCCTTGCCCGAAAACGCGCCGCCGCCGTGCGGGGCGGCACCGCCGTAGGTGTCGACGATGATCTTGCGGCCGGTCAGCCCGGCGTCGCCGTCCGGCCCGCCGATCTCGAAGCTGCCGGTCGGGTTGATGTGATAGACGGTCTCGTCACCCAGCAGGTCGGCGGGCAGCACGTCGGCGACCACCGACTTCACATAGGCGTGGAGCTCGGCTTCTTTGTCGCCCTCGTCATAGCCCTTGCCGTGCTGGGTCGAGACGACGATCGCGGTTGCGGCGGCGGGCTTGCCGTTCTCGAAGCGCAGCGTCACCTGGCTCTTGGTGTCGGGCTCGAGGAAGGGGGCTGCGCCCGAGTGGCGATCGGCGGCCATCCGCTCGAGGATCTTGTGGCTGTAGTAGAGCGTCGCCGGCATCAGGTCGGGCGTCTCGTCGCAGGCGAAGCCGAACATGATGCCCTGATCGCCGGCGCCCTCGTCCTTGTTGCCGCTCGCGTCCACGCCCTGCGCGATGTGCGCCGACTGCGGGTGCAGATTATTCTCGAAGCGCAGCGTTTCCCAGTGGAAGCCGTCCTGCTCGTAACCGATGCGCTTCACGGTCTCGCGGACGGTCGCCTCGACCTCCTCACGCACGCCCGGCGCCCAGTTGCCGCTCTCGTCCATGATGCCGCGCCCGCGGATTTCCCCGGCCAGCACGACCAGCTGGGTGGTGGTCAGCGTCTCGCACGCGATGCGCGCTTCGGGATCCTTGGACAGGAACAGATCGACGATGGCGTCGGAAATCTGGTCGGAGACCTTGTCGGGATGGCCTTCCGAAACCGATTCGGACGTGAAGAGGTAATTGGAACGCATGGGATTCCTCAGAGAAATGAGTGCCGAGGGAAAGCCGGCGGGCCGTTGCCATGCCCTGATATAAAGCTTTCCTTATATCATGCAGATAGGCGGCCCCCGCCCAATCGTCAACGGCGGCGGGCGACGAGCGCCAGCCCGAGCAGCAGCAGCGCCGCGGCAAGCGCCATCCAGTTGCCCGCGCGCGCGAAGATCGTCGGAGGATAGGCCGGCGGCACCGGCATCTCGACCGCGCCGGCGACGTGGCGCGGCACGTGCGCCAGGATGCGCCCGTCGGCGGCGATGATCGCGGAGATGCCGTCGGGGGTCGCGCGCACGATCGGCAGCCCTTCCTCGATCGCGCGCATCCGCGCCTGGGCGAGGTGCTGGGGCGGGCCCCAGTCGCCGAACCACGCGTCGTTCGACGGGTTGAACAGCAGCGCGGGGCGGTGCGCGCGATCGACGACCTGGCCGGAGAAGATGATCTCGTAACAGATCTGCAAGCCAATGCGGCCGAACCCCGGCACGTCGATGGTGGCCGGGCCGGGGCCGGGGCGGAAATCGACATCGCCCGCGACCAGCCGCGACAGGCCGAGCGGCCCGAGCAGCGGCCGCATCGGCAGATACTCGCCGTAGGGGACCAGATGCGCCTTGTCGTAGCGTCCGCCGATCCGCGCCGACGCGTCGATTGCGAAGACACTGTTGCCGGCGCTGGCAAGCTCGCCGCGCGAATCGAAATTGAGCGCGGTGCCGCCGATCAACGCGGTATCGCGCGGGCCGAGCGCGCGGGCGACGGTGGACCGCGTCGCGAGCGACGATCCGCGGTAATACCATTCGGGCGGATAGCCGTCCTCGACATAGGGATCGACCGAGCCCTCCGGCCAGACCACCAGTCGCGGGGCGGGGCCGGGGCGGCCCGACAGCGCGGCGAGCGTGCGCAGGACGCCGCGGGCATGCTCGGACGTGACCTCGATCTGCTGCGCCGTGTTGGGCTGGACGACGCGGACGCGCGGGGTGTTGGCGCTCGTCACGGCGACGAGCGGCGGGCGAGCGGCATCGAGGGCGACGCACAGGGTGAGCGTCGCCGCCACGCCCGCCGGCACTGCCCAGCGTCGCGCGTAGAGCAGGACGAGCGCACCGGCGCTCACCACCAGCAGGCCCGACAGCGCGTAGGTGCCGACGAAGCGCGCGGCATGGGCGATGCCGGGCCACGCCAGCCACGCGGTGCCGAGCGGGTTCCAGGCGTAACCGGTAAACATCGTCGCGCGCAGATATTCGGTGGCGATCCACGCCGCGCCCGCCACGAGCACGAACGGCGCGCCGATGCCGCCGCTCGCCCCCACCGCGCGCTGGCTCGCGAGCCGCCACGCGAGGCCGGCGGCGAGCATCGGATAGACCGCGAGGTAGAGCGCCAGCCCGACCACCGCGCCATAGCCGAGCACCGGCGGCATCCGGTCCTGGAAATCGAAGGCGTGCTGGATCCAGTTGTTGTTGATCGTGAAGTGGCCAAGCCCGAACAGCCATCCGGAGGCGAGCGCCCGGCGCAGCGTCGGTGCGTCGTGGACCAGCTTCAGCCACCAGGCGAAGGCGAGCAGCGTCAGCGGCAACAGCTCGAGCGGAGCGAACCCGGTCGCGGCGGCGGCACCGAGGAGGATGGGGAGGAGGACGCGCATCTGCCCTGGCCGTAGCGGATCGGGGGCGGTTCGGGGAAGGAAGGAAATCGTTCAGGGAAGGCGCAAAGGCGCGAAGAAGATTTTCACGTGGAGGGTTCGGCGTTCTGACGGCGCGTAGCGCCCTTGACCTGCCAGATTGAGAAGCCTCCGGCGGTTCATGAGCGACATCTCCGCGCATCCGCGCCTCCGCGCGAATCCACC
Organism: Sphingomonas donggukensis; assembly: GCF_023674425.1. Taxonomy (NCBI): domain Bacteria; kingdom Pseudomonadati; phylum Pseudomonadota; class Alphaproteobacteria; order Sphingomonadales; family Sphingomonadaceae; genus Sphingomonas; species Sphingomonas donggukensis. The sequence continues at coordinate 2,525,036 of NZ_CP098401.1, forward strand.
TTCTCTTCGCGCCGTAGCGCCTTCTCTGAACCCCTTCTTCCGCCCGCCCCATCGCAAGTGTATGAGCAGAGCATGACGCTCCGCCCGTTCCACCTCGCCTTCCCGGTCCACGACCTAGACGCCGCCCGCCAATTCTACGGCCACGTGCTGGGGTGCGCAGAGGGGCGGTCGTCGGAACAGTGGATCGACTTCGATTTCTACGGGCATCAGATCGTCGCCCACCTCGACCCTGCGGCGCGGGCCGTTGCGGTAACCAACGCGGTCGATGGGCACCACGTGCCGGTCCCGCATTTCGGAGTCGTGCTGACGATGGCCGACTGGGAGGCGCTGGCCGCGCGCGTCGAGGCGGCGGGCGTCGCGTTCGGGATCGCGCCGCACGTCCGCTTCAAGGGGCAGGCGGGCGAGCAGGCGACGATGTTCTTTTGCGATCCCAGCGGCAACGCCCTGGAGTTCAAGGCGTTCGGCGACGACGCGATGCTGTTCGCGACCGAGAAAAAGGCAGATTCATGACCGATCCCGTCGAAGTCGATATCCCCCACAAGCTGGGCCGCGAGGCGGCGAAGACGAAGATCGCCGCGGGGATCGGCAAGCTGGAAAGCTATATCCCCGGCGGCAGCGTGACCGACAACCGCTGGGAAGGCGATCGGCTGAGCTTCACCGTCAGCGCGCTGGGGCAGAAGGCGCATGCGACCGTCGATGTGCTGGAGGACAAGGCGCATCTGGCGGTGATGCTGCCGCCGATGCTGTCGCTGTTCGCCGGTAAGGTCCGCGAGATGCTGGGGCGCGAGGGGCCGAAGCTGCTGAAGTGAAGGTGGGCTCGCCGATCGGAGTGTCCGAAGCAGTTTCTCGACTACGCTCGAAACGACCGGAGTCAGGGCATCACCGCGCCGTCGGCAGCCAGCCGAGTTCCAGCCGCTCGTAGCGGTCGACGTAGTTTGCGGCACGGCGCAGGGCGCGTTCGTCGAGGATCGTGCAGCGCCCGGCCTCGCGGCGGATCAGGCCACCTTCCTCGAGCTGACGCAGCATCCGGTTGACGTGGACCGCGGTCAGGCCGGTCGCGTCGCCGACCTCCTCCTGCGTCAGGCCCAGCGTGAAGGTGTCGCCGATCGCCTTGTCGGCGAAGCGCAGGCGGTTGCGCATGTCGAGCAGCAGCGCCGCCACCCGCGCCTTGGCCGATGTCCGCCCGAGGGCGGCCAGCCGGTCGGTCAGCGCGACACGCTCGACCTGGTTAAGCGCCATGACCAAAGCGGCCAGGCGGGGATGTTCCTCGAACAGCTGGCTCAGCATCGTCTTTTCGAACGGGCAGACGGTGCAGTCGGTCAGCGCGGCCAGTGCCTCCGGACTGTCGCGATAGATCATGCCGGGCACGCCGATCAGGTCGCCGGGAAACAGGAAGCGCAGGATCTGGCGGCTGCCGTCGTCGAGCAGGACATAGCTCATCATCAGCCCGCGGCGCAGGACGAACAGCTCGCCGCAGGGTTCGTTCTCGCGCTGGAGGATGGCGCCGCGGCGCACCTCGCGGGTGCGCTCCTCCAGCCGCGCGAGGGCCGCGACTTCGCCTGCCGTCAGATCGACGCGCTCGCCCAGCAACTCGGCGAAACAACTCGCAACCACGTGACGCTTTCCCCCCGTACCCCGCGATGCAAAGCAGGGCGCTGGATTCCATGCATTAAAGTCGATCAAGGCGCGTAACAAAGCGCGAACGCTTGGCGTGCCGCGATGCGCCGGGTAGAAGCCCGGACATGGACCGTATTCTCATCCGCGGCGGCAACGCTTTGAAGGGCCGCATCGCGATTTCGGGCGCGAAGAATTCCGCGCTGACGCTGATGCCGTGCGCGCTGCTGACCGACGAGCCGCTGACGCTCAGGAACCTGCCGCGGCTGGCCGACGTCGACGGCTTCGGGCATCTGCTGAACCAGTTGGGCGCGTCGACCGCGATCGAGGGTACGCGTCCTGAAGATTTCGGGCGGGTGATGACGGTGCGCGCGGGGCGCCTGACCTCGACCGAGGCGCCGTACGATATCGTCCGCAAGATGCGCGCGTCGATCCTGGTGCTGGGGCCGATCCTGGCGCGGATGGGTGAGGCGCGGGTGTCGCTGCCCGGCGGCTGCGCGATCGGCAACCGCCCGATCGACCTGCATCTGAAAGTGCTGGAGGCGCTGGGCGCCGAGCTCGAGATGACCGCGGGGTACGTCAAGGCGACGGCACCGACGACGAACGGCGTGCGGCGGCTGCCGGGCGGGCATTACCGCTTTCCGGTGGTGTCGGTCGGCGCGACCGAGAATGCGCTGATGGCCGCGGCGACCGCAGGCGGCACCAGCGTGCTGGAAAATGCCGCGCGCGAGCCGGAAATCGTCGACCTGTGCCGCCTGCTGGTGGCGATGGGCGCGTCGATCGACGGCATCGGCACGGAAACGCTGACGATCGAGGGGCGCGATCGGCTGCACGGCGCGACCTATGCGGTGATGGCCGACCGGATCGAGGCGGGCAGCTATGCCTGCGCGGCGGCGATCACCGGCGGCGACGTCGAGCTGGTGGGCGCGTGCGCCGCCGACATGCGCGCGACTCTGTCGGCGCTGGAGGACGCGGGCGTGACCGTCGAGGAAAAGCGCGACGCGATCCGCATCGCCTCGGACGGGAAGCTGAAGCCGATCGAGCTGTCGACCGCCCCCTTCCCCGGCTTCGCCACCGACATGCAGGCGCAGTTCATGGCCATGCTCTGCAAGGCCGACGGCGCCAGCATGCTGACCGAGACGATCTTCGAAAACCGTTACATGCACGTGCCCGAGCTCGCGCGGATGGGCGCCGACATCCATGTGTCGGGCCGCACCGCGGTGGTGCGCGGTGTCGACCGGCTGGCAGGCGCGCCGGTGATGGCGACCGACCTGCGCGCATCGATGAGCCTCATCATCGCGGGGCTCGCCGCCGAGGGCGAGACGAGCGTCGCCCGCGTCTATCACCTCGACCGCGGGTACGAGCGGCTGGAGGAAAAGCTGCAGGGCGTCGGCGCCGATATCGAGCGGGCCGGCGACGGCTGATCGCCGGATACGATCGTATTGATCGAAATCTAGCCGCGGCACTTGTCGCACGGCGGCTCGTTGGGGGTGCGACTCAACGAGGGGCCATGACATGACCGACACGCGCAATCCCGGCAACGGCGGCGAGACCCATCAGCAGGCCGGCGGCGATACGCCGGTGCTGACGACGAACCACGGCGTTCCGATCAGCGACAACCAGAACAGCCTGAAGAGCGGCGCGCGCGGCCCGACTTTGCTCGAGGATTTCGTTCTCCGCGAAAAGATCTTCCACTTCGACCACGAGCGCATTCCGGAGCGGATCGTCCACGCCCGCGGATCGGGCGCGCACGGCGTGTTCGAGGCGACCGCCGACATCTCCGACCTGTCGAAGGCCGCGGTGTTCAAAAAGGGCGAGAAGACCGAGACGTTCGTCCGCTTCTCGACGGTCGCGGGCGGTGCCGGGTCGGTCGATACGCCGCGTGACGTGCGCGGCTTCGCGGTCAAATTCTATACGAAGGAAGGCAACTGGGATCTGGTTGGCAACAACATCCCGGTGTTCTTCATCCAGGACGCAATCAAATTCCCCGACCTGGTCCACGCGGTGAAGATGGAGGCCGACCGCGCCTATCCCCAGGCGGGCAGCGCGCACGATACCTTCTGGGACTGGGCGTCGCTGATGCCCGAGACGACGCACATGCTGATGTGGGCGATGTCCGACCGCACGCTCCCGCGATCGCTGCGCATGATGGAGGGGTTCGGCGTCCACACCTTCAAGCTGGTGAACGAGGCCGGCCAAGCCAGCTTCGTGAAATTCCACTGGAAGCCGCGGCTGGGGATCCAGTCGACAATCTGGGACGAGGCGCTGAAGCTGCAGGCGGCCGACAACGACTATCACCGCCGCGACCTGTGGGAGGCGATCGACAGCGGCGACTTCCCGCAGTGGGATCTGGGCATCCAGGTGTTCGACGAGGATTTCGCGAACGCGCAGCCCTATGACGTGCTCGACGCGACCAAGCTGATCCCGGAGGACGACGTGCCCGTGCGGATCATTGGCACGCTGACGCTCAACCGCAATCCGGACAATTTCTTTGCGGAAACCGAACAGGTCGCGTTCCTGCCGACCAATATTCCGCCGGGCATCGACTTCTCGAACGATCCGCTGCTGCAGGGGCGGCTGTTCAGCTATATGGACACGCAGAAGTCGCGGCTGGGGACGACCAACTTCCACCAGATCCCGATCAACGCGCCGCGCTGCCCGTTCGCGAACATGCAGCGCGACGGGATGATGCAGACGATGGTGCCCAAGGGCCGCGCCAATTACGAGCCGAACAGCCTGGCCGAACATGGCGAGGAGGGAGGCCCGCGCGAGGCGCCCAGGGGGTTCGCAACGGCAAACGCCGCTACCGGGCCGGACGAGCAGGGCGACAAGCTGCGTATCCGCGCGGACACCTTCGCCGACCATTACAGCCAGGCACGGCTGTTCTACCGCTCGCAGGACGCGCATGAGCAGGCGCACATCGCGTCGTCGTTCGTGTTCGAACTGTCGAAGGTCGGCGTGCTCGACCAGGTGCCGCCGCGGATGGTCGCCAATCTGCGCAACGTCGACGAGGATCTGGCGAAGCGCGTCGCCGCCGGACTCGGCATCGATCTGCCGGCGAAGGCCAAGGCAGCCAAGGCGCCGGTCGACATGGCGCCGTCCGACGCACTGTCGATCCACAAGAACATGAAGCCGACGCTGGAGGGTCGCGCGGTCGGCGTCCTTATCGCCGACGGCACCGACGCGGGCGAACTCGCATCGGTCGTGAAGGCGATTGAGGGCGCGAAGGCCAAGGCGGTCGTGATCGCGCCCAAGGTCGGTGGCGCGAAATTGTCGGACGGCTCCGTGAGGAAAGCCGACGGCCAGCTCGCCGGCACGCCGTCGCAACTGTTCGACGCGGTGGCGATCGTGCTGTCGGCGGACGCGGCGGCGATGCTGGCGAAACAGGGCGCCGCAGTCGGCTTCGTGATGGATGCTTTCGGTCACTTGAAGGCGATCGGCGCGAGTGACGGCGCGCAGGCGCTGCTCGACAAGGCCGGCGTCGAGCCCGACGAAGGCGTCACCGGGCTCGGCAAGGATTTCGTCAAGGCCGCGGCGCGGCGCTTCTACGACCGCGAGCCGAAGCTGCGCGATCTCGCCTGATCAGCGATACCAGTCGTCGTCGCGCGGTGCCCACCACCGCGCGGCGGCGACGATCTTCTCGGGTAGTGCACGGTCGTCGCCCAGCACGATCGGCAGACCCGTGTCGGCGACGGCACGGTCGAGGACATCGCGCGACAATGTGGACGGAACCGCCCCGCCGCCGCGGCATATGAGCCGCCACAGCTCCAGTTCCTGACCCCAGAAATAGAGCGACTCCGCGCGCACATTCGCCTGGATGCGGCGCACGTCGTCCCATTTCTGCGGTTCGAGCAGCTTCGCCCAGAAATCCGCCTGCAGGCTGTCGACCGGTGTGTCGGGGCGCCACTCCAGCGCGTCGGCCTCGACCACGGTGATCTTGTCGCGGCAGTGCGCCGGCAGCTGATCGAACAGCGCGAGGTCGGCGATCAGCGCGATGACCGCGGGGTCGCGTTCGATCACGGTCACCTGCGTCACGCGCTCGCGCAGCGCCACGCTGCCCGCGCACCACCCCATGCCGAGCCCCATGACGACGGTGTGGCCATAGCTCGCGGCGATGCCGATCTGCTGGCTTTCGATCTCCATCGGCACGATCGACATCCACGTCTCGCGCCCGCCTTGGCTCGGGCCGGTGAGCACCGCGGTGTCGGCCAGCGCGAACGTCTCCCCCCAATAGCCGCGCGTGCCGGCGAGGGTGACGAGGTCGATCGTCCAGTCCCTGCATCGACCCGCGCGGTATCGGGGCAGCCAGACGCCATCGGCGACCGGGCCCAGACCCGCAGCGGGATCGATGTCGGTCACGTACCCGCTCAGATCGCGTCGAGTGCCGCTTCGAAATCGGCGATCAGATCGTCGGCATCCTCGACCCCGATCGAGATTCGGACCAGGCTGTCGGTGATGCCAAGCGCGTCCTTGCGCTCCTGCGGCACCGACAGATGGGTCATGCCGGCCGGGTGCGAGGCGAGCGTCTCGGTCCCGCCGAGGCTGACCGCGAGCTTCGCGATCTTGAGGTTGTCGAGGAACGCGAATGCCTCGGTCTCGCCGCCCTTCAGGTACAGCGAGAATGTGCTGCCCGCGCCCAGGCAATTGCGGCGGTAGATGTCGGCCTGGCGCGCGTCGCCCTGCTGATCGAGGAAGCCGAGATAGCCGACGCGGTCGACCTTCGGATGCGCGTTCAGGAAATCGCAGACCTTCGCCGCATTCTCGCCCGCGCGCGTCATGCGCAGCTCCAGCGTTTCGAGACTGCGGAGCAGCATCCACGCGGTGTTGGGGTCGCAGATCGTGCCGATGGTGTTGCGCATCAGCCGAATCGTGTTGATCTGCGCCTTCGATCCCAGCACGCCGCCCGCGACCAGATCGCTGTGTCCGCCGGCATATTTGGTCAGCGAATAGACGACGATGTCGGCGCCCTGCCGCATCGGCTGCGCCCACAGCGGCCCAAGGAAGGTGTTGTCGATCGCGATCGGCGGCTTCACGTCGAGGTCGGCGAAAATCGCGTCGCGCGATGCCGCGACCGCCTCGACATCGACCAGCGCGTTGGTGGGGTTGGCCGGGCTTTCGAGATAGACGAGCGCGACGTCGCCACTCTCGCGCGCCTTGGTCATCACCGCGTCGATTTCCTCGCGGGTCGCGCCGGCGGGGAAGTCGAGCCACTTGATCCCGAACTTGCCGAGGATGCGGCCGATCAGCGTCTCGGTCGCGGCATAGAGCGGGCCGGAATGGACGATGGTGTCGCCGGGCTTGACCATCGCCAGGAACAGCGTCGCGATCGCCGACATGCCGGACGAGAAGGCGAGAGCGTCCTCGGCCTCCTCCCACAGTGCCAGCCGGTCTTCGAGGATTTCCTGATTCGGGCCGTTGAAGCGCGAATAGACCAGCCCCTCGGCCCCGCCGGGTCGCTTGCCGGTCACGCCCTCGAAATGGCGCTTGCCGGCGGCGGCGTTGGGGAAGACGAAGGTCGAGGTCAGGAAGATCGGGGGTTTCAGCGACCCTTCCGACAGCATCGGGTCGTAGCCGTGGCCCATCATCAGCGTGGAGGGCTTCAGCTTGCGCCCGCCGATCGTCTTGGGGCCGGTGTCGCCTTTGCCTTGCGGGGCGGGGGCGCCGGTGACGTCGGCTTCGGTATTGTCGGTCATGGGGTCGTCTCCGTGGAAAGCGTTGCGCGCGCTCTACCGGATCGTCGCAAACGAAACCAGTTCGGTGGCACGACGCGGTCAGCCGAGGCCGATGATGCTGATCTGGCGTCCGGCATCGCCTTCGCCGCGGTGCGTGGCGCGGCGATAGCTGAAGAAACGCGCTTCGTCGGCATAGGTGTCCGCGCCGGTGATGGCGACGGTGCGCACGCCCCCGCGGGCGAGGCGGTGGGCGACATAGCCGGGCAGGTCGAAATGCGCGTGGCCAGCGGCGCCATCGGCGAAGAAGCGGTCGGCCTCGGCCTGATCCGCGATGAAGCGCGCGCGGAAGGCGGCGTCGACCTCGTAGCTTCCCTGCGCGATGCACGGCCCGATCGCGGCGACGATGCGGTCGCGCCGGGCGCCCAGTGCCTCCATCGCCAGCAAAGTCGTGTCGGTGACCCCGGCGAGCGCGCCCTTCCACCCGGCGTGGGCGGCGCCGATCACGCCCGCGGCAGGATCGGCGAACAGCACCGGCGCACAGTCCGCGGTGAGGATGCCGAGCGCGAGGCCGGGGCGATCGGTGACCAGCGCATCCGCCTGCGGGCGGATGCCGTCGGCGAACGGCTCCAGCACCGTCACGCAGTCGGCGCCGTGGACCTGGTACAGCCCGACAAGCCGCGCGCCCGGCACCACCGCCTCGACCGCGCGGCGGCGGTTCTCGGCGACCAGTGCGGGATCGTCGTGCGAGCCGATGCCGGTGTTGAGGCTGGCGTAGGCGCCGGTCGATACGCCCCCGGTGCGCCCGAGGAAGCCGTGCGGGATACCGGCGAGGGCTGGGGCGGTGAGCGGAGCGGGAATCACAAGCCCTTCCGTTCGTGCTGAGCCTGTCGAAGCACATGTACCGGACGCGCCGCCTGGAGCACGTGCTTCGACAGGCTCAGCACGAACGGTGGAGGGGGAAGCGTGCTCACAACGCCAGCACCATCAGCCGATCCTCGTCAACATGCTCGCCGACCGGGAAGTCGAACCGCCCGACATCGACGAAGCCGTAGCGTCGATAGAACGCCTGCGCGCGGTGGTTGTCGACGTAGACCGACAGCGCCAGCGTATCCGCGGCGCGGGTGCGGGCCTCGGCGATCGCCCAGTCCATCAGCGCGGGGCCGACGCCTTCGCCCTGATAACCGCCCAATACGTACAGCTGGTAGAGCTCGACCGCGTTGGCGTCCTCGGCCTGGGGAAAGGGCAGCGCATTGGGGCCGACCTTCGCAAAGCCGACGATGCGACCATCGTCGGTCGCCAGCCGGATCGCGAAATCGGGCGCGCCGATCTGGCTCGGCAAGCCGTCGGCCCCGAACGCGCGATCGAGGAACGCGGCGAGGTCGGAGGCGCGGTACAGGCTGCCGAACGTGTCGGTGAAGCACCGCTGCGCCATCGCCGAGAGTTCTGGGCCGTCGCCGGGCATCGCGTCGCGGTAGGCGATCATGCGAACCCCGCCGGGACCGGCCAGTCGGGATGGGTGATCGCAACGACGCCGAACAGGTCGCCCATCTGGCCGTCGTCGATCAGCCGCTTGGCGGCGACCAGCACGTCCTTGCCGCCCTTTGCGCTGAGCGTCGCCGCACGCGCGTCGATGCCGAGTGCGCGGAGGAACGCGCCTTGGGCGACGGGTCCGTGGACCACCGCGCCCTCGGCCCGTGCTGCCTCCGCCAAGGTCGCGAAGTCGACGTGCGCGGTCAGGTCGGCCTCGCCCGGATCCTCGAACGGATTGGCGACGGCATGGCCGCGCACGGCCTGCAATGTGTCGCCGATCGCCGGGCCTTCATAACCATAATCGACAATGAGTGCCGCGCCGCCCTGTGCCACCACGCGGCGGACCAGTTCGCGCACGATCGCGACACTGGCCGGAGAGGTTTCGATGATCGATCCGTCGGCGGCGTCGCGCAAATCTTCGGGAATGATCGGATCGAAGATGGTGTTGCCGACGACCGGCAGGAACAGCGTGTCCTGACAGGCGACGAGCCGCTCGCGCCAGCCCTCGACCGTCTTCACCAGCTGGCGGATCGGCAGCGCGTCGAAGAATTCGTTGGCGACCGCGACGAACGGCGCATCGTCGGGCAGGCCGACCAGGTCCATGCACCACTCCGCGTCCGGGTGACGTTCAGCCTGCGCCGCGCGCAGCACCGGCGAATTCTCGACGAAATGGAGCGCCGGCGTCAGCCCCGCGCCCGCCATCGCCCGCACCGCATCGGCGGCGAGCGTGCCGCGACCGGGGCCGAGCTCGACGTAATCCAGCTTCGGCCGGCCGGCGCGGTCCCACAGGTCGGCGATCCACGCGCCGATCAGCTCGCCGAACATCTGCGAAATCTCGGGCGCCGTGGTGAAGTCACCGCGGGCGCCGAGCGGATCGCGGGTCGCGTAATAATGCGTGTTCGCGGCCCCCATGTACTGCGACAGCGGGATCGCGCCGCCCAGCGTGATCGCTCGGGCGAGGCGTTCGGGGAGGAGGGTGTCGGTCATCACTTCCCCTCCGTTCGTTTCGAGCGAAGTCGAGAAACCTGTCGTGGCGCCCGGGTCATGTTTCTCGACTTCGCTCGAAACGAACGGTCGCTCACGCAACGCTCGGTCCGCCGGCGATCGGCTCGACGCGGACGCGGCGGCGCTTGGCGGTGGCGATCAGGTACAGACCGCCGAGGATCATCGGCAGGCACAGGATCTGCCCCATGTGGATCGTCGTCGCGAGGAACGTGCCGGCGAACTGCGCGTCAGGCTCGCGGAAGAATTCCACGAAGAAGCGGAAACACCCATAGGCCAGGATGAACGTGCCGACGAGCTTGCCCGGCTGGTAGCGCGCGTCGGTGCGCCAGAACAGGAACCACAGGATCGCGAAGAGCACCGGCCCTTCGAGCAGCGCCTCGTACAGCTGGCTCGGGTGGCGTGCGGGCTCGGCGCCGAAGGCGACGGTGCGGTTGAACACCACGCCCCAGGCGACGTCGGTTGGCTTGCCCCACAGCTCCCCGTTGGCGAAATTGGCGAGGCGGACGAGGCCGAGGCCGAACGGCGTGCAGCACGCGACGTAATCATGGATGCGCAGCCAGTTCAGCCCGTGCTTGCGCGCCATAAAGATGATCGCGATGCTGGTGCCGATGACCCCGCCGTGGAACGACATGCCGCCGTCCCACAGCTTCAGCACCGACAGCGGATTGAGCAGCATCTGCGGCGCGTAGAACAGGACATAGCCGATCCGCCCGCCGAGGATGATGCCGAGCGTCGCGTAGAACACCATGTCGTCGGCATGGCGCCGCGCCATCGGGCTGCCGGGCTGGTCGATCAGCTTCAGCAGGTACCACCAGCCGAGCATGATGCCGGCGATATAGCCCAGCGAATACCATTTGAGCGTGAACACGCCGAGGTCGAGCGCGACGGGGCCAATGCCGAGCTGATCGTAGCGAATATGGCCGGCGGCGTCGGCGAGCATGGGCAGCAGCAAGATGATCGTCCCCGGTGAATGCGTTGGGGCAACCTCTAGCGAGGCGCGTCGGCGCGCGATAGAGCGAGCGGCATGCGATCGAAGCGCCACCCATGCAGATAAGCCGCCGCGCGCTGATGGTCGGGGGCGTCGGCGTGGGGCTGGTCGTCGCGTGGAGCCTGTGGCCCGAGGGTGATGTCGCCGGCCTGCCGGTGGCGGACGGCGAGACCGCGTTCGGCGGGTGGATCAAGATCGGCGCGGACGGCCACATCGTCGTCGCGGTGCCGCAGTGCGAACATGGCCAGGGCGTCTATACCGCGCTGCCGCAGATTGTCGCCGACGAGATGGGGGCCGACTGGCGCACCGTCGGGGTCGAAGCGGCACCGGTGGCGGTGCTGTACGCCAATCCGCTGGCGGCGGAGGCGGTGTTCGGCGCGGGCGATGCGATCGCGCGCGCTCTGCCGGGTCATGCGCCGATGCTGACCGGCGGATCGTCGTCGGTGCGGATGTTCGAAGGCCCGCTGCGCCGTGCCGCCGCCGGGACACGCGCGCTGCTGTGCAAGGCGGCGGTCGCGCGCTGGGGCGGCGACTGGCAGGCGTGCCGGACCGAGGGCGGCTTCGTGATCCTAGCCCAGAACCGCGCCCGCTTCGGCGAACTGGCGGCGGCGGCGGCGCGCGAGAGCCTGCCGGCGACGCCGACGCTCAGGATCGGGGATGTCGGCCGGCTGACCGGCACGCCCGCGCCGCGGCTCGATGCGCCGGCAAAGGTCGACGGATCGGTCAATTTCGCCGGCGACATTCGCCTGCCCGGCATGGTCTTCGCCAGCCTGCGGCAGGGGCCGGCAGGGGGCAACCGGCTGGTGGGGCTGGACCGCAAGGCGGCGGAGGCGGTTTCGGGGATGGTCGCGCTGGTCGAGAATCCGGGTTGGATCGCCGCGATCGGCACGACGTGGTGGGCGGCGAACCGCGCGCTGGCCGTGCTGGACCCGCGATTCGAGAGCGCCGCGCCGCCGGTCACGACCGCCAGCATCGATCGCGCGCTGGCCGATGCGCTGGCCGCGTCGGGCGCGCGCGTCGCGGGGTCGGGGGACATTGCCGCGACGGTGACCGGGGCGGGCGTGGTGCGCGCGGAGTACCGTGTAGCACCCGGCGTCCATGCCGCCATCGAGCCCGTCACCGCGACCGCGAGTTTCGAGGACGGCAAGCTGATCCTGTGGGTCGCGACGCAAGCCCCCGGCCTCGCCCGCGCCGCCGCCGCCCGCGCGGCGGGCGTCCCGGAAAGCGCGGTCGTGCTGCATCCGCTGATGGCGGGCGGGTCGTTCGGCGCCAATCTGGAAGTGCGTGTCGCCGAACAGGCCGCGCTGCTGACGACGCAGCTGAAGCGACCTGTGCAGCTGACATGGTCGCGCTCCGAAAGCCTGATCCAGACGCCGGTGCGCCCGCCCGCGATCGCTCGGATGACCGCCAAGACCGCTGGCGGGGTGATCCAGGGCTGGCACGCCGCGATCGTCACCCCGGCGCTGGGCGCGGAGCTGCGCACGCGGCTGACCGGGTCGGGGCCGTGGCTGAAGGGCGACAGCGATGCGGTCGCGGTCGATGGCGCCGCGCCGCCGTACCGGTTGGCCAATTGGGCGGTCGATCACCACGCCGCCGACATCGGCAGCCTGAGCGGCTGGTGGCGGTCGGGCGCGCATGCGGCGACGTGCTTCTTCACCGAATGCTTCCTCGACGAACTCGCCCATGCCGCGGGCGCGGAGCCGGTGTCGTACCGCATCGCGATGCTTGGCGGCGCGCCGCGGCTCGCGCGGTGCCTGTCGACGGTCGCCGCGCTCGGCGGATGGCAGGGCGGCGTCGCCGGCAGCGGGCAGGGCATTGCCGCCCATGCCATGCGCGGCAGCTACATCGCGCTGATGGTCGAGGGCGGGATGGGCGACGGCGCGGTGCCGCGGATCGACCGCATGGTCGCCGCGGTCGACGTCGGGCGCACGATCAATCCCGACCTGGTCCGCCAGGCGATCGAGGGCGGTCTGATCTTCGGCATGGCCGCCGCAATCGGCGCGGCGACCGGCTTTGCGAACGGCATCCCCGACGTGCGCGGCTTCCGCGATCTTGGCCTGCCGCGCCTGTCCACCACGCCCGACATCACCGTCGAGATCATCGAAAGCAAGGCCGACCCCGGCGGCGCGAGCGAACTGGGCGTGCCCGTCGTCGCGCCCGCGCTCGCCAACGCCATCTTCGCGTCCTCTGGACGCCGCCTCAGGACACTGCCCCTATGACCCCGGCCGAGCATCCGCCTATCCCGCCGCGGAAGGTGGGCGTGCTGCTCATCAACCTCGGCACGCCCGATGCGCCCGATGCGAAATCGGTGAAGCGCTACCTCGGCGAATTCCTGTCCGACCGCCGCGTCGTCGAGATTCCGCAGATCCTGTGGCAGCCGATCCTGCGCGGCATCGTGCTGACCACGCGGCCCGCCAAGTCGGCGCACGCTTACGGCCTGGTGTGGAGCGAGGAGGGCTCGCCGCTCGCCGCGATCACCAAGGCGCAGCATCGCAGCCTGCAGGGGGCGTTCGGGCCGGGGGTGATGGTCGACTGGGCAATGCGCTACGGTAACCCATCGATCGCGGACCGCATCGCTGCGCTGAAGGATGCCGGGTGCGAGCGTATCCTGCTGGCGCCGCTCTACCCGCAATATTGCGCAGCAACGACCGCGACCGCCAACGACAAGGCGTTCGAGGCGCTGGCCGCGATGCGCTGGCAACCCGCCATCCGCACGCTGCCGCCGTATCACGACGACCCGGCGTATATCGCTGCGCTGAAGGCGTCGGTCGAAGCGGGGCTGGCCGCGCTCGATTTCGTGCCCGATGCGATCCTGACCAGCTTCCACGGCATGCCGCAGCGGACGCTGGAGATGGGCGATCCGTATCACTGCCACTGCCGCAAGACCGCGCGGTTGCTTGGCGAGGCGCTGGGCCGCGAGCTGGTCGTCACCTTCCAGTCGCGGTTCGGGCGCGCGAAGTGGCTGGAGCCGGCGACCGACACGACGCTGGAGGCGCTGCCCGCCACCGGCGTGAAGAAGGTCGCGATCCTGGCGCCGGGCTTTTCCGCCGACTGCCTCGAGACACTGGAGGAACTTCAGATCCGCGGGCGCGAAAGCTTCGAGGGAGCGGGCGGCACCCATTTTGCCTACATCCCGTGCCTGAATGCCAGCGACAACGGGATCGCAATGCTGCGCAGCATCATCGGACGGGAGCTTGCGGGCTGGGTGGACGTTCCCTAGCGTAACGTACATTAATTCTGGGAGAGCGATGCATGGCACGGGTAGCGATCGTCACAGGTGGAACGCGCGGCATCGGCGAGGCGATCAGCCTTGCACTGGAGGATCTGGGCTTCACGGTCGCCGCCAACTACGCCGGCAACGACGAGCGGGCGAAGGAATTCACCGACCGCACCGGCATCGCCGCCTACAAATGGGACGTTGGCGACTTCCAGGCCTGCCAGGACGGCTGCGCGAAGGTCGCCGCCGAGCTCGGCCCGGTCGATGTCGTGGTCAACAACGCCGGCATCACCCGCGACGGCACCATCCTGAAAATGACCTACGAGATGTGGGACGACGTGATGCGCACCAACCTCGGCGGGTGCTTCAACATGGCGAAGGCGACCTTCCCCGGCATGCGCGAGCGCAAATGGGGGCGGATCGTCAACATCGGCTCGATCAACGGCCAGGCCGGGCAATACGGCCAGGTCAACTACGCCGCGGCGAAGAGCGGCATCCACGGCTTCACCAAGGCGCTGGCTCAGGAAGGCGCAAAGGCCGGCGTGACCGTCAACGCGATCGCGCCCGGCTATATCGACACCGACATGGTCGCAGCGGTGCCGGCGGACGTGCTGGAAAAGATCGTCGCGAAGATTCCGGTCGGGCGCCTGGGCCAGGCGAGCGAGATCGCGCGCGGGGTTGCGTTTCTGTGCTCGGAGGAGGGTGGGTTCGTGACGGGCTCGACGCTGTCGATCAACGGCGGGCAGCATATGTACTGACGGGCGCAGGGGCGACGGCGTTCGCCCCGGTGCGCGGCTCGGCCGCGCAGCGCCCGGCACGGCCGGCGGGCCAAAGGCCCGTCCGACGACGCGGGCTTTGCCCGCGGCGGGGCCTTGGTAGCAGCGCCCCGCGTGCGGCACGTGCTTCGACTTCGCTCAGCACGAACGGTGGGCTAAGTCCCGCTGCCATCGCGCGCCGCGGGCAAAGCCCGCGTCGTCGGTCGGGCTTCGCCCGCCGGCCGGTCGGCGCGATGCTGCGCATCGGTGCCGTCGCTTCGCCGACGCACCTTCGCGCCAACAAACATGGGCCGGTTCCTTTCAGAACCGGCCCATGCCCCCGATACGCCACCCGGGGAACGCTCCCAGCCGATACGCAACACGGCGGGGAATCTCGTGAAAAGTTAAGGCCGCGCGGTTAGCGGCTGCGGCGGCAACCCTGCGGCGGGTCCGCCCGGTCGATCGCGCGCCCGGCGACTGCGCCAAGCGCACCGCCCAGGATCACGCCGAGCGTCCGGTCGCCGCGGCGCCCTGCGAGCTCATGGCCGGCCAGACCGCCGGCGATCGCGCCGATCACGGTGCCGCCGTCGCCGTCCTTGCAGCCGTTATAGTTGCGGCGGTTGTTGTAGTAGCGGCGGTCCTGCCCGCGGTAGCCGCGGTT
This sequence comes from Sphingomonas donggukensis, assembly GCF_023674425.1. Classification (NCBI taxonomy): domain Bacteria; kingdom Pseudomonadati; phylum Pseudomonadota; class Alphaproteobacteria; order Sphingomonadales; family Sphingomonadaceae; genus Sphingomonas; species Sphingomonas donggukensis. The sequence continues at coordinate 2,540,478 of NZ_CP098401.1, forward strand.
ATAGCCGTTGTAGCCATAGCCCTGATCGTACTGCGAATAGCCGCGGTCGTACCGCTGGGCCATCGCCGGAGCGACGGGGATCAGCGCGGTCGCACCCAGTGCGAACGCAGCGCCGGCGATCGTCAGTTTCTTGAACATGTAACGTCTCCTTCGACTTCGTTTCGTTCGGCGCGGGTGCGAATCAGCCGCCCTCGACAAGAGACGGTCTAGGCCCCGGGCATTGGCCCGATGCTGAATGCGTCTGTTATCGTTCGTTCAGCGAAACCGCTTTGCTGGGGCGCGGGCGCGGCTATGACGCAGCGCGATGCGCGCGTTGCTGATCGTCCTGCTGGTGCTGATGCTCGTCCCCGGCTGGTCGGGGGAGCCGCGCCTGGCCCTGTACGACGGTACGCCGGGCGTTACGGTCGCGCGCGTGACGCTGGCCGACGATCCCGCGGTGCGCCGCGTCGGGGCGCTCACCTTCCTCGGCGGCCTGCATTTCTCGAGCCGCGATCCGGCGTTCGGCGGCTTTTCGGCGCTGACGGTGACGGGCGACCGATTCGACCTGTTGAGCGACGGCGGACTGACCTTCGGCTTTCGCATGGGGGGCGACCTGCGCCCGCACGACTATCGATTCGCCGCGCTGCCGGCGGGGCCGGGCGTCGGATGGAAGAAGGAGGACCGCGATTCGGAAAGCATGGCGGTCGATCCGGCGAGCGGGCGGGTCTGGGTGGGGTTCGAGCGCGCCGACGCGATCTGGCGCTACGCTCCCGGCTTCGCCCGCGTAGAGCGCAGCGCGCGTCCCGCGCCGATGCGGCACTGGCCCGACAATGGCGGGGCCGAGGCGCTGGTGCGCCTGCGCGACGGACGCTTCCTGGTGTTCGCCGAAAGCGCGCGGGCGAAGGGCGGGGGCACGCAGGCCGTAGCGTTCGACCGCGATCCGACGCTTGGTGGCGCACGGGCCTTCGCCTTCCGCTACCGCGCGCCGCCGGGATACCGCGTGACCGATGCGGCGGAATTGCCCGACGGGCGGCTGGTGGTGCTGCACCGCGCGGCGACGATTCGCGACGGCTTCACCGCGACGGTGTCGCTGGTCGACGCGCGTGCGGTTCGGCCCGGGGCGCTGGTGACCGGGCGAGAGGTCGCGCGCCTCGCAGCCCCGCTGATCCACGACAATTTCGAAGGGGTGGCGGTGACGCGCGAGGGCGGGGCGACGATCCTGTGGCTGGTCAGTGACGACAATGCCCCCAGCCTCTTCCAGCGCACGCTGCTGTTGAAATTCCGGCTGGACGACGCGCGGACGAACGAAACGCCGCGCTGACTTGGGGCCAGCGCGGCGTTTCGTTCGATTCGCGAGGAAAGACGGTCGCGAAAGCGGCGTTACGCCGCCTGCGTCTCCGCCAGCTTCTTGCGGACGTCGCGCTTCAGGCGACGCGCGCGCAGCGACAGGTCGTCGTCGCTGGTCTTCATCAGCCAGTTGTCGAGGCCGCCGTTATGCTCGACCGAGCGCAGGCCGTGGGTCGATACGCGCAGGCGCACGCTGGAACCCAGCGCGTCCGAGATCAGCGTGACGTTCTGCAGGTTGGGCAGGAACGTGCGCTTGGTCTTGTTGTTGGCGTGGGAAACATTGTTACCCACCTGCCGGCCCTTGCCGGTCAGCTCGCAAATGCGCGACATGATGCAATCCTGAGTTTCTTGGGGTCCAAAGAACCCCGGAAAGGTCGCGCCCCTACCCAACCAGGCGTCCGGCGTCAACCGATTCACCGCAGACGCATGCAACCTACCGCAAGCCTGCGACGTTTGATTACGCGAACGATTCGAAAAAAGCGGCTCGTCATAAAACAGTCCGGGGAGTTTTCATCCATGCGCGCCTTGCTCGTCCTCATCGGCCTCGCGGCCATCGTCCTGATCGTGCTGATGTCGCTCGGCATGGTGTCGATCGGCGGCGGCAGCCTGCCCAGGGTCAGCGTCCAGTCGGGCACCGCGCCCAAGGTCGATGTCGGCACGATCGACGTCGGTACCGTCAACAAGACGGTGGCCGTGCCGAAGATCGAAGTGACGAAGGCGGACAACGCGGCCACCGCGCAGTGACCTTTCTCCAGGTGATTGCCGCGATCCTGCTGCCCCCGCTCGGCGTGTTTCTGAAGCGGGGGCTGGGACAGGAATTCTGGATCGCGGTGATCCTGACGCTGATCGGCTTCGTGCCCGGCCTGATCTTCGCGCTGTGGATCGTGCTGCGCGCCGACGTGTGACCGACTTGCGCGGGCGCGGCGGTTGCCCCTAGTCGCCTGACATGTTCCCGCTTCCCGAACCAATGCGCCTCGCGCTCTCCGCCGCCCGCGAGGCGGCGGCGGCGGGCGAAGTGCCGGTCGGGGCGGTGGTGACGCTGGCGGGCGAGGTGATGGCGACATCGGCCAATGCCCCGCGCGCGCTCAACGATCCGACCGCCCATGCCGAGATGCTGGCGATTCGCGCCGCGGCCGAGGTGCTGGGCCGCGAACGGCTGGAGGACTGCGACCTGTGGGTGACGCTGGAGCCCTGCGCGATGTGCGCCGGGGCGATCAGCCACGCCCGGATCGCCCGGCTGTATTACGGCGCCAGCGACGCGAAGGGTGGCGCGGTCGAGCACGGTCCGCGGTTCTTCGCCCAGCCGACCTGCCACCACCGGCCAGAGGTGTACGCCGGTATCGGCGCGGGCGCGGCAGGCGCGATGCTGCGGGAATTCTTCGCGGCGCGGCGATAAAATTCCTCCGGCACGGGGAGGGGGACCAGCAAAGCTGGTGGAGGGGGCGGGGCGCACAGGAAACGCTTGCGGCCCGCCCCCTCCGTCGCGCTTCGCGCGCCACCTCCCCGTGCCGGGGAGGAGTAGTTATGCCCCTTGGGTGATCGGGACGATCTTGATCTCGACGCGGCGGTTGGCGGCGCGGCCGTCCTCGGTGGCGTTCGATGCGACCGGCTGGGTTTCGCCATAGCCGCGCGTGCCGAGCCGCTCGCGAATCACCCCGCGCCCCGCCAGATAGTCGGCGACCGACGCCGCGCGCCGCTCCGACAGGCTCTGGTTATAGGCGTCGGCACCCGTCGAATCGGTGTGCCCGTACACGTCGACATAGGTCTGGTTGTACTGGCTCAGCACCTGCGCGACCTGGTTCAGCGTCGGCTGAAACTGCGGCTGCACGTTCGAACTGTCGTAGCCGAAGGTGATGCCCGACGGCATGTTGAGCACCAGGTCGTCGCCCTGGCGGATCACCTGGACGTCGGTGCCGGCGGTGCGGGCGCGCAGGTCGCGCTCCTGCTTGTCCATGTACGCGCCGATGCCCGCACCCGCGAGCGCGCCGATGCCGGCGCCGACGATCTTCTCGGTCCGGTCGCGGCGCCCGCCGACGAGGTCGCCGAGCAGATAGCCGCCGACCGCACCGCCCAGACCGCCGATCGCGGTCTTGGAAATCTTGCGCTCACCGGTTTCCGGGTCGGTGACGCACGCGCTGGTCAGCGCGGTCGCGCCAAGCGCTGCGGCCAGCAGCAGTTTCGAACGGATCATGGTCTTCAAACTCCCTTTGATGTCGCGCCCCCAAACACGCGCTCGGGCGTGCTTGTTCCACCTGCGCACTGAACATCGCCTGTAGAGACGGTTGTGCAACCGCAAGGATACCGCATATGGCTGGCCACTCGCCATGACCGCGCTTCCCCCCTTTCCCTGGATCGACGTCGCGATCATCCTGGCGCTCGTCGCGCTGAACGGCGTGTTCGCGATGAGCGAGCTTGCGATCGTGTCGGCGCGGAAAGCCCGGCTGGAGGCGATGGCGAAGGTCGGCAAGCCCGGCGCCGGCACCGCGATCCTGCTGGCGTCCGATCCCGGCAAGTTCCTGTCGACGGTCCAGATCGGCATCACCCTGATCGGCATCATCGCCGGTGCCTATTCGGGCGCGAGCCTCGGCAGCCCGACCGCGGCGCGGCTGGAGATGCTCGGGCTGGCGCACGCCACGGCGGAAACCGTCGGCTTCGCGATCGTCATAGGACTGACCACCTATGCCTCGCTGATCGTCGGCGAGCTGGTTCCCAAGCAGTTCGCCTTGCGCAGTCCCGAACCGATCGCCGCGATCATGGCGGTGCCGATGCTGTGGCTGTCTCGGATTACGGCGCCGATCGTGTGGTTGCTCGATTCGTCGAGCGCGCTGATCTTCAAGCTGATCGGCCTCAACCGCGAATCGGAAAACCAGGTGACCGCGGAGGAACTGCACCTGATCGTCGCCGAGGCGTCGAAGTCGGGCGTGATCGAGGAGCATGAGCGCACGATCATCTCGGGCGTGGTGCGGCTGGCCGATCGCCCGGTGCGGGAAGTGATGACCCCGCGCACCGATATCGAATGGCTCGACGTCGGGCTGGACGAGGCGGGGTTGCGCGCGAAACTGCTCGAGACGCCACACAGCCGCCTGCCGGTTGCCGAAGGCTCGGTCGATGCCGTCATCGGCGTGGTGCAGGCGCGCGACATCGTCGAGGCACTGGTCCGGGGCCAGCCGCTCGACCTGCGCACGCTGATGCGCAGCGCGCCGGTGCTGCCCGACCAGCTCGACGCGATGGACGCGCTCGTCAGCCTGCGCCGCGCCGAGGTGCCGATGGGCCTGGTCCACGACGAATACGGCCATTTCGAAGGGGTGGTGACGCCCGCCAACCTGCTCGCCGCCATCGCCGGCGACTTCGTGTCCGACGTGGCCGAGGGTGAGGAAGCCGCGGTGACGGTGCGTGAGGACGGGTCGCTGCTGGTGTCGGGCCAGATGGCGGCGGATGCGCTGGCCGACCGGCTCGACCTCGATCTCGACGGCGACCGCGACTACGCGACGGTCGCCGGCCTTGCGCTGGCGGTGCTGAAGCGCCTGCCGGTCGAGGGCGAATGGTTCGAGACGCAGGGGTGGCGCTTCGAGATCGTCGACATGGACGGGCGCAAGATCGACAAGCTGCTGGTCAGCCGGATCGACTGACCGCGCAGCTTTCGCGCCTTACAGCTTGCCGAATTCCGCCTCGAACCCCTTGCGGTCGTCCTTTGCCAGATAGGCGGCCTGATCGATCCAGCGATCGCGCGTCAGCCGCCCGCGGAACGTGCCGAGCTGCGCGTCGAGGGCATCGGCCTCCGCCGACGAAAGTGCCGCAACCTGTGCAAAGCGGGTGACGCCGAGTTCGGCCAGCCGCGCCGCGAGCTTCGGGCCTACACCCTTCAGCAATGTCAGATCGTCCGCGCCGGTTGCGGAAGGGCTCGCGGACGGAGCGGGCGTAGCCACTGGCGCGGGTTCGTATGTCGCGGGCGTCTCGCTCGCAGCCAGTGGCGGCGGGGCGGGGGCGACCGGAGGCGGGGGCACCACCAGCACTTCGGTCGGCGCGGTGTCATCGACTGGCGTGTTCGCGACGATCGCCTCGGCCTCGTCGCGCAATTCGACTTCGGCGGCCTTGCGCTGCGCCTTCAGCCGCGCGCCCCAGATGATCGCGGCGATGACCAGCACCGCGAACACCGCGATCGCGATCAGCGTGGCCGGCGTCACCCAGGCATAGGCCTGCACGCCGTGGTCGGTCGAAGTGGTGCCCATCGTGAACGCTCCTGAAACTGGAGCGGCCAAGGATAGCGGCGTCCCTGCCGCCGTCTAGCCGCGCTCGCGCGCCACCGCGCGCCAGCCGATGTCGCGGCGGCAGAAACCGGTCGGAAAATCGATGGCGTCGACCGCGGCGTAGGCGGCGGCCTGCGCCGCGGCGACGTCCTGTCCGAGCGCCGTCACCGCCAGCACGCGCCCGCCACTGGCGACCAGCGCGTCGCCCGCGCCCGCGGTGCCGGCCTGGAAGACGATACCGCCCGCCGCCTCCGCCGCGTCGATTCCCGCGATCGCGCCGCGGGCCTCAGGCGTGCCGGGATAACCGCGCGCCGCCATCACCACCGTCAGCGCGGTGTCGTCGCGCCACGTCGCGGTGCGCGTCCCCAGCGTCCCGTCGTCGGTGGCGATCAGCAGGTCGAGCAGGTCGCTCTCCAGCCGCGGCATCAGCACTTCGCATTCGGGGTCGCCGAAGCGGGCGTTGTATTCGATCAGCTTCGGCCCCTCGGCGGTCAGCATCAGCCCGGCGTACAGCACGCCCTGGAACGGGTGACCGATCCGCGCCATCGCCGCGATGGTCGGGCGGACGATCTCGTCGATCGCGCGCGCCTCCAGTTCGGGGGTCAGCACCCGCGCCGGGCTGTACGCGCCCATCCCGCCGGTGTTGGGGCCGGTGTCGCCCTCGCCCACGCGCTTGTGGTCCTGCGCGCTGCCGAACGGGAGCAGGTGTGTGCCGTCGCTCAGCACGAACAGGCTCGCTTCCTCGCCTTGCAGGAATTCCTCGATCACCGCCTCGCCGCCGTGGCCGTCGAACAGCGCGACCAGCGCGGCGTCGGCTTCCGCCGCGGTGGTGGCGATCGTCACGCCCTTGCCCGCGGCCAGCCCGTCGGCTTTGATGACCACCGGCAGCCCGAATTCGCCGACGACCGCGCGCGCACCGTCGAGGGCATGGACCCGCTCGTAGTGCGCGGTCGGGATGGTCTCGCGCGCGCAAAGATCTTTGGTGAAGCCCTTCGACCCCTCGAGCTGCGCGGCGACCTTGCCGGGGCCGAACACGCCGATCCGGCACGCGCGCAGATTGTCGGCGAGGCCATCGACCAGCGGCTTTTCCGGGCCGATCACGACGAAGCCGATATGTTCGCGCCGGCAGAAATCGACGACCGCGCGGTGATCGGCGATGTTCAGATCGACGCAGGTCGCATGGGCTGCGATGCCCGGATTTCCGGGCGCTGCGAACAATTTGGTGAGGCGCGGCGATTGCGCCAGCTTCCACGCCAGCGCATGTTCGCGGCCACCCGAGCCCAGTATCAGGACGTTCATGGCCGACCCTTTTGCAGACGATTTCACGGCGAGCCGGCTGGTAGCCGAGCCGGCGCCGGGCAGCAACGCACCCGATATGTCGGTGACCGAGCTGTCGGCGAAATTGAAGCGCGTGGTCGAGGGCGAATTCGGCCACGTCCGCATCCGCGGCGAGATTTCGGGGTGGAAGCGTGCGGCCTCGGGCCATGCCTATCTGGCGCTGAAGGACGACGGCGCGGTGATCGACGCGGTCATCTGGCGCGGCTCCGCCTCCGCGCTGCAATTCGCCCCCGCCGACGGGGTCGAGGTGATCGCGACCGGCAAGCTGACGACCTATCCGGGGCGGTCGAAATACCAGATCGTGATCGACCGGATGGAGCTGGCCGGCGAAGGCGCGCTGATGGCGCTGCTCGAAAAGCTGAAGGCGAAGCTTGCCGGTGAGGGGCTGTTCGACCGCGAGCGCAAGAAGGACATTCCCTATTTGCCGCGCGTCATCGGCGTCGTCACCTCGCCGACCGGCGCGGTCATCCGCGACATCCTCCACCGCTTGGAGGATCGCTGCCCCTGTCACGTGCTTGTCTGGCCGGTGAAGGTGCAGGGTGCGGGCGCGGCGGCGGAGATCGCGGCGGCGGTGCGCGGGTTCGATGCGATCGTTCCCGGCGGGCCGGTGCCCCGGCCCGATCTGGTCATCGTCGCCCGCGGCGGCGGCTCGATCGAGGATCTGTGGGCCTTCAACGAGGAGGCCGTCGTCCGCGCGGTCGCGGACTGCACCATCCCGATCATCTCGGCGGTGGGGCACGAAACCGACACCAGCCTGTGCGACTTCGCCGCCGATGTACGCGCGCCGACGCCCACCGCAGCCGCGGAATTCGCGGTACCGGTGAAGGCCGAGCTGCAGTCGAATATCGCCGCACTGTCGCTGCGAACCGAACGCTGCGCGCGGCGCTATCACGAACGCGGGGCGGAGCGGCTGGCGGCGCTGGTGCGGGTGCTGCCGCGGCGCGATGCGATCCTGGGGCCGCAGCGCCAGCGCGCCGACGATCTGACTGCGCGCCTCGGCCTCGCGCTCGAACGGCGGCTGGCGGCGGGGCGGCGTGATCTCGACCGCGCGGGCGGGGCGCTGCGCCCGGCGATTCTCGACGCGCGGCTGGCCGCGGCTCGCACACGGCTGGGCGATCTCGGGCGGCTGCTGGAAAGCGTCGATCCCGACAAGCCGCTCGACCGGGGCTATGCGCGCGTCGAGGCGCGGGCGACGGGCCGCGTCGTCGCCAGCGCCGCGGACGCGCGTGCGGCAGGCGCGCTGACTATCACCTTCCGCGACGGCGCGGTGCCCGCCCGGCTTGAGCGCGGGACCGGCAAGGCTTATGCGGAGCCGCCCGAGCAGCCGAGCCTGCTGTAAAAGACGAGAGTGCGCGAGCGATGCTGATGTCCAATTCCGACCGCCCGGCGCGGCTGCACTACATGGCCAACGGCTTTCGCGTGCTGGCCGCGGGCGACCATGTCGTCTGTGCGGCCTCGGGCTCGCGCATTCCGCTCGACGTGCTGCGCTACTGGGACGTCGCCGCCCAGGCGCCCTATGCCACCGCGCAATTGGCCAGCGAGGCGATGGCACCGCGATGATGCGCGGGGCGAGGCGGGGAATCGTCGTCGCCGTCATGGGGCTGCTTACGGCGTGCGTGGGCGATGCCCAGCCGGTCGCGGTAGGCGCGGTTGCGCCGCTGCCGATGACGCAGCCCGAGCCCCTGCCGCCGGCGCGCTTCGTCCTCGAGGGCGCGATGACGCAGGGCGGCGTGGTGCTCGGCACCGCCCCGACCGGCACCGTGCGGCTGAGGCTGGATGGGCAAGACGTCGTCGTGGCACGCGACGGGCGTTTCCTGATCGCCTTCGACCGTGACGCCGCGCCCGCCGCGCGGCTGGTCGCGACCCGCAGCGACGGATCGAGCGTGGTCGAGGCGCTGGCGGTGTCCCCCCGCGCCTGGCGGATCGAGCGGCTCGACACGTTGCCAAAGCAGCCGCAGCCCGACGCCGAATTCGTGCGGTTGCGTCCGCCCGAACTGGCGCAGATCAACGGCGCCCGTGCGCAGGACAACGCCGTCGACGGCTGGCGCCAGCGGTTCGTCTGGCCGGCGACGGGCCGCATCTCCGGCCTGTTCGGTGCGCAGCGCATCTACAAGGGGGAGCCCGGCGCCTATCACTCGGGCGTCGACGTCGCGAAACCCGCCGGTGCGCCGATCGTCGCGCCCGCCGACGGCGTCGTCATCCTCGCCGCCGACCACCCCTTCACGCTGGAGGGAAATCTGCTGATGCTCGACCACGGCATGGGGCTGAACAGCGCCTTCCTGCACCTCTCGCGCATCGCCGTCCGCCCCGGCCAGCGCGTGCGCCAGGGCGACGTGATCGGCTACGTCGGCAGCACCGGCCGGGCCACCGGCCCGCACCTGCACTGGGGGATGAAGTGGCGCGGCGCCCGACTCGACCCGCTGCTGCTGGCGGGGGCGATGGGGGGCGGTTGACGGCGTTTTCTCCGCACCGCTGAAATAATGTATCAGCGGTAACCGGTTTCACCGCTGCAACGCAGCATATTTGGGCGATCCGAAGCAGACTTCTGTGGCATTTTCGCTACAGGCCCGCGAAAAGCCGCGGCATGCCGCGATTGGTAGCTTTACACCCAATGAACGGCGGCTCATCCGGTGCACATGTCACCACGCGCACATTGCGCGCGTGCTGTGGCGTTCAAACGGCCAAGGGGCGATGCGGCGACGCGTCGAAGACAGGCCAAATGCGAGGGAAGATTTCGTGACCAGCAACTCCATTTTCAAGCGCAAGGCACTGCGCGGCGGCGCAGCACTGCAGGCGCTCGCGCTGCTCGGCGCGGGCCTGACGACCGGCGCGGTCCTCGCGACCCCGGCCTCGGCTCAGGATTTCAATACCGGCGCGCTCGTCGGTACCGCGCTTGACGCGAACGGCGCTCCGCTCGTCGGCGCAAGCGTGACCGTGCGTTCGACCGCGCAGGGCTTCACCCGCACGGTCAGCACCAACGACAACGGCAGCTTCCGCGTGCAGGCGCTGCCGCCCGGCTCGTACAACGTGACGGTCGCGACCGCATCGGGTGAGGAAGTCGTCAACCAGACGGTTGCCGTCAACCCGGCTCAGAACACCGCCTACACCTTCCGGGCGAGCGCCGCTCCCGCCAGCACCGCTTCGGCAGACGGCGATGAAATCGTCGTCGTCGGCTCGGTCGAGCGCGTCAACGACTTCGCCAGCAACACCGGCGGTCTGACCATCGGCGACGTCAGCGAGCTGCTGAACACCACCCCGATCGCGCGTAACCAGACCGCGCTGATCCTGCTGTCGCCGGGTGCGTCGCAGGGCGACACCGCGTTCGGCAACCTGGCCTCGATCGGCGGTGCGACCGTCGCCGAGAACGCCTATTACGTGAACGGCCTGAACGTCACGAACTTCCGCAACTTCCTGGGCTCGAACAACCCGCCGATCGAGTTCTACCAGTCGCTCGACGTCAAGCTGTTCGGCATTCCGGCCGAATTCGGTCGTGCGCTCGGCGGTTTCACGACCGCGACGACGAAGTCGGGTTCGAACTCGTTTAAGGCCGGTGCGCTGGTCACCTTCGCGCCCGACGCGCTGCGTGACGATTCGCCGGACACCTATGCGGCGTACAACCGCAACGATTATTCGCAGGCCATCGAGACCAACTTCTACGTCAGCGGCCCGATCATCAAGGATCGCCTGTTCTTCTACGCGCTGTACAACCCGAACTACAGCAAGGTGCAGGACAGCAGCATCAGCACCAGCCAGCGCCTGACGACGACGCAGAACTCGCCGTTCTTCGGCGGCAAGCTCGACTTCATCATCGCCGACGGGCACCGCCTGGAGGGTACTTATTTCCGCAACGCGCGTACGGCGATAACGCAGTATGACGACTTCGCGGCGTCGGTGAATCCGAACGGCAACAGCATCACGCCGGTAGGCTCGCTGGCGATCGGTGCGCCGCAGGGCTCGCTGATCCAGAAGGCTGGCGGCGACAATTTCGTCGGCACCTACACCGGCCAGTTCACGCCGTGGCTGACGCTGTCGGCGGCCTATGGCGAAAGCCACGACGACCAGGCGGCTGCTTCGTCGCCGCTGATTTCGCTGGTGCAGAGCACGCGCACCGGTATCACCACCACCGCGCGCGGCTTCAGCACCGCCAACTCGACCGACACCGACGTCCGCAAGTTCTATCGTGCCGACGCCGACGTGTACGTCAACCTGCTTGGCACCCATCACTTCCGTGCCGGTTACGAGCGTGAAGATCTCAGCTCGACCACCGACACGCGCTATGCCGGCAACTACGCGTACCTGCTGACCGCAGGCTACGTCCGTCGCCGCCTGTATCAGAACGTCGGTACCTGGAAGAGCCAGAACGAATCGTTCTACATCCAGGATAGCTGGTCGCTGCTCAACGAGCGTCTGAACCTGCAGCTCGGCGTCCGCAACGACCGCTTCTCGAACGATGCGCTGAACGGCGACACCTACTTCAAGTCTGGCGATCAGTGGGGCCCGCGCCTGGGTGCGTCGTTCGACGTCTTCGGCGACAAGCGCACCACGATTCGTGGCAGCTGGAGCCGCTACTTCTTCCCGGTTGCGACCAACACCAACATCCGTCTGGGCGGCGCCGAGCTTTATTACGAGCAGCGTTTCGCCTATCCGGCCGGTGTCAGCTCGGCGAATTTCGACTCGAAGGGCCTGGTCAACGGCCTGCAGTTCGACGCAAATGGCAACATCGTCGGTCTGACAACGCCGGTCGCCGGCAGTACCAACCGCTGCCCGTCGGTCGGTCCGGATGCCAACGCCCTGACCTGCCGCACCATCTTCAGCGATGGTATCCAGGGCCCGACGGACACGCTGGTGTCGGCGTCGCTGCAGCCGAGCTACACCGACGAGTGGACGATCGGCGCGCAGCAGCGGCTGGGTGACTGGGACTTCAACGTCACCTACATCAACCGTCGCCTGGGTCGTACCCTGGACGACGTGGCGATCGATGCTGCGGTGCTGAAGTATTGCACGGCCAACGGTATCGCCGGCTGCGCCAGCACCTTCTCGGGCTTCCACCAGTATGTGCTGGCGAACCCGGGTTCGGACATCACCGTTCGTCTCGATGGCGATTGCGCGGCGGACGCCCGTCAGTGCCAGGTCGTCACGCTGAAGGCCGCCGATCTCGGTTACCCGAAGGCGACGCGCAACTACGACACCGTTCAGTTCCAGTTCAACCGCCCGTACAAGAACGGTTGGGGCGTCGGCGGCTCGTATGCGTATACCCGTCTGCGTGGTAACTACGAGGGTGCGGTCAAGTCGGACAACGGTCAGACCGACGCCGGCCTGACGCAGGACTTCGATCAGCCGGGTCTGCTCGACGGCGCGTACGGCGATAACCCGAACCAGCGTAAGCACTCGTTCAAGCTGTACGGGACCTATCAGCTGTTCAACAGCTTCCGTGTCGGCGCGAACATGCTGTTCGAAAGCCCGCGCAGCTTCTCGTGCTACGGCGTGCATCCGACCGATGCATTTGCAGCGGCCTACGCCAACGCGAGCTACTATTGTAAGCAGCCGCAGTTCTCGAAGACCGGTGCCAGCGTCCTCGTGCCGCGCGGCAGCGCGTTCAAGAGCGACTGGCGCAAGCAGATCGACGTCGCCGTCCAGTACGATATCGCCCAGTTCCCGGGCAGCTTCATCGGCGTTGACGTGTTCAACGTGTTCAACTTCAAGTCGAAGCTCGATTACAACGAGTTTGGCGAGAACGCGGACGGCACGCTCAACACGCGCTATGCACAGCCGCTCAGCTACCAGCCGCCGCGCTTCGTCCGGTTCACGCTGGGTCTGCGTTTCGGTGAAGCCGCGCGCTAAGTCGATTTCGACAGAAACGCGTTTGACACTTCTGGGGGTGGTGCCGGTCGGCACCGCCCCCTTTTCTTGCCTGCAACGGTGCGCCTTGGCGGCGATGTGAAAGGCCGATTGATGCCCGATGTTCCGACACTGATCGCCCAGCTGAAGGCGGCCCTCGAACGCCAGGACCGGGCCGCCATAAATACCGCATGTCGCGGTCTCGTCGCCGCGCGCGCACCGCTTCGCGGCCAGTGGCGCTCGATCATTTTCGTCCTGCTGCGCAACGGCGAGCTCACGCTCGCCAGGGCCGCAGCCGATATTCTGGCAGCCGAAACCGGCAACAGCGCGCTCGGACGCTTCGAGCAGGCGGCAACCTACGCACGGACCGGTTTGTTGGCCGAAGCGCAGGCGATCATGGCGAGCCTGCCCGATGATGTCCCCGATCCGGTCGGCAACGCCTATATTTCCGGGACGCTTGCGACCAATCTCGGCCAGTTCGACGCCGCCAAGCGACACCTTCGCCGCGCCGTCGCGACGTCTCCGGGTTCGGGCCAGGCCTGGCTGTCTCTGGCCATGGCTGGCAGGGTCGAGGACGCGGATCGCACCGCGATGCTCGAGGCGAGGCACGCGATGGCCGGAGCAGCGCCGATCGAGCGCGGCGCCTATCACTATGCGGTCGGCAAGGCCCTCGATGAGGTCGGCGACCACGATGCGGCATTCGCGGCGTTTTTCGAAGGTGCGGCTGCGGTGCGTGCGACGCGCCCCCCTGCAGAGGCCACGGAACGGGCGGCAACCGCCGCGGCCATCGACGGCTGGACTGGAGAGAGCCTGGATGCCCTGGCTACGCCTGGGACTCGCAGCGTCCGCCCGATCATCGTTTCGGGACTGCCGCGTTCGGGTACCACGCTGGTAGAGCAGATCCTCGTCAGTCACAGCGCGGTGCAGGGCGGCGAGGAACTGGGCCGGCTTGCCGTGTTGGGGCGGGAGATCGGGGGTGTCGGGTATGATGCCGTCCGCCAGGCGCTGGCACGCGGTCAGGGTGATGCGCTCGTTGCGCTCTACGATCACCTTATCGACGAACGCTTTCCCGGTTCCGGCCGGATCGTCGACAAGACGTTGCAGATCAGCCGCTTCATGGGGCTGGTCGCGACGTTGCTTCCCGATGTCCCGGTGGTCTGGCTACGCCGAGATCCGCTCGACACGGCGTGGTCGATCTTTCGCACATATTTCATCGAGGATCTCGCCTGGACGTTCGATCTCGCCGCGATCGGGCGACAGATGGCCGACGAAGACCGACTGTTCGCGCACTGGATGCAATTGCGCCCCGAACAGATTCTACCCGTGCACTATGCCGACCTCGTCTCGGACCCGGACACCGAGGTCCGCCGCATCGTCGCGCACTGCGGACTCGATCTGGAGCCGCAGCAGCTGCGCCCGCACGAAAGCGCGCGTGCCGTCACGACGGCCAGCGTTGCGCAGGTTCGCCAGCCGATCAGCCGCGATGCCATCGGTGCCGCCGAGCCCTACCGCGCCCATCTCCAGCCCTTCATCGACGCCTATCGCGCGGCGGGCGGGACGATCGACTGAGGGCTACCCCACGCCCAGCGCCAGCTTCCCGTCGCCCTCGTCCACCGTCACCGTCGCGCCGTCGCGGACTTCGCCGCGGAGGATCAGGTCGGCCAGCGGGTCTTGCAGATACCTCTGCACCGCGCGCTTCAACGGACGCGCGCCGTACACGGGGTCGTAGCCGACGCGGCCGAGCCACGCCTTGGCGGCGTCAGTGAGGGTCACGGTCACCTTGCGGTCGGCGAGCAGCTTGCCGAGGCGAGCGACCTGGATGTCGACGATCGGGGCCATGTGCTCCGCGGCCAGCCGGTGGAACAGGATGATTTCATCCAGCCGGTTGAGGAATTCGGGGCGGAAGTGGGCGCGCACCACGTCCATCACCTGGGGCTCGACGCTTGCCACATCCTCGCCGTCGCCCAGCGACGCCAGATACTGGCTGCCGAGGTTGCTGGTGAGGATGATGAGCGTGTTCGAAAAATCGACCGTGCGGCCCTGGCCGTCGGTCAGCCGCCCGTCGTCCAATACCTGGAGCAGCACGTTGAACACATCGGCGTGCGCCTTCTCGACCTCGTCGAACAACACCACCTGATAGGGGCGGCGGCGGACAGCCTCGGTCAGCACGCCGCCTTCCTCGTAACCGACATAGCCCGGCGGCGCACCGATCAGCCGGGCGACGGTGTGCTTTTCCATGAACTCGCTCATGTCGATGCGGACCATCGCACTGGAATCGTCGAACAGGAATTCGGCGAGCGCCTTGGTCAGCTCGGTCTTGCCGACGCCGGTCGGCCCGAGGAACAGGAAGCTGCCCAGGGGGCGGTTCGGATCCTGCAACCCTGCGCGGCTGCGACGGACGGCGGTGGCGACGGCGCGGACCGCATCGGCCTGGCCGATCACGCGCTTGCCGATGGTCTCCTCCATCTTGAGCAGTTTCTCGCGCTCGCCGGTCAGCATGCGTTCGACCGGGATGCCGGTCCAGCGCCCGACCACGCCGGCGATGTCGTCGGCGGTCACTTCCTCGCGCAGCATCGCCGCACCGGTCTGACCTTGCGCGTCCTCGAGCTGTTTGGTGAGCGCGGGAATCGTGCCGTAGGAAAGCTCCGACATCTTCGCGAGGTCACCGGCCCGCTGCGCCTGCTCGAGCTCCAGCTTCGCCGCCTCCAGCTGTTCCTTGATCTTTGCCTCGCCCGCGATCTTGTCCTTTTCGCCCTGCCAGCGCGCGGTCAGGCCGCCGGACTGCTCCTCGAGATTGACGAGCTCGCCCTCCAGCGTCGCCAGCCGGTCGCGGGACGCCTGGTCGCTTTCGCGCTTCAGCGCCTCGCGCTCGATCTTCAGCTGGATGATGCGGCGGTCGAGAGTCTCGATCTCCTCGGGCTTCGATTCCACTTCCATCCGGATGCGTGACGCCGCCTCGTCCATCAGGTCGATCGCCTTGTCGGGCAGGAAGCGGTCGGTGATGTAGCGGTTGGAGAGCGTCGCGGCGGCGACGATCGCGCCGTCGGTGATGCGGACGCCGTGGTGGAGCTCGTATTTTTCCTTGAGGCCACGCAGGATCGAGATGGTGTCCTCGACGGTCGGCTCGTCGGCATAGACCGGCTGGAACCGCCGCTGCAGCGCGGGGTCTTTCTCGACATACTTGCGATATTCGTCGAGCGTGGTGGCGCCGATGCAGTGGAGTTCGCCGCGGGCGAGCGCGGGCTTCAGCAGGTTCGATGCGTCCATCGCGCCATCGGTTTTCCCTGCGCCGACCAGCGTGTGCATCTCGTCGATGAACAACACGACCTCGCCCTCGGCGGCGCGCACTTCGTCGAGCACGCCCTTCAGCCGCTCCTCGAACTCACCGCGGTATTTCGCACCGGCGATGAGCGACCCCATGTCGAGCGCCATCAGGCGGCGGTCCTTCAGCGTGTCGGGCACGTCGCCATTGGCGATGCGCAGCGCGAGGCCTTCGGCGATCGCGGTCTTGCCGACGCCGGGCTCGCCGATCAGCACGGGATTGTTCTTGGTGCGGCGCGCCAGAATCTGGATGGTGCGGCGGATTTCCTCGTCGCGGCCGATCACGGGGTCGAGCTTGCCGTCGCGCGCGGCCTGGGTCAGGTCGCGCGCGAATTTCTTGAGCGCGTCGTAGCGGTCCTCGGCGCCGGCGGTGTCGGCGGTGCGACCCTTGCGCGTCGCGTTGATCGCGGTGTTGAGCGCCTCGGGCGTCGCGCCTGCGGTCTTGAGCGCCCGACCGGCGGGGGTGTTGAGCGACAGCGCGAGCGCGACCAGCAGGCGCTCGACGGTGACGAAGCTGTCGCCGGCCTTGCCCGCGATCTGTTCGGCCTGGTCGAGCACGCGAACGGCGTCGTTATTGAGGCCGGGGGTCGTCTGCGCCCCGCTGCCGCTGACCGCCGGGATCTTGCTGAGCGCGAGGTCGGTTTCGCTGACCGCGCGCTTCGCATCGCCGCCCGCCGCGCCGATCAGCCCGGCGGCCATGCCCTGCTCATCCTCCAGCAGCGCCTTCAGCAGATGCTCCGGCGCGATCTGCTGGTGGTTCATGCGGATCGCGACGGTCTGTGCCGACTGGAGGAAGCCGCGGGCGCGGTCGGTGAATTTCTCGAGGTTCATGGGGCCATCCTGTGCGTGTCACCGGCGAAGATGGTGTTGCTTTTGGGCAACACAAGGGGCTCACTTGGGCCGCACGGCTTTCGGCTGGTCCTTGGCGAACTGCTCGCCGAACGGGCTGCCGACGTACCAGCGCGGGCGTTCGGGCGCGTCGGCCAGATCGCGCGCGACCTCGTAGTTCACGGTCGCGAACTTCGCCGCGGACACCCAGTCGAACGGCAGCGAGGGCTGATCGGCGGGGGTGTGGTAGGTCTTGCCCAGGAACTCCTTGAAGATGCGCGCGCCGTCGTTCTTCGATCCGGTCGCGAGCATGACCGACGGCACGCCCTGCTTCACGAAGCTGTAGTGGTCCGACCGCACGAAGACGTTTTCCTCGGGCATGAAATCGGGCGACAGCGCGATGCCGGTCCTGGCCGCCGCGCGCGCGACCGCTTCGCCGACGGTCGAATGCTCGGCGCCGAACGCGACCACGTCGTCCAGCTTGTAGAGCAGCACCGGCATGTCGAGGTTGACGTCGGCGACGACGCTGGCGCCGCGCGGCACCGCGGGATGGCGCGCGAGATAGTCGGAGCCGAGCAGGCCGTCCTCCTCCGACGTCAGCGCGACGAACATCACGCTGCGCCTGGGCGCCTGTCCACTGGCGACGAAGGCGCGCGCCGCCTCCAGCATGGTCGCAACGCCGGCGGCATTGTCCATCGCGCCGTTGAAGACCTTGTCCTCGC
Source organism: Sphingomonas donggukensis (assembly GCF_023674425.1). Lineage (NCBI taxonomy): Bacteria > Pseudomonadati > Pseudomonadota > Alphaproteobacteria > Sphingomonadales > Sphingomonadaceae > Sphingomonas > Sphingomonas donggukensis. The sequence goes on from NZ_CP098401.1 coordinate 2,558,098, forward strand.
CCTTGGCCGCCGGGTTGACGCCATTGTGGTCGAGGTGCGCGGTCAGCAGGACATATTCGTCGCGCAGTTTCGGGTCGCTGCCCGGCAACACGCCGACGACGTTGGGGCTGCGCGATTTTTCGACCAGGCTCGACTGGGCGAGTTCCAGCGCCGGGACCAGCGCGAAGCCGCGCGGGCGCGCGTTCTTCTTTGCAGCGGCGGCGAAGACCTTGGCCGGGGTCGTCCCGCTGCCGGCGAACAGCGCGTCGGCGGCGGGGCCGTGGACATAGGCGCTGGCCTTGATCCCCGGCGCGGGCAGGCGGACGGTCCCATCGGGCTCGACCACGCGCTGGCGGGCGGCGCCGACTGAGGCACGCGCGCGCTCCCAAGGGAATTGCTTCAGCATCGTCGGCGTCGGCAGCGTCAGGATGCCGATCGCGCCGCGGCGCTCGGCCATCTTGGCCTTCTCCGCCGACAGGCTGGCGCCGATTTCGCTCGGTGTGCCGGTCGGGACGCCCGGCAGCACGACGACGAACTTGCCGCGCACGTCGAGCCCGCGATAATCGTCGAAGCCTTGTGCCGCCGCGTCGATGCCGTAGCCGACGAAGACCGCGTCCGCGCTCAGCCGCTGGTCCTGGAAGCGCCCGTCGGGCAGGATCGCAACGTCGCCGCCATTGTCGAACCGGCGCCCGCCGATGGTGAGTGCGGCGGGTTTGGTGGGATCGAGCCGCGCCTTCTGGAAGGCGATCGACTGATACCAGCCGCCGGCGTCGCCGCCCGGTTTCAGCCCGAAGCCGTCGAAGCGGCTGGCGACATATTTCGCCGCGATGTCATAGCCGCGGGTTCCCGCATCGCGCCCCTCCAGCAGGTCGTCGGCCAGGAAAGCGACATGGGCGCGCATTTCCTCGGGGCGGATGACCGGGGCGGGCGCTGCGGTCTGGGCGGCGGCGGGTACTGCGGTGGCGGCAAGCAGGATGGTGGCGATACGGCGCATGGAAACTCTCCCCTTTTGCGAAGGGTTTCGGTGAAAGACCTGCCGGGCGCAAGCCGGCGGATGCGAACTGCATCGCCCGTGCTTGCGCGGGAGCGGAGCTGCTGTGTACGCTGGTCCCCATCCTCCTCTCGCGATGGAACCTGACCCCCATGATCCGCACTCTCGGCCTCGCCACCGCCACGTCGATGCTCGCGCTCGCTGCGCCCGCCCATGCGCAGGCGCCCGCGTCCGGCCCGTCGCTCCAGAGCCTCGTCGCGCAGGTCAACATCCCGTACGAGACGTTCACGCTGCCCAATGGCCTGCGCGTCATCGTCCACACCGACCGCAAGGCGCCGGTGGTGGCCGCGTCGATCTGGTATCACATCGGATCGAAGAACGAGCCGAGGGGCAAGACGGGCTTCGCGCATCTGTTCGAACACATGATGTTCTACGGGTCGGAAAATGCACCGGGCGCGTTCTTCGGGCGGCTGGAGGAAATCGGCGCGACCGACTGGAACGGCACGACCTGGTTCGATCGCACCAACTATTTCCAGACCGTGCCCACCGGCGCGCTCGACCGGATCCTGTTCCTCGAAAGCGACCGCATGGGGCATCTGCTCGGCGCGGTGACGCAGGAAAAGCTCGATAACCAGCGCGGCGTCGTCCAGAACGAGAAGCGCATGGGCGAGAACGAGCCGGGCGGCCTGGTCGAATATGCCGAGCTCGCCGCGCTGCTGCCCGAGGGGCATCCGTATCGCCACTCGACGATCGGATCGATGGCCGACCTCAACTCGGCGAGCCTCGAGGACGTCAAGAACTGGTTCCGCGAGCATTACGGCCCGAACAATGCGGTGCTGGTGCTGGCCGGCGACATCGACCTCGCGACCGCCAAGACCAAGGTCACGAAATTCTTCGGCGACATCCCCAAGGGTCCGGTGACGACGCGCCCCGCCGTGCCGATCCCGACGCTCGCCGCCCCGGTCGAGAAGGTGATGAAGGATCGCGTCGCCCAGACCCGCCTGTCGCGCGAATGGACCGCGCCGGGTGCGGTCGACCAGGAAAGCAACACGCTCGACCTCGCGCTCGACATCATCGGTGGGCTGGGCAGCTCGCGGCTGTACGACGCGCTGGTCCGCAAGGAAGCGGTCGCGGTCGGCGTCAGCGCGAACCTGCAACAGCAGGAGAATCTGTCGTTCGTCGAGATCAACGCGCGGGTGAAGCCGGGCGTGGACGCCGCGCTGGTCGGCAAGCGAATGGACGAGATCATCGCCCAGTTCCTGAAGGACGGGCCGACCGCGGACGAAGTGCGCCGCGCGGCGACGACGGCGCTGGCCGCGCGCGTGAAGGGGCTGGAACAGGTCGGCGGCTTCGGCGGCAAGGCGGTCGCGCTGGCCGAAGGCGCGGTCTATTCGAACGACCCGGCCGAATATAAGCGCGACCTGCAGACCATCGCGTCGGCGACGCCCGCCAGCGTGCTCGCGGTCGCGCGCAAGTGGCTCGGGCGCCCGGTGTTCAAGCTGACGCTGGAGCCGGGCGAGCGCTCCGCCGCCGATCAGGCGCTGGCCGGCAACGACACCGCGGCGGTCGAGGCGAAGGCGGTGACCGCGCCGGCATCGACCACGCCGCCCGCCACCGCCACGCGCCAGCAGCCCGCGGTCGGCCAGGTCGCCGACCTGCAGTTTCCCGCGATCGAGCGCACCACGCTGTCGAACGGGATGAAGGTGGTGTTCGCCAAGCGGACGACGGTGCCGGTGGTGCGCGTCGCGGTCGGCTTCGACGCGGGCAACGCCGCCGACGACCATGCCAAGCTCGGCACCCACGCGCTGATGGTGTCGATGTTGGATGAGGGCACGACGACGCGCAGCTCCGCGCAGATCGCCGAGGACGAGGAGCGGCTGGGCGCGACGATCCAGGCGTCGGGCGGGATGGACAATACTGCGGTCAGCCTGTCGGCGCTCAAATCGAACCTCGCGCCGTCGCTCGACCTGTTCGCCGACATCGTCCGCAATCCCGCCTTCGCGCCCGCCGAGGTCGAGCGGCTGCGCGCGACGCAGATGGCGCGGATCGCTGCGGAAATGACGCAGCCGCAATCGATCGCGCTCAGGATGCTGCCGCCGATGATCTACGGCAGCCAGCATCCCTACGGCATTCCCTTCACCGGATCGGGCACGCCGCAGGGGACGAAGGCGGTGACCCGCGACGACCTCGTCGCTTTCCACGCCAAGTGGATCCGCCCCGACAACGGCACGATCTTCGTCGTCGGCGACACGTCGCTCGCCGAGATGAAGCCGCTGCTCGAAAGCCGCTTCGGCACCTGGAAGGCCGCCGCCAGCCCCAAGGGCGTGAAGGCGTTCGCCGCGCCGACCGCGGTGACGGGTGAGAAGATCGTCCTGATCGACAAGCCGCAGAGCCCGCAGTCGATGATTATCGGCGGCGAAGTGCTGCCGGTGAAGGGCAGCGACGATCCGCTGGCGCTCACCACCGCCAACGACGTCATCGGCGGATCGGCGACCTCGCGCCTGATCAGCAACCTGCGCGAGACCAAGGGCTGGGCCTATTACGCCGGCACTTCGGTGCAGACGGTGAAGGATCGCATGCCCTTCATGGTCATCGCGCCGGTCCAGACCGACAAGACCGGCCCGGCGATCGCCGAGGCGCGCAAGGACCTGACCAGCTGGCTCGGCACCAGCGGCACCACGCAGGACGAGGCGGGCCGCGCGATCCGCAGTTCGGTGCTGTCGCTGCCGGGCAGTTTCGAGACGGGCAGCGACCTGATGGGCGCGCTGATGCGGATCGAACAGTTCGGGCGCCCGGACGATTATTACGTGAAGCTGCCCGCCCGCTACCGCGCGATGACGCCTGCGACGATGGATGCCGCCGCGCGCGCCGCGATCAATCCGAAGGTGCTGACGTGGATCGTCGTCGGCGACGCGGCGAAGGTGAAGCCGCAGCTTGACACGCTGGGCATCCCTGTCGAGGTGGTCGGCGCAGCCCCGGCGACCCCTGCGACCCCCGCAGCGGCCCCGGTGGCAACCACGCCCGCCACGGCGCCGGCGCGGAAGTAGGAGAGACGCGACATGGCAAATATCGACGGCACCTGGGACACCGTGACGCGCTCGCCGATGGGCGACCAGAAGGCGACGCTGACGATCGCGAGCAGCGGCGACACCTTCGCCGGCCAGTATTCGGGCGCGATGGGCACGACCGAGATCAAGAACGGCAAGGTCGATGGCGACAAGCTGACCTGGAGCCTCGACATCACCGTGCCGATGCCGATGACCCTGACCGCCGAAGCGACGGTGAACGGCGACGCCCTCGACGGCCAGGTGACCGCGGGTGCCTTCGGCAGCTTCCCGATGACGGGGACGCGGGCCTGAGTTTCCGGCTGTAATGAATCGCGAAAGGGCGCGTCCGAGAGGGCGCGTCCTTTTTCAATAGGGATGCTTACGGCGATGGCGGCTAATGCCCCACTAGGTAAACTTCCATCTTTGGCGGGACAATTGACCTAAAGGGGGGGGCACATTAAGGTGTGATATGTTTCGCACGCTGCTCACCGTGGTTTCTATAGGCCTTTCCTCATCAGCGGTAGCAAGCGAGATCGCGGTGAAATGTAAGGGTGAGAGCACCACCTTTAATGCTTCACCGAGAAGTGAGCCATCGGTAAAGTCCGAACTAGCTCCAGACCAAATTTTCATCATCGACGATGATAAGAAGCGCGTTTGGAGATGGCTCGCGCCGCTGAGCAAGCGCGATCAGATGTGCGATGACGCAAGCTGCATTGCGACGTTCACTGACACTACAGTTGACCTTTTCTGGCAGCCAAAAAGCGACGTCTTGCAATGGCAATGGAGCCTGAAGCTTGACCGCTTAACAGGCCACGGAGTGTGGTATTTTCAGTCCAGTCGGCCAAATGAATTGCGGCACGTCAGGGTAGATATGATGTGCGCACCTACTGACTTGCCCGTGCCATCTAAACCTGCGCGAGCCTTCTAGACTGGACGGATGGCTATCCACCCAACTCCAGACGAAACCCCTACCGCCGCACCCGCGTCACATGCCCCATCTTGCGGCCGGCGCGGACCTCGTGCTTGCCGTAGAGGTGCAGGTGGGCTTCCGGCTCGGCCAGGATTTGCGGCCAGCGCGCGGCGTCTTCGCCGATCAGGTTTTCCATTTCCACGCCCGAGCCTGTCACGTCGGTCGAGCCGAGCGGAAGGCCGCAGATCGCGCGGATGTGGTTTTCGAACTGGCTGGTGACGGCGCCCTCGATCGTCCAGTGGCCCGAATTATGGACGCGGGGTGCCATTTCGTTGAACACCGGGCCGTCCGCGGTGACGAAGAACTCCAGCGTCAGCACCCCGACATGGCCGAGCGCGTCGGCGACGCGGCCGGCGAGCGTCGCGGCCTCGGTCCAGCACGCCGCGACCTCGGCGGGCGCAGGGATGGTTGAGGTGGCCAGGATGCCGTCCCTGTGGACGTTCAGCGGCGGCGGATAGCTGACGATCGTGCCGTCCACGCCGCGCGCCAGCACGATCGAGAATTCATGGTCGAAGGTGACGAACCCCTCCAGGATCGCCGGGGCCGCGCCGATCGACTCCCACGCCGCGGTCGCCTGATCGGGCGCGGTGATGCGCGCCTGTCCGTGCCCGTCATAACCGAAGCGTGAGGTCTTCAGGATCGCCGGCCAGCCGACCGCGGCGATCGCCTCTTCCAGTTCCGCGAGCGACGTGACCGCGCGCCACGGCGCGGTGCGCCCGCCCAAGCCCTCCACGAAGCCCTTCTCGTTCACCCGGTCCTGCGCGGTGGCGAGACTGAGCGCCGGAGGGCGGACCGGCACGATGGGGCTGAGCGCCGCGATCGGGGCGAAGGCGACATTCTCGAACTCATAGGTCACGACGTCGACCGCGCGCGCGAACGCGGCGAGCGCCCCGGCGTCGTCGTAGCGCGCGCGCGTCATCAGCGGCGAGACGTCGTTGGCCGGGCCGGTTTCGGGCGCGTAGATGTGGGTGCGATAGCCAAGCTGCGCCGCGGCCACCGCGAGCATCCGCCCGAGCTGACCCGAGCCGAGGATGCCAATGGTCGAACCGGGGGGCAGGGGGACGGTCATAACCTGGCCACCGTTAAGAAGGGCAGGGCTTCGACAAGCTCAGCCCGAACGGGGTTTGGGAGCCGCGGCATCAGTTCGGCGCGTCCGCCACGCCGTCGGTCTGGCGCTCTCGCCACGCGATCAGCCGCGCCTCGAGCGCCGCGTCGGCGGTGGCGAGGATCGCGGCGGCCAGCAGCCCGGCGTTGATCGCGCCCGACTTGCCGATTGCGAGCGTGCCCACGGGAATGCCGCCGGGCATCTGGGCGATCGACAGCAGGCTGTCCATGCCCTTCAGCGCCTTGGATTCGACCGGCACGCCGAGCACCGGCAGGTGCGTCATCGCCGCCGCCATGCCCGGCAGATGCGCCGCCCCGCCCGCGCCCGCGATCACGACCTTCAACCCGCGGTCGGCGGCTCCGGTCGCATAGTCGTACAGGCGCTGCGGGGTGCGGTGCGCGGAGACGACCTTCGTCTCATACGCGACGCCCAGCGTGTCGAGCACCTCCGCGGCATGGCGCATCGTGTCCCAGTCGGACGTCGAACCCATGATGATGCCCACCAGCGCCATGACGGCGCGCCTAGCGCATCGAACGCGGCAAACCAACAGCGGTGTTTGGGGCGGGGTGATCGTCGCGCGCGAGCGCAGTATTCCTAACCCCGTTCGTTTCGAGCGTAGTCGAGAAACGGATTGTGGTGCTGCGACCTGTTTCTCGACTGCGCTCGAAACGAACGGAGGGGTTGGGAGGGTGCTTGATCGTCAGCGCAGACGGACCGCCGCACCGACCGACTGATCACCGTGCTCCCGCGCTGGCGGGAGCCCAGGGCAACATACGCGCCGCCCGTGGCTCTGGATTCCCGCCTGCGCGCAAACGCCGGCTACCCTGGCAGCCCGCTCTCCAGCACCCGCGCCGCGACCGCGCAGTGCATCGCGATGCCCTTCGCCATCACGCTTTCGTCAATCGTCATCTTCGTGTTGTGGAGCGGCGGGTTGGTGTCGGGGTCGGTCCCCTCGGGCGCCACGCCGATGAACGCCATCGCACCGGGTATCTCGCGCAGGACATAGCTGAAATCCTCGCCGCCCATCATCGGCGCGGGCATCGTCCGCCAGCCGCCCTCGTCCATGTCCTCGGCGATGTCGCGCACCAGTTGGATCGCGCGCGGGTCGTTCATCGTCACCGGATAGCCCTCGTCGATGCGGACCTCGGCCATGCAGCCGTGGGCGAGTGCGACGTGCGTCGCCACGCGGGTCAGCCCGGCGCGCGCCTTCTCGCGCGTCTCGGGCGACAGCGTGCGCAGCGTGCCGAGCATCGTCACTTCGCCTGGCACGATATTGTAGGCGGAGCCCGCCGCGATCTTCGTGATCGACAGCACCGCCGGGTCGGTGACCGCGATTGTCCGCGCGACGAAGGCATTGAGCGCGGTTACGATCTCGCACGCGACGGGAATCGGATCGACGCATTCGTGCGGCATCGCGGCGTGCCCGCCCTTGCCGTGGACAATAATGTTGAGCGCATCGGTCGAGGCGAGCAGCGGCCCCGCGCGGCTGACGACCATGCCCGCGGGCATGTTGGGCGAAATGTGCAGCGCGAACGCCGCGTCGGGGCGGGCGACGTCGATCAGGCCGTCCTCGATCATGAAGCGCGCGCCGTGATAGCCCTCCTCGCCCGGCTGGAACATGAAGACGACCGTTCCCGGCAACGTCTCGCGCCGCGCACACAGCGCCCGTGCCGCGCCGACCAGCATCGCCGAATGGCTGTCATGGCCGCAGGCGTGCATCGCGCCGGGCGTTTTGCTGGCGAAGTCGAGCCCGGTTTCCTCGGGCAGCGGCAGTGCGTCCATGTCGCCGCGCAACAATACCGTGCGGCCATTGTCGCCGGCGCCCCCCGCACCCCCGCGCAGGATCGCGACGAAGCCGGTGGTCGAGGTCGATTCGTAGATCTCGAGCGGCAGCCCCTCCAGCGCGGCGCGGAGTTTGGCGGTGGTGCGCGGGCAATGCAGCCCGATCTCGGGATCGGCGTGGATCGCGCGGCGCAGCGCAATCACGTCATCCAGCTCGGCGGCGCCGGCGGCGGTCCAGTCCTTGGTGGGAGCATTCATCGGCACGGCCTCTCGTCAGTCGGGCCACCGATCTACGCGCGTCGGATGCGCGGCGCCAGCTTGCCGACGCGGCGGCGATAGGCCTCGTAATCCTGCCCGAACAGCCGGACCAGGTCGCGCTCCTCATAGGTGATCGCGACCAGCATGTACGCCGACATGCCGAGCGCCAGCACCAGATGCCCGACGCTCATCACCGGCGTCGCCCAGAAGGCGAGGAAGAAGCCGCTGTAGAGCGGATGACGGACGAGCTTGTAGAACAGCGGCTGGCGCAATTGCGGTGTGGGGGCGTGCGACCCGCGCCAGTGGTGGAACACCTGCGACAGCCCGAACAGCTCGAAATGATCCAGCAGAAAGGTGGTCAGCAGCACGATGCCCCAGCCGCTGGCGAACACGACCCAAACCAGCACCGCGGGAATGCCCGACACCGCCCACACCGTGCCTGCGATCGGGTGCCACAGCGCGAACAGCAGGATCAGCGCAATGCTGGCGAAAAGCACATAGGTGCTGCGCTCGATCGGGGCGGGCACGGTGCGCGTCCACCACGCCTTGAACCCGGCGCGCGCCATCACGCTGTGCTGGATACCGAACAGCGCGATCAGGCCGAGGTCGATGGCGAGCGCGGAACCGGCGGGCAGCGCCGGGCCGACGTCCACCGTTCGCGGCACGACCGGAATATTGCCGACGAACGCGATCAGGTATAGGAACGTCGCGAAGAACACCGCGTAAGCGGCGGCGGCGTAGAGCAGGTAGAGCGGGCGCGACACGGGGCGTCTCCCGAAGCGTTTCGCACCCGCGATGACTACCACGGCGCCCCGAGTCGCGCCAAATCGCTAGCCCTTGAACAAGCCCCCGAGCACGCCGCGCACCAGCCCACCGAGCAGGCCGCCGCCCGACGACGAACGGCTGCGCGACGATCCGCCCAGCACTGCCTTCGTCACTTCGTTCGCGATCGTCCGCCCGACGGTCGAGCTGGCCGATCGGGTGGCCGATGTGATCGCCTTGTTCCACGGCGAATTGGCGGCCTCGCGTTCGGCTGCACGCTGCGCCTGCGCCTGCAAGCGCGCGTCGCGGTCGGCCTCGCGCTGGGCGGCCAGCCGGTCGCGTTCGGCTTGTTTCGCGGCCTGCGCATCCAGCTTCGCCTGCGCGGCGGCGGCCTTGTCGGCATCGCCCGCGGCCTTGGCCTCGGCGGCGGCGGCGGCGGCTTCGTTCGACTTGGCGGCGAGCAGTTCCTCCGCCGATTCGCGGTCGACCAGCGTGTCGTATTTGGTGCCGATCGCATCGGTCTGGATCAGCACCCCGCGCTCGACCGGGGTGACCGGACCGACGCGGCTCGACGGCGGCTTGATGAGCGTGCGCTCGACGGGGGCAGGCGCGCCGTCGGGCTGGAGCAGCGACACCAGAGCCTCGCCGACCTTCAGCTCGGTGATCGCGGTCGCGACATCGACGCCGGGGTTGGCGCGGAACGTCTCCGCCGCGCTGCGCACCGCCTGCTGATCGCGCGGGGTGAAGGCGTTGAGCTTGTGCTGCACCCGGTTGTTCAGCTGCGCGGCGACCGTATCGGGAATGTCGATCGGGTTCTGCGTGATGAAATACACGCCGACGCCCTTCGACCGGATCAGGCGGACGACCTGCTCGACCTTTTCGAGCAGCGCCTTGGGCGTGTCGTTGAACAGCAAATGCGCCTCGTCGAAGAAAAACACGAGCTTGGGCTTGTCGGGGTCGCCAACCTCGGGGAGCGTCTCGAACAGTTCGGACAGCAGCCACAGCAGAAACGTCGAGTAGAGCTTGGGGCTCGCCATCAGCTTGTCGGCGGCGAGGATGTTGACGATGCCGCGGCCTTTATCATCCACGCCGATGAAGTCGTGGATGTCGAGCGCGGGTTCGCCGAAGAAATGCTCGCCGCCTTGTGAGCGCAGTTGCAGCAGCGACCGCTGGATCGTGCCGACGCTCGCCTTGCTGACGTTGCCGTAGGTCACGGTCAGTTCGTCGGCGCGGTTGGCGCATTCGGCGAGCATCGCCTGCAAATCGTCGAGGTCGAGGATCAGCAGACCCTCCTTGTCGGCGACGTGGAAGGCGATGTTGAGCACGCCTTCCTGCACTTCGTTCAGGTCGAGCAGGCGGCTGAGCAGCAGCGGCCCCATCTCGCTGACGGTGGTGCGGATCGGGTGGCCCTGCGCGCCGAACAGGTCCCAGAACTGGGTCGGGGTATCGGCATAGGCCCAGTCGGTCATGCCGATCTCGGCAGCGCGCGCGGCAAAGATTTCGTGGGTCTTGGCCTGCGGCGAGCCGGCCATGGCGAGGCCGGAGAGGTCGCCTTTCACATCGGCGACGAAGCACGGCACGCCTTCGCGCGAGAAACCCTCGACGATGCCCTGGAGCGTGACGGTCTTGCCGGTGCCGGTGGCTCCGGCGATCAGCCCGTGACGATTGGCGCGCTTGAGGACCAGTTCCTGGCGGGTGCCATCGCCGCTGGCGCCAATGAAGATCGAGTCGGCCATCCGCTATCCCTCTCGCTGTCAGGCGACCGGGATAGCGGATTGGCGAGGCGGCTCAATCCTACTTGAGCTTCACCGCGACGTAGAGGCCGCCGCGCTTGGCACGCTGGAAGTACAGCAGCACGGTATCGCGCTTGGCGGCGCGGGCCGCGCTCAATGCCGCGGCCAGTTCCGCAGGCGTCGTCACCGGGGTGCGATCGACCGAGGAGATCACGTCGGCGCGCTGCAGGCCCTTCTGCGCGGCGTCGCTCGACGGATCGACCTGCGCGATGATGACGCCGCGGACGGTGGCGTCGAAGCCCTGCGACCGCGCAATCTGCGGCGTCAGCGGCACGACCTGCACGCCAAGCGGGTTGGCGGCCGGCTGGGTCGGCTGGTTCTGGTCGGGCAGGCCGTCCTCGTCCTGACCGCCGCCGATCTGCGCCAGCTGCTCCTCGGACGGACGCGTGCCGACGGTCGCGGTCAGCGTCAGCGGCTTGCCGTCGCGGATCACCGACAGCGGCACGCGGCTGCCCGGCGCCTGGTTGGCGACGAGGTAGCTGAGCGTGGTGTCGGGCGTCACGTCCCGGCCACCGACCTTCACCACGACGTCGCCCTGCTTCAGCCCGGCCTTCTCGGCGGGGCCGGCAGCTTCGACGCGGCTGATCAGCTCACCGCGGTTCTTGGGCAGGCCCAGAGCGGAGGCAATGCCGTCGTCGAGCGACTGGATGCCGACGCCAAGGTAGCCGCGCGCGACGCTGCGACCCTTCATCAGCGTGTCGATGACGGGCTTGGCTTCCTCCGCGGGGATCGCAAAGCCGATGCCGACATTGCCGCCGGTGGGCGAGAAGATCTGCGAATTGATGCCGATGACGTTGCCGTTCAGGTCGAACATCGGCCCGCCCGAATTGCCCTGGTTGATCGAGGCATCGGTCTGGATGAAGCGATCGCCGGCGCCGCCGCCCGCGGTGATGCGGTGGACGGCGGACACGATGCCCGCGGTCACCGTCGAGCCCAGGCCGAACGGGTTGCCGATCGCGACCACCCAGTCGCCGACGCGCGTCGCCGCCGAATCGCCGAAGCGGACGAACGGCAGGTTGGCGCCGTCGATCTTCAGGAGTGCCAGGTCCGACGCGGGATCGCGTCCGATCAGCCGTGCCTTGAATTCGCGACGATCGGGCAGCGTGACCGTGATCGATTCGACCACCGCCGACCCGATACCGCGCTGGCCCGGACGCTCGCCGCCGCCCGCCGACACGACGTGGTTGTTAGTGACGACATAGCCGTCGGCGGAAATCAGGAAGCCCGACCCCAGCGACTGCGCCTCGCGCGTGACCGGAGCACCGCCCTGCGCGCCGCCCTGGCCCTGGCCGAAGCCGAACAGGTCGCCGAACGGCGTGCCCGCGAACGGATTCTGCTGCTGGTTCAGCGTCACGCGCTGCGTGGTCGAGATGTTGACGACCGCGGGCTGGAGCTTTGCGACCATGTCGGCGAAACTCATCGGCGCGCCGGCGCGCGGCGCGCTCGCGGTGATGGTGCCGGGTTCGTTCTGGGCGACCTGCGCGCCGGCGGGCGGCTGCAGCGCCATTGATGCGGCGGTGCCGCCGAGGAGGAGGGCGGCGGTAAGGGCGTAGGCGTAACGCACGGTCAGGTTTGTCCTCTCAAGCTGTCGCGGGGTTCGGCAGGGTCCTTATGCCGTCCCCCATGCTGAACGCTGACTGAAGATGAATGGTTCGACAGTTTCGTGGGGGCGTGCGCTACCGCCCCTGGAAATTGCGCAGATAGCCGTTCTGCGGGCTGAGGATGATCGACGTGCCGCCGCGACCCGCATCCGCGCCGCCATCGGCGCCGAAGGTGTAGCGATACGACTGCATCGACCGGTAGAAGTCGTAGAAGGACGGATCCTTTCCGAACGCGTCGGCATAGATGCGCGATGCGTTGGCATCGGCATCGGCGCGGACGATCTGCGCCGCCTTCTGCCCTTGCGCGCGAATGGTCAGCGCCTGCTGCTGGCGCGCGGTGCGCATGCGGTTCAGCGCCGATTCGAGCGGGGTGCCGTCGGGCAGGTCGGCATGCTTGATGCGCACATCGACGATCTGGACGCCGTACTGGCTGGCTAGGCGCTGCAGGCGGTTCTGGATGTTGTCCATCACCTCGCCGCGCTCGGGGCTCAGCAGCACCGCGAAGTCGCGCTTGCCGAGTTCGGCGCGCAGCGACGACGAGAACAGCGGCTGGAGCGCGGCGATCACGCCGTCCTCGGTCCGGGCGGTGATGACCATTTTCAGCGGATCGACGATGCGGAACCGCGCAAACGCATCGACCTGCAGGCGCAGCTGGTCGGTGGAGAGCACCTGCTGATTGTCGAGATCGACGTCCAGCACGCGCTTGTCGACCCACACGATCTTGTCGACGAACGGAATCTTGGCGATCAGCCCGGCGCCGGTGTTGCCGAACTGCTGCCCCGGGGCCCAGCCGTTGATCGGGCGACCGACCGGCTGCTCGAACCGCAGGATCACCGCCTGCCGCGTCTCCGGCACGATGGTGAAGGTGCTGGCCAGCACGATCAGCCCGGCGAGCGCCAGGATGCCCGCGGTCATCGGGTTGCGCCACGCGATCATTGTGCGCCTCCCGCGGCAGGCTGGGCCTGCTGCACCGCGGGCGGCGTCGTGCCCGACGGCTCGGGCAGCGTGCGCCGCGCCGCATCGGGCAGCGGCAGGTACGGCGTCACGCCCGGCGCCTCGACGATCGTCTTGTTCGATTTCGCCAGAACCTGCTCCATCGTCTCGTAATACATGCGGCGGCGCGTCACCTCGGGCGCGAGCTTGTACTGCTCGTACATCTTGTCGAACTGCGCCGATTCGCCCTGCGCGCGTGCCAGCACCTGCTGGGCATAGGCGCGGGCGTTGTTCAGGTCGGCCTGCGCCTGCTGCTGCGCCGCCGACACCGCCTTGAAATCGTCGTTCACCTGCGCCGGCGGATCGGCCTTGCTGATGGCGACGCCCTGGATGCGGACGCCCGAATTATAATCGTCGAGCAATTGCTGCAGCCGCTCCTGCACGCGCGCCTCGATCACTGTGCGCCCGACACCCAGCGCCTGGTCGAGCGTCACCGACGACACGACCTCGCGCATCGCGCTTTCGGCGGCGGCGCGGACGGTTTCCTTGGGCAGCTTGATCTGGAACACATAGTCCTGAAGGTTCGCGATGTTCCAGCGCACCGAATAGGCCAGGTCGACGATATTCTGGTCGCGGGTCAGCATCAGATTCTCGCCCGTGCCGCTGGCCGGGAAATTCTCCTCGCGGATGTTTTGCACATCCTCGACCGTCACCTGGTTGAACGGCGCGGGCAGGGTCGGGCGGATGCCCGGCTCCAGCGTGCCCGAATATTTGCCGAAGAAGGTGACGACGCCGCGTTCCTGCGGGCTGATCGAATGGAAGCTGGTGAAGACGACCCACAGCGCCACGATCAGCGCGATGCCGATCGCCCACAGCTTGCCCATGCCCGCCCCGCCGCCGGGAAAGCCCGAACCGCCGGTGAAATTGGGGCCGCCGCCACGCTTGGCGCGCTTCAGCAGCTCATCGAGCGTGCTCGACGTGCCGTGGCGCGGACGACCGCCCTCGGGCGGGAAGGCCCAGGGGTTGCGCGGGCCGTCGTTGCCCCCGCCACCGGAGCCGCCGCCGCTACCCGAGCCGCCGCTTCCCCCGCCGCCGGGTTTCCCGCCCCACGGGCTCTTCGGCGGTTCGTTGAAGACTGCGCCCGCGCGCGAGCGCCATCCGTCCATCCATCTCATGCGACCTTTATAGGTGTCTTACCGGCGAAAAACAGTGGCGAGCGCCGCCGATCCCCCTAAATCGCGCCGATGATCGACACCCTGCCCCCCGGCGCCACTGCGCGCGTGGCCGATGGCCGCGCCAGCATCATCCTCGACGTGACCGGCCTGACAGCGGCGGAGGCCGACGCGCGCGAGGCTGCGGCGCGCGCCGCGGCACTGGCGAGCGGCGTCAGCGAGGTCCGCGTCGCCCGCACCAGCCAGCGCGCGCAGAAGCGGCTGATCGCGATCGCCAGCGGCAAGGGCGGGGTGGGTAAGTCGACGCTGTCTGCCAATCTCGCGGTCGCGCTCACCCGCCGCGGGCGCAGGGCCGGGCTGGTCGATGCCGATATCTACGGCCCGTCGCAGCCGCGGCTGTTCGCGGTCGAGGACCAGAAACCCGCCGCGCGCGACAGCCGGATGATCCCGGTGATGACGCCCGCCGGCGTACCGATCCTGTCGATGGGGATGCTGGTGCCGCAGGACCAGGCGATAGCGTGGCGCGGGCCGATGGTCGCCAATGCGCTGGGCCAGATGATTGACGGACATTGGGACGGCGTCGATCCGATCCTGCTCGACCTGCCGCCCGGCACCGGCGACGTCCAGCTGACGATGGTGCAGAAATATCGGCCCGCCGGCGCCGTCATCGTCTCTACCCCGCAGGACCTGGCGCTGATCGACGCGCGCCGCGCGATCGACCTGTTCAACAAGGCGGGGGTGCCGATCGTCGGGCTGGTCGAGAACATGGCGGGCTACGCCTGCCCGCATTGCGGCGAAGTGTCCGATCCGTTCGGGTCGGGCGGGGCGGAAGCCGCGGCGCGGGAGCTCGGCATCGATTTCCTCGGGCGCGTGCCGCTCAGCATCGCGGTGCGCCTCGCCTCCGATGCCGGCACGCCGCCCGCCGCCGGGAACGGCGAGGGGGCCGCGGCGTTCGATGCGGTGGCGGGCCGGCTCGATGCGTGGCTGGCTGCGCACGGAGGATAGAGATGCCGCTGACCCGCGACGAGGATATCAAGGCGCTGCTGGAAGGCGCGCGCACCATCGCCGTCGTCGGCGCGTCAGACCGCCCGAACCGCCCGAGCTACGGCGTGATGAAGCATCTGCAGGACCACGGCTACCGTGTGATCCCGGTCAACCCGCAGATCACCGGCGAGCATGTCCACGGCGAATTCGTATTCCGCGAGCTGGCGCAACTGGGTGACCCGATCGACATCGTCGACATCTTCCGCCGCAGCGAAGCCGCCGGCGACGCGGTGGACGAGGCGATCGCGATCGGCGCGAAGGCGGTGTGGATGCAGCTGGGCGTCGTCAACGAAGCCGCCGCCGTCCGCGCCGAGGCGGCTGGGTTGCAGGTGGTGATGGATAGGTGCCCGGCGATCGACATTCCGCGGCTGGGGGTGGCTAGGGTGGAGCAGGACTAGCGGCGACCCCGCGGGGGTGCGGACCATCGCCTCCCCGATCCGTCACCCCAGCGAAGGCTGGGGTCTCAAGCCCGTCACACGATCCGCTCGAACAGATCGGCGCAGTCGGGATTGGCCTGCTCGATCAGCGCTATCTTCCACGCCCGACGCCAAGCCTTGACCTGTTTTTCGCGCGCGATTGCCTCCTCGATCGTGGCGAAACGCTCTGCAAAGACGAGGCGATGCAAGCCGTATTGCCGGCAAAAGGCCGAACCGCGGTCAGAGCGATGCTGGTCGATCCGTGCCGCGAGGTTTGCTGTGACCCCGGCGTACAACACACCGCCACGCCTATTCGTCATGATGTAGAGCCACCCGCCGCGCATGGGGCGATGATATGCGCCACCGCACGAGATGCCAGCCTTCGCTGGCATGACGGTGGAGAGTGCGCGATCGGCGTGGAAGCAGCCCTCAGATTGCCGTGATCCTCGATTATCGCGCGCCGCCCTCAGTCCCTCAGCAATTCGTTGATCCCGGTCTTGCTCCGCGTCTGCGCGTCCACCGTCTTCACGATCACCGCGCAATACAGCGCCGGGCCGTTCGGGTTGGTCGCCGACGGTGCGCTGCCCGACACGACTACCGAATAGGGCGGCACTTCGCCGCGATATTCCTTGCCGGACGCGCGGTCGATGATGCGGGTCGAGGCGCCGAGGTACACGCCCATCGACAGCACCGCGCCCTCGCCGACGCGCACGCCCTCCGCCACTTCGGCGCGTGCGCCGATGAAGGCGCCGTCGCCGATGATGACCGGATCGGCCTGCAGCGGCTCGAGCACGCCGCCGATGCCGGCCCCGCCCGAGATGTGCACGCCCGCACCGATCTGCGCACAGCTGCCGACGGTCGCCCAGGTATCGATCATCGTGCCTTCACCGACATACGCGCCGATGTTGACGAAGCTCGGCATCAGCACGCAGCCCTTGGCGACATAGGCGCCGCGGCGGACGACGGCGCCGGGCACCGCGCGGAACCCCGCCGTACGGAATGCCGCCTCGTCCCAGTCGGCGAATTTCAGCGGCACCTTGTCGAAGCCGATTCCGCCCTTGGCGCCCGCCATCACCGCATTGTCGTTCAGGCGGAACGACAGCAGCACCGCCTTCTTCAGCCACTGGTTGACGCGCCACGTGTCGCCGTCCGGCTCGGCGACCCGCAGCGTGCCGGCATCAAGCCCGGCGAGCGCGTCGTTCACCGCATCGCGAACCGCGCCCGTCGTCGCGGGGCTCAGCGTCGCGCGATCCTCCCAGGCGGTATCGATGGTCGATTGCAGGTCGGTCACACTGTGTCTCCCAATATCTCGGCGAGCCAGCCGGTCAGGTCGGCGGTCGTATAATCGATGAAGGCGTGCGCGCCATCCGGGCGCAGTACGGAGTTTTCCTGCTGCGATCCGTTGTCGATCCACAGCGTCGTCATGCCGATCACCTTGGCCGGCGCCAGGTTGCGCGCCATGTCGTCGGCGAACAGGCTGCGCGCCGGGTCGATGCCGTAGGCGGCGCAGAGCCCCGCATAGGCGGACGCGGCGGGCTTGGGCTGCAGCGCCATCGCGTGGATGTCGTGGACGCCCTCGAAACTGTCACCGAGGCCGAGCCGACCCAGCACGCGCTCGGCATAGGGCAGGTCGCCGTTGGTGAAGACCAGCTTGCGGCCGGGTAGCTTGGCGATCAGCGCGGCGAGGGGCGCATTCTCCTCCAGCACGTCCATCTCGACGTCGTGGACATAATCGAGGAAGTCGTGCGGATCGACGCCGTGCGCCGCCATCAGTCCGGCAAGCGTCGTGCCGTGTTCGAGGAAATATCCCTCGCGCAGCGCGGCGGCCTCGGGCTCGGCAAGGCCGGTCAGCCGCACGATATAATCGGTCATCCGCCGCTCGACCGGCGCGAACAGGTTCGCCGACGCCGGGTACAGCGTATTGTCCATGTCGAAGACCCAGGCGTCGATATGGGCAAGCGCGGCGAGCATGCGCGGGCGATTAGAGCGACGGCGGCGCAAAGGCGAAGGATTTGTTGGCGCCCGCAAACCAGCGCCACCCTCGCGAACGCCGCCGGGCTTCCTACATCCCCGGCCATGATCCCCTATTCCTTCCTCGATCTCGTCCCCGTCCTCGACGGCGGCACCGTGTCCCAGGCGCTCGCCGATGCCGCGACGCTCGCCGCGCATGCCGAGGCGTTGGGCTTCACCCGCTACTGGGTCGCCGAGCATCACGGCATGCCCGGCATCGCCAGCGCTGCCACGTCGGTCGTCATCGGGCACCTCGCCGCCGCGACCAGCCGGATGCGCGTCGGTGCGGGCGGCATCATGCTGCCCAACCATGCGCCGATGGTCATTGCCGAGCAGTTCGGGACACTCGACGCGCTGTATCCTGGGCGCATCGACCTGGGGCTGGGCCGCGCGCCGGGATCGGACCAGCGCGTCGCCCGCGCGCTGCGCCGGACGCTCGAAACCAGCGCCGATGCCTTCCCGCAGGACGTGCTGGAATTGCAGAGCCTGTTCGCCGACGACGGCCAGACCGGCATCCACGCGACGCCGGGCGGGGGCGCCGATGTCGCGCTGTGGATCCTGGGGTCGAGCACCTACGGTGCGCAGCTCGCGGCGATGCTCGGGCTACCGTACGCCTTCGCCTCGCATTTCGCGCCCGCCGCGCTCGATGCCGCGGCGATGATCTACAAGCGCGATTTCAGGCCCTCGAACGTGCTCGAAAAGCCGCATTTCATGCCTGCGTTCAACGTGATCGCCGCCGACACCGACGCGGAGGCCGAGGTGCTCGCGACGTCGCAGCAGCAGGCATTCGTCGCGATCCGCACGACCGGCACAGGCATCAAGCTGCCGCCGCCGCTGCCCGGCTACCGAGAGACGCTGCCCCCGCAGGCTGCGGCGATGCTCGACCAGGTGCTCGAATGCACCGCGATCGGATCGCCGGAGACGGTAGCGCGCGGCATCGCTGCGTTCATCGCGCGCACCGGCGCAGACGAGATCATTCTGACGAGTTCGATCTACGACCAGTCCGCCCGCCAGCGCAGCCTGACCATCGCGGCGGAGGTGATGCGGGCGCTCTAGCTCTCGGCGTCAAGTCCCGACGCTCGATGCCGCGCGGCAGGGGATGATCTTCTCGGGTGCGGGCCGCGCGCCGACCGGGCGAAAGAGCGCGATGTAGCCGCCCGCCGACGGCATATCCTGCTGGTCGATCCGCTCGTACCCGACCGCGGCGAATTCGCATTCGAGCAGCGCTGGCGGGGTGCCGTGGTTCTGCGTCGTGCGGTCGGCGTCGACCACCACGACCACGCCGCCCGCCTTCACCGACGGGCGCAGGTGCCACAGGAACGCATAGGGCTCGGCGATCTCGTGGTACATGTGGACCATCATCACCCGGTCGAAACTGTTGCCGGGCAGCTTCGGATCGTCGGGCTCGCCCAGCCGCACGCTCACGTTCTGCAACCGCTCGCGCGCGACGCGGCTGGCGAGCGCGTCGCGGACCTCGGGCACGATATCCTCGGCCAGCACCCGGCCCTTCGCGCCGACGCGCGCGGCCATGCGGATGGTATAATAGCCCTCGCCCGCACCGATATCGGCGATCGTCATGCCCGGCGCGATGCGCGCGCGGTTCATCACTTCCTCGGCCTCGTTCAGCCGGTCGCGGGCTTCCTCGGTCGACCAGCGCGACGATACGATCCGCGCGACCGGGCGGTCGGCGGCGGGGAATTCGGGCTCGTCCTGCGTGTTGGTCAGCTTCACCGGCGCGCCGCTGCACGCCGCGAGCGTCGTGGCGATAGCGACAGCAAACAGGCCGGCGCGACGGATCAATCGACGTCCTCCACCTCGACCGCCTCGCCGGTCACGCGCTGCGACAGCGCCGCGGCCATGAACGGATCGAGGTCGCCGTCGAGCACGTCGGACGGCGCGGTCGAGGTGACGCCGGTGCGCAGGTCCTTCACCAGCTGATACGGCTGGAGGACGTAGCTGCGGATCTGGTGGCCCCAGCCGATGTCGGTCTTGGCAGCGTTCTCCGCGTTCGCGGCCTGCTCGCGGATCTGCAACTCGCGCTCGTACAGCCGCGCGCGGAGCTGGTTGTAGGCCTCCGCCTTGTTCTTGTGCTGGCTGCGCTGGTTCTGGCACTGCACGACGATGCCGGTCGGCAGATGGGTGATGCGCACCGCCGAATCGGTGGTGTTGATGTGCTGCCCGCCGGCGCCCGATGCACGATAGGTGTCGATGCGCAGGTCGCCGTCGTTGACCTCGACCTCGATATTGTCGTCGATCACCGGATAGACCCACACGCTCGAAAAGCTGGTGTGGCGGCGCGCGGCGCTGTCATAGGGGCTGATACGGACCAGGCGGTGGACGCCGCTTTCGGTCTTGGCATAGCCGTAGGCGTTCTCGCCCTTCAGCAGCAGCGTCGCCGACTTGATCCCCGCCTGTTCGCCGGCGTGATAGTCGATCAGCTCGACCTTCATGCCGTGGCGCTCGGCCCAGCGGGTGTACATGCGTTGCAGCATGCCGGCCCAGTCCTGGCTTTCGGTGCCGCCGGCGCCCGAATTGATCTCGACATAGGTGTCGTTGGCGTCGGCCTCGCCGGCCAGCAGCGCCTTCACCTTGTCGGTATCGGCACGCTTGGCGAGCGCACCCAGGCTGGCGACCGCCTCGGCCTCCATCTCGGTGTCGCCTTCGGCCTCGGCCATCTCGATCAGTTCGACGGTGTCGCTGAGTTCGCTTTCGATCGCGCGGGTGGCGGTGATCGCTTCGTCCAGGCGGCGGCGCTCGCGCATCACCTCCTGCGCGGCCTTCGGATCGTTCCACAGCGCCTGATCCTCGACACGAGCGTTCAGCTCGTCGAGCCGCCTGAGCGCCTGGTCCCAATTGAGGAACCGGCGCAGCAGCGCGAGCGCGTCGTTGATCGTATCGACATGGGCCTGCGCTTCGGCGCGCATGGGGCAACTCCAGAATTGAATTGGGGCGGGGGCGTCCGCGACTCCAGGCGGCCTAGTAGATTCCGCCCTCTCGCTGCAAGAAATCGCTGTCGCGGGGGCGCTCGGTCGGGCGGGCGGCGCTGGTCGCGGTCGCCTTGGGCAGCGCATCCTCGGTCCCGCGGCGCGTCCGGCGCGGCTCGCTCGCCGGCTTGAACGCTTCCCAGATCACGCCCGCCTTGGGATCGCTGTCGGTCGGGAATGTGCCGAACACCGGGCGCCCGCTCGCGCGGTCGATGCGGACCATGCGGATGCCCGGCGGCGCGCGGAAGGGGAGAACGGGCAGATCCTTGAATGCCTTGACCGCGAACGACTTGAAGATCGGCGCGGCGAACGTGCCGCCCTGCACCGCGCCGCCCAGATTGCGCGGCGAATCGAACCCGATGTAGAGGCCGCCGACCATCTGCGGGGTGCCGCCGACGAACCACACGTCGGTCGGGCCGGTGGTGGTACCGGTCTTGCCCATGATCGGGCGGCCGAGATCGCGCAGCACGGTCGCGGTGCCGCGCTGGATCACGCCTTCGGTGATGTGGACCATCTGGTAGGCGGTCATCGCGTCGATCGCCTGGCGCCAGCGTTGGGTCGGACGCGGCATTGCCTGGCCGTCCCAGTCGCGCGCGTTGCAGCGGTCGCACGCGCGCCAGTTCGCCGGCCAGATCACTTTCCCGCGGCGATCCTGGACATAGTCGATCAGCGTGGGGCTCATCTGGCGCCCGTGGTTGACCAGCATCGCGTACGCGTTGACCATCCGCGAAACCGTCGTCTCGCCCGCGCCCAGCGCATAGGAGAGGTAGGGCGGCAGCTTTGTGGACGAGACACCCAGCCGCTGGATATAGTCGACGACGTTCGGCATCCCGACGGTGGCGGCGGTCCGGACCGTCATCAGGTTGCGCGACTGTTCGATGCCCCAGCGCATCGTGTGCGGGCCGGCTGCGCGCATGTTGCCGAAGTTGCGGAAGCATTTGTTGCCGAGCCGCGCGCCCTGATAGACGCAGAACGGCCCATCGACGACGATCGACGCCGGCGTCATGCCGGTGCCGAGCGCGGCGGAATAGACGATCGGCTTGATGGTCGATCCCGGCTGGCGCATCGCCTGCGTCGCGCGGTTGAAGCTGCCGAGCCGGCTGTCGAACCCGCCCTGCATGGCGAGCACACGCCCAGTGCTGGGTTCCTCGACCACGAACGCGCCCGACACCCGCGGGATGCTGCGCAGCGCATAGCTGTTGCCGTTTTCCGCAACCGCCAGGATGTCGCCGACCTTCAGCGCGGGGAAGGCGGTGCCGCCGACGCCGCGCACCGGCATCTGCGCGGCATAGCGCGGCAGCGGCCCGGTGGTGCCATCGGCAAATCCCAGCGTCGCGGTATCGCCGTCCTTGGCGATGACGATGCCGGCGCGCCAGTTCGAATAATCGAGGCCGATGTTGGTATCGAGCAGCGGCTGCAACCAGCGGTCGGGCGTGATATCGTCGAGGTGCCGGATCGGCCCCGACCAGCCGCGCCCGCCGTCGTAGCGCAGCAGCCCTTCGCGCAAGGCATCCTGCGCATAGCCCTGCAGCCGCGGATCGAACGATGTCCGCACCCACAGCCCGCCCGAATAGACGCTGTACGGCCCCGCCTTGTCGGTTTCGCCGAAGCGGTCGAGCAGCTGGCGGCGCACTTCCTCGACGAAATAGCCGGCGTTGCGCTCCATCTTGGGCGCGCGCCGCGCTACGGTGCCGAGCGGCTGGGTGATCGCGCCCTGATATTGCGCCTGGGTGATGAAATCGTTGCGCAGCATTTCGCTCAGCACGAAATTGCGGCGCTTGATCGCGCGGTCGTAGTTGCGCTCGGGGCTGTAGTTCGACGGCCCCTTGGGCAGGATCGCGATATAGGCGAGCTGCGCCAGCGACAGTTCGTCGAGCTCCTTGTCGAAATAGGCGTGGGACGCGGCCTCGACGCCCGCGGCATTCCGGCCCAGCTCGATCTGGTTGAGGTACAGCTCCAAGATCTGCTGCTTGGTCAGCGCATCCTCGATCTTGTAGGCGAGCACCGCCTCGCGCGCCTTGCGGATATAGCTGACCTGATTGCCCACGAGCAGGTTCTTCGCGACCTGCTGCGTGATCGTCGACGCGCCGACCGGGCGCTTGTCGCTCTTCAGGTTGATGAGGATGGCCGACGCGATGCCCGGATAGTCGACGCCGTGATGCTCGAAGAAGGTGCGATCCTCGGCGGCCAGAAACGCCTTCACCAGCAGCGGCGGGTACTCGGGGTAACTCAGCTCGACGCGGCGCAGCCGGGCATAGCTGTGGATCGGCGTGCCGTCGCCGCCGCGGACGTTCGTCGGCAGCGGCGGCTCGTAGGCGCGCAGCTTGTCGACCGAGGGCAGGTCGCGCGACACGAGGATCCACAGGATCAGGATGCCGCCGAGGCCGATCGCGGCAAGATAGGCGACGATCCGCACCCAGCGCCTCTGCCAGGCGCGGGCGAATCGACCCGGTTCGCTGCGGGGCTCGCGCTGCAGGCGCAGCCGCAGGTCAGGCGTGTCGGTTTCTGGCATCGCGCGGGCGTTCTAGCGGGGCGCGGGCGGTGGGGGAAGGTGCGACGGCGAAGCGGTGCGATTGGGGGGGGCGGGGGAAGGGAAAACGGTTCAGAGAAGGCGCGAAGGCGCGAAGAAGCGAAGGAAATTGTTCTTGCGGAGGCGCAGAGACGCGGAGATCACTCGCGAGAGGCGCCGCAGGCGTTCATCGCTTTCAAGATCAGGGCGCAGCGCACCGGGCTTTTTCGCGCGTCTGCGCCTCTGCGCCTCCGCGTGAATCCTTCACTCTTCCTTCGCGCCTTCGCGCCTTCTCTGAACCATTTGCCCCCTTACCGAAGCGCCGTCTCGACGCTCCCGCCGCTGCGCCCGGCCATGCGCGTCGCGAAATGGACGTCCACGGCCCGCCGCACGCTTTCGGCGACCTTCTCGCGGCCCTCGCGCGAATTCAGGAAGTCGGCGTCGCGCTGATTCGAGATATAGCCGGTTTCGAACAGGATCGAGGGCATGTCGGGCGCCTTCAGCACCAACAACGACGCCATGCGGTGGAACGCCGCCTTGGTCGGCATCAGCGGCTTGGCCTCGCGCCCCAGCAGCCGCGCGAAGCTGGCCGACGTGTTCATCGTCTCGCGCTGCGTCAGGTCGATCAGGATCGACGAGATGTCGGCGGGCGCATCGCCCAGGTTCATGCCGGCGATGATGTCGGCCTTGTTCTCGCGCGCGGCAAGGCGCGCCGCTTCCTTGTCGGACGCGATCTCGGACAGGGTATAGGCGGTGGCGCCGGTCGCATCGACATTGCCCGCGCTGTCGCAGTGGATCGAGATGAACAGCTGCGCGCCCAGCTGCCGCGCGACCTCGAACCGCTCGCGGTGGATCAGATAGCGGTCGTCGTCGCGGGTCAGCGCCACGCGCACCCGGCCCGACGCGATCAGGTCGTCGCGGATCGCCTGCGCGACCTTCAGCGTCAGATCCTTTTCCTGCAGCGACCCGTCCGGCGACAGCGCGCCGGGGTCGTGCCCGCCGTGGCCGGCGTCGATCACCACCAGCGGGCGACCGGCCGGGCCGTCGATGTGCGGCAGCTTCAGCCGGCGCGCGACCGCGGGCACCGCCACCGCGACGCCGTAGCCCTGGCGCACCGGCGTCGCGGCGTAGCTGAAGGGCGGCAGGAAGCTCATCCGCCCCTCGGCGGCGGCACGCTCGAAGCGGGCATCGTCGACCGGGCTGAGCGCCAGCGTCAGCGTGCGGCCGTCGGCGGCGAAGCTGCCCTCGGTCACGATCGCCGGCGTGGCGAGGTCGAGGACGATGCGCGCGCCGCCGGCGCTCGCGGCCTGGCGGACGCCGGCGACCATTTCGCCGGTGGTCGCATGACCGCCGGGTGTCGCCCCGGCGACGTCGATGGCGATGCGGCGCGGCGTGTTCAGCACGAAGCTCGACGCATCGGCGACGCGACCGTCGAACGTCAGGGTGATGCTGTTCGATGACACGTGAATGCCGCGGATCGTGCCGGCCCAGCTCGGCACGCCCGACAGCCAGCCGGCGATGAGGGCAAGGGCGGCGAACACCCTGATGCTATGCCGCGTCGCCGTGGCGACGGTCCAGCCAAAATCCATATCCCCGCGTGTCCCTCACCCTCGTGATGACCACGGCCTAGCCAGCCGGGGGTCAAATCGCGGTTCAGAGTCAGGGTTAATTTGCCGTTCGGCATGTTATTGCCGGCAACCCCGGCAAGCCCTTGCCGACGGGGGCGGGGCCGACGGACTGGGACGGCGTGCACGGGGCGCCTGTTGCCGCGTTGTCATCCCGGTGCTAGGCACGGAAATGTCGGCAGGGGGCAGCCAGGCGCTGGTCCCCTATGCCGAACGTTCGAATCCGCCGTCGCCGAACCGAAAGCGACGTGCGCCAGTCCAGGTTGATGCTGACATGAGGCATATCCCGCTCCGCCTCCACGAAACCGCCGCCGGCGGTACCGTGCGCGGTGCGGTCGCTCAGGACCAAGCCTCCGGGCGTGCCATGCCAGCAGACGCACTTTTCCACCTTCACGTCCTTGCCGCACCTGCCCGACCTTCGGGTGGGCCGCGGACGACATCATCGCGCGCGACGGCCCCTTCGGGCGGGCCGGCGCGCGCCCGGAGACCATTACATGACCATGCGTATGCTGATCGACGCACGCCACCGGGAAGAAACCCGCGTCGCCGTCGTCAACGGAAATCGAATCGAGGAATTTGACTTCGAGTCCGCCGAGCGCAAGCAGCTCAAGGGCAACATCTATCTGGCCAAGGTGACGCGCGTGGAGCCGTCGCTCCAGGCCGCGTTCATCGATTACGGCGGCAATCGCCACGGCTTCCTGGCGTTCAGCGAAATCCACCCCGATTACTACCAGATCCCCAAGGAGGATCGCGACGCGCTGCTGCGCGAGGAGGCCGAGCACGCCGCCGAGGAGGCCGCGCTGCGCGCCGAGCATGACGGCGACGAGGATCACGACGACGAGCATGAGGGCGAGGGCGATCATGCGTCCGACGACCATGACGACGACGAGTCGCACGACGAGGAAGTGAGCACCGGCGAGGATTCGCCGCGGCGCAAGCGGCGCGGCGGCGGGCATGACGATGCTGCGGTCGAGGATTTGCGCGAGCGCCGCATGAACCTGCGCCGCCGCTACAAGATCCAGGACGTGATCCGCCGCCGCCAGGTGCTGCTGGTCCAGGTCGTGAAGGAAGAGCGCGGCAACAAGGGTGCGGCGCTGACGACGTACCTGTCGCTCGCCGGGCGCTACTGCGTGCTGATGCCCAACACCGCGCATGGCGGCGGGATTTCGCGCAAGATCAGCAACGCGGGCGACCGCAAGCGGCTGAAGTCGATCATGGCCGACCTGACGCTGCCGCCGTCGATGGGCTGCATCGTCCGCACCGCCGGGCTTCAGCGCACCAAGACCGAGATCAAGCGCGACTTCGACTATCTCGCGCGTCTGTGGGACGGCATCCGCGAGGAAACGCTGAAGTCGGCGGCCCCCGCGCTCGTCTATGGCGACAGCGACCTGATGAAGCGCGCGATCCGCGACATCTACAACAAGGAAATCGACGAGGTCATCGTCGAGGGCGAGGCCGGATACCGCCAGGCCAAGGAGTTCATGAAGCTCCTGATGCCCAGCCACGCGCGCCGCGTGAAGCATTACAGCGACCCCGTGCCGCTGTTCCA
Source organism: Sphingomonas donggukensis (assembly GCF_023674425.1). Taxonomy (NCBI): domain Bacteria; kingdom Pseudomonadati; phylum Pseudomonadota; class Alphaproteobacteria; order Sphingomonadales; family Sphingomonadaceae; genus Sphingomonas; species Sphingomonas donggukensis. The sequence continues at coordinate 2,584,628 of NZ_CP098401.1, forward strand.
GCGCGCGCATGTCGAGGACCAGCTGGCGGCGATGTACCATCCGGTCGTCCAGCTGAAATCGGGCGGCTATCTGGTCATCAATCCGACCGAGGCGCTGGTGTCGATCGACATCAACTCAGGGCGCTCGACCCGCGAGCATTCGATCGAGCAGACCGCGACCGCGACCAATCTTGAGGCTGCGCAGGAAATCGCGCGCCAGCTGCGCCTGCGCGACATGGCGGGCCTGGTCGTCATCGACTTCATCGACATGGATCACGGATCGAACGTCCGAAAGGTCGAGAAGGCGATGAAGGAGGCGCTGAAGGACGATCGCGCCCGCATCCAGGTCGGTCGCATCTCGTCGTTCGGCCTGATGGAAATGAGCCGCCAGCGCCTGCGCACCGGCGTGCTGGAGGCATCGACCCGCCAGTGCCCGCATTGCGAGGGCACCGGCCTGGTTCGCACCGCATCGTCGGCGGGCTTGAGCGCGCTGCGCCTGATCGAGGACGAGGCCGCCCGCGGTCGCGGCTCGCAGATCACGCTGCGCGCCAGCCAGGAAGCGGCCTTCTACCTGCTCAACAACAAGCGCGCCGAACTGGCAGAGATCGAGGACCGCTACGGCGTCCGCGTCGAGGTGTTGTCCGATGGCGAGGTCGAGGGCGCGCGCATGTCGGTCGAGGCGTCGGGCCCGCCGCCCGCGCACGCCCCGCGCTTCGACGCGCCGATGCAGGACTTCGACGACGACCTGCCCGAGGACGAGGACGAGGAAGAGGTCGAGGAGGAGACCGAGGCCGAGGACGAACCGCGCGAGCGCCGTCCCCGCCGCGAGCGCGAAGAGGGCGAGGAAGGCAGCGGTCGTGGCCGCGGTCGCCGCCGTCGTCGTGGCCGTCGTGGTCGTGGGCGTGACGAGGATCAGGCGGCGCCGTCGAACGACGATGCGTCCGGCGAACCGGTCGAGGGTGATGCCGCCGAGGACGAGCCGGTCGATACCGGCGACGCGCCGACCGCTCCGCGCACCGACGAGGGCGGCGAACCGCGCCGCCGTCGCCGTCGTGGCCGTCGTGGCGGCCGCCGCGAGGGTGGGGGCGAGGTGATCGCCGACGCCGAGGCACCTGTCGAGGACGTTTCCGAACCGGACGTCGAAGTGGTCGAGGCCGAGCCCGAAGCCGAAGCGCCCAAGCCGCGCCGCTCGCGCCGCCGCAAGCCGGTGGCGGACGAGGCTCCGGCTCCGGTCGCCGAGGTCGAGGCACCCGCCGAGGACGCGCCCGTCGAGAAGCCCAAGCGTTCGCGCCGCAAGGCCGCGGCGCCGGTCGAAGCTGTCGAGGCCGCGCCGGTCGCCGAGGCTGCGCCCGAGGCCGACGCCGCCGAGGACGCACCCAAGCCGCGTCGTCGGACCAGCCGCAAGAAGGCCGATCCGGTCGCCCCGATCGCCGACGACGTCGCGACCACCGAGGCGGTCGCGGTGGACGGTGCCGCCGACGGCGCCGCGCCGGTCGACGACGCTGCCGGCCCGGACGGCGGGGACGATGCCGACGGCACCCCGCGCCGCGGCTGGTGGCAGCGCACGTTCGGCGCATGATGCCGCGCCGCTCCCCGTGCGGTCACGGGGAGCGGCCGCTTCAGCCGCGGTTCAGTCGCGGCTGGACAGGGAAGCGATGATGGCGATGCGCGGGTTCGAAACGATGCGACGGCTGACGACCAGGCTGGTTGCGGCCCTCGCGGCGGTCGCGATGCTCGCCGTCCAGCCGGCGACGGCGCAATCGATCCTGCGCGATGCCGAAACCGAATCGCTGCTCCACGACATGTCGCGCGACATCATCGTCGCCGCCGGGCTGTCGCCCGCGAACGTCCGCGTCGTCGTCATCAACGATCCCAGCATCAACGCCTTCGTCGCGGGCGGGCAGATCGTCTATGTCCATTCCGGGCTGATCGACGCCGCCGACAACGCCAACGAAGTCCAGGGCGTCATCGCGCACGAGGTCGGGCATATCGCCAACGGCCACATCCCGTTGCAGGACGCCGGCTATAGCGGGGCGATGGGCGTCTCGATCCTCAGCCTCGTGCTCGGCGTCGCGGCGATCGCCGCGGGGGCGGGCGAGGCCGGGGCAGGCATCCTCGCCGCCGGCCAGCGCGCCGCGCTCGGCAAGCTGCTCGCCTTCACCCGCGTCCAGGAATCGAGCGCCGATGCGGCGGGCGCGCGCTATCTCGCCACCGCCGGCATCACCGGCCGCGGCATGCTCAGCTTCTTCAAGAAGCTCCAGAACCTGGAATATCGCTACGGTGTCGCCCAGAACGAGGGCAGCTACGACCGCACCCACCCGCTGACCGCCGAGCGCCTCGCGGCGCTCGACCAGGTGACCCGCGCCTCGCCGTCGTTCGCGAAGGCGGCCGACAGCGGCATCGAGGCGCGTTTCAAGCGCGTGCAGGCGAAGCTGCGCGGCTACGTCAACGAACCGCGCGCGACGCTCGTCAAATATCCGCCGACCGACCAGTCGGTGCCCGCGCATTACGCCCGCGCCTATGCCTATCACCTGTCGGGCTATCCCGATCAGGCCGCGGTCGAGACGGCGGCGCTGGTGAAGGCGCTGCCGACCGACCCCTATATCCTCGAGCTTCAGGGCCAGATCCTGATGGAGGGCGGCGATCCGAAGGCGGCGCTCGGTCCATTGCGCCGCGCGACCGAGGGCTCGCGCTCGTCGCCGCTGATCGCCACCACCTTCGGCCACGCGCTGCTCGCGACCGACGATCCGGCCAATCTGCCCGAAGCCGAGCGCGTCCTGCGGCTGGCGGTGCAGCGTGACGACGACAATCCGTGGGGCTGGACCCAGCTCGGCACCGTCTATGAACGCAAGGGCGACGAGCCCCGCACCGCGCTCGCCACCGCCGAGCGGGCCAATCTGACCGGCGATTCGCGCACCGCGCTGGTCTCGTCGCGCGCGGCGATGGCGGGCCTGCCTAAGGGCAGTGCGGACTGGATTCGCGCGCAGGACATCTACCTCGTCTCGCAGACCGAGATGGAAAAGGACCGGAAGAACCGCCGATGACGTTGCGCCCGTGGATTCTCGCGCTCCTGCTGCTGGCGGCAGGAGCGATCGGCGGCGCGGTGGTGCTCGCCGGGCAGGCGCTGCGCCCGGCGCCCGCGGCGGGCGACGTCCGCGGCTATCTGATGGCGCATCCCGAAGTGATTCCCGAAGCGATCCAGGTCTTGCAGGAGCGCGAAACCGGCAAGCTGGTCGCGGCCAACCGCGCCGCGGTCACCACGCCCTTCCCCGGTGCGGTAGGGGGCAACCCGGCGGGCGACGTCACCATCGTCACCTATATGGACTATGCCTGCGGCTTCTGCCGCGCGAGCCTGCCCGATTTGGCGAAGCTGGTGGGTGAGGATGCGAAGGTCCGCGTCGTGTACCGCGAACTGCCGATCCTGAGCGCGGAGAGCCGCGACGCCGCCGCCTGGGCGCTCGCCGCCGCCGAGCAGGGCAAGTATATGCCGTTCCACACCGCGCTCTTCGCCGCCGGGCGTCCCAATGCGGCGAGCATCGCGCAGGCCGCGAATGCGGCAGGCCTCGACCTCGCCCGCGCCCGTACCGCCATCGCGTCGCCCGCGGTCGCGACCGAATTGTCCCGCAACCTCGACATGGCGCGCGCGCTCGGCATGACGGGCACGCCCGCCTGGGTGATCGGCGACCGTATCCTGTCGGGCGCGGTCGGGCACGATGCCCTGCAAAAGGCGGTGGCGGCGGCGCGCGCCGCGCGCTGACCTCGGCTCCCGACCTTGTGAGCGGCGGTCACGCACCCTAGCTTGCGGCGGCACAAGGGGGCCGCCATGTCCGATACCATCCTCGCCGTTCGCGGCGTGTCCAAGACCTACGGCTCCGGCCAGCGCGCGCTCGACGCGGTCGATCTCGACATCCGCCGCGGAGAGATCTTCGCGCTGCTCGGTCCCAATGGGGCGGGCAAGACCACGCTGATCTCGGTCGTGTGCGGCATCGTCACGCCGTCGTCGGGCACGATCACCGTCGGCGGACACGATGCGATCGCCGACTACAAGCCGGCCCGCGCGATGATCGGGCTGGTGCCGCAGGAACTGTCGGTCGACATGTTCGAAACGGTGATGGCGACGGTGCGCTTCTCGCGCCGGCTGTTCGGGCGGTCGGGACACGACGCATACCTCGAGCAGCTGCTGAAAGACCTGTCGCTGTGGGACAAGCGCGACGCGAAGATCATGGAATTGTCGGGCGGCATGAAGCGCCGCGTGCTGATCGCGAAGGCGCTGAGCCACGAGCCCGACCTGCTGTTCCTCGACGAGCCGACCGCGGGGGTCGATGTGTCGCTGCGCCGCGACATGTGGAAGCTGATCGGGTCGCTGCGCGAACGCGGCGTGACGATCATCCTGACCACGCACTATATCGAGGAGGCCGAGGAAATGGCCGACCGCGTCGGCGTCATCAACGGCGGCAAGCTGCTGCTGGTCGAGGAGAAGACCGCGCTGATGAAGAAGCTCGGCAAGCGCGAGATGGATATCGCGCTGACCGACCCGATGGACGCTGTGCCCGCCGAGCTTGTCGAATGGCACCTGACGCTGGAGAACGACGGCCACACGCTGCGCTACGTATTCGACGCGCAGGCCGAACGCACCGGCATCCCCTCGCTCCTGCGCAAGCTCGCCGAACTCGGGATCGGCTTCAAGGATCTGGAGACGTCGAAGTCGAGCCTCGAGGACATCTTCGTCGACCTGGTGAAGACGAAAGGAGTGGCCGCGTGAGCGGGCCTGCTGCACGCAATTCCGTTCGTTTCGAGCGAAGTCGAGATACCGTCGCGGGCGGCGCGCAAGCGTTTCTCGACTACGCTCGAAACAAACGGGGAAAGTGACCATGAACACCCACGGCGTCTGGGCGATCTATCGCTTCGAAATGGCGCGCGCGCTGCGCACCCTGTGGCAGAGCCTGGTGACGCCGGTCATCACCACCAGCCTGTATTTCATCGTGTTCGGCGGCGCGATCGGCAGCCGGATGCAGTCGGTCGATGGCGTCGGCTACGGCAGCTTCATCGTGCCGGGGCTCATCATGCTCGCGCTGCTGACGAACAGTATCGGCAACGCCTCGATCGGCATCTACTTCCCGAAGTTCACCGGCACGATCTACGAACTGCTGTCGGCCCCCGTCTCGCCATTCGAAATGGTGATCGGCTATGTCGGCGCCGCCGCGACCAAGTCGGTGGTGCTGGGGCTCATTATCCTCGGCACCTCGGCGTTCTTCGTCGATCTGCGCATCGAACACCCGCTTGCGATGGTCGCGTTCCTGATCCTGACGTCGGTCGCGTTCAGCCTGTTCGGCTTCATCATCGGGGTGTGGGCGAAGGGGTTCGAACAGCTGAACTTCGTGCCGGCGCTGCTGATTACCCCGCTGACCTTCCTCGGCGGTGCATTCTACTCGATCTCCATGCTGCCCGAACCGTGGCGCACGGTCAGCCTGTTCAACCCGGTCGTGTACCTCGTCAGCGGTTTCCGCTGGAGTTTCTTCGGCCAGGGGGACGTCAGCATCGCGTGGAGCCTGGGCTTCACCGCGGGGTTCATGGGCCTGTGTTTGGGAGTGATCGCGTGGATCTTCAAAAGCGGGTGGCGGCTCAAAAACTAGTTTGATCCTCCCCTCGCAGGGGAGGATCAGCACGCTGTCCTACACGGCTAGGATTTGCCACAACCTCGACGATGACCGACCCGGCGCCTGCGACGATGCTCTCCAGCACCGTTGCCGGAGCGCACCGAAGTTTCCGACATCACGCCGTTTCGCGGAACTTTCGACGCCGCGCCGAACGCCGCGACTCACCCCAGCCGGTGCTCGCCCTTCACCCAGCGCACCGTGCCCGACGATGCGCGCATCACCACGCTCTCGGTGGTCATCTTGCCAGCCTTGCGCTTCACACCGGCCAGAAGCGATCCGTCGGTGACGCCGGTCGCAGCGAAGATGCAGTCGCCCTTGGCGAGATCGGTCAGGTCGTAGATCCGGTCGAGGTCGGTGACCCCCCATTTCGCCGCGCGCCCACGCTCGGCGTCGTTGCGGAACAGCAGCCGGCCCTTGAACTGCCCGCCGATGCACCTGAGCGCCGCGCAGGCCAGCACGCCCTCCGGCGCGCCGCCCGACCCCATGTACACGTCAACGGTCGTGTCGGGATCGGTCGTCGCGATGACGCCCGCAACGTCGCCGTCGCCGATCAGCATCACTCCGCACCCGATCGCGCGCAGCTCGGCGACCAGCGCCTCGTGGCGCGGGCGGTCGAGGACACAGGCGATGATCTCGTGCGGTTCGACGCCCTTGGCGGCGGCGATGGCGTGGATGTTCTCGGTCGGCGACTTCGCCAGGTCGATGACGCCGTCGGGATAGCCGGGGCCGACCGCCAGCTTTTCCATGTACACGTCGGGCGCGTTCAGCAGTTCGCCTTCCTCGGCGATCGCCAGCACGGCGAGCGCGTTCGGTCCGGCCTTGGCGGTGATCGTCGTGCCCTCCAGCGGGTCGAGCGCGATGTCGATCTTCGGACCCGAGCCGATCGCGGAGCCGACCTTTTCGCCGATGAACAGCATCGGCGCTTCGTCGCGCTCGCCCTCGCCGATCACCACGGTGCCGTCCATCGCCAGCTCGTTCAGCGCCGCGCGCATCGCCTCGACCGCAGCGGCGTCGGCGGCTTTCTCGTCGCCGCGCCCGACCAGCTTGGCCGCGGCGATCGCGGCGGCTTCGGTCACGCGCACCATCTCGAGCACGAGGACGCGGTCCAGGACCTTGCTGGCGGTGTCGGTCATCCGGAATCCCCTAAGTCTGTTTTGCCGGGGCGATAGGGGGGTGGCCGCGCCTTGTCGAGGGTCGCGGGGCGGGGCTTGCGCCCGCGCCGCGGCGGGATCATGCTGCGGCCATGCTCGCGCTGATGCTGATGCTCGCCGCCCCGCAGGATGCCGTCGCCACCGCGCGCGCCCTGACCCGCGCCGAGGTGCCGTGCCGCTCCAGTCCCGACAGCGCCGACATCACCGTGTGCGGCCGGCGGCAGGCAGACCGGCGCTACCGCATCAGCTTCGTCCTGCCCGCCGAGCGCGATTCGGTGCCGCTGGAACGCGACCGGCTGCTCGATCAGCACCCGCCCGCATGCGGCATGGCGGCGTTCCTCGCCAATTGCGGGTTCGTCGGGGTGACGATGACCAGCGGCGCGGGCGGCACGCAGGTGAAGACGCGCAAGCTGGCGCCGTGATCGCGTTGGCACTCGCGCTGCTCCAGGCCGCCGCCGCAGGGCCCGCGCCGCAGCGATGGTCGGTGCTCGCCGGCCCCTGTCCCGTCGGTCGCGACGGCGAGATAGTGGTCTGCGCGCCCGAGATGCTCCAGCGCCTGCCGCTGCCGGAAGAGCGCGAACCGCCCGCCCGTCCGCGCCAGCCGGCAGGCGATCCGCGCGCCGCGCTGGACAACGCCGCACCCCCATGTCCGCCGCGCGGCTGCATGAGCGGCGGCATCAATCTGCTCGCGATCGGCAAGACGCTGGTCGACGAGATCGGCTACGCGGCGAAACGCAAGCATCCCGGCAAGCGCGAACCGATTGTCCTCGACTGACGGCGGCGCGTGCAACTCGTGCGGGCGGAGCACGTTAAGGCGCTGGGGAAACAGGCGAGGATCATACGATGCCGTCGATGATGATGCTTCTGCAACTTGTCGCGCTGCCACTCGCCACCACGATCCCTGCGCCGGTGGTGCGTACGGCGTCGGTCTGCACCGGCGAGGCGTGTCGCCCGCTTGCACAGGATCGCTACCGTTTCCGAGCCGTCGATCCGGCGGAGCAGGCGACCGATGCGAAGTCGGCGGCACTCACGCAGCGCTGGCGCGAATGCGGGGTGATGGGTGCGCCCGTGTGTCCGCGCAAGGGCCGCAAGATCTGGTCAATGGAGTTGCCCTGACACACGCTCAGGCGAGGATGTGCATCCACATCGGCTCGCCGGCCAGACTTTGCGATCCGCGAAGCTTTTCGAGCGCGGCGGCGACGCAGCGTTCGGGGCCCTCATGGGTGACGATTGCGACCAAGACATGGCCGTCGGGGCTGGCGCCGCGCTGGATCAGGCTTTCGATCGACACACCGGCATCGCGCATCGCCGCGGCGATCTCGGCCAGCACGCCGACCTTGTCGACCACGGCGAAGCGCAGGTAGGCGCGGCTGCGGCGATCGCCGGCATCGGCGGTGGCGGGCCTGGTCAGGGCGGCGGCGGGCATCGCATAGGGGGCGCCATATTCGCCGCGGGCGATGTCGATCAGGTCGGCGACGACTGCGCTGGCGGTTGGTCCGTCGCCCGCCCCGCGCCCCTGGAAGAAGAGCCGCCCGACGAAATTGCCATCGGCGACGACCGCGTTGAGCGACCCCGTCGTGTGCGCCAGCGGGTGGTCGATCGGCACCAGATGCGGGTGAACGCGCTGGAACAGCCCGCTCGCCCCCGCCTCCGCGACGCCCACCAGCCGCACGCGGTACCCCAGCGCCGCCGCCTCGGCGATGTCGGCGCCCAGCACGTGGCGGATGCCGGTGATCGCGACGTCGCCGAACGCCGGCTGCGTACCGAAGGCCAGGCTCGCCAGGATCGACAATTTGTGCGCGGCGTCGATGCCGTCGATGTCGAAACTGGGGTCTGCCTCGGCAAAGCCCAGCGCCTGCGCCTCGGCCAGCACCTCGGCGAAGTCGCGGTTCTCGGCCTCCATCTTCGACAGGGTGAAATTGCATGTGCCGTTCAGGATGCCGTACACCCGGTCGATGGCGTTGGCCGCCGCGCCCTCGCGCAGGCCCTTCACCACCGGCACGCCGCCCGCGACCGCAGCCTCGAACTTCAGTGCCACGCCCGACGCCTCGGCGGCCTGCGCCAGCTCCAGCCCGTGGTGCGCCAGCATCGCCTTGTTGGCGGTCACGAATGCCTTGCCCGCGGACAGCGTCGCACGGGCGAGGGTGAGGGCGGGGCCGTCCGATCCGCCGATCAGCTCGACCACCACGTCGGCGCGGGGGTGATGGGCGAGCGCGCTGGTATCGTCGGTCCAGTCGAACCGCGACAGGTCGATGCCGCGGTCCTTGGTGCGATCGCGCGCCGACACCGCGACGATCTCGATCGCGCGACCGGCGCGGCGTTCGATCAGGTCGCGGTTGGTGTCGAGCAGCCGGACGACCCCGCCGCCAACGGTGCCGAGCCCGGCAAGCGCAATTCGTAACGGCTCGACCATGTTACCTCCGTCACCCGGCCTTGTGCCGGGGTCCACCCATCGACGGGCGTTGCGCTAGCGGAGGAGTGGACCCCGGCACAAGGCCGGGGCGACGAAGGATTTCTACTTCTTGATGAGCCCGATCTCGACCAGCCGCTCGTGCAGGTAATCGTGGCTGCTGATCGGCGTTTCGTAGCGGTTGGGATTGTCCGCGGTGATCGTGCCGGGCAGCGTCGCGATCATGAAATCGGGCGCGGGGTGAAGGAAATAGGGCATCGAATAGCGCGAGAAACCACGTCGCTCGGGCGCCGGGTTGACGACGCGGTGGGTGGTGGAGGGCAGGACGTGGTTGGTCAGCCGCTGCAGCATGTCGCCGACATTGACGACCATCGCGCCCGCGGGCGGCTTCACCGGCAGCCAGCTGCCATTCTTCTCGAGCAGTTCGAGGCCCGCTTCCTCGGCCCCGAGCAGCAGGGTGATCAGGTTGATGTCCTCATGCGCGCCGGCGCGCACTTCGGGGGCATCGGCGGGGACCGGCGGATAATGGAGCAGGCGCAGCACCGAATTGCCGTCGTCCACAGCATGTTCGAACCAGTTCGGCTCGAGCCCTAGATGCACCGCGATCGCCGACAGCAGGCGCAGACCTGCGTCGTCCAGCGCCTTGAACAGCGCCAGGAACGTCTCCTTGAATCCCTCGGGCTGATCGGGCCAGACGTTGGGGGCCATCTCCTTCTCGAACCGGTGGCCGCGCGCCAGTTCGCGCCCCACGTGCCAGAATTCCTTCAGGTCGACGTGCGTCGCACCCTTGGCGATCTCGGTCTTGAACGGCGTATAGCCGCGCGCCCCGCCGCCGCCGGCCTGGAAATAGGCGCGCTTCTGATCCTCGGGCAGGCCGAAGAACGCCTTGGTCATCGCCCACGCGCGCTCGACGATGGCGTCGGGCACGCCGTGGTTCGACACCATCGCAAAGCCGAACCGCTCGAACGACGTGCCGAGCGCCTTGGCAAAGCCGGCGGGGTCGGTCCCTTGCGTGCCCATGTCGAGCAGCGGAACCTGGGCCTGGGGAGTGTCGAGCATGGTCGCGAGTCCTGGAGAAAGCGTCGAAACCCCCATGATAGGCGCATCGAGCCCTTGCGCCTAGGGGCGGGCCGACTGGCCCGCGATTTATGAGCTGCTAGGCCCGGAAGGCATGGCGCGCGCGTCAGAAGGGGAAGACTATCCGGATCGCCGCGACCGCGACTGCGAAGGTAATCAGGTTGAGCGGCAGGCCGACGCGCACGAAGTCCATGTAGCGATAGCCGGCCATCTGATAGACGATAACGTTCGTCTGGTAGCCGAAAGGCGTGGCGAAGGCGGCGCTGCCGGCCATCATCACGGCGACCAGGAACGGGCGGGCGCTGACACCCAGGCTCTCGGCCAGCGCAACGGCGATCGGCGTCATCAGGACCGCAACCGTGGCGTTCGACAGCAGCTCGGTCAGCACCATCGTCACCAGATACAGCACGATCAGCGCGGCGAGCGGGCCGACGCCGTTCAGCGATCCGATCAGCGCCTCGGTTGCCATGCCGGCCAGCTTGCTTTCCTCCATCGCGATCCCGATCACGACCATCCCAGCGATCAGGATCAGGATCTGCGGGCGCAAACCGCCGTAAGCCTCGTCCGGGGTGATGACGCGCAGCAGGATCAGCAGCACCGCCCCGGCAAATGCCGTCGCGGCGATCGGCGCGACGTTCAGCGCCGCCGCGGCGATCGCACCGACGAAGACCGCCGCGGCGATGGCTGCGTGGCGGGGGTTGAACGCGCGCTGCTCGGCGAAGAGCTCGGCGTCGCCCACCTGCGCGCTGTCGACCTGGATGTCGCCGCCGCGCGGCGCGTCGGGCTCGGCCAGGCTTTGCTTCATCAGCTTGCCGCTGAACAGGAAGAGGTAGAGCCCGCCGACCAGCGCCATCGGCAGCCCGACCGGCGTGATCTCGAAGATGCCGAAGCGCGGCTGGCCGGCGATCCGGGCCATGTCGTCGACGAGCAGGTTGGTCGACGTGCCGATCAGCGTGCAGCAGCCGGTCAGCACGGTGATATAGGACAGCGGCATCAGATACCGCTTGGGCGGCAGCCGGAGCGCGGTCGCGACGTCGCGCACCACCGGCGCGCCGAGCACGACGATCGGCGTGCTGTTCAGGAAGCAGGACAGGCACCCGATCGCGCCGAGCATCAGCCAGAGCCCGGCAGCACCCAGCCGCCTGCACATCGCGACCGCCCCGGTGATCGCGCGGTCGAGCAATCCCGACAGTTCGAGCGCGTAGGCGATGACGAACAGCGAGGCGAGGGCGATGATCGCGGGGCTGGCGAAGGCGCCCTGCACCTCGACCGGCCGGACGACGCCGGTGACCAGCAGCACCGCCGCACCGGACAGCGCCACCACATCCGAACGCACCCGGTCCCAGATCAGCGCCGCTACGACCGCGATCAGCACTGCCAGCGTCAGAATCTGGTCCGCGGTCACCCGTGACGCCCGGTGCGGAGGGGCAGGAGCATTGTCATGGTGAACCTCTTGCCGGACCTTGCTATGCGGTGTCCATGAAGGAACCGACGCCTCGCACCAGCCGCCTCGCCCTGGCCGGCGGCGCGCTTGCCGTGCTGGCGGTCGGGGGTGCGGGATTCGTGGCGGGACGCGGGTCGGTCGCGCCGGCTCCGGCGCCGAGCGCCACCGTCGCCACCGCGCCTTTACCCGAACCCGTGCCGTCGCCGGCGACGCCCGCGCGGCTGGATCGCGCCGGACTGCTCGCGTTCGCGTCCGCCGCCGCCGATGCCACCGCGAGCGGTCGACCGCTCGCGTCCGATACAGCGCGGGTGACAGGTCGCCGCTTCTCGATCGCGCTGCCGTTCGGGTGCGGGGGCCCGTTGGGGGATGCGGACGCGACCGGCACGGGCTGGCGCTACGATGCGGAGCGCGGCGCGCTGCGGCTTCAGGTCGCATCGACGCGCTGGGCGCCGCAGGAGTGGCTCGGCGACGCGCCGCCCGCCGACATCGAGGCGGTCGAGGGCTTCTGGGTGCCGCGACCGTGGACGGGTTCGGAAGCCTGTCCCACCGCCGCTGCGCCGGCAGCGGCAGAGGGGATCGAGCCGGTCACGCTCGCGGGCCAGTCGCTGGCGATCGGGCAGATGTTCCGGTCGGGCGGGGCGCGGCAGGACCGGCGCGACGGTGCCCCCTACGTCGCGGTGGTGCGAACCGCACCCGATGCGGTGCGCGCGGAGAAGGGCTTCCGCGTCCGCCTGACGGGGCAGCTGGCCGACGTGCCCGGCGGTGCCGCTCGATGCCGCCAGCCCGGCGGACCCGACCAGCGCCCGATCTGCCTGCTGACCGCGACCTTCGACGAAATCGCGATCGAGAATGCCGCCACCGGCGAGACGCTCGCCCGCTGGCCGGGCGGCAGCAGTCGCGGTGAGTAACGCGTCGCCGGTCGGGCGCCGTCCGAAGACAAGTTTGGCAATTTCATCGGCGATTGGCGCACCCGACAGGATTCGAACCTGTGGCCTCTGCCTTCGGAGGGCAGCGCTCTATCCAGCTGAGCTACGGGTGCCGGCGCGGGGCTGTGCCTAGCAGCGGCTCGGGCGCGGCGCCAGCCCCTTAGCGGGCGGGTTTGGGTGGCGGCGGGGCCGGGGTCTTGGGCTTGAACGCGCACAGGTCGACCTCGACGCAGCGCCAGCATTCGGGCTTGCGCGCCTTGCAGGTGTAGCGGCCGTGCAGGATCAGCCAGTGATGCGCGTGCAGGCGGAACGGCTGGGGCACCGCCCTCTCCAGCTTCGTCTCGACCGCCAGCACGTCCTTGCCCTTGGCCAGGCCGGTGCGGTTGCAGACGCGAAAGATGTGCGTGTCGACCGCGAACGTCTCCTCCCCGAACGCGGAATTCAGCACGACGTTGGCGGTCTTGCGCCCGACGCCGGGCAGCGCCTCCAGCGCCTCGCGGGTGCGCGGCACCTCGCCGCCGTGGTCGCGGACCAGCGCCTCGCTCAGCGCCAGCACGTTCTTCGCCTTGGTGTTGTTGAAGTTGATCGTCGCGAGGTGCTCGCGGATCGTCGCGAGCCCCAGCGCCGCCATCTTCGCGGGCGTATCGGCGATCGCGAACAGCGCGCGCGTCGCCTTGTTCACGCCGGCGTCGGTCATCTGCGCCGACAGCACGACCGCGACGAGCAATGTGAAGGCGTTGACCGATTCGAGCTCGGTCACCGGATGCGGATCGTCCGCCGCCAGCCGCGCGAAGAATTCGACGATGTCCGCCTTCTTCAAAGCCCGAGCACCTGCCGCATTTCATAGCGTCCCGGCGGCTGCGTCGCCAGCCACAGCGCGGCGCGGACCGCCCCGCGCGCGAAGATCGCGCGGCTGTCGGCGCGGTGGGTCAGCTCGATGCGCTCGCCCTCGCCCGCGAAGATCACGCTGTGGTCACCGGTCACCGATCCGCCGCGTAGCGATGCGAAGCCGATCGTGCCCTCCGCGCGCGCACCGGTGACGCCCGCGCGGTCGTGGACCGCCGCATCGGCAAGCGTGGCACCACGCCCGTCGGCGGCGGCGGCGCCCAGCAGCAGCGCGGTGCCCGACGGCGCATCGACCTTGTGACGGTGGTGCATCTCGACGATCTCGATGTCCCAGTCGGTGTCGAGCCGCGCCGCCGCCTCGCGCACCAGCTGCGCGAGCAGGGTGACGCCGAGCGAGGTATTGCCGGTCTGGAGCACCGCGATGTCGGCGGCGGCGGCGTCGATCAGCGCGTGCTGCGCTTCGGTGAGGCCGGTGGTGCCGATGACGATCGGGGTATGCGCGGCGCGGGCGGCGGTCAGGTGCGCGTCGAGCGCCGCGGGCGAGGAGAAATCGACCAGCACGTCGGCGGCAGCGGCAACGATCGCCGGATCGTCCTCGGCATCCGCCCCGCCGGCATGGCGCGCGCCGAGCTCGCCCAATTCCGCGACGATCGCCTGCCCCATCCGCCCGCGGCTGCCGTAGATGCCGATACTGGTCATGCCCGCCTCTCTGGCAGAATCGCGGGCGCCGCGTAAGGTGCGGCGATGCACGACAGTCGCAACATCGTCGTCCTGACCGGCGCCGGCATCTCCGCCGAAAGCGGCCCCGCCACCTTTCGTGGCCCCGGCGGGCTGTGGGAGGGGGAGAGGGTCGAGGACATCTGCACTCCAGAGGCGCTCGCGCGGGATGCGGCGCTGGTCCACCGCTTCTACGACCTGCGGCGGGCGGCGCTCGATACGGTTGCGCCCAATGCCGCGCATGTCGCGCTGGCGCGGCTGGATGCGGAATGGCCGGGCGAGCTGCTGATCGTGACGCAGAACGTCGACGATCTGCACGAACGTGCGGGCGCGACGCGGATGCTGCACATGCACGGCGAACTGCGCTCGGCACTGTGTGCGGCGTGTGGGGAGCGGGCGGCATGGGACGGGCCGCTGCCACCGGGCAGCGTCTGCGCGGCGTGCGGCACCGCGGCGCTGCGGCCCGACATCGTGTTCTTCGGGGAGATGCCGTACGCGATGGACGCGATCGACGCGGCGCTGGCGCGGGCCGACCTGTTCGTGTCGATCGGCACGTCGGGCGCGGTCTATCCCGCCGCCGGTTTCGTGCGGACGGCGCGCTACCACGGCGCGCGCACGCTGGAGCTGAACCTCGATCCGTCGGAGGGTAGCGTCTGGTTTCACGAAAGTCAGATGGGTCCGGCGAGCGCGCTGGTGCCGGCGTGGGTCGATGAGATGCTCGGGGCTGATTGAGCGCAATCCGCGGGACGCGCGACGGTTATCCGTGCGCTAGTGCTGCCGGCGAAGGAGACGGATTTTGACCGATCGCTACGCGCGCATCGCCTCGCCGGTGGGCAAACTGACCCTGGTCGCCGACGACACCGGGCTGGTCGCGATCCTGTGGGAAAACGACGATCCGCGCCGCGTGCCGCTCGGGCCGCTGGTCGAGGATGCCGACCACCCGGTGCTGGTGGAAGCGGCGCGACAGCTGGCCGAGTATTTCGCGGGAACGCGCACCGCGTTCGACCTGCCGCTCAGCTTTCGCGGCACCGAATTCCAGAAGGCGGTGTGGGCCGCGCTGTGCGCGATCCCTCACGGCACGACACGCAGCTACGGTGAGGTCGCCCGCGCGATCGGACGCCCGACCGCGACCCGCGCGGTCGGCGCGGCCAACGGGCGCAACCCGATCTCGATCGTCGCTCCCTGCCACCGCGTCATCGGCGCGAGCGGCGCGCTGACCGGGTTTGCGGGCGGCCTTGATGCCAAGCGATATCTGCTGGCGCTGGAGGGCGTCAGCTAAGGCTCGGCAAATCCAGCCCGTTCGCCCGCGCCGCATCCGCCGCGATGGCATAGCCGGCGTCGGCGTGGCGCATCACGCCGGTCGCGGGATCGTTCCACAGCACGCGCTCCAGCCGGCGCGCCGCTGCCTCGGTGCCGTCGGCGACGATCACCACGCCTGAATGCTGCGAATATCCCATGCCGACGCCACCGCCGTGGTGGAGCGACACCCAAGTCGCGCCGCTGGCGGTGTTGAGCAGCGCGTTCAAGAGCGGCCAGTCGCTCACCGCGTCGCTGCCGTCGAGCATCGCCTCGGTCTCGCGGTTGGGCGACGCGACCGATCCGGAATCGAGGTGGTCGCGCCCGATCACGATCGGCGCCTTCAGCTCGCCCGACGCGACCATCGCGTTGAACGCGAGCCCCAGCCGGTGGCGGTCGCCCAGCCCCACCCAGCAGATCCGCGCCGGCAGCCCCTGAAAGCGGATGCGCTCCCCCGCCATGTCGAGCCAGCGGTGGAGGTGCGCGTCGTCCGGAAGCAGTTCCTTCACCTTGGCATCGGTCTTCGAGATATCCTCGGGATCGCCCGACAGCGCCGCCCAGCGGAACGGCCCGATCCCGCGGCAGAACAGCGGGCGGATATAGGCGGGGACGAAGCCGGGAAAGGCGAAGGCGTCGGCGACGCCCTCGTCCTTCGCGACCTGGCGGATGTTGTTGCCGTAATCGACCGTCGGCACGCCCGCCGCGTGGAAATCGAGCATCGCGCGCACGTGCGTAGCGATCGACGCGCGCGCGGCGGCATCGACCACGGCGGGGTTGGCGGTGCGCTCGGCCAGCCAGCGGTCGACGCTCCATCCCTGCGGCAGATAGCCGTTGATCGTGTCGTGCGCGCTCGTCTGGTCGGTGACCGCGCCCGGCCGCACGCCGCGGCGGACGAGTTCGGGATAGACGTTGGCGGCATTGCCGAGCAGGCCGACCGAGATCGGGGCGGTTGCCCGCGTGACGATTTCCAGCGCCTCGTCCAGATCGTCGGTCGCGCGGTCGAGATAGCCGGTCTCCAGCCGCATCGCGATGCGGCTCGGCTGGCATTCGACCGCCAGACACGATGCCCCGGCCATCGTTGCGGCGAGCGGCTGCGCGCCGCCCATGCCGCCCAGCCCCGCGGTCAGGATCCAGCGCCCCGCCCAGTCGCCGCCATAATGCTGGCGCGCCATCTCGACGAAGGTCTCGTACGTGCCCTGCACGATCCCCTGGCTGCCGATGTAGATCCATGATCCGGCCGTCATCTGGCCGTACATCATCAGCCCCTTGGCATCCAATTCGTGGAAATGCGCCCAGTCGGCCCATTTCGGCACCAGGTTCGAATTCGCGATCAGCACGCGCGGGGCGTCGGCGTGGGTGCGGAACACGCCGACCGGCTTGCCCGACTGCACCAGCAGCGTCTCGTCGTCCTCGAGGCGACGCAGCGTCTCGACGATGCGGTCGTAGCTCGCCCAGTCGCGCGCCGCTCGCCCGATGCCGCCGTATACGACCAGCTCCTGCGGATTCTCGGCAACCGCGTCGTCGAGGTTGTTCATCAGCATCCTGAGCGCGGCTTCGGTCTGCCAGCTCTTGCAGGTGAGCGCGGCGCCGTGCGGGCTGGCGATGCGGCGGCTGTTGTCGAGGCGGTTCATGGGCAACCCTTCGCGAAATCGAGTGCGGCGGACAGGATGGTGCGCAGCGTCGCCTGCATCGGCGCGGCGCGGGCCGCGTCCCACACCTCGGGCGCGCTCTCGTCGGCATAGCCGCGGATGGCGAGCTCCATCTGGATGGCGTGGACGCCGCGCGCAGGCGCGCCGTAGTTGCGCGTGATCCACCCGCCCTTGAAGCGTCCGTCGCGCACCTTCGGTTCGGGGCAGGCGTCGAACACCGCGTCGGCCAGCGCGGGCGCGCACGACGCGCCGGAATTGGTGCCGATGTTGAACTGGGGCAATTCGCCCTCGAACAGACGCGGGACACGGCTCAGGATCGAGTGCGCGTCGTACAGCACGATCGCGGGGTGCGCCGCGCGCAGCCGGGCGATCTCCTCGCTCAGCGCCGCATGATAGGGATCGTAATACGACGCCCGCCGCGCCGCGACGTCGGTCGGCTCGGCGCCCGCGCGGTACAGCGGCGAGCCGTCGAAATGCGTCGTCGGCACCAGCCCCGTCGTCGCCTGCCCCGGATAGAGCGACACCTCCGCGGGATCGCGGTTCAGGTCGATGACGGTCCGCGAGATATCGGTCGCGATCAGCGTCGCGCCCGTCTCGGCGGCGAAGACATAGAGGCGGTCGATATGCCAGTCGGCATCGCGCGTCGCCGCGTGCGGATCGATCAGGCCCGCGTCGAACGGCGCCGGAATGCGCGTGCCGACATGCGGCATCGACACGATCAGCGGCGTATCGCCGCGCGTGACGCGCAGCCAGTCGTTCACGTCAACCCCGGCAAATCGGCGACGCGGGTCAGCGCGCCGTCGGCGACCAGCCGCGATGCCGCGACCAGATCGGGGTGCATGTGGCGGTCCTCCTCCAGGAACGGCACCGCTTCGCGCAATGCGGCGCGCGCCGCCTCCAGCCCCGCCCCCGACGCCATCGGCGCGTGCATGTCGCAGCCCTGCGCCGCCATCAGCCATTCGATCGCGACGATATCGCGCAGGTTGCGCGCCATCGCTTCCAGCCGCCGCGAACCGTGTGCCGCCATCGACACATGATCCTCCTGATTGGCGCTGGTCGGGATCGAATCGATGCTGGCGGGGTGCGCGCGCTGCTTGTTCTCCGAACACAGCGCAGCCGCTGTCACCTGCGGAATCATGAAGCCCGAATTCAGCCCCGGCTTCGGCGTCAGGAACGCCGGCAGCCCCGACAGTACCGGATCGACCAGCATCGCGATGCGGCGCTCCGCGATCGACCCGATCTCGCAGATCGCCAGCGCGATCATGTCGGCGGCGAACGCGACCGGCTCGGCATGGAAATTGCCGCCCGACAACGCCTCGCCCGTGTCCGCAAAGATCAGCGGGTTGTCGGTAACGCCGTTCGCCTCGGTCTCCAGCGTCGCGCCGGCCTGGCGCAGCAGGTCCAGGCACGCGCCCATCACCTGCGGCTGGCAGCGCAGGCAGTATGGATCCTGCACCCGCTCGTCGCCCTCGGCATGGCTGGCGCGAATCGCCGATCCGGCCATCAGTCCGCGCAGCGCCGCCGCCACTTCCTGCTGCCCGCGGTGCTGGCGCAGCACATGGATGCGCGCGTCGAACGGCGTGTCGGACCCCTTCGCTGCCTCGGTCGCCAGCGCGCCGGTCACCAGCGCAGAGCGGAACAGCGCCTCGACCTCGAATAGCTGTGCCAGCGCCCACGCACAGGAAAATTGCGTGCCGTTCAGCAGCGCCAGCCCCTCTTTCGGCCCCAGCGTCAGCGGTGCCAGCCCCGCGTCCGACAATGCCTGTGCGGCGGGCTTGCGCGTGCCGGCGTGATCGATCTCCCCCACGCCGATCATCGCCGCGGCCATGTGGGCGAGGGGGGCGAGGTCGCCGCTCGCACCCACCGATCCCTTCGCCGGCACCACCGGCAGCAGGTCGCCTTCCAGCATGTCGAGCAGCAGCCGGACGGTCGCCACCTGCACCCCCGAAAACCCCTGCGCCAGGCTCGCGACCTTCAGCGCCATCATCAGCCGCACGATCGCGCGCGGGGTGGGGGCGCCGACGCCGGCGGCGTGGCTCAGCACGATGTTGCGCTGGAGCGTGGCGAGATCGTCGTCGCCGATCCGCACGCTCGCCAGCTTTCCGAAGCCGGTGTTGATCCCGTACACCGCCGCATCGCGCGACAGGATCGCGGTGACCGCAGCGGCACTCCGCTCGACCGCTTCGAACGCATCCTCGGGCAGCGCGATCGCGCCCCCACGATAGATGCCGCGCCAGTCGCCGAGCGTCATGGTGCCGGGTGTCATTCGCCTCTCCAGATGCGCGACCGGATCGGGTTCAGGCCCATGCGATAGACCAGCTCCGCCGGCCGCTCGACGTCCCAGATCGCCAGGTCGCAATATTTGCCCGCCTCCAGCGTGCCGATGCTGTCGAGCCGCCCGAGCGCCCGCGCCGCCTCTCGCGTGACGCCCGCCAGGCACTCGTCCACCGTCAGCCGGAACAGCGTGGCGCCCATGTTCATCGCCAGCAGCAGCGACGTCAGCGGCGACGTACCGGGATTGCAGTCGGTCGCAATCGCGATGGGGACGCCCGCCGCGCGCAGGGCATCGACCGGCGGCAGCTTCGTCTCGCGCACGAAATAATAGGCACCGGGCAACAGCACCGCGACCGTGCCCGCCGCCGCCATCGCCGCAATGCCATCGGCGTCGAGATATTCTAGGTGATCGGCCGACAGCGCCCCCATCTCCGCCGCGGCTTGTGCGCCGTGCAGGTTCGAGAGTTGCTCGGCATGGAGCTTGATCGGCAGCCCCGCAGCGCGCGCCGCCTCGAACACCCGCACCACCTGCGCGCGCGAAAAGCCGATGCCTTCGCAGAACGCATCGACCGCATCGGCAAGGCCCGCGGCGGCCAGCGGCGCGATCTGCGCGCAGACCTCGTCGATATAGGCGTCCACATCCACCCCCGGCGGCACCGCATGCGCGCCGAGATAGGTCGTCGCCACCGACACTCGCCGCACATCCGCCAGCGCGCGGCCCGCGCGCAGCATCTTCGCCTCATGCTCGGGGGTCAGGCCATAGCCCGACTTGATCTCGACCGTCGTGACGCCCTCGGCGATCAGCGCGTCGAGCCGCGGTAGCGCGCTCGCGACCAGTTCGTCCTCGGACGCCGCCCGGGTCGCGGTGACGGTCGACAGGATGCCGCCGCCGGCGCGCGCGATTTCCTCATAGGACGCGCCCGCCAGCCGCAGCTCGAATTCCTGCGCGCGGTCGCCGCCGTGGACCAGATGAGTGTGGCAGTCGATCAGCCCCGGCGTGATCCACGCGCCGCCGCAATCGATGACCTCGCCGGCGCTCGGGGGACCGCCCACGCGCGGCCCGGCATAGGCGATGCGCTCGCCGATCGCCGCGACGCAGCCGTCCTCGACAAGCCCCAGGCCGCTCCCCGTCATCGTCGCGAGTCGCGCGTTGGTCCACAGCCGATCCATGCCGGCAATCTTGCCCACGCCCCTGATTATGTCTAGACATAATAATCGAAGGGGAGCCGCCGATGACGCAATTCTGGTTCGATCGGGCCTGGCTGCCCACAGGCTGGGCGCGCGGCGTTCGCGTCACGATCGACGGCGCGCGGTTCGGCAGCGTGACGGTGGGCGTCGAGTCCGCTCCCGGCGACCAGCGGCACGCCCTCGCCATTCCGGGCCTGCCCAACGTCCACAGCCACGGCTTCCAGCGCGGCATGGCCGGCCTGTCCGAACGCCGCGGTCGCCCGGACGACGATTTCTGGTCGTGGCGAGAGGTCATGTACCGCTTCCTCGACCGGCTGACCCCCGACGACGTCGCCGCAATTACCGCGCTTGCATACGTCGAGATGCTGGAAACCGGCTTCACCCGTGTCGGCGAGTTCCACTATCTGCACAACGACACCGACGGGCGCCGCTATGCCGACCCCGCGGCAATGGCGGCGGCGATCGTCGCGGCGGCGGGCGAGAGCGGCATCGGCCTGACGTTGCTCCCCGTCTTCTACGCGCACAGCGATTTCGGCGGGGTGGCACCGGTCCACGGCCAGCGCCGGTTCGTGTCCGACGTGGACGGTTTCGTGGCGCTGGTCGAGGCGAGCCGCGCGCTGCTGCCCGCCGACGCGAACCTGGGAATCGCGCCGCATTCGCTGCGCGCAGTGACTGCCGACGAACTCACCGCGATCCTGCCGCTGGCCGGCACTGGCCCGGTCCACATCCACGCCGCCGAACAGGTGAAGGAAGTCGCCGCCAGCGTCGCGCACAGCGGCGCGCGGCCGGTCGAATGGCTGCTCGCCAACGCCGATGTCGACGCGCGCTGGTGCCTGATCCACGCCACCCACATGACCGACGCCGAAACGCGCGCGCTGGCGGAGAGCGGCGCGGTCGCGGGGCTGTGCCCGGTGACCGAGGCGAATCTGGGCGACGGCATCTTCCCCGCGGAAACGTACCGCCTGGCGCAGGGCCGCATCGCCATCGGCACCGATTCGAACATCTGCATCGACGCTGCGGGCGAGTTGCGCATGATGGAATATGCCCAGCGCCTGGCCCACCGCCGCCGCGCGGTGCTGGCCGACGAAACCGAAACCTCGGTCGGCGCGGCACTGTTCGCGCGGACGCTCGCCGGCGGCGCGCAGGCGTTGCAGCATGCCGCCGGCATCGCCCCCGGCAACTCCGCCGATTTCGTGACGTTGGCCGACCCGGAAACGCTGGCGGGCGCGGGCGACGACGCGCTCGATCGCTGGGTCTTCGCCAGCCGCGGCGCCATCGACGGCGTGTGGCGGGGCGGGGTGCAGCGCGTCGCGGACGGGCGGCATGTCGGCGGCGATGCGATCCGTGCGCGCTACCGCGCCACGCTCGCGCGTCTCATCGCGTGACGCCGTCGCGGCGCATCGTCGCTGATTATTCCGCGCGGATCAGGGCGGGGGACTGGCGCCCCGGCCACCGCCTGCCCAATGAACAGGCGATCGCCGCCGACTATGGTTGTGCGCGCGCCACCGCGGGCAAGGCGATGGCCGCACTCGTCGCCGCGGGCCTGGTCGAGCGCCGCCGCAAGGCCGGCAGTTTCGTCGCCCACCCCCGCCTCGAACAGGCCGCACTCGCCGTCCCCGACATCGCCCGCATCGTCGCCGACCGCGGCGAGGATTATGCCTGGCGCCTCACTCGTCGCGAACTGCACGGCGATACGCTGCATCTCGAGGGCGTCCACCTCGCCGGCGGCGATCCCTTCGCGGTCGAACGCCGCACCATCGCGCTCGCCGCCGTCCCCGCCGCTGCCGACGAAGGGTTCGAACGCGACTCCCCCGGATCGTGGCTGCTCGCGCATGTGCCGTGGAGCGAGGCCAGCCACCGCATCGACGCCGTCCCCGCCACCGCCACCGACGCCCGCGCGCTCGGCATCCCGCGCGGCACCGCCTGCCTGCGCATCGCCCGCGAGACATGGGCGGGCGGCCAGCCGATCACGCAGGTGACGCAGATTTTTCCCGGTGACCGCTATGCGCTGGTGGCGCGGTTCGGCCCATCAAAGATCGGGTAGCGCCTGATCGGCGACACCCCACCCGGCCAGCTCCCTGCCCGCCGCGCGCTCAAACAGAACCGCGACGTCCGCCACCGTGTACGGATGCGCCGTCTCCAGCGTATCCAGTTCCTCCCAAGTGATCGGCACCGCCACCGTCGCCGCTTCCCGCGCGCGCACCGAATAGGGCAGCACCGCGGTCGATCCACGCTGGTTGCGCAGCCAGTCGAGGAAGATGCGCCCCTTGCGCTCGCTCTTGCGCATGTTGGCGGTGAAGCGATCGGGATGCGCCTGCGCCACCGCGCGTGAGAAGCGGTCGGCGAAGTCCTTCACCGCCACCCAGTCGCGCGATTGATCGAGCGGCACGACGACGTGAACGCCCTTGCCCCCAGACGCCATCGCGAAGCTGACGAGCCCCAGCTCGCCGAGCAAGTCCTTCAACTGCACCGCCGCCTTGCGCACCGCGTCGAACCCCAGCCCCTCGTCGGGATCGAGGTCGAACACCATGCGGTCGGGATGCTCAACATCGTCGGCCGGCGCACCCCAGCCGTGGAATTCGATCGTCCCCATCTGCACGCACGTCACGATCGCCTCGCCGCTGTCGACGACCAGATAATCCTCGCTCCCGCCGTCCTTTTCGCGGATCGCGACCGACCCCACCTTGCCGCCGAAATTGCCGCCGTCGTGCTTCTGGAAGAAACAGTGCTTGCCGCGCCCCTGCGGGCACCGGACCAGGCTGACCGGGCGGTTGCCGAGCCACGTCAGCATCGGCTCGGCGACCTGCGCATAATAGGTCGCAAGTTCGCCCTTGGTCGTGCCCGACGCGGGAAACACGACGCGCTCGGGATGGCTGATCGTGACCCCGAACGGCTTCTCATCGACCGGTTTCGCCGCGCGCTCGGGCACGACCTCGCCCGCCGGCTTGTCCTCACGCAGCCCCAGGAAACTTGCGTGCCGGATGACATTGTCCGCGGTGAACTCGGCAAAGGCGACCTCCGCCACCAGCACCGGCTTCACCCAAGTCACCCCGCGCGCCGAAGCCCGCGGCACATAATCGACCGGCGCGGCTTTGCGCGCGATCGGCTTCAGCTTCGCCATCAGCATGTCGCGGGTGTCGGCATCGAAGCCCGTTCCGACCCGCCCCGCATAGCGCAGCCGCCCGCCATCATTCACGCCGACCACCAGAGAGCGCAGGTCGCGACCCTTCTTGTCGCTCTCGACAAATCCGACGATCACGAATTCCTGCCGCCGCGTGCATTTGGTCTTCAGCCAGCTGCGGCTGCGCGTGCCGCGATAGGGCACGTCGGCGCGTTTCGATATGATCCCCTCATATCCCTCGCGGCAGAGTTGATCGAACAGCCCCTCGCCGTTCGCGACGATATGCTCGGCATAGTGAATGGGCGGCGCGGCCCCGGCGAGCAGCGCCTGCAACCGCGCCTTGCGCTCGACATTGGGCAGCGCAGTCAGGTCGTCGCCGCCTTGGCTCAGCAGGTCGAAGGCAAAATACTGGAGGTCGCGACCGTCCTTCAACGCCGCCTGCAACGCCGAAAAGCTCGGGCGTCCCTCCGCATCCAGCGCCACCACCTCGCCATCGATCAGGCACGCCGGCAGTCTAAGCTCGGCGATCGCCGCTACCACCGGCCCGAACCGTTCCGTCCAGTCGAGTCCGGTGCGCGTGTACGCCCGCACCTTGCCCCCGCCCACCGCGATCGTCGCGCGGTAGCCGTCGTATTTCACCTCATGCAGCCAACCCGACCCCGCCGGCACCGCATCGACCAACGTCGCAAGCTGAACGTCGCGAAACTTCGGCAGCGTGCCGCGTGCCGGCTTTGCGGCGCGTTTCGCCCTGGGCGCGGGCGCGCCCTTCGCCTTCTTCGCATCCGAATGCCGCACCGCGTCGCCACCACCAGCGATCTCGGCCATCGTCCGCCCGCTCGCCACGCTGGTCAGTGCGGTATCGACCAGCCCGCCCGACGCGCCGGCATGGGCATCATCGACTTTCTTCAGCAGCCAGTTGTCTCGGCTTTCACCGGCGCGCGGCTTCATCCGTACCAGCAGCCATTCGCCCTGCATCCGCTCACCGTGCAGGATGACGTGGACGTGCCCCTCACGAATCATCTTCGCCGGATCCTTGCCGCCGACGGCTTCCCACGTGCCGCGATCCCACAACATCACTGTGCCGCCGCCATATTCGCCCTTGGGGATCGTCCCCTCGAACGTCGCATATGACATCGGGTGATCCTCGGTCCGCACCGCCAGCCGCTTGTCCTGTGGGTCAAGGCTCGGGCCCCGCGTCACCGCCCAGCTCTTCAGCACCCCATCCATCTCCAGCCGCAAATCCCAGTGCAACCGGGTCGCGTCATGCTTCTGGACCATGAAGCTGTGGCCAGCTGCAGTCCCCCGCGCGCCCTTCGGCTCGCGCGTCTTCGCGAAATCGCGCTTGGCGTTGTACGTCGCGAGCGGATCGGCTTTCGCCATCTCAGGCGCGCTTCTTCGCCGGAGCCTTCTTGGCCGCCGCCGGTTTCGCCGCCGGCTTGTCGAGCGACTTCTTCAGCGCCGCCATCAGATCGACCACGTTCGATCCCTTCGCCGGGGCATCGTCCTTGTCGAGCGACACCTTCCCCGACTTCGACTTGCGCTTGCGGTCGATCAGGTCCTTCAGCGCGTCGACATAGCGGTCGTGGAACTCACGCGCATCGAACTTGCCCGATTTCTTGTCGATCAGCGTCGTCGCCAGATCGAGCAAATCGGCATCGGGCTTGGCATCGGGAATGTCGCGGAAATAGCTCGCGGCGGCATTGACTTCGTCGGCATAGCGCAGCGTTTCCAGCACCATGCCGCGCCCGCATGGCTTCAGGCTGATGACATATTCGCGGCCCCGCATCGCCAGCTGGCCCAGCCCCACCTTCTTCGCCCGCCGCATCGCCTCGCGCAGCACGATGAAGGCTTCCTCGGCCAGATCGTCGGCGGGCACCACGTAATAGGGCTTGTCGTAGTAGATCGCATCGACCTCGCCGACGTCGACGAACTGGGTCAGCTCCAGCGTCTTCTTGCTCTCCAGCTTGACGCCCGCGATCTCGTCCTCGTCGAGCAGGACGTACTCGCCCTTCTCATATTCGAACCCCTTCATGATCTCGTCGCGGTCGACCGGGCCGATGCCGTCGACGACCTTCTCGTAATGGATCGGCTTGCCCGACGGCTCGTGGATCTGCCGGAAGGCGACGCTCGCGCCCGACTTGGTCGCCGAATAGATCTCGACCGGAATCGACACGAGCGCGAGCCGGATCTGGCCTTGCCAATAAGCGCGGGCGGGCATGGGCGGACTCCTGTGTGGCGACGCGGGAGTCAAAGTGGCGAGGGGGGAAAGGGTTCCGTCTTGGGGTGTGCCATGCCGTTCAGGCTGGGGGAGTGGGAGTGAGGAGGCGAAGCGACGCCTATCCCTTAACCCGCTCGTGCTGAGCGCAGTCGAAGCACATGCCCAAGGCGCAGCGCCGCGGCAAAGCCGCGTCGTCGGTCAGCACGATGCGCCGCCGGCCGAGGTCTTCGCGATGTCGTAAATCGTCTTCGCCGATTTTCGGCGAAGACCTGGAGCGGGCGAAGGGATTCGAACCACCCGCGCAGCCCGGCAGGGCGGAGCGCCAACAAAAGAACTCGAGGGTTCGCGGCATGTCAAAGCCATGCCGTCGGTCACCGCAAGCGGTGCCGGCCGTCGCCGCCGATCAAGACAGGATTTGGCGCCGCCAAATCCTGGCGGCGACTGGAGCGGGCGAAGGGATTCGAACCCTCGACCCCAACCTTGGCAAGGTTGTGCTCTACCCCTGAGCTACGCCCGCTCTGGCGTTGCCCGAACACTTGGTCCGGGCGGGTGGAGGCGGGCCATTAGCAGCGGTTCCCACCCCCCGCAACCCCGTTTCCGGCGCGCGGCGAAAACACTTGGCGTGTGCGCCCGGCGCGCCCACATGGTGGGGCACTCGCATTCCCACCGCGTACAGGAGCATGTCTTGGCCACGCTAGGTCTTTCGCCCGACGACAAGGACGCCGTCGAAACCTTCCGCCGCGATGTCGTCGATCCGTCGATGACCCACCTCGTCATCATCGATTTCTGGGCGGAGTGGTGCGGGCCGTGCAAGGCGCTCGGCCCCGTGCTCGAAAAGGTCGCCGAGGATTATGCGTCGAAGGGCGTGAAGCTCGTCAAGATCGACGTCGACGCCAACAAGTTCATCGCCGCGCAGTTTCAGGTCCGCTCGATCCCGACCGTCTATGCGATGTTCCAAGGCCAGCTCGCCGCCGACCTGACCAGCGCGCGCACCGAATCGCAGCTGAAGGCGATGCTCGACCAGCTGTTGAAGCAGCTGCCGATCCAGAGCGACGACGCCGCGCAGGAAGCCGAGCTGGAGCCGCTGATCGCGATGGCCGAGCAGGTGCTGGGCGAGGGCGACGCGACGCGGGCGCTGTCGATCTACGACCAGTTGGCCGAGATGGCGCCCGACCACGCGGTCATCGCCGCCGGTCGCGCCCGTGCGCTCGTGGCGCTCGACCGCCTCGACGAGGCCGAGGCGGCGCTCGCCGCGATGCCGGAGGACGCCGCCAAGGCGCCCGAGGTCGCCCGCGCTCGCTCGGCACTCGATCTCGCCCGCAGCGCGACCCCGGTCGCCGACCTGTCGGGCCTCGCCGCAAAAGTCGCCGGCGATCCCGACGACCATGCCTCCGCGATGGAGCTGGCCGGCGGCCAGATGGCGGCGGGCGACCGCGATGCCGCGGCGGAAACGCTGCTGCGTTCGATCGACACCGACAAGGACTGGAACGAGGGCGCCGCCCGCCAGCAGCTGTTGAAGCTGTTCGAGGCGGTCGGGCTGGAAGACCCCTGGGTGTCGGCGCAGCGCCGCAAGCTGAGCGCGATCCTGTTCGGATGACCGCGGAGGAAACCCGCACGACGACGCGCCTGTCGATCTTTCCGCTGCCGGGCGCCTTGCTGTTCCCCGGCATGCACCTGCCGCTCCACATCTTCGAGCCGCGATACCGAGCGATGGTGACCGACGCGGTGGCGCGCGACCGGCGCATCGGCATGATCCAGCCGCGCGGGGCCGCGACCGCCCCCGACGCGCCGCCGCCGCTGTTCGAGATCGGCTGCGTCGGGCGCATCGCCGATATCGAGGCGCTGCCCGACGGCCGCTTCGACATCGTGCTGGAGGGGCTGGCGAAATTCCGCGTCGTGCAGGAACTCGACGTGACCACCCCGTTTCGGCAGATCGAGGCACTGTTGCTGCCGACCCGCACCGACGAGATGCTGAACCTTGGCGAACGCGCCGCTCTGGAAGTCGAATCGCGCCGCTTCGCCGATGCGCAGGGCTATGCCGTCGACTGGGAAGCCGTGACGCGGCTGGACGACGAGGCACTGGTCAACGGCATCGCCCAGATCGCCCCCTTCGACCCCGCCTCCAAACAGGCGCTGCTGGAGGCCGAAACTCTGGGTGAGCGCGCCGAGATGATCGTCCAGCTGATGGCGTTCTTCGGGCGGCACGACGACGATACGGGCACGTTGCAGTAAGGGGGTTAGCCTCCCACCCCCAAACCGTTCGCCTCGAGTAGGGATCGAGCGAAGTCGAGAGCCCGTATCGAGAGGTCCCCTCTTGTGGCACCCACCTCTCGATACGTCGTCTCGACAAGCTCGACGCCTACTCGAGGCGAACGGTGGGGAAGGGGGGTAACCCATCGACGCCTACTCGAGGCGAACGGTGGGGAGGGAAGGTGCCTTCCCCTCCATCGCCCTCTCCACCGCAGCCACCATCGCCGCATCCGCCACCAGCCGTAGCTTGCTGCGCCGGTCGAGCACATCCGCCGCGGTCACCGCCCATTCCTGCGCGCGCATCCAGCCGAGCTCCACCGCGGTCAGCCCGCCGCCCAGTTCCGGCCCCATGTCGGCGATGCTCCGCACGTCGGCCAGCATCGTCCACAGTTGCTCGCCGTACGCATGCGCCATCCGCGCCGAACGTTGCCGCCCCAGAAACGGGTAGCGCTCGCGCACCTGCGCCAGGAACGTCGCGAAATCGGGGATCGCGCCGCCCGGAAACACCCGCGCCCGCGTCACCGGATGTGCCCTGACCCCGATCGACGGGCCGATCCGCGCCATCGCCTCCTCGGCCAGATGCCGCGCGGTCGTGATCTTGCCGCCAAACACGCTCAACAATGGCGGACCATCCTCGTCCAGCTCCAGCACGTAATCGCGCGTCACCGCCTTCGCTTCGCTCGCGCCGTCGTCATAGAGCGGCCGCACGCCCGACCATGTCGCGACCACATCGGCGGCCCCGATCTGCGTCACGAAATGGCGGTTGATCGCGTCACAAAGATATCCGACCTCGGCGTCGTCGATCACCGCATCCTCGGGCGCCGCGACGGGCACGTCGGTGGTGCCGATTTCGGTGAAGCCGTCCTGCCACGGCACCGCGAAGACGATGCGGCCGTCGGGCTGTTGCAGGATATAGGCGTGGTCACCGTCGTACAGCCGCGGCACGACGATGTGGCTGCCCTTGACCAGCCGCACGCCCGCCCGCGGCGTGACGCCCAGCAGCCCGGTCGCCTCCGCCACCCACGGCCCGGCGGCATTGACGATCCCGCGCGCGGTGACGCTGCGTCCGTCCGACAGCGTCGCGCGCCACGTGTTACCCTCGCGCCGCGCCGCCACCAGAGCGGTGCGCGTCGCGATCTCCGCGCCGTTCGCCGCGGCGTCCTGCGCATTGGCGAGCGTCAGCCGCGAATCGTCGACGAAGGCGTCCGAATAGACGAACCCGCGCTCCCCGCCCTTCAGC
This sequence comes from Sphingomonas donggukensis, assembly GCF_023674425.1. Classification (NCBI taxonomy): domain Bacteria; kingdom Pseudomonadati; phylum Pseudomonadota; class Alphaproteobacteria; order Sphingomonadales; family Sphingomonadaceae; genus Sphingomonas; species Sphingomonas donggukensis. Next base: position 2,614,071 of record NZ_CP098401.1, read on the forward strand.
GGCGCGGTGTAGGCAACGTCGCCTTTCCGCAACCCCCGCGACCGCGGCAGGCTCGATCCCCACGCCAGCAGGTCGTACAGCCACAGCCCCGCGCGCACCAACCACCACGGCCGGACCGCATGCTCGTGCGGCAGCACGAACGCCAGCGGGCGGATCAGGTGCGGCGCCGCCGCCATCAGCCGCTCCCGCTCGGCCAGCGCCTCGTGCACCAGGCGGAAGTCGTAATATTCCAGGTAGCGTAGGCCGCCGTGGATCAGCTTGGTCGACGCCGACGAGGTGTGGCTGGCCAGGTCGTCGCGCTCGACCAGCAGGACGCCGAGGCCCAGCAGACTCGCCTCGCGCGCGATCGCACAGCCGTTGATGCCGCCGCCGATGATGAGCAGGTCGAAATCGGTCGCCGCCATGCCGCCTGCCTTAGCGGGTGACGGAACTGGTGCGAAACCCTATCTCGGGCGAATGCCCAAGCGTCCTCCCGGTCTCCCGACCCGCCAGCAGATCCTCGACTTCATCGAAACCTCGGACACACCGGCGGGCAAGCGCGAGATCGCGCGCGGCTTCGGGCTGCACGGCGCCGACAAGATCGCCTTGAAAGCGCTTCTGAAGGACATGGCCGACGAGGGGCTGATCGACGGCGCGCCGGGTCGCGCCTTCCACAAGATGGGCGGGCTGCCCAAGGTCACCGTGCTGCGCGTCGTCGACGTCGACGACGGCGGCAACGTCTGGGCGGTGCCCGATCGCTGGGAAGCCGAGGGCGTCGCGATTCCGCGGCTACGGGTGCGCGAGAAGAAGGGCGCAGCACTCGGCGTCGGCGCGCGCATCCTTGCCCGCACCGAGGAAGCCGGCAACGGCTGGATCGCCCACCCGATGAAAGTTCTCCCGCGCGGCGAGGACAATTTCATGGGCGTGCTTCGCGACGAGGGCGGCACGTTGTTCCTCGCCGGCCTCGACAAGAAGGACCGCCGCGACTGGCTGGTGTCGGACGCGGGCGGCGCGGTAGCGGGCGACCTGGTCATCGCCGAACGCGCCGGCCGCCCGCCGCGCGTCACCGCCCGTGTCGTCGAGCGGCTGGGCGAGGCGTTCGCGCCGCGCAGCTTCTCGATGATCGCGATTCACAAGCACGGCATTCCCCACGTCTTTTCGGGCGAACTGCTCGACGAGGCCAAGCGCGTGGCCGCGCAGCCGCTCGGCTCCACCAAACCGTTCGTTTCGAGCGAAGTCGAGAAACCTGAGCCCGGAACACGTTTCTCGACTTCGCTCGAAACGAACGGGAAATCCGAGGCGCGCGAAGACCTGCGCCATCTGCCCATCGTCGCGATCGACCCGGTCGATGCGCGCGACCATGACGATGCGGTGTGGGCGCAAGAACGCGAGGACGGCGGGTGGGACGCGGTGGTCGCGATCGCGGACGTCAGCTTCTACGTCCGCCCCGGCTCGCTCCTCGACCGCGAGGCGCGCAAGCGCGGCAATTCGGTCTATTTCCCCGACCGCGTCGTGCCGATGCTGCCGGAAATCCTGTCTGCCGACGTGTGCTCGCTGAAGGAAGGCGTCGACCGCGCCGCGCTCGCCTGCCACCTGAAGATTGCCAAATCGGGCAAGCTGGAAAGCTGGCGATTCAGCCGCGCGGTCGTCCGGCTCGCGGCCAACATTCCTTATGAGGATGCGCAGGCGGCGATCGACTACCATGCGTCACCCCAGCGAACGCTGGGGTCTTCGGCCGCAACCGCAGACACTGCTGCACCAGATCCCAGCTTTCGCTGGGATGACGCCTTGGTGGAGACGGCGCTCGTTCCCCTCTGGGCCTGCTGGCGCGCGCTGAACGCAGCGCGCGCCGCCCGCGCGCCGCTCGACCTCGACCTGCCCGAGCGTCGCATCGTGCTCGACGAAAAGGGCCGCATCCTCTCGGTCGCCCCGCGCGAACGATTGGACGCACACAAGCTGATCGAGGATTACATGATCGCCGCCAACGTCGCCGCGGCGAAGGCGCTGGAGGCGAAAAAGATGCCGGTCATGTACCGCGTCCACGAGCCCCCGGCGCGCGAGAAGCTGGTCGCGCTGAAGGAGTATCTCAAGACCTTCGACATCGAGTTTGCCTTGGGCCAGGTCATCCGCCCTGCCACCTTCAACCAGCTGCTCGACCGCATCGGCGACAGCGATTTCCGCCCCCAGGCGATGGAGCAGGTGCTCCGCACCCAGACCCAGGCCTATTACGGCCCGCAGAACGCCGGCCATTTCGGCCTCGCGCTCGGCAGTTACGCGCACTTCACCTCGCCGATCCGCCGCTACGCCGACCTGATGGTCCACCGCGCGCTGGTCGAGGGCTATAAGCTCGGCCCCGGCGGGATCACCCATGAGGAAGTCGCCGGCTTCGACCGCATCGGCGAAGGCATCAGCCAGCTCGAGCGCCGCGCGATGGAGGCGGAGCGGGAGACCGTCGATCGCTACGTCGCCGCCTACCTCAGCGAACATGTCGGCAGCATCATGGACGCACGCATCACCGGCGTGCAGTCGTTCGGCTTCTTCGCCACGGTCGAGGGGATCGGCGGCGATGGCCTGGTCCCCGCACGCGACCTGGGGGCCGAATATTTCCGCTGGGAGGAAAAGGGCCAGCGGCTGGTCGGCGAACACAGCGGCATCGAATTCGCGCTCGGCCAGCGGCTGCAACTGCGGCTGGCGGAGGCCAATCCGGTCAGCGGCGCGCTGCGCTTCGAACTGCCCGACGGCAAGGGATCGGCGGGCGGCGGCGACGATCGCGGCCACCGCGGCAAGGGGCGTCCACCGCGCGTCTTGAAGCACCGCGGCCGACCTGCCAACATCCGCCACCAGGGCCGGAAACGGTAGGGTACAAACCGTTCGTTTCGAGCGAAGTCGAGAAGCCTGAATCCGTGGCCTGTTTCTTGACTTCGCTCGAAACGAACGGAAAACAGGAGAGCAGCACATGGCAACCGCCGCAGCCGCCGTCGTCGCCAAGGCGCGACGCGACGTCATCTCGCACTTCATGTCGCGCGACGCGGTGTCGCCCGCGCAGGCGGTGCCGTTCGCGCCCGAACGCCGCGTCCAGCGCCGCATGTTCGAACGCTTTCAGGAGGCCGGGGTCGTGCGTCCGGGCGCGAAGGGCGGCTGGTACCTCGACGTGCCCGAATGGGACCGGTATTCGCGCACCCGCCGCCGCCGCGCGGGTGCGCTGATCGCCGGATCGGTCGCGATCGCCGGCGCTCTGGTTGCGCTTTTCGCGTGATCGCTTAGTGCGGACGGGTGCCGGATCGGCATGAATGCACGAGGTAGCATGATGACGGGCTGGGCAATCGACGACAGCGCACGACTGCGTACGGTCACCGAGCTGGGCATCGGTGGCGACTCCCCTCCCGATCCCGCACTGGACGCGATCGTGGCGGAAGCGGCCGCGATGTCCGGGATGCCGATCGCGCTCGTCACCGCAGTGGGCGCGGAGCAGCAGTGGTTCAAGGCGCGGGTCGGCACCGACCTAACCGGTACACCGGTCGACATGGCGATCTGCGCGCACGTGCTGGCGAAGGGCGACGCGCTGGTCATCCCCGACCTGGCGGCCGATGCGCGGACCATCGCCAACCCGCTCGTCACCGATGCGCCCAACATCCGCTTCTACGCGGGCGTGCCGCTGGTCACCGACGGCCAGGCGGTGGGGACTTTGTGCGTGCTCGACACCGAACCGCATGAGGGCTTCGGTCCGGACAAGATGGGCGGGCTGTCGAAGCTGGCGGACATGGCGATGGATGCGCTGCGACGGATGGGCGCCGCCGCTCAGGCGTAGCGCACCACTGCCGCACGGCGCAGGATGCGGTCCTCCAGCGAATAATAGAGCCAGATTGCGGCGTCGTCCTCGACCGTGGAGGCGGCAAAGGCGATGTCGGTCGCGGCGCGGTCGGTCGCCGGGGGCGGCACCAGGACGGGCTCGATCCCGCGGCCCGTCACGCGGGCGAAATCGGGGGAAAAGCTGATCCACCCGATCCGCCAGCGCGCGTCGACCGTCGCGCCGTTGTAGAACATCACCGGGTCGGCGCCCGCCGCCTGCACGATCGGCCCGGTCGACAGATGCCAATTGTCCCATCCGTCGGCGCGCACGGTGAAGGGGTCGTCGATCACCTCCCACGGCCCCGCCGGCGACGGCCCTGTCGCCATGCCGATTCGCGACGCGCCGCCCTTCGCATATTCGTAGAACAGCCGGCACGTCCCGTCGCTCGCCTCGGCCAGTGTCGCTTCCTTGATGTTGCCCTCGCCCTCCGGCGCCTTCAGTACCACCGCGTCCTTGGTCAGCGCGGTCAGCGTCGGGCCGGTCGCGACCATCATGCACCCCTGCGCCCGCGCGGCATCGACGCCGGTGTAGTAGATCAGATAGCCGTCGGCGTCGGTGACGACGGTCGGGTCTTCACACCCGCCGGCGTCGTCGGGGTCGGGGCCGGGCAGGATCGCCGGTGCGGCGTCCATGCGGAACAGCCGGCCATCGTCCGATTCGCCCGCCCAGATGATGCCGGTCGGATCGTCGGGGCCGAGCGGATCGGGCACGACCCGCACCAGCAACCGCCAGCGCCCGCCCTCGCGCCACACGAACGGGCTCATCAGATCGTACCCCGCCAGCCGACCCTCGGCGCCGGCGATATCGAGGGTCACGTCCTCCAGCGCCTCGACGACGTAAGCGACCATGCTCAGGCCCCCTGCGCGACGGTCAGCGACAGCGCGCCGTCGATGGTGACGGTGGTGCCGGTGATATAATCGGCGGCTGGCGACAGCAGGAACACGACCAGCGCGGCGACCTCGTCGGGCTTACCCGCCCGTCCCCACGGAATCGCGCGTTCCTTCGCCGCCAGCTCGTCCGGGTGGTCGAGCGCACTCTGGTTCATCGGCGTCAGGATCATGCCGGGCGCGACGCCGTTCACCGCGATGCCCTTGGGCGCCAGCTCCAGCGCCAGCGTCGCGGTCAGCTGCGCGAGGCCACCCTTGGCCGCATCGTAATCGACCCCGCCGGGACGCGGCGCGCGTTCGTGGATCGACGATATGTTGACGATCCGCCCGCCGCGCCCCTTCGCCTCCAGCGCGCGCACCATCCGCCGGCACGTCAGGAACGGACCGTACAGGTCGGATCGCACCACCCGGTCGAACTGCGCCAGCGCCATGTCGGCCAGCATCGTGCCGGTCATGTTCAGCCCCGCCGAATTGACCAGCAGCGTGACCGTGCCAAACGCATCCTCCGCCGCCTTGAACAGTGCCTCGACTGCGGCTTCGTCGCCGACGTCGGTCTGCACGGCGATGGAGCGTCCCCCCGTCGCGCCGATCTCGGCAACGACGGCATCGGCGGCGGCGGAGTCGCGAAACCAGGTGATGGCGACCGCCGCCCCGGTCGCCGCCAGCGCCACCGCGCACGCCCTGCCGATACCCGACTCCCCGCCGGTGACGATCGCTACGCTCGGTTCGGACATCGCTCGGGCTCCCGCTTGCTCGACGCCCGAACGCACGGAAACGCCGCCCGCTCCGTCAGCCCTCGATGGTGAAGGTCAGCCCCGCGTTCGCCTTCAGCCGCGCGACCAGTGGCGCCGCCATCAGCGCCCCTGCGGTCCAGATGCCGCCGTCGCCCTGCACATCCTTCACCAGGCAGATCGCGGCCTCGGCGATCATCTTGCTGGTCGATCCATAGCCGGGATCGCGGTCGCCGGTGACGGTCGCGGTCAGGCTGCGGCCGTCGGGATATTCGCCGATGAAGGCGATCTCGTAATGGCCGCTCTCGCGCTCCTCCTTCGACGGGCCTTCGCCGGGTTTCGGTCCCTTGTCGCTCGCCAGAGGGTTCAGCTTCGCCATCGCCTCCGCCGCGGCCCGCCCGATGTCGCCCAGCCCCGGCGCGACCATCATCTCGTCGTAGCGGAAGTCGGTGCCGTAGGGATGCCCCGCCAGCGCATTGGTGCGGTGGACGTTCTTGGTGTTGATGGCCGCCATGATGAACGGCGCCACCCACACGCCGATCGCGTCGTCATACTCGGGCAGCAGCCCCTTCGGCTGCGACGGCCCCTCGAACCCCGGCGTCAGCGCGAACGGGTCGATCATGAGCCTGAAGACGCCCGGATCGCGCGCGCCGGCGGCCAGCGTCGCCTTCAGGCTGGCGGCGGTCCCGCCAGAGAAGCCGCCCTTCATCGCCTTCACCCGGCCCTTCACACGCGGCGCCGGCGCGCCGAACTTCGCACGCGCCGCTTCCTGCAAGGTCCACACGCCCAGGTCGAACGGGATCGAATCGAACCCGCAGCTGAACACGATCCGCGCGCCCGTCGCCTGTGCATCTGCATGGTGCGCGTCGATCATGTGCCGCATCCACGCCGGCTCGCCGCACAGGTCGACATAAGCCGTCCCCGTCGCGGCGCAGGCGGCGACCAGGTCGCTGCCGTAGAGCTGGTACGGCCCGACCGTCGTCAGCACCACCTTCGTCCGTTCGCACATCGCGCGCAGGCTGGCGGGATCGTCGGCGTTGGCGGTGACCAGCGGCACCGACGCGCGCAGGCCGATTTCGGCGCGCACCTCCTCCAGCTTCGACAGCGACCGCCCCGCCATCGCCCATGTCACGCCGTGGTCGCGGCTGCCCAGATACTCCGCCACCAGCCGCCCGGTGAACCCGGTCGCGCCATAGACGATGATGTCGAATTCGCTCATGGCCCGCTCTCCGCTGTGTGTGCGGGAGCGTCGCGCATCGCCGGGTGGCGCGCAAGGCTTCAGCCACCTAGATGGCGGTCCATCACCCCACTCGAATGCTGGATGCGATCATGGCCAAGTACGACTACGACCTCTTCGTGATCGGCGCCGGCTCGGGCGGCACCCGCGCCGCGCGCGTGTCGGCGGCGCATGGCGCGCGGGTCGCGGTGGCGGAGGAGTATCGGGTCGGCGGCACCTGCGTCATCCGCGGCTGCGTGCCCAAGAAGCTGCTCGTGTACGGCGCCCACTTCGCCGAGGATCTGAAGGATGCGCGCCGTTTCGGCTGGAAAGTCCCCGACGCGTGCGAGTTTGACTGGAAATGCCTCCAGGAAAACGTCCTGGCCGAGGTCGACCGCATCAACGCCGCCTACACCAGCACGCTGGAAAGCCACGGGGTCGAGATCATCCCCGAACGCGCCGTCGTCACCGGGCCTCACAGCCTGAAGCTGGCCGGCGGGCGCGAGGTCACTGCGGAGCGCATCCTGATCGCGGTCGGCGCCCGCCCCCATGTGCCGTCCTGTCCCGGACACGAACACGGCATCACCTCGAACGACGTCTTCCACCTCGATGCCATTCCGAAGCGCATCCTGATCGCGGGCGCGGGCTATATCGCCAACGAATTCGCCGGCATCTTCAACGAATTCGGCAGCAAGGTGACGCTGATCAACCGCACCGACGTCATCCTGCGCGGATACGACGAATCAATCCGCGACCGCCTGCTCCAGATCAGCATGATGAAGGGGCTCGACTTCCGCTTCCACGCCGATTTCGAAGGCATCACCAAGGGCAAGGACGGGTGCCTGACCGTCAAGATGTCGAACCACGAGCCGATCACCGTCGACTGCGTGATGTTCGCCACCGGCCGCGTGCCCAACACCGATGGCCTCGGCCTCGACACCGCGGGCGTGGATCTGGACGACAAGGGCGCGGTCGTCGTCGATGCCGACAACCAGTCGTCGTGCAAGTCGATCTACGCGGTCGGCGACGTCACCAACCGCGTCCAACTGACCCCCGTGGCGATCCGCGAGGGTCAGGCGTTCGCCGACAGCGTCTATGGCAACAAGCCGACGCGCGTCGACTACACCAACATCCCGTCCGCCGTGTTCAGCCACCCGCCGATGGCCGGCGTCGGCCTGACCGAGGCGGAGGCCAAGCAGAAGCTCGGCACCGTAAAAGTCTATCTCTCCGACTTCCGCGCGATGAAGAACGTGCTCGCCAACCGCAACGAACGCTGCCTCTACAAGATGGTGTGCGAGGCCGAGACCGACGTCGTCGTCGGCCTCCACATGATCGGCCCCGACGCGCCGGAAATCCTCCAGGCGGCGGCGATCGCGGTGAAGGCGGGGCTGACGAAACAGGACTTCGACGACACGGTCGCGCTGCATCCGTCGATGGCGGAGGAGCTGGTTCTTCTGAGGTAAGAAGATAGGGGTTCGAGAGAAGGCGCGAAGGCGCGAAGAGAAAGGTGCTTTTGCGCGCAGAGGCGCAGAGGCTGTTGGTCTCTAGGCGCCGCAGGCTTGCACTTTCGCCCGGATGATGAAGGCGCTTCGCGCAGTCCCGAGCGCCTCATCTCCGCGCCTCCGCGCCTCTGCGCGAAAAATCGTTCTTCCTTCTTAGCGCCTTCGCGCCTTCCCTTCGAACCCCTGCCTTCTTCTACTGGGGCGCCTCGGCCAGAATAGCATCCGCCTCGGTCATAGCATCGCCCGTGCCCGATCGCCGCGCGATCGCGGATGTCGCCGCCACGTCCATCGCCACATTGCCCAGCGTCCGCATGATGTCGGGGAACGTCTCCACCGCCACCAGCAGCGCGAGCGGGCCGATCGGCAGGCCCATCGCGAGCGCAATCGGGGCGATCGACGACACGAAGCTGATCGTGCCCGGCAGACTGACCGCGCCCATCGTCGTCACTGCCGCCGCGGCGATGCCGATCGCGATCTGCCCCGCGGTCAGCTGCACCCCGAAGATGTGCGCGACGTACAGCGCGACGGCCAGGTTCATCGCCGGTCCCGTGAACCGGAAGATCGCGACCGCCAGCGGCAGGACCACGCCCGACGTCGCCACCGGTACCCCCAGCTTCTCGGTCGCGCGCAGCATGGCGGGCAGCGAGGCAAGGCTGGACTGGGTCGACACCGCCACCGCCGCCGGCTGGGTCATCGCGCGCAGATAGGCTCCGATCGACAGCCGCCCGCCGATCAGCGCCACCGGGAAGACCAGCAACGTGACGCCCGCCCCCGTCGCGGTGATGACGAACACATAATGGAGCAGCGCCCCGAACGCCGCGCCGCCCGCCTTCGCGCCCACCGTGAACGCCAGTGCGAACACCCCGACCGGGGCCAGCCACAGCACCCACCCGATCACGATCAGCATCGTGTCGGCGATCGCCTGGAATACCGCGGTGATCAGCTTGCGCGGTTCCTCGGGCAGGCGGGTGACCGCGAAACCGAACGCGACCGTGAACACGATCAGCGGCAGGAACTGGTCGTTCGCCGCCGCCGACAGCGGGTTGGTTGGCACCATCGCCACGAGGAACTCGGCGAATGGCGGCACCTTGCCGACCTCGCCCGCACTCGCCACCGCGCCTTTCAGTGCCGCGGCCGCGTCGGGGGACAGCGGGAACAGGTCGAGCAGCCCGAACATGATCGCCGCCGCCAGCGCCGAGGACGTCCACAAGAGCGCGATGAACACGGCGAGCGCCCGCGTCGCCAGCCGGCTCGCCCGCGCCGCCTCCGCGGTCGCGGCGATCCCGCACACCAGCAACCCCACGACCAGCGGCACGATCGTCATCTGCAACCCGTGCAGCCAGATCGTCCCCACCGGCTCGGTCACCGCCAGCAGCGCGACGTCGGCGGCGGGCGCCCACCACGACAGCGCGATGCCGAGGATCAGCCCCCCGGCCAGCGCGATCAGGATACGGGTGGCTTGCGACATGCTCGATTCTCCGGTGGCTGGGCGCTATGGCGGCGGCCACGACGGCTCACAAGGTTGCGGAAACACGCACGATGGCAAGAAAATATTTCGGCACCGACGGCATTCGCGGCCTGACCAACGCCAATAAAATGACTGCCGAGATGGCGATGCGGGTTGGCATGGCGGCGGGCAAGCACTTCCTCCGCGGCGACCACCGCCACCGCGTGGTGATCGGCAAGGATACGCGCCTGTCGGGCTATATGCTCGAAAGCGCGCTCGTCGCGGGCTTCACCTCGGTCGGCATGGACGTGGTGCTGCTGGGGCCGATGCCGACGCCGGCGGTCGCGATGCTGACCGCCTCGATGCGCGCCGACATGGGGGTGATGCTCTCGGCCAGCCACAACCCCTATTTCGATAACGGCATCAAATTGTTCGGCCCCGACGGCTACAAGCTGAGCGACGCCGACGAAGCCGCGATCGAGGCGGGGATCGACGGCGCGGTCGATCTCGCCCCCGCCGCCGAAATCGGCCGCGCCCGCCGGGTCGAGGATGCGCGCGGACGCTACATCCACTTCGCCAAGTCGACCTTTCCCGAAAACCTGCGGCTCGACGGCCTCAAGATCGTGGTCGATTGCGCGAACGGCGCCGGCTACCAGGTCGCACCCTCGGCCCTGTGGGAGCTGGGTGCCGAGGTCGTGGCGATCGGCGTGACGCCCAATGGCAAGAACATCAACGACCAGGTCGGATCGACCGCGCCGCTCACCCTGTGCGAAACCGTGGTCGCGAGCGGCGCGCATATCGGCATCGCGCTCGACGGCGACGCCGACCGGCTGATCGTCGCTGACGAACATGGCGAGGTCGTGGACGGCGACCAGCTGATGGCGACGATCGCCGGCGGCTGGGCGCGGCAGGGCCGGTTGCAGGGCGGGGGGCTGGTGGCGACGGTCATGTCGAACCTCGGCCTCGAACGCCATCTTGCGGCGCAGGGGCTGGGCCTCGTCCGCACCGCCGTCGGCGACCGCTACGTGCTTGAGAAGATGCGCGCGAGCGGTTACAACGTCGGCGGCGAGCAGTCCGGGCACATCATCCTCAGCGACTATGCGACCACCGGCGACGGTCTGGTCGCGGCGCTTCAGATCCTCGCCGAACTCGTCCGTGCTGGCGCCCCGGCGAGCGAAGTCCTCCACCGCTTCGAACCGCTCCCGCAGCTGTTGAAGAACGTCCGCTTCTCGGGCGGCAAGCCACTGGAGGCGGACGCGGTCAAGGCCGTGATCGCCGAGGCCGAGGCCGAACTGAACGGCACCGGTCGCCTGGTCATCCGCCCCTCGGGCACCGAACCGGTAATCCGCGTGATGGCCGAGGGCGACGACGCGGCGCAGGTCGAGGCGGTCGTGAACCGGATATGCGACGCGGTGCGGGCGGCGGTGTAACCGACGAGACGCCTGGGTTTGCGCCAGCAAAGCCAGGACTCGTCCCGCCCGGGCAGCGGAGCGGCGTAGCCGTTCCGTCTGACGGCCGGGTGCGCCGAAATGCTCGCCCGGCATGGCGTGTCCGCCCCAAAAGCCCTAGACTCCGCGCATGCTCGAAATGCGCCCCGACTGCGAACGCTGCGGCGTCGATCTGCCCGCCGACGAGGCGGGCGCCTTCATCTGCTCGTTCGAGTGCACTTTCTGCGCCGAGTGCGCGGACAAATTCGACGAGCGTTGCCCGAATTGCGGCGGCGAACTGCTTGATCGCCCGGCCCGCGTGGATGACGCGCTGGAGCGGCATCCGGCCTCGACCGAGCGACGGTTCCGGGGCTAGCCGCGCCGCGCGCAACCCTGGGCTCCCGCCTGCGCGGGAGCGCGATGCGTTGTGCTCGTTTCCGCTCCTCATGCGCGCCGTGCCCCCGCGAAGGCGGGGGTCTAGGGCAGGCACGGGATCGCTCGAGGCTCTCCCGCCGGCATTACAGGCAAACCTGCAACTCCAATCGTTCCCCGGCGAAGGCCGGGGCCCAGTTGGGTGCCGATCATGATCCAACGCGCGACCTATCCAACACGACCTCCGCACCCGGACCCCGGCGTTGGCCGGGGCACACGACGCTGTCCAAAACCGCTGTCCTACACGCCCCTGTCATGGCATGGGCGCGGCATGTTCCGACCCCCCGATCGGCCGTCAACTTTGTCAACATTCGCGAGGTCGCGCGCATGACGATCGCGCGCGTGCTGATCGTCGCGGGATCCGATTCGGGCGGCGGCGCGGGGATTCAGGCCGATATCAAGACAGTGACGATGCTCGGCGGCCACGCGATGACCGCGGTCACCGCGATCACCGCGCAGAACACGCTGGGCGTGCAGCGGGTCATGCCGATCCCCGCCGACATGGTGATCGCCCAGATCGACAGCGTCGTCGGCGACATCGGGGTGGACGCGGTGAAGATCGGGATGATCGGATCGGCCGACACCGCCCATGCCGTCGCCGACCGGCTCGAACGCCTCGACGTACCGATCGTGTTCGATCCGGTCATGGTCGCGACCAGCGGATCGACGCTGGCCGATGCCGCGACCGTCGCCGCGTTTGAGCGGCTGATCACGATCGCCAGCGTCGTCACCCCGAACATCCCCGAGCTCGCCGCGCTCGGCGGCGAGGCGGCGGTACTCGCCCACGGCTGCCACCTCGCGGCCAAGGGCGGTCACGCCGATGGTGGCTGGATCGTCGACCGTCTGCTGTCTCCGCACGGCGAGGTCGCCCGGCTGGAGGGCGAACGCATCGAAACCGCCCACACCCACGGCACCGGGTGCAGCTTCGCCAGCGCGCTCGCCTGCGGGCTGGCGCAGGGGATGGACATGGCCGACGCCTTCACGCGCGCGGTCCGGTTCGTGCGGACGGCTCTCTCCCATGCGCCGGGGCTGGGGCAGGGGCACGGACCCATCGGCCACGCCCTTGGCGTCATCCCGTTCGACGCGATCGAGGGCTGAGATGCCGTCGCTGCGCCACGAAAAGCTGCTGCTCGCCCCCGTAGCCGGGGTGGACGAGGCGGGGCGTGGGCCACTCGCCGGACCGGTCGTCGCCGCCGCGGTGATCCTGCCCGCCAAGGGCATCCCGCGTGGGATCGACGATTCGAAGAAGCTGCCCGCGAAGGAACGCGAACGCCTCGCCGCGCGGCTGCGCGGGTGCGCGATCGTCGGCGTCGGCATCGTCGAGCCCGACGAGATCGACCGCCTGAACATCTACTGGGCGACGATGAAGGCGATGACGCTGGCGGTCGACGCGCTTGGCATCGCCCCCGGTCACGTGCTGGTCGACGGCAACCGGTCCCCACGCTGGAACCACGCCTGCACCCCGATCGTGAAGGGCGATTCGATCAGCCTGTCGATCGCCGCCGCGTCGATCATCGCCAAGACGACCCGCGACGCCATCATGATCGCCGCCGCCGACACCTGGCCCGCCTACAACTGGCATTCGAACAAGGGATACGGGTGCGCCCATCACCTGCGGGCGCTGCGCGAACATGGGCCGACCCCTCTTCACCGCCGGTCGTTCGCACCGGTCGCCCAAGCCGAATTGCCGTTATCCATGCCGCACGAGTCTTTTCCGCCACACCACTAGGGGTTGTGGATAACTTGTCCACATGGACTCAAGATGCGGGCCCGGCCCGGAAATGTTCCGCTCCGTTAACGATTTCTTGACCGGAACCGTTAACCAATGTGCGCTTGACGGAGTCCGCCGGCTCGGTCGATTTCGCGGTTCAACAACGGGGGGCCGATTCACGTGGGGGTTATCGAAAAGGTCGCAGGCACGCCTGCGCTCGCCGACGAGGCGCCCCTCGATCTGGCGCTCGACCGCATCATCAAGGGCGACTGCATCGCCGTCATGCGCGCGTTGCCGGCGAAGTCGGTAGACCTGATCTTCGCCGACCCGCCCTATAATCTCCAGCTCGGCGGCGACCTGAACCGCCCCGACGGCAGCCATGTCGATGCCGTCACCGACGAGTGGGACAAGTTCGACAGCCTGGCCGCGTACGACCGCTTCACGCGGGAGTGGCTGGCCGAGGCGAAGCGCATCCTGAAGCCGAACGGCGCGATCTGGGTGATCGGCAGCTACCACAATATCTTCAAGGTCGGCGCCGCGATCCAGGATCTGGGCTATTGGATCCTGAACGACATCGTGTGGCGCAAGGCCAACCCGATGCCGAACTTCAAGGGCACCCGCTTCACCAACGCACATGAGACTTTGATCTGGGCGTCGATGGGCGAGAAGTCGCGCTACACCTTCAACTATCGCAGCATGAAGACGCTGAACGACGAACTGCAGATGCGCAGCGACTGGGAATTTCCGATCTGCGGCGGGCAGGAGCGACTGAAGAAGGACGGGGTGAAGGTCCACCCGACCCAGAAGCCCGAGGCGCTGATCTACCGCATCCTGCTGGCCTGTTCGAAGCCCGGCGACGTGATCCTCGACCCGTTCTTCGGCACCGGCACCACCGGCGCGGTCGCCAAGCGATTGGGACGCCGCTGGATCGGCATCGAGCGCGAGGACGACTATATCGCCGCCGCCGAGGAACGCATCGCCGCCGCGCTGCCGCTCGACGAATCGGCGCTGACCACGATGCAGTCGCCCAAGGCCGCGCCGAAGGTCGCGTTCGGGACATTGGTCGAGACGGGCTATTTGCTGCCCGGCGCGGTGCTGACCGACACCAAGCGCCGCTGGCGCGCCACCGTCCGCGCCGACGGCTCGCTGCTGAGCGATTGCGGCCAGGTCGGCTCGATCCACAAGCTCGGCTCGGTGTTGCAGGGCGCCCCGGCTTGCAACGGCTGGACCTTCTGGCACCACGAGGGCGAGGGCACTCTGAAGCCGATCGACACGCTGCGGCAGACGTACCTGCTGGCGACGCAGCCTTAGCGCCGGCAGGCGAATTGGCGCGCCAGTTCGCCGGCTCGGCCGGCGCTGCGGCCGGCGGCACATCGTGCCGACCGACGACGCGGCTTTGCCGCGGCGCGCCACGTGCTACTGCCCAAGGCCCCTCGCGCCGGGAATAAACAATGTTCGACCCAGCCACCCTCCCCCCCACCGCCCGCCTCTACCTTCGCCCAGAGGCGATCGTGGACACCCCCGTTGGCCGCGATGGAGAGGTCGCGCGCTTGGCCGGCGGGCTGCTCTGGTTCGCCGCCTATGAGCTGATCGCGGTCGTGGACGGCGCCCGCGTCGTCCAGGCGAGCGTGCCGATCGCGGCGCTGCCCGGCGTCATCGCCAATCTGCCCGCGTCCCAGGCCGCGCGGCTGCGGCTGTTGGCCGAACGCATCTCGGCCACCCGCGCGCCGCTCATCCTCGGGCCGCGCACCGTCCGGCTCGACCAGCCGCAGGTGATGGGTATCCTGAACGTCACCCCCGACAGCTTTTCGGACGGCGGAGCGCATGGCGACGACCCTCAGGCGCTCGCGCGCATCGGGTTCGACATGGGCACGGCGGGCGCCGCGCTGGTCGATGTCGGCGGCGAATCGACTCGCCCCGGCGCCAAGGCGGTATGGGAAGGCGATGAGGTCGCGCGGGTCGAGCCCGTCGTCCGCGCGCTCGCCGCGACCGGCACGCCGGTGTCGATCGACACGCGCAAGGCCGCAGTGATGACTGCCGCGCTTGGTGCCGGGGCGAGCGTCGTCAACGATGTCGCCGCGCTTGCCTGGGATGACCGTGCGCTCGGTGTTGCCGCGCGCGCCGGCTGCCCGGTCGTGCTGATGCACTCGCCCGAGCCCGCAAGCGGCCCGCATGCGGGCGGCGGCTACGGCGATGTCGCGATTGAGGTGTTCGACTGGCTGGAAGCGCGGATCGAGGCGGTGGTGGCGGGCGGTGTCGATCGCTCACGCATCCTGATCGATCCGGGCATCGGCTTTGCCAAGACGCTCGCCGACAATCTCGCGCTGCTGAACGCGCTCACCCTGTTCCACGGCCTCGGCTGCGCGGTCGTGCTCGGGGCCAGCCGCAAGCGGCTGATCGGCGCGCTGTCGAACGAGGCGCCGGTCGACGAACGGCTCGGCGGCAGTCTCACGCTCGCCCTCCACGGCGCGAACGCCGGCGTGCAGATGCTGCGCGTTCACGACGTCGCCGAAACCGCGCAGGCGCTCCGCGTGTGGCGGGGCCTGCGCGACGCGGCGCTTACGTCGCGGCGCGACTGAGGACCAGCTGCGGGGCCATCGGCCGCGTGACCGCGATGCCGTACAGCGCGACACCCAGCACCAGCAGGATCAGCGCCGCGATCGCCACGCCGCGCCGCTTGCCCGCGACATGGCCCGGCACCGCCGCGCCGATCAGCAGCACGCCCCCGACCAGCCACCGCGAATCGCCGGTACCGTGCCACCACAGGATGCCGAGCACCCCCGCCACGAGTGCCGCGACCAGCTGCACCGTCCGCAACGCAGGCGGCGCGCCTGCGCTCAATCGGTAGAGGGCGGTCCCCACCGCGATCAGCGCGGCGACGAGTGCGACGATACCCAGCATGCGATCCTCCCCGGTCGTTACGCCTGTGTCATAGCGTGTATCCGCCGTCGCTGACCAGCGTCGTGCCCGTCACCAGTGCCGCATTGTCCGACAGCAGGAACGCGATCTGCGTGGCGATCTCGTCCGCACTCGCGAACCGCCCGAGCGGCGTCGCAGCGCGCGCGATTTCGGCGAACGCGGCATCGCGCCCGATCTCGGCGGCGCTCGCGGCGAACATCGGCACCGCGTCCCACACCGGCGTCTCCACGCCTGCCGGCGCGACGGCGTTGACGCGGATGTTCGACGCCGCACCTTCCTTCGCCGCGACCTTGACCAGATGCATCAGCGCCGCCTTCGACGCGCCATAGGCGGCGGTGCCGGGCTCGGGCTTGATCCCGGTCGCCGACGCGGTCGCGACGATGCTGCCCCCGCGGCGCTTCATCGCCCGCATCGCCGCGCGCAGCGTCAGGAATGCGCCGTCGAGGTTGACCGACAGGATGCGGCGCCACTCGGCGAAGTCATGGTCGGCGATCCCCGAAGCCCCCGCGACGCCGGCATTGACGACCGCGTGGTCGAGATCGCCGAGATAGGCCGCGGCATTGTCCCAGAACGCCTCGTCGCGCACGTCGCCCGGCAGCAGATCGAGCGTGCAGGGCAGGTCGATCCGCGCCAGCGCGTCGGCATCGCTGTCGACCAGCACCAGCCGGGCCGCGCCCGCATGGGCAAGGTGGTGCGCGGTCGCGAGGCCGATGCCGGAGGCGGCGCCGGTGATAAGGATGGTGCGGTGGGTGAAGGCGGGCATGCCCTCCCTCTACCCGTTCGTTTCGAGCGAAGTCGAGAAACAGGCCGCACGTTAAGCGCGAGATTTCTCGACTACGCTCGAAACGAACGGATGAGTGTGCCCTGAGAGCCCCCTCACGCCGCGCTGGATTGGTCGATGCCGAGTTCGCCGAGCTTGCGGTACAGGGTCGACCGCCCGATCCCCAGCCGCCGCGCGACTTCGGTCATGCGCCCGCGGTAGTGACCGATGGCGAGGCGGATCACGTCGGCCTCGATCTCCTCCAGCGCGCGCAGATTGCCGTCGGCGCGGAACAGGGTGACGCCGCTTGCCCCGACGATCGACCCGGCACTGCCGGCGGGCGTGGCGCGGGCACCGGCGAGCGTCGCGATCTGCGGGAAATCGGCCTTGGTCAGTGCATCGCCGTCGCACAGCACCGCGGCGCGGAAGAGCGCGTTCTGCAACTGGCGCACGTTGCCCGGCCAGTCGTAGCCGACCAGCAGCGACAGCGCGTCGTCGGTGATGCCGAGCGGGCGCAACCCCGGCTGCATCGCCACCCGCCCCAGCAGATGCCGCGCCAGCGGAGCGATGTCGCCCGGACGATCGCGCAAGGGGGGGATCGTCACCTGCACCACGTTCAGCCGGTAATAGAGGTCTTCGCGGAAGCGTCCGCCGGCCACTTCATCGGCCAGCGTCTTGTTGGTGGCGGCGATCACGCGGACGTCGACTTCGCGGGGATGGCGCGCGCCGATCGGCTGGATCTCGCCCGACTGCAACACGCGCAGCAGCTTCACCTGCGCCTCCAGCGGCATCTCGCCGATCTCGTCGAGGAAGATGGTGCCGCCGTCGGCATCGGCGAAGCGCCCGATCTTGCGTTCGAACGCGCCGGTGAAGGCACCCTTTTCGTGCCCGAACAGCTCGCTTTCGACGAGGTTCGCAGGGATCGCACCGCAATTGACGCGGATCATCGGTTTCTTGGCGCGCGGGGACGCGGCGTGGAGCGCGTCGGCGACGACTTCCTTGCCGACCCCGCTTTCGCCCTCGATCAGCACCGGCACGCGCGCGCGCGCGGCCTTCGCCGCGATGGCGAGCGCGGCGCGGAACTGCGGCGCGGCGCCCACGATATCCTCGAACGCCAGGCTGGCGGGCAGCTTCTCGGTCAGTGGGCGGAGCTCGCCCGTGCCGGCGGCGCCGAGCGCGGCGTCGAGCGCCGACAGCAGCCGTTCGGGGCTGAGCGGCTTGACCAGGAAGTCGGTCGCGCCCGCGCGCATCGCCTGGACCGCGGCGGCGACCGAGTTGTTGGCGGTCAGCATCAGGATGGGGAGTGCGGGGCGCCGGCTGCGCAGCTCGCCGATCAGCGCCGCGGTATCGGCATCCGGCGACCAGCTGTCGAGCAGGATCGCATCCAGCGCCATGCCGTCGGGCGTGCCGAGCTGCGCGATCGCGACTTCGGGATCGCCCGCAGCGATCGTCCGCCATCCGCGCCGCCCGGCGATCGCCGCGATCAGCCGCCGCTGCGCCGGCTCGTCGTCGATCACCATCAGCAGGCGCTGGCCGCTTCGCGTCATTGTCTGCCCGTCCCCATTGTCCCGTTTCGGACACCGGTCTTACGGACGACGGGTAAAGGGCGGCTTAAACCGTCCCGGCGCGGGACGCCGGGCTTGCGGGCTCAGCGGTTGGCGGCGCGGATCTTGGCGATGCGATGCCACACGTACCAGACGACGGCGACCAGCAGGACGATGCCGATGACGGCGTCGGCGGAGTGGAAGAACGCGCGCACCCGCGGGTCGCCGTGCCATTTCTCGCCGAGTTCGCGTCCGACCCAGGCGAGCGCGAAACAGAACGGCCAGGATCCCGCGAAGGTATAGAGGTGGAACGGCACCAGCGGCATCCGCGCGACGCCCGCCGGGAAGGCGATGAAGGTGCGGATGACCGGCAGCAGCCGCCCGACGAACACCGCCGACGATCCGAATCGCTGGAAGAAGCGGTCGGCGGCGTCGAGTTCGTCGGGGCCGATCAGCAGATACTTGCCCCAGCGCACGACGAACGGGCGCCCGCCGCGCTTACCGACCTCATAGGCGACGATCGACCCGAGGTTGCACCCGAGCGCGCCGGCGGTAGCGGCGAGCCAGATGTTCATCTTGCCGAGCGACACAAGATAGCCCGCGAACGGCATGATGAGTTCGGACGGCAGCGGCACGCACGCGCTTTCGATCGCCATCAGCAGGGCGACGCCCCAATAGCCGGTCGCCTCGATCACCGAGATGACGATGTTGGCGAGGAACGCGAGAATCTGTTCGACCATGGCGCCGCGCAGTGGCCGAAGTCGGGGCGGAGCGCCAGTGGCTAAGTATTGCTAGCGCGCGGCGACCGCATAGCCGGTGGCGCCGCGCGGCGGCCCCTCGGCGAGCACGACCGCGCTGTCATAGGCGAGGCGGGGCGCGGTGCGACCCGCATTCCACGCGGCCAGATCGGCGCGGTACGCGGCGTAGCGATCGAAGAAATTCGTGAACGGCGCGTCGAGCACGCCGAGCGCGAGTGGCGCGTAGTCGGCAAAGTCCTTGGGCTCGGCGGCCATTTTGGCGGCGACGGTCGCGGCGGCGGTGCAGAAGCTCGCCTGGACATTCGGCAGCGCGAAATAATTGTAGAGTCGGGTCATGCCGGTGTCGAACGCGGCGCCGGCCTCGCGCTGAAGTGCTGTGTGCGCGGCGGAAAAGGCGGCGCGGTGGACGCGCAACATGGCGTTGTAGTTGGCGAGCAGCGCGTCGTCGTTGCAGCGCAATGCCGCGACGTTCAGCGCCGCACGCAGATGCCAGACCGCGGTTGCGCCCGATGCGCCGCGGTTGGGCGTGTCGAAGCTGCCGTCGGCGAGGCGGGTCGGGATGGTGAGATTGGCCGCGGCGCCCGCGGGCGGTAGCGGCATCGGCTGTACCGCGACGGGCTGCGGAAGCGGTGGCGGCGCCGCCGCGATTTCGCGCGGGGCATGGCCGCAGCCGGGCAGGAGAGCGGCCAGCGCCGCCAGACACAAGACACCACGCATCGTCGTCGCCCTTCAGCCCCCCGGCCTGCGGAGGGTGTAGGCGCAAGGTGGTTAAAGCGGGGTTTAGGCTGCGTTGCGCCCGCGCGGGTACACCCGCTCCCCCGCGGCGCACATGGCGGCGAATTTCGCGATGCGTGCGGCGCGGGTCTCGGGCTTCTTCGCGTCCTGTATGCGGTACAGGATGGCGTAGCGATTGGTGGCGTCGAGCGCGTCGAAGAAGGCCCGCGCACCGGGCAGGGCGGCGAGCGCGGCGGCGAGGTCGTCGGGCACGGTCGCGGTCGATTGCGGGGCATAGGCCGCGTCCCATCGGCCATCGGCCTGCGCGGCAGCAACCTCGGCAAGCCCGCGCGCCGCCATGCGCCCGTCGGCGATCAATTCCAGCACCCGCGTGCGGTTCTTCTCGGACCATTTCGACCCGGGTTTGCGCGGGGTGAAGCGGACCAGCCACCACGCGTCGTCATAGGGATTGAGCTGCCCGTCGATCCAGCCGTGGATCAGCGCGCCGTCGACCGCCTGCACCTTCGTCAGCGTCGAGGCGGGATTGCCCGCCTTCGCGAGCTTCAGCCACAGGCCGGCGTTCACGCCGTCGCCCTGCGCGGCCAGCCAGTCCTCCCAGGCACGAGCATCGGCGAACGCGAGGATCGGCAGCCCGGCGTGCTCCTCAGGCAGCGCGCGCCTCCAGCGCGTGCGCCGCTTCGGCCATCAGCGTCGCCAGGATATCGGCGAGCGGCTCCTCCTTCGTCACCATGCCGACCGACTGGCCGGCCATCAGCGACCCGTTGTCGACGTCGCCGTCGATCACCGCGCGGCGCAGCGCGCCCGCCCAGTAATGCTCGATCTGCAACTGCGCCTCCATCATCTCGACCTTGCCGTCGTCGAGCAACTGGGCGACTTCGCGCTGCTTGGCGGTGAACAATTCGGAACTGGCGTTCTTCAGCGCGCGGACGGGAATGACGGGCAGGCGCGGGTCGATCTGGACGCTGGCGATCGCGTCGCGGGCATTGGCGCGGATGAAGGCGCGCTTGAAATTGGCGTGCGCGATGCTCTCGGTCGCGCAGACGAAGCGCGTGCCGAGCTGGACCCCGGCGGCGCCCATGTCGAGATAGCCGGCGATCGCCTCACCCCGGCCGATGCCGCCGGCGACGAACACGGGCAGCTGCTCGGCGATCTCGGGCAGCATTTCCTGCGCGAGCACGCTGGTCGACACCGGACCGATGTGGCCGCCGGCCTCCATCCCCTCGATCACCAGCGCATCGACGCCCGAGCGGATCAGCTTTTTAGCGAGACTGAGCGCGGGGGCGAAGCAGATGACCTTGGCGCCGGTCTCCTTGATCGCCTCGAGCGACCCCTTGGGCGGCAGTCCGCCGGCCAGCACGATGTGCGTTACGCGGTGCTTCGCGCACACCGCGATCAGGTCGAACAGCTGGGGATGCATGGTGATGAGATTCACGCCGAACGGCTTCGACGTCAGCGCCTTCGTCCCCGCGATCTCGGCATCGAGCAGCTCGGGCGTCATCGCCCCGCACGCGATCAACCCGAAGCCGCCGGCGTTCGACATCGCCGCGACGAGGTTGCGTTCGGACACCCACGACATCGCGCCGCACAGGATCGCGACCTCGCAACCCAGGAATGCAGTGCCGCGGGCCATGCGGCGGTGAAGGCGGTCTTGTCCGATCGTCATGGTCGGGGCCTAGGGTCCAAACGCCGTCAGGACAATGGTCGTGATCGAGCAGGCGATCAGGCGGCGCCGTCATCCTCCGCATCCAGCCCGTAAGCCGTGTGCAGCACACGCACCGCAAGTTCGGTTTCGTCCTCGTGGATCAGCACGCTCACCTTGATCTCCGACGTGGTGATGGCGAGGATGTTGATGCCACGCTGGCCAAGCGTCGTGAACATGCGCGACGCCACGCCGGCGTGGCTGCGCATGCCGACTCCGACGACCGTGATCTTGGCGACGCGAGTGTCGTGGACGATCTGGGCGAATTCGATCTCGGCCTTCGCCTTTTCCAGCACGTCCAGGCTTTTGGCGAGGTCGGACGACGGCACGGTGAAGGTCACGTCGGTCGAGCTCGGCGTCGGGCCGGTCGAGTGGGCGATGTTCTGGACGATCATATCGACGTTGATGTTCGCGTCGGCCAGCGGCGCGAAGATGCTGGCGACCGCGCCGGGCTTGTCCGGCACGGACGTCAGCGTGATTTTCGCCTCGTTCTTGTCGTGGGCGATGCCGGTGATGAGCTGGCGTTCCATGTCCTCGATTTCCTCTTCGCCGACGATCATCGTGCCGGGCAATGTGTCCGCCGCCGGGGCATCGTCGTCGACGAACGACGACAGCACCTGCACGCGCACCTTTTCCTTCATCGCGAGCCCGACCGAGCGGGTCTGGAGCACCTTCGCACCGACGCTCGCGAGTTCGAGCATTTCCTCGTAGGTGACCTTTTTCAGCTTGCGCGCGCGCGGCACGATGCGCGGGTCGGTGGTATAGACCCCGTCGACGTCGGTGTAGATGTCGCAGCGGTCGGCCTCCATCGCCGCCGCCATCGCCACCGCCGACGTGTCCGATCCGCCGCGCCCCAGCGTCGTCACCCGCTCGCCCGACGCCAGCCCCTGAAAGCCGGGGATGACCGCGACTTCGCCGCGCGCCATCGACGCAAGCAAGCCGGCGGTTTCGATATCGGCGATGCGCGCGGAGGCGTGGCCGTCCGAAGTGCGGATCGGCAACTGCCAGCCGAGCCAGCTGCGGGCCGGTACGCCGATCGCCTGCAATGCGATCGCCAACAGCCCGCTGGTCACCTGTTCGCCGGCCGACACGACGACGTCATATTCGCGCGCGTCATACAGTGCGGATGCCTCCCGACAGAAGCCGACGAGCCGGTCGGTCTCCCCCGCCATTGCCGAGACGACGACCGCGACCTGGTTGCCCGCCGCCCATTCGCGGCGGATGCGGGCGGCGACCGCGCGGATGCGCTCGATCCCGGCCATCGACGTGCCGCCGAACTTCATCACGATGCGCGCCATGCGTGGTGCAGACCCCTTGGGAGCGGAAACGCCGCCTGATAAGAGGGGGGCATGAGCGACGCAACCGTAACAGCCGATACCACCCCGCCCGTGCCGCCTGCGCAGTTCGGCGACCCGCGCGATGCCGCGCATTTCGGGCGACTGGCCGCCGACTGGTGGGATCCCCGTGGCTCGTCGGCGATGCTCCACCGGCTGAACCCGCCGCGGCTGAAATATCTGCGCGAGCGGGTGGACGCGCATTGGCATGGCGACCCGGCGAGCTTCACGCCGCTCGAGGGCAGAACCGCGCTCGACATGGGGTGCGGCGCGGGGCTGCTGGCCGAGCCGCTGGCACGGCTGGGGGCGGCGGTGACCGCGGTCGATGCCGCGGCGGAGAACATCGGCGCGGCGCGCGTCCATGCCGCGGGCGTGGGGCTGGACATCGACTACCGTGTCGGCGGGGTCGAGGCGGTGGCGGGGCGCAGGTTCGACCTGGTGGTGAGTTTCGAGGTGATTGAGCATGTCACCGACCCTGCCGGGTTCGTCGCCGGGCTGGCGGGGGTGCTGGCGCCGGGCGGGCTGATGCTGCTGTCGACACCCAACCGCACGCCTTTGTCACGCGCGGCGATGATTACGCTGGGCGAGGGGCTGGGCCAGATTCCGCGCGGTACGCATGATTGGGACAAGTTCCTGACGCCCGACGAACTGGGCGAGATCCTGGCCGGGGTGGGGATGCGGGTGGTGGATACGCGCGGGCTGGCGTTCTCGCCGGGGCGGGGGTTCGCGTTGAGCGAGAGCGTGGCGCTGGATTATTTCGTGGCGGCGGTGCGGGTATGAACCTCCCCGTTCGCCTCGAGTAGGCGTCGAGCTTGTCGAGACGACGTATCGAGAGGTGCGTGCCCCAGGAGAGCCCTCTCGATACGGGCTCTCGACTGCGCTCAATCCCTACTCGAGGCGAACGGGGGGTGGGGGGATGCGAGTTGGGACGGAAGCGCGCCCGCTCAGTCCGAGCGGCTCTCCATCGGCAGCGACCACAGGATCTGGTCGCGGAGCATTGCTTCGAGGTCGCCGGCGCCGGCATTGTGCGCGGCGGCGCGTTTCCTGAGGAGGACACGCAGCAATTCCGCGCGGGTCGCCGGGGAGGCAGCCGGGGCGCGGCCGCGCTCCAGCGCGCGGGACAGGCGGACGGACAGCAGGCTCATGCCCACGGCTATGCGGCGCAGGGCGTGCAGCAGGCCTTAAGGAATACGGTTAACGCGCGCCCGATGCGACGGGCCGAGTCCACAGGTCGGCATCGCGCGGGGCCGGCGGATAGCGGCGCGCGCGGGTCGCCGCGAGCGTGGCGGCGCGGGCGATGGCGGCGAGCTTTTCGCCGCGGGTGGTGGTGACGCGGTGGTCCCAGGCATGCTCGCCCGCCGCTGCGACCTTGCGCGCGATGCCGCCGTAGATGTCGGCGGCAGCGAGGACCGCCCAGGCCGATCGGTACGGGAGTGCGGGCGTGCCGGCCTGCGCGCTTTCCTCATAGGCGACCGCCATCATCGCCAGCCGGCGCGACAGCACGGCGAGGCGCGGGCGCAGGTGCGGCTTCATGTGCTGGCCGGGCGGGAAATCCATCTCGCACAGCCACGCGTCGGGCAAATAGCAGCGCCCGGCGCGATCGTCCTCCTCGATATCGCGGGCGATGTTGGCGAGCTGGAAGGCGATGCCGAGGTCGCAGGCGCGGTCGAGAGTCGCGGCATCGTGCGCGTCGACGCCCATCACCACCGCCATCATGCACCCGACGACGCCGGCGACGTGGTAGCAGTATCTTAGCAGATCGGCTTCCTCCCGCGGGCGCCATTCGTCGGCGTCCAAAGCGAAGCCGGCGATGTGATCGTCGATGAAGGCACGCGGGATGCGGGCTTCGGCGACGACGATGGCGAGGCCGTCGAACGCTGGGTCGCCGGTCGGCTTGCCGGCCAGCGCCATCGCGGTCAGGTCGCGGATGCGGGCGATGCGTGTCGCGGGGTCGGTGACGACCTGCTGGTCGTGGCCCATGTCCTGCGCATCGGCGATGTCGTCGCAGGCGCGGCACCAAGCGTAGAGCAGCCATGCGCGTTCGCGGGTGGTGCGATCGAACAGCTTCGACGCGGCGGCAAAGCTCTTCGACCCGCGGGCGATCGCCTCCCCCGCCGCGGCGACCAGCGCGGCGCGGTCAGGGGCGGGTGTCACAGATCCTTCGCGCCGATCTGGACGACGGTGGTCGCGGGCTCGAACGCCGCCATCTTGGCGAGCAGGCCGTCGAGCGTGTCATCGACGATCAGCAGCCCCTGGTGCTGCGGACGCAGGAAGCCGACCGCGCCCATCGTCTGCACGAAGCTGATGAGCCCGTCGTAGAAGCCGGCGACGTTGAGCAGGCCGACGGGTTTCGCGTGATAGCCGATCTGCGCCCAACTCATCGCTTCCCACAGTTCGTCCATCGTTCCGGTGCCGCCGGGCAGCGTGACGAAACCGTCGGACAGGTCGGTGAACGCCTGTTTGCGCTGGTGCATGGTGTCAACGACGTGGAGCTCGGTGCAGCCGCGGTGGGCGACTTCGGCATCGACGAGGGCCTGCGGGATCACGCCGATGACCTCGCCGCCGGCCTCAAGCGCGGCATCGGCGACCGCGCCCATCAGCCCCAGCCGCCCGCCGCCATAGACGACGCCGATCCCGCGCTCGGCGAGGATGCGGCCGACATGGCGGGCGTTGTCGATGAAGGCGGGGTCGTTCGGCGTGGCCGAACCGCAATAAATGGCGAGGCGTTTCATGGGGTGGGCTCGTATCGCTGTTCTGGCGGTGGGCAAAGGAGAAACAGGGGTTCAGGGAAGGCGCGAAGGCGCGAAGGAGAAGGTTTGGGTTCGCGCGGAGGCGCGGAGGGCGCGGAGGTGTTGCGCGCGTGATGAGCGTCCTGCCGCGTCAGCGACCTTCATCCGTGCGGTTCGGATCAGGCGGAAGGTCTCGCTGCGCGAGACGGGGTGGCTTTCCTCGCCGCGCCCTCTGCGTCTCTGCGCGAATCCCCGTCTCTTCGCGCCTTCGCGCCTTCTCTGAACCCCCTTCTACCCTTCCCCCTCGAGCATCAGCTTCGCGGTCGCCTTCGCGCTCCCCACAACGCCCGGAATCCCCGCTCCGGGATGCGTGCCGGCCCCGACGAAATACAGGTTCGGGATCGCATCGTCGCGGTTGTGGGCGCGGAAATAGGCGCTTTGGGTCAGCACCGGCTCCAGGCTGAACGCGCTGCCGAGGTGGGCGCCAAGATCGCGGTGAAAGTCGGCAGGCGTGTAGCTGAACTTCGTCACGATCCGGTCGTGGATGTCGGGGATAAGCCGGCGACCGACCTCGTCGAGGATGCGCTTCTCGATCGTGGCCTTCAGCGCATCCCAGTCGCCGACGAACTTGCCCATGTGGGGCACGGGCGCGAGCGCGTAGAAGGTCGAATATCCCTCGGGCGCCATCGTCGGATCTGTGACGGTCGGGTGGTGGAGGTAGAGCGAGAAATCCTCGCTCAGCATCCCGGTGTCGTAAATGTCGGCGAGCAGCCCTTTGTAGCGCGGGCCGAACAGGATCATGTGGTGGGGGATGCCCGGCCACGTCCCCTTGATGCCGAAATGGACGACGAACAGCGACGGCGAGAAGCGTTTGCGCTCGATCTTCGCCGCGGTGCGCCGGCCCGAGCGCGAGCCGCTGAGCAGCGTGCGATAAGTGTGGACCAGGTCGGCGTTGGAGGCGACGGCATCGGCCTCGATCCGTTCGCCGCCTTCCAGCGTCACGCCGGTCGCACGGTCGCCGAGCGTTTCGATGGCGGCGACCGGGGTCGAGGTACGCAGCACGCCGCCCAGCCGCTCGAAATGGCGGACCAAGCCCGCGACCAGCCGGTTGGTGCCGCCCTGCGCGAACCAGACGCCGCCGTCGCGCTCCAGCTTGTGGATCAGCGCGTAGATCGCGCTGGTCGTCATCGGGTTGCCGCCGACGAGCAGGGTGTGGAAGCTCAGCGCCTGACGGAGCTTCTCATTCTTCACGAAGGTCGACACCATCGCATAGACCGACCGCCACGCCTGGTATTTGGCGAGCGCGGGCGCCGCCGACAGCATCGACTTGAAGTCGAGGAAGGCGACGTGGCCGAGCTTCTCATACCCCTCGCGGTACACGCCCGCCGAATACTCCAGGAACCTTTTGTATCCGGCGATGTCGCCGGCATCGAGCTTCGCGATCTCGGCATGCAGGACGGCGTCGTCGTTGGTGTAGTCGAAGTTGGTGCCGTCGGGCCAGTTGAGGCGGTAGAACGGGTTGACCGGAAGCAGCGTCACGTCGTCGGCCATGTCGCGGCCCGACAGCGCCCAGAGCTCGCGAAGCGTATCGGGCGCGGTGATGACGGTGGGGCCGGCGTCGAAGGTGAAGCCGTCCTTCTCCCACACATACGCCCGTCCGCCGGGGCGGTCGCGTGCCTCCAGCACGGTCGTCGCGACTCCGGCGGATTGCAAGCGGATGGCGAGCGCGAGGCCGCCGAAGCCGCTGCCGATGACGATCGCGCTCTTCAAACCCGTTTCCCCATGATCGCCCGTGTCGCGCGCCCGATCGGGATCGGGGGGCGCCCGATCAGCACGCGCGCCTTGTCGGCCAGCGTCGAACGCGCCGCATAGAAGCGTGCGACGAGCCCGGCGTCCAGGCCGTAGAATCGTTCGAGCACGCGGTAGCGTTCGCCGGGCTCGGCGCCGCGGAACAGCATCGCATCCAGCATCCGGTAGAAGCCGCGCGCGACCCATGCCTTGCGCGCATAATCATGGAGCAGGGCGTCGAGCGTCGCGCCCGACAGGTCGCGGCTGGCGGCGACCAGGGCGGCGGTGCGCACCGCATCGGGCAGCGAATAGCCGGTGGTCGGATGGAACAGCCCGGCGCGGACCCCGGCCTTCGCCACGCCCTTGCCGCCGCTGGCCCAGTAACGGTCGAAATCGCCGCCGATGACGACCGGCAGGGCGCCGGCCTCCTCGCGGACGACCGCCTTCTGCTTCCAGCCCTTGGCCGCGGCGTAGGTGTCGATACGGGCGGCGAGACGCGCGTGATCGATGTCGGGGGTGTCGCTGTAATAGGTGTCCTCGACGAACATGCGGTCGTCGGCAAACGGCAAAGTATAGACGAAGCGATAGCCGTCGATCTGGTCGACGGTGGCGTCCATCACCACCGGGCGCTCGACGCCGTGCGGACGCTTGAGCAGCAACTCGCGGCCGAGGAACTTCTGCCAGCCGATATCGAGCGTCGACAGGTCGGCGGCGCCGCGGCAGTCGATGACGCCGCCCGCCTCGATCCGGTCGCCGTCGGCGAGCACGACCGCAGTCGCGCTGATCGCCAGCACCTTGCGCCGGGTCAGGATCGCTTCCGGGGGCAGCGCGGCGCGGACGGCGGCGTCCAGGCGTTCCGACGTCACCGAATAATAGGTCGCGGGCAGGGTGCGGCGGCGCGCCGGGAAGGCGACGTCGTAATCGCGCCAGACATGGGCGACGAGCGGGTGGACGAGATCGCGGTCGGCGCGGGCGATGTCGCTGCCGAAGAACGACCAGATGTGGTTGCCGCCCAGCGTCGGCCCGCGATCGACGATGACCACGCGCACGCCGGGGCGCCGCGCGGCAAGAGCCAGCGCGATCAACCCGCCCGACAATCCGCCGCCGACGATGGCGACGTCGCAAGAGATGGTTTCCGGCACGTCCCCGCGCCTAGCCGATGGGCGCGCGGCGGGGAAGAGTGCGTGAGGCGGTGACGGGGTGTCCCAGCCACGCGATTTCGCGCTAAGGCTCCGCCTATGTCCGCGACGTCCGCCATCCTGTTCTCCGCTGCCGCGATGACGGTGATCGTGGGCGTGCGCTATCTGCTGGCGAGCGGCGGTTTCGCGCTGGCGACGCGGCTCCGGCATCCCGGCCATTACGCCGGCCTCGATCGGCAGATCCGGCGCGAGATCGGGTGGAGCCTCGCTTCCGCGGCGATCTATGGGGTGCCCGCGGGCATCGTCGCGTGGGGGTGGCAGGCGCGCGGGTGGACGTTGATCTACGACCGGTGGGACGCTTGGCCGATCTGGTACGCGCCGGTGTCGGTGCTGCTCTACCTCGCGGCGCTCGATACCTGGTTCTACTGGACGCATCGCTGGATGCACCGGCCGGCGGTGTTCCGGCGCGTCCATGCCGTCCACCACGCCAGCCGCCCGCCGACCGCGTGGGCGGCGATGGCGTTTCACCCGCTGGAGGCGGCGACGCTGGCTGTGGCAATTCCGCTACTGGTGTTCCTCATTCCGATCCACGTCGCCGCTTTGGCGGTGGTCCTGAGCGTGATGACGGTTATGGGTGTGACCAACCATATGGGGTGGGAGGTTTTTCCCCGGTTCATGTGGCGCGGGGCAATCGGGGCGTGGCTCATCACGGCGAGCCATCATCAGCGGCATCATGATGCGTATGGGTGTAACTTTGGACTGTTCTTCAGATTCTGGGACAGGATGTGCGGCACCGATGCGGGCGTGGGCGATTTTCGCGCGCATCGCGGTCGCGGCGGGCGCGGTCGCGCTGGTGGGGGCGAGCCCGGTCGCGCGGCTTGACGTCGGCATCGGCAGGCTGCGCTCGGACAAGGGGATGATCCGCGTCTGCCTGACCGCGGACCCGGAAAATTTCCCGGCCTGTATCGACGACGCCCGCGCGCTGTCGCGATCGGTGTCCGCGGCGACCCGCGACATCGCGTTCGAGGGCCTGGCGCCCGGCACCTATGCGGTCGCCGTGATCCACGACGAGAACGGCAACAACAAGCTCGACACCACACTCGGCATCCCGCGCGAGGGCTTCGGCTTTTCGCGCAACCCGGCGATCGGGTTCGGCCCGCCGAAGTTCGCAGCCGCCCGCTTTGCGCTGACCGACGCAGGCGCCACGCAGGACATCCGCATCCGCTACCTGTTCTAAGCGCCGGACCCTTTTGGGGAAACCGGCGTTACGATGGCGAAATATTCTCCCGGAGTGACGCCGTTGACGCCCAAGATCGCCCTGCTCGCCGCCGCAACCCTTGCTTGGACCAGCCCCGCGCTGGCGCAGGACGGGACGATCCCGCCCGACCAGGCCGCAGCGCCCGCAGCAGCGGAGCTGGACGTCAGCGGCGATTCGCTGACGATCGGCGCAGGCGCGGTCTATCTGCCCGATTACGAGGGGTCGAACGACTATCGCCTGCTGCCCGCCCCCGGCGCGATCGGATCGTACAAGGGGTTCGCGTTCCAGGTCGCGGGCAACCGGCTGAGCGTCGACCTGATCCCCGACCGCTCGCCATCGGGCATCGATTTCCAGGCCGGGCCGATCGCGGTGCTGAACATGAACCGGTCGTCGATCAAGAACATCGACGATGCCCGCATTCGCGCGCTCGGCGAAGTCGATACCGCGATCGAGCTGGGCGGCTATGTCGGCATCGGCAAGACCGGGGTCATCACCAGCCCCTACGACCGCATCTCCGCATCGATCAGCTACCGCAAGGACGTGAACGGCGCGCACGACAGCGGCATCCTGCAGCCGTCGATTACGTATCTGACGCCGCTGTCGCGCCAAGCGGCGGTCGGGCTGTTCGCGTCGGCGGAGAAGGTCGAGCGCGGCTATGCCCGCACCTATTTCTCGGTCAGCCCGACGCAGGCGCTGGCGAGCGGCCTGCCGACGTACAATGCGCGCGGCGGGTGGAAGAACTGGTCGGTCGGGGCGCTCGGCACCGTCGCGCTGACCGGCGACCTGCTCCACGGCTTCAAGCTGATCGGCGGCGGCACCTATTCGCGGCTCATCAACGATTTCGGCGATTCGCCGGTCACGCGGATCGCCGGCAAGCGCGGCCAGTGGCTCGGCGTGCTGGGGCTTGCCTACACCTTCTAAGCCCTACGCCTGCTGAGCATCGCCGATGCGCGTCGCCGCCTTCGCCGAGGCGGCGACGAGCGCATGGAGCGCGGCGAGGTGGCGGTCATAGACCTTGCGACCGGGGCGGGTCAGCGCCGCCCAGGTCCGCTGACGCCCGTCGCGCGCGGCCTTGCGCACCTCCACCAGCCCGCCGTCGATCAGCGCCGACAAGTGTTTCGACAGGACCGAATCGCTGACCTTCGTCAGGTCGCGCAGCGTGGCGAATTCC
Organism: Sphingomonas donggukensis; assembly: GCF_023674425.1. Lineage (NCBI taxonomy): Bacteria > Pseudomonadati > Pseudomonadota > Alphaproteobacteria > Sphingomonadales > Sphingomonadaceae > Sphingomonas > Sphingomonas donggukensis. The sequence goes on from NZ_CP098401.1 coordinate 2,645,087, forward strand.
ATATCGCTGACTTGCGCCAGTATCGCCGCGATCTGGAGCCGGAGCGGTGGATGCAGCAGCGGTTCGAGCCCGTCGGTCGCGGCGGTCATGCGGCGGTGCCCGTCAGCTCGCGGACATAGACCCGCTGCCACACGACGCTGAAGCCGGTCGCGATCGCGAAGGTCGCCGCGGCCAGCGCCACTTTCGCGAGCGTTGCTCCGTCGTCGATGCGCAGACGCAACCCGATCGCCACCAGGACGAACAGCACGGCGAGCAGCGCCGCGGTGACGCCGAGCGTCGCACCGCGGCGATATCCATTGACGAACATGCCGGTGCGCCGACGATCGCCGTGGGCGACGATGGCGACCGCCACCAGGCCGACGACGGTCGCTGCCATCGGCCACGGGGCGGGCAGGGTAACCCCGCCCACGAACAGCGCCATGATCCCGCCGAACGCCGCATGCCGCCACGGCGGGCAATCGCTGACCTGCGCAAGGCGGGCGCGCGCCGCATCAACCCCGAGCAATGCCGTGCGGGCTTCGTTGCTGTCCATCAATCATCTCCCCAAAGTTTCCAATGTGGAAAGTGATGCCTGCCGATTTCCGATTCGGCAAGTGATAATTTTCCAGACCGGAAAGCGACGATCGCTGACGGAGTGTTAAGCGGTCCCGCGCTAGGCAGCGGGACCGCGCCCGCAAGAGACCGCTCATGGCCGTCATCGTCTTCAGCCAGCCCGTTCCGTTCCCGATCGCTCCGCTGCGCGAGATGCTGGGCAAGTACCTGCCGCTGTACCGCTGGCAATGCGGCGAGGACGACGATGGCGGCGCCAAGCAGATGGGGGTGTTCGGCCAGACCGGGCTGATCGCCGGGCGATCGAGCGCCACCGTGATCTTCACCGAATATCGCTGCACGCTGGGGCGGTTTCCGGGCGGGCCGGCGGGCGAATGGTACCTCGAGATTTTTACGCCGACCACCGAGCATCAGGCGGTCGCCGACCGCATCGTCGCGCTGACTGCCGCGATCCTGATGATCCCCGATGCGGACGACGCGCGGTGCCAGCTGGTGCCGGGTGGCGCCTGGCTGGCGGCGGGCGGGCTGACCGAAGTCGTGAAGCTGGTGAACGACGGCACGTCGCTGGTCGAGGCGGCGACGATGCTGGCGGCGCTGGCACCGGGGCGAAGCGTGGAGCCGGTGCGCACCGCAGCGCCGCGGGTCGATTTGAGCGGGGCGGACTACAGCCGCCGCGTGCTGCCGCTGATGCTGGTGCTGTGCGACCGCCGCGTCCAGCCGCACTGGGCGCAGGCGGCGGAGTTCGCTCGCGACCTCGATCTCGACGGCGGCTGGGAAGTGCGCGGCGATGCGCTGGTCGGGCGCGGCACGTGCATCGCCGTCCAGGCATCGACCGCGCCCGTCCCGCCCGAAATCTGGGAGGACAGCTACACGCGCAGTTTCTGGTTCCAGGGCGACCGCGCGGCCGTGGCGGGCCACGCGATGCACCTGACGATCGGGTCGGTGCTGGACACCGCCGCCAGCGATTTCGCGACCGTGCGCCAGGTTGCAAAGGTGATGACGCTGCTGACCGGCATGATCGCGCGCCTGCCCGGCGTCGTCGCGGTGGTGAACGGGGCGATCGGCACGATCTACGAACCCGATCGCGCCGCCGGTTTTCTCGGCATACTGGCGCGCGACCAGCTGCCGGTAATGCTGTGGAGCTGGACCAAGCCGCACAGCATGGCCGACGGCAACGTCTGCCTGTCGACCAGCGGGCTGGAGCCGTTCCTGGGCCATGAGCTGGAGGTGTGGAACGCGGCATTGCCGTGCGACGAAGTGCGCGACCAGATGAGCGACCTGATCGTCTACCTGCTGGATAACGGACCCGTCATCGGCCACGGCGACACCGCCGGGCGGACGAAGGGCGACAAAGCGATCCGATGCTTTCTGGGGCCTAGCCGGGCGGAGCGCGACCAGCCGGTGCAGGCGTTGTTCCTGGAATTCGGCGATACCGATGCGCTGGTGGTGCCGAAGGCCGACGTCGCCGCGGCGGCACCCGTGGCGAGCGATGACGGTTTCGACGGGGTGTTGCAGGATTTCCTCGATCGCGCGTGCGACCGCGACACGACGGGGATGAGCGACGTGATCCGCGACATGCTGGCGGGCGAGCGCGCCGAGCGGGCGGCGGCGGCGGTCGTGCAGGCTGCTGCCGTAGCGGGGACGGCGAGCCCGGCGGATGCGCAAGACGGCTTGGTGGCATATGTGGCGTTGACCCGCGCGATCGGGTTTCCCGTCGACGACGTGCTTGAGCAGCTGGCGCAAGCGGTGCCGGACGCGCGCTGGACCCGTGACGCCAGCGATCAGGGACTGCGCGTGCCGCGGACGCTGACGGGGGCGCGAAACGGGGACGATATCGTCGTGACGATCGTGGCGTCGGGCGCGCCCTTGCCGGCGGGACTTGCCGGCGCGCCGGACCATGCGTGCCATGTCCGGCTGACGGTCGCGACCGGCGGGGACTCGCCGCTCGCCATGCGCATCGCCGCGATCGTGGCGGCGGGGCTGGTCGTGGGTCAGGACACCGGCGCGCAGGCGCAGGTGCGGGGCGGTTCCGCCTGGGTGCGCTACGACGCGCTGCTCGGGCTGATGAGCGCGGCGAAATTCGGGGCGATCGATCATCTGGTCGGCGGGGCGCCGGTTGCGCTGGCGCCCGCCGCGCCGCTGCGCCGCGTCGGCGGGTTCGGTCGCAAGGGCCTTTGACGCCGCGATATTAGCGCCTACAACGCCGCCATCCCCGGGGGACCGCTGATGCGCGGTTGAGAGGAAGGCGTGCAGCCTTCGACCCGCCGAACCTGATCCGGTTGACACCGGCGGAGGGAGGGAGCGGTCTTCACCCGAATTCCGTGGCCCGCGCTCCGATTTTTTGGAGTGCAGACACATGGCCGATATCGATTCGAAGATCGAACGCTCCTCGGGCAAGCGTACCGAGATCGGCGTGACGACGGGGCCGATCCGGGGCTCGCGCAAGATTCACGTCGGCCCGCTGAAGGTCGCGATGCGGGCGATCGACCTGGAGCCGTCGTCGGGCGAGCCGCCGCTCAACGTCTATGACGCGAGCGGGCCGTACACCGACCCCGATGTGACGATCGACATCAACGCCGGGCTCGCCCCCTTGCGCCGCCAGTGGATATTGGGCCGCGGCGACGTGGAAAGCTATGACGGTCGCGAGACCCGGCCTGAGGACAACGGCCAGCTGGGGCCGGATCGCTCGGGCGGCGTGCCGCAATTCCCGAACGCAGTGCGCCGTCCCTTGCGCGCGAAGGCGGGGATGAACGTCAGCCAGATGCACTATGCCCGCCGCGGCATCATCACCCCCGAGATGGAATATGTCGCGACCCGCGAGAATCTGGGGCGCGAGATGCTCCGCGAGTATGTTCGCGACGGGGAAAGCTTCGGCGCGAGCATCCCCGACTATGTGACGCCCGAATTCGTCCGCGATGAGATCGCCCGCGGCCGCGCGATCATTCCGAACAACGTCAACCACCCCGAATCCGAACCGATGGCGATCGGGCGCAACTTCCTGGTGAAGATCAACGCCAACATCGGCAATTCCGCGGTCGCCAGCGACGTCGCGACCGAGGTCGACAAGCTAGTCTGGTCGATTCGCTGGGGCGCGGACACGGTCATGGACCTGTCGACGGGTCGCAACATCCACGACACCCGCGAATGGATCATCCGCAATTCGCCGGTGCCGATCGGAACGGTGCCGATCTACCAGGCGCTCGAAAAGGTCGGCGGCATCGCCGAGGAGCTGACGTGGGACATCTTCCGCGACACGCTGATCGAGCAGGCCGAGCAGGGCGTTTCCTATTTCACGATCCACGCCGGCGTGCGGCTGGCCTATGTGCCGATGACGGCGAAGCGGGTGACCGGCATCGTCAGCCGCGGCGGATCGATCATGGCGAAATGGTGCCTCAGTCACCACAAGGAGTCGTTCCTCTACGAGCATTTCGACGAGATCACCCAGATCATGAAGGCGTATGACATCGCCTATTCGCTGGGCGACGGCCTGCGCCCCGGAAGCATCGCCGACGCCAACGACGAGGCGCAGTTCAGCGAACTCTATACGCTGGGCGAACTCACCCACCGTGCTTGGGCAGACGACGTGCAGGTGATGATCGAGGGGCCGGGGCATGTGCCCATGCATAAGATCCGCGAAAATATGACCAAGCAGCTGGAGGTGTGCGGGGAGGCGCCGTTCTACACGCTCGGGCCGCTGACGACCGATATCGCGCCCGGTTACGATCACATCACGAGCGGGATCGGCGCGGCGATGATCGGGTGGTACGGCACGGCGATGCTCTGCTACGTCACGCCCAAGGAGCATCTGGGCCTGCCCGACCGCGACGACGTGAAGACGGGCGTCGTCACCTACAAGCTGGCCGCCCACGCCGCCGACCTGGCCAAGGGGCACCCCGCGGCGCAGATGCGCGACGATGCGCTCAGCCGCGCGCGCTTCGAATTCCGCTGGCGCGACCAGTTCAACCTGTCGCTCGACCCCGACACGGCGGAGCAATATCACGACCAGACTCTGCCCGCGGAAGGCGCCAAGACCGCGCATTTCTGCAGCATGTGCGGGCCGAAATTCTGCTCGATGAAGATCACCGCCGAGGTCCGCGAATTCGCGGCGAAGCAGAACCAGGGCGCGGAGGGCTTCATCGCCGCCGGCCCGAGCGGCGCGGAAACCGCGGAAGCCAGCAAGGCCGCGGCGATCAAGGGTATGGAGGAGATGAGCGCGCTCTACAACGCGGGCGGGCGGGAGTTGTACATCGGCGCTGGTGGGCGGGAGCATGATTGATGGTAACGGCCTGCCCAATTTGCCGAGACGTCACTGTTAGCAAAGAAATATCTCAGGGCGACCGCACTTTTTTTGATTGTGAGAATTGTGGATATTTCGGTGCGAGTCGGTCTGTCTTGAACACGACGCTTGCAATTGAGAAGCGCAACCTCAGTGCTATGCAATATGCTGCCTTATCTTATCGAATAAGACAAATTACGGATGCAGCGAAATCTGGCGAAGACGTAATCACTTTAACAACTTATTCTATCGACGAAATGCTTCCAAACCTGCAACTGCCAAGCCCAGCTGAGCAGGCGTCGCATATTCTAAAATACTTTGGTGATAGTATACAAAATTCCGGAGAGCCGGCGCGAAACCCACCAAAATCTTTCGTCGCACAAATCGGTGCGATAAATCGCCCTGCAGCGCTACGGATTGTTCGCCAGTTAGCAGACGGAGGGCTGCTGTTAATTGCGAACCGGTCGTTCCAAGGTACGGCCGACGAACCCGATGGAATTGATCTCTCGTTGAAGGGTTGGGCACAATGGGAGGAAGAAAGGCGTGGTCAATTTGCTGGATCGCACGGATTCATCGCACTTCAGTTTGGTGATCCTGAACTCGACCCATTTTTGAAAGATGTGGTCAAACCCGCTGTATCTGAGCTGGGATATCGTCTTGAGGATATGCGCGACGCGGCGCGCGCTGGTGTTATCGACAATGTGATGCGCGCACGGATCAGGGACGCGGCTTTCGTACTTGTCGATCTGACACATGCGAATGCTGGAGCATATTGGGAGGCAGGCTACGCTGAGGGGCTAGGAAAGCCCGTATTATATCTTTGCAAAGATTCGGTGTTTGCCGAGCGAGGTACTCATTTCGATACTAATCACTGCACGACGGTCATGTGGAATGCAAAGACTCCGGCGGAATTTTCGGCAGAGCTTCAAGCTACGCTACGTCGGTCACTCGGACTATTCGCGTAGAATATCGATTTCTTGAGATGCCCCACCTAGCCCACATCGCCCTCGTCGTCCGCGACTATGACGAAGCGCTCGCCTTCTACGTCGGCAAGCTCGGGTTCGAGCTGGTCGAGGACAGTTATCAGCCCGCGCAGGACAAGCGCTGGGTCATCATCCGCCCGCCCGGTACTCCGGTCGGGGCCACTACCATCCTCCTCGCCCGCGCCTCGACGCCCGAGCAGGTCGCGCGGGTTGGGGATCAGGTTGGCGGGCGGGTCTCCTTCTTCCTCGCCACCGACGATTTCGCGCGCGACCATGCCCGCTTTACCGCTGCCGGGGTGACGTGGGTCCGTGCGCCTGCCGACCAGCCCTATGGGCGGGTGGCGGTGTTTGCCGATCTTTACGGCAACCTCTGGGACTTGATCGAATATGCCGCTGGGCACCCCGCCGCCGGGGCCACGAGGCGCTAGCGATCTCCGGACGCTGGGCGCGCGATGCGGTAGGGGCCTTTGCGGGTGGGCTTGGCATCGCCCTTCCAGCTCAGGCGGATCAGGCCGTCGGTGACCAGGCCGTCGACCGCCGTGTGGACGATGGGCATGGCGGCGCGCCAGTCTTCGGTGCCGGCTGCGGCGGCGAGGGTGCGGGCGACTTCGCTGGGGCAGATGGTGGCCCCCTCCGCGCGGGTGGCGAGCAGGGCGAGGGTCGCGGTGCGGGCGTCTCGGCTGGTCGGGGCGGCGGACATGGGCAACCTCTAGCCGATCGGCGTGGGTGTGACAGCGGCAGTTCGGGGCGGCTGGCCGGGCCGGCTTGGCGGCGGCAGCGGGGGTGGGTAGGCTCTGCGCCATGACCTATGCCGTCGAAGCCACCCCGCCCTTCTACCACGGGACGCGCGCCGACCTGCGCGTCGGCGACCTGCTGTCGGTCGGGTGGGCGTCGAACTACGGGTCGGGGGCGGCGATGTCGTGGATCTATTTCTCGGCGAGGGTGGAGTCGGCGGTGTGGGGCGCGGAGCTGGCGGCGGGCGAGGGGCGGGAGCGCATCTATATCGTCGAGCCGACCGGGGACTTCGTCGACGACCCCAATTTGACCGACACGAAGTTCCCGGGGAATCCGACCGCGTCGTACCGGAGCCGCGCGCCGCTGAAGATCGTCGGCGAGTTGACCGAGTGGACGCCGCATCCGCCCGAGCAGGTGCAGGCGATGCGGGATCATGTCGCGGCCCTGGCGGCGCAGGGGATCACCGCGATCGATTGAGGCGTGCGCGGGACATTTGGCCGTGCCGGGCGTTGTCGGGCGATGCGCCTGTTCCATGCCCCGCTCGCCCTGATCCCGCTGCTGCTCGCAGGCCCGCCGGCCGCAGCGCGCGCGCCCGATGCGCCGGTGCGCTTCGATGCGATACGCTTCTTTGCCGGGCATACCGAGGGAGCCGGGCGGCTGAAGATCGTGATGCGGCCTCCCACGCTGGTCGACGTCCACGGCGATGGCCGGGTGATGGAGGACGGCACGCTGCTGCTGCGCCAGACGGTCGAGCAGTGGGGCGTGCCCGCGAAGCAGCGCGAATGGCGTATTCGGCAAGTGACGCCCGGCCATTATGCCGGCACGCTGAGCGACGCGGCGGGGCCGGTCGTGGGCGAGGTGATCGGCGGGCGCCTGAAGCTGGCTTTCCGGATGAAGGGCGGGCTGCACGCGACGCAGTGGATCGAGGCGGCGGCGGATGGCCGGTCGGCACACAACCGCATGACGGTGCGCAAGATGGGCGTCGTGGTGGTGCATCTGGACGAGACGATCCGCCGCACCGGCGGGTGAGGCGTCAGGCGCCGTGCATCCGGTCGAGCGTCGCGGGATCGCGGGCGCCGGCGTAGAAGGCATCGAGGATCGCGGCGAAGACCGGGTCGCCGACCGCCGCGTCGAACAGGGTGGCGCTGGATCGGAGTTTGATGGCGTCGATCGGGCCGAGGATCTGATCGGCGGTGCGCTGGTTGGCGTGGGCGAGGATCGCGCCGGCGGCTTCGTGAAGGCGAGGGCCGAGGATCGGGTGCGCGAGATAGGCGCGCGCTGCGTCGACGTCGGCCAGTGCGTAATGGATCGCGGTGGCGCTGCGCCCGAGGCCGGCGACCTGGGGGAAGACGAACCACATCCAGTGGGTGCGCTTGTGGCCGGCGCGCAGCTCGGCGAGGGCGGCGGCATGGACGCCGTGCGCCTGGGCGGCGACGAAGCGGTCGAGCGGGTCGGTCATATGGGCGGAACGCGCGGGGGCGAGCGTTGGGCGCGGCGGGGTGGATGATTGTGTCGGGGGGCTGGCGCGCTGAGGACTTACGGGTGTCGCCGGCTCAACGGCTGCGGACGAACTTTGCACGCAGGACCAGGCCGCGGATTTCGTTGGCGCGGTAATCGATCTTCTGTGCGTCGCCGGTCAGGCGGAATGACCTGGCGCCGATCGACATTCGGGACGCTCGCGCATCGAGCCTCGCCGTTTGCTTCGAGCCTGTGGAGACAGCGTATCGAGAAGGTGGTGCCTCAGGAGAGCATCTCTCGATACGGGCTCTCGACTGCGCTCGATCCCTACTCGAGACGAACGGGCTTAGGGGGGGGCGGCGCTACAGCGTCCGGCTGGTGCCGTGTGCTTGGTCCGGGATCCCTGGCCTTCAGTTTCTGGACGAGCGTGACCGGTCGCCATCGGCGCGCGTCACTTCGGCGTCGTCAGTCCTTGATCGTCACCATCTGGACGGGCTTGTCCTTGGTCGAGGCGTTGGCGGCGATCGTCTTGACCTTTTCCGCCTTTGGCTTGCGGACTTCCTTGTTCGATTTCTTCTGACCCTTGGCCATCGGTCATCCTTTCGCGAGGGAGGCGGGCGGCCTCAGACGCCGAGTGTACCTCAAAGCGACGCGCGGCGCCCGACATTATCGCGCAGCATGGCAACGAACCAGATAGGATAATAACGCTTGACATCGTCACGCTCATCTGGCACATAACAGGAACGCTGAGGAATTGCGGGTCGGGGACTTGGGTGCTGGGGCGGCACGCCGGGGTGACCGATCGACGCGGACCTCAAGCATAGCGCCGGCGGGGTGGTACCTGCCGGGCGCGGCACGGACGGGCCGGGACACATGCGTGTCGCCGGCCCGTCCGCGTTTCGGGGGCGGGCGAAGGGGGGAGGACATGGCGGACGAAGGCGAAGGCGGAGACAGCATCGTTGCGACGGCGGCACGCATCGACGGCCCGATCGTCGCATGCGCGAAAGGCGCGCCGTTGCAGAAACGGAAACCGAATCCACGTGTTCCAGTGGCCAAGGTCCAGCGGTTTTTCACTGTGCTGTCCGAGACATGCAACGTCAAACATGCCGCGCGCGTGGCGGGCGTCCATGCCGAAACGCTGTACGCCCGACGCCGCCGGCACCCGGCCTTTGCCGAGACCTGGCGCCAGGCGCTCGCCATCGGGTACGAGCGGCTGGAGGAAGAACTGCTGCGATTGAGCCTGGCGTCGCTGACCGGCGAGGGGCCGTCGCTGTTCGACCCGAAGGAGGCAATCATGCCGGGAACCGGGCTGGTACCAAAGGCCAGCGGCTCGCCGGATGTGCAGATGGCGCTGCTGCTGCTGAACAAGCATCGCGGGACGGTGGAGGGGACCGCGCGGCCCAATGCAAATTCGAAGCGCGCGACGGCGACGGAAACCGATGCGTGGCTGGAGAAGCGACTCGACGGACTGGCCAAGCGGCTGGCCGCGGTCGCCAAGTGAGCGGCGGGGCGAAGGGCGGCGGGGCGGCGCCGCGCAAATCGCGGAAAGCGACGGTGGCCACCGCCGGTGCCGCGCACGAAACTGCGCCGCCGCGCGACGTGATCGACCGGTTGGCGGTGCTGCCACCGGCGTACCGCGCCCGGATCGTCGCGGCGATGCCGATGTCGTACCGCCGCGAGCTGGTGGTGCGGTGGCGCAAATGGTCGCACGACGGGCAGTTCGAGCCCGAGGGCGACTGGCGGGTGTGGCTGATCCGTGCCGGGCGCGGGTTCGGCAAGACGCTTGCCGGAGCGGAATGGATCTGGGCGCGGGCGCGCGAGACGCCGGGGGCGCGGATCGCGCTGGTTAGCGGGACGATCGACGACGTGCGCCGGGTGATGATCGAGGGGACGAGCGGCCTGATCGCGGTGGCGCGCGACGACGAGGACGTGAAGTGGAACGCGGCAAAGGGCGAGCTGCGGATGCCGGGCGGGGCGGTCGCCTATGCCTATTCGGCGGAAGCGCCCGAGGCGTTGCGCGGGCCGGAGCATCACTATGCGTGGTGCGACGAGCTGGCGAAATGGCGGGCCGGCGACGCGGCGTGGGACAATCTGATGATGACGCTGCGGTTGGGCGAGCGCCCGCGCACGCTGGTGACGACGACGCCCAAACCGACGCGGCTGATGCGGCGGGTGATGGCGCTGCCCGACGTGACCGAGACGCTGGGCAAGACGCGCGACAATCCGCACCTGCCCGACACGTTCGTCGCGGCGGTGACCGCGGAGTACGCCGGCACGCGGCTGGGGCGGCAGGAGCTGGACGGCGAGATGATCGACGACGTCGCCGGCGCCCTTTGGACGCGCGGGGTGCTGGAAGCGTGCCGGGTGCGCCACGCGCCGGCGCTGGTGCGGACGGTGGTGGCGGTCGATCCGAGCGTGAGCGAGGGCGGCGACACGTGCGGTATCGTCGCGGTGGCGCTGGGCGCGGATGGGCTGGGTTACGTGATCGAGGATGCGAGTGCGCCGGGTGCTTCCCCGGAAGGCTGGGCGGCGCGGGTGTCGGCGTGTGTCGAACGCCACGGCGCCGACCGGGTGGTCGCGGAGAAGAACCAGGGCGGCGATTTGGTGAAGGGGGTGCTGAAGGCGGCGGGGATCAAACACGAGATTTCGCTGGTCCATGCGAGCAAGGGCAAGGTGGCGCGGGCGGAGCCGGTGGCGACGCTCTACGAAGCCGGGCGGGTGCGGCATGTCGGCGCGTTCCCGGCGTTGGAGGACGAGCTGTGCGGGCTGGTCGCGGGCGGCGGCTACGAAGGGCCGGGCCGCTCGCCCGATCGCGCCGACGCGCTGGTGTGGGGATTGAGCGAGCTGATGCTCGGCGCGCGCGGGGTGGCGAGCGTGCGAGTGGTGTGAGGGCGCGCGGGAGCTGAAGCGTGGCGCGCGTGACCCTGGGCTCCCGCCTGCGCGGGAGCACGGCGAATGGAGAGGACCGATAATGAAATGGTTCGGGTGGAAGCCCGGGCGCGATGAGTCGCGTCCGGCGTTGTCGCGGGCGACGTCGTCTGCGGCATTCGGGGAATGGCCGCTGAGTTACGAGGCGCAGCTGCGCGAGGGCTATGCCGCCAATCCGGTGGCGCAGCGGGCGGTGAAGCTGGTGGCGGACGGTGTCGGGTGGGCGGCGATCGAGGGGTCGGATCCGGCGCTGATCGCGCTGGTGACGGCGCGATCGACCGGGCAGGCGCTGCTGGAAACGCTGAGCGCCCAGCTGCTGCTGCACGGCAATGCGTATGTGCAGGTGCTGGGCGACGGGGCGGGGGACGTCGGCGAGTTGTTCGCGCTGCGCCCCGAGCGGGTCAGCGTCGAGGCGGATGCCGGGGGCTGGCCGGTCGCGTATCGATACCGCGTCGGCGAGCGGGTGACGCGGCTGGTCGCGGACGGGCCGCGGCCCGAGATCGTGCATATCAAGGCGTTCCACCCGGCGGACGATCATTATGGTCTCGGCTGCCTGGGCGCGGCGGCGGGCGCGATCGCGATCCACAATGCTGCGACCAAGTGGAACAAGGCGCTGCTGGACAATGCCGCGCGACCGAGCGGGGCGCTGGTGTATGATCCGGGTGACGGCAGCGCGCTGTCGGGCGAGCAGTTCGCGCGGCTGAAGACCGAGATGGAAGCGGGGTTCGCCGGCGCGACCAACGCTGGGCGACCGATGCTGCTGGAAGGCGGATTGAAATGGCAGGCGATGAGCCTGTCGCCCGCCGACATGGATTTCGTCGGGCTGAAGGCGGTGGCGGCGCGCGAAATCGCGCTGGCGTTCGGGGTGCCGCCGATGCTGCTGGGCCTGCCCGGCGACGCCGCCTATGCCAATTACCGCGAGGCCAATCGCGCGCTGTGGCGGCAGGCGATCCTGCCGGTGGCGGACACGATCCTGGCGGGGATCGCGCAAGGCTTGCGCGGCTGGTTCGACGAGGCGCGGCTGGGCGTGGCGCTCGACCGGGTGCCGGCGCTGGCCGAGGACCGCGAGCGACTGTGGCGGAGCGTGTCGGCGGCGGACTTCCTGAGCGTCGAGGAAAAGCGGCGCGCACTGGGGATCGGAGAGGCGGCATGAACGGGGCGGTGCTGGCGCAGCTGATGGCGCAAGGTTCGGAGGGCGGCGCCGACATGGCGACGCTGCGCGCGATCGCCGAGGAAGCGGGCGAGCTGGCCGCAAACCGCGCGCTGGTGAAGCTGGGGCTGCACGACGAGGCGGCGCGCGGCGACCAGGCCGAGCTGCGCGAGATGCTGCGGGCGTGGCGCGATGCCAAACGATCGGCGCTGAGCGCGGCGTTCGGGTGGGTGATGCGCGTCGTGCTGGCGCTTGTGCTGGTCGGCATCGCGGTGAAGACGGGATTCTGGGCGGTGCCGAAGTGACCGGGGCGCGCGTGCGCTTTGCGGGCTATGCCGCGGTGTTCGATGCGCCCGACCGCGGCGGTGACGTGGTCAGGCGGGGGGCATTCGGCGTGCCGGGGCCGGTGCCGCTGCTGTGGCAGCATCGCGGACGTCCGGTCGGGCAGGTCGAGGCGATCGGCGAGGATGCGCGCGGCTTGCGTGTCGTCGGGCGGATCGACGATGCGCGGCTCGCCGGGCTGGTGGCGTCGGGCGCGATCGAGGGGCTGTCGTTCGGATACCGCGTGCGCCGCAGTGCGCAGGGCGCGCGGCGCGAGCTGCAGGCAGTCGAGCTGGTCGAGGTGAGCCTGGTCGCGCAGCCGATGCAGCCGCTGGCGCGGGTGCATGCCTGGGAAGCGGGCGATCCGACCGAAACGGTCGCGGTTGCAGGCGACAGCGCGCCAAAAGCTGGTTGAGGCTGTGCGGGTCGCCCCGGTGCACCTGCCCGGACGCCGGGGCGGCATGCCCCCGAGCGATACGGAGACCGAGCGATGACCCAGAGCACAGGCGTGAGACAGGCGGAGAAGCGACGGTGGCAGACGCCGGTGGTGCGCCGGCTGGATGCGAATCTGGCCGAAAACGGCTCGCTGGTGGGAGCGGAAGCGGTGCTGCTGCTGTCGTGACTGAGCGGCCAGGCGGACGATCCGCCTGAAAAAGGATCGATTTTGGACGAAAGGGCGTGCCTCCATACCGGGGGCGCGCCCTTTCCTATTTGGAGGACGGGCATGCGTGACGGAAATGACGCTTTGGCGACGAGCTTCGCCGGTATCGAGGGGGCCGGCGTTCCGGCGGCGCGGCCGCTGCTGGCGGGCGGTAGCGCCCTGGCGGTGACGAGCGGCTTCGACGGGTTCGTCCGGTCGGGCGCGACGGTCGAGCTGAAGGCGATGAGCGGGATCGACGGGGCGAGCGGCGGCTATGCCGTGCCGCGCGAGATCGATGCGGTGATCGACGCGACGCTGAACAGCATCTCGCCGATCCGCAGCATCGCCAACGTGGTGAAGATCGGCAGCGCGGGGTACCGCAAGCTGGTGTCGACCGGCGGCACGCCATCGGGCTGGTCGGCGGAAACTGGCGGACGCCCCGACACGGGCACGCCGGCCTTTACCGAGATCGCGCCGCCGATGGGCGAGCTGTACGCCAATCCGTCGGCCAGCCAGGCGATGCTGGACGACGCGATGTTCGACGTCGAGGGGTGGCTGGCCGACGAGATCGCGCGCGAGTTTGCCCGGGCTGAGGGCACGGCGTTCGTGAGCGGCAACGGCACCAACCGGCCCAAGGGGTTCCTGACCCAGCCGGTGTCGACCGCGGGCGATGCGACGCGGACGTTCGGCCAGTTGCAGTATCTGGCGTCGGGGGCGGCGGGTGGGTTTGCCGCCAACCCCGAGGAGAAGCTGATTGACCTGGTCCAGGCGCTGCGTACGCCATACCGGCAGGGCGCGTCGTTCGTCATGAACTCGGCGACGCTGGCGCGAATCCGCAAGTTCAAGACGAGCGACGGCCAGTTCCTGTGGCAGCCCGGCCTGTCGGTCGGGCAGCCGGCGACGCTGCTCGGCTATCCGGTGGTGGAGGCCGAGGACATGCCCGACATCGCCGCGAACAGTCTGTCGATCGCGTTCGGCGATTTCCGCGCCGGCTACCTCATCACCGAGCGCAGCGAGACGCAGATCCTGCGCGATCCCTATTCGAACAAGCCGTTCGTCAGCTTCTACGCAACCAAGCGCGTCGGCGGAGCGGTGAGCAATTCGGAGGCGATCAAGCTGATGAAGTTCGCCGCGAGCTGATCGGCACGGCGCGCCCGACGCCAATCCTGCGGCCCCTTCCCGAGACGGATCGGGAAGGGGCCGTTTCTTTCTGGAGCATTGAAGATGGCAGATCCTTTTTCGAACCGCGCCGATTCGGTGTCGGCCCCGGCGACGCGCGCGAGCGCGGTCGTCCCGAGCGACAGCGTCGCGCTGAACGACGTGCCCAAGGCGCTGTATGTCGGCCAGGGCGGCGCCATCACGCTGCGCGGCGTCGGCGATGTCGCCGATACGGTGTGGAACAACGTCCCCGCAGGCACGATCCTGCCGTTCCGTCCGAGCCACGTCCGCGCGACCGGCACCACGGCAGCCGCGATCCTGGCGCTGTCGTGACGATGAGCGCGATCGCGATCCGCATCGACGGCCGGAGCCCGCGGTGGCGCGGATTCGACTTTACGGCGGGCATGCTGCCGCCGGGCGCGACTTTCCAGCGCGGCACCGTCGCGACCGTGATGAGCGACGACGGGCGGGCGATCGTCGTGCCCGTCGACCAGCCGCGCTATGCCGCCGGCGGCGGGCTGGTGCTGGAGGGGCTGTCGAGCAACCTGCTGCCCGACAGCCGCAGCGTCGCCGGCTGGGACCGCGACCGCACCGGCAGCGGCGCGGCGGACCCGGTGGTGACCGCCGGGCCGGTAGCGGCGCCCGACGGGCTGGCCGCGGACCGGGTGCAGTTCGACGCGGGCGCCGGCCAGTCGCGGCTGTCGCGGACGATCGCGGGGCTGGGGGCGACGGCGGTGCACTGCTTCAGCATCTGGCTGCGCAGCGATGCCCCCGGCGTCGGCCCCGCGCTGGCGCTGAACGCGACCGTCGGCGCGCCGGCGCAGGTCGATGCGCAGTGGCGGCGCTTCGTGGTGAGCGCGCCCGCGGTCGCCGGCAGCGCGACGTGCCGGCTGGTGCTTGACGCCGCGGCTGGCCCGGCGACGGCGTCGATCTGGGCATGGGGCGCTCAGCTGGAGGCGAGCGCGAATGCGAGCCTGCCGATCGCCACCGGAGCATCGGCGGCGACGCGCGCGAAGGACCGGCTGACGCTGGACTGGGCGCGGCAGGGCGTCGCCGATGGCGCCCGCGAATTCGACTATCACTTCATCGACGGCGGGCTGGCGCGGCTGGGTACGATCGTCTCCGGCGGACTGGCGATGATGGCGCTGCCCGGCGGCGGCCGCCCGATCGCGCGCATCGCCGCGCCCTGACCCACGACATCTGGAGGACGGCATGACGAGCGAGGATGCAAAGGCGTATCTGCGCCTGGAGACGGCGCAGGACGACGCGCTGGTCGCGCGGCTGGTGGCGAGCGCGCAGACGCTGTGCGAGGCGTTCCTGGGCCAGATGCTGGTGCGGCGCGAGGTGCAGGAGACGCTGGCGGCGACGGGCGGTTGGCAGCGGCTGGGTGCTGCACCGGTAGCGGCGATCACCGCGGTCGAACGCGTGGCGACGGACGGCAGCGCGGTGGCGCTGGCCATCGGCGACTATGCGATCGACATCGATCCGGCGGGCGACGGCTGGGTGCGGGCGAGCGGGTCCGGGCGTGTGCGGGTGACGTACCGCGCCGGGATGGCGGACGATGCAGCCGGCGTGCCGGCGGCGATCGCGCACGGGATCACGCGCCTTGCCGCGCATCTGTACGCGCACCGCGACGACAGCGTGGGTCCGCCGGCGGCGGTGGCGGCGCTGTGGCGACCCTATCGGCGGATGCGGCTGGGGCTGGAGACGCGAGCATGACCGCGCGGATCGAGGCGCGGGTGCGCAGGGTCGCGGGCGCCGCGGTGGCGCGGGCGCGCGAGCGGGTCGCCGCGGCGCTGGCGGGGGTGCCGGGGGTCGCGGTCGAGATCGGCGAGGACGGCGTGGCCGTATCGGGCCGGCGGCTGAAGGCGCGGTGGCTGAACGATGCGCGGCTGCGCTGGCTGGGCGACCGGTTGTGACCGCGGCGACGGCGGCGGTGCGTGCCGCGATCGGCGCGGCGCTGCGCGGGGATGCGACATTGGCGGGCGTGTTGAACGGCGTGTTCGACAGGCCGGCGGTCCGCGCGAGCGAACCCTATGCCGATATCGCCGATGTGGCCGCGAGCGACTGGGGCACCAAGGATCGGCGCAGGCGCGAGCTGCGCGTGGCGGTGCGGCTGCGCGACGCGGGCGAGACGCCGGTGCGGCTGGGGCTGCTGGTCGATACCGCCGAACGCGCGATCGAGGGACTACCGCGCGACCTGGACGGATGGCGGATCGCGAGCTGCGTGTTCCTGCGCAGCCGGACGGCGGGCGAGGGGCCGGGGCGGTGGCTGGCGGTCGTCGAATACCGGCTGCGTGTCCTCGAAATCTGACGAGTGATCGGTGGGCTTTGCGTCCGCAACACTGGATTCCCGCCTGCGCGGGAGCACGGCATGTATTGGGAGAGATGTGATGGCGGCGGAGAAGGGTAGTGCGTTTCTGTTGAAGGTCGGCGACGGGGCGTCGCCGCCCGCGTTCGCGACGGTCGCGGGGCTGCGCACGACGCAGCTGAGCATCAACGGCGAGATGGTGGCGATCACGCACAAGGGTTCGGGCGGGTGGCGCGAGCTGCTGGGCGGCGCCGGCGTGCGATCGGTCAGCGTGTCGGGCGCGGGCGTGTTCACCGGCAGCGCGGCGGAAGCGCGGCTGAAGGCGTCGGCGCTGTCGGGCGCTCTCGACGATTACCGGCTGAGTTTCGAGGGTGGCGAGACGATGACGGGCCGGTTCCTGGTCACGCGGCTGGACTATGCCGGCGATTTCAACGGGGAGCGGAGTTACACGCTGTCGCTGGAAAGCTCCGGCGCGGTGGTGGCGGCGTGAAGGCGGCAAATCCGGTGCGAGGAGAAGCCGCGGTGCGGGTCGGCGGCGAGATGCTGGTGGTGCGACCGAGCTTCGCCGCGCTGGTCGCCGCCGAGGGCGAACTGGGGCCGCTGTTCGCGCTGGTCGAGCGGGCGGCGGACGGGCGGCTGGCGATCGGCGAGATGGTCGCGCTGTTCTGGCACTGCCTGCGCGATCCCCCGCCCGCGCTCGACCGCGATGCATTCGGCGACGCAGTAGTGGCCGGTGGGCTCGCGACGGCGACGCCGGTGCTGAAGACGCTGCTCGGGCAGATCCTGGCCGGGCGATGACCGCGAGCTTTGCCGCCGCCGCGGTGAGGCTGGCGGGGCAGGCGGGGACGGCGTTCGGCTGGACCCCCGACATATTCTGGAACGCGACGCCCGCCGAGCTGCTGGCGCTGGTGCGGGCGGCGGCGCCCGAGGGCGGCGATGCGATCGACGCGGGCGCACTCGCGCGGCTGATGGAGGCGTTTCCCGATGGATGAAGAGATCGAGCGGCTGGTGGTCAGCGTGCGCGCCGACACGGGCGCGTTCGCGCAGGACGTGGCGGCGATGCGCGGCAATCTGGAGGGGCCGCTGGCCGCCGGGGCGGACCGCGCGGGGCGGGCGATCGAGGCGACGCTGCTGCGAGCGGTCAGGACCGGGTCGCTGGGGTTCGAGGATCTGCGCAAGGTCGCGATGGCGGTGCTGTCCGACATCGCTGCCGCTGCGATCCGCGCCGGGATCGAATCGATCGCGGGCGGGGGCAAGGGCGGCGGGTCGGACGGGCTGGCGGCGCTGATCGGGTCGCTGCTGGGCGGACGTCCGGGCCGCGCGACCGGCGGGCCGGTAAGCCCGGGTGCGGCGTATGTCGTCGGCGAGCGCGGGCCGGAACTGTTCGTGCCGACATCGGCGGGGCGGGTCGAGGTTGGCGGCACCGCGGCGGGCCCGCGAGAGGTGCGGGTGGCGATTACGATCAATGCCGCCGGCGGCGCGGCGCCGGGAGTGCTGGCGCAATCGAGCCGGCAGGTGGCGCGCGCGGTGAAGGCCGCGCTGGCGGGAGTGGACTGATGGCGCACTGGCTGGCGGGCAAGGCGCCCGACGACGGGATCACGAGCCATATCCAGCGGTTCGATCCGCGGTTCTGGACGATCAATTTCCCGCGCCCGATGATGGCGAGCGTGGTGACGACGGCGGCGGACGGCTTGCGGGTCGATGCAGTATTCTACCGCCGCGACGATCTGGCCGGGTTGATCTGGGAGAGCGAGGACCGGCACGACCATGTGCTGCTGCGCTACGAGACCGCGCGCGATTACCGGCAGTGCGGGCTGAAATTCCGGTGGCGGTCGAGCGGCATCCGCGCGCTGGACGCGGTGGATGGCCCGACGCTGACGATCGAGGGGCGCGACGCGGATGGCGTGGCGCGCAGCTGGTACGTGCGGTTGTGGAATTATGCGGTGGGCACGCCTGCCGATGCGGTCATCACGATCGATTTCGGCACGGTGATGGGCGGGTTCCTGTTGCCGGACGAGGGCGAGGCGGTGTTCGCGGGCGACATCGACCGGATGTTCGTGTCGCTGGTGCCCGAGGATTTTGCGGTGGCCGGCGGCAATCTGGCGGCGCCGGTCGAGGCGTGGGTGGAGATGAGCGAGATCGCCTGCACCGGCGCGGGGGCGGTCATTGCGCTGGCCGATACGATCGTGCCGCCGCACGCGCTGGAAATCGCGAGCGGCTATGACGACAGCTATCACCTGACGCCGGCCCGGCTGCTGCGCAACGCGCTGCGGCTGGGGTATCGCGGGGCGATCACGCACTATGTCGGGATGAGCCATTATTTCCGGCTCGAGCCCCTGGGCGACGGGCATTACGTCAGCCTGGCGGGCGGCGTGGTGAACGTCGCGGCGGCGGCTTGGCATCGCGATTTCGCCGTGAAGGCGAAGGCGCTCGACTACGACGTGATCTGGTCGCTGTCGTACGAGTTGTTCGATGCGCATTGCTGGAACGACTGGAAGCAGCGGGCGTGGGACGGGGCGCCGGCGCTGACCGGGTGGGTGCCGCCGTCCACCCTGCTCTCGCCAGCGCATGGCGGGGCGATGGCGTATCTGCGCCAGGTCGCGGTGGCGTTCGTCGGATATGCGATCGAGTCAGGACTGGCAGTCAAATTCCAAGTCGGCGAGCCGTGGTGGTGGACGATGCCCGACGGCCGTCCGTGCCTGTACGACGCCGCGGCGGTAGCGGCGTTTGGCGGCGCGCTGGTCGAGATCGCAACGGTGCGCGGAGCATTGGACGGCGCGCAGACGGCATTGCTGGATGCTGCCGGTGCCGTGCTCGCAGCATCGACTGCGGACCTGGCGGCGGCGGTGAAGACGGTGGCACCGGGGGCGGAGACGCATCTGCTGGCGTACCTGCCGACGATCCTCGACCCGCGGGCGCCGGAGGCCAAGCGCGCCAATCTGCCGGTCGCGTGGGCGGCGCCGGCGTTCGATGTGCTGCAACTGGAGGATTACGACTGGGCGGCGACCGGCGAGGCGGGGGCGACCGCGCGCGGCGTCGCGGCGGCGCAGGCGCGGCTGGGCTATCCGGTCGAGCGCCAGGATTATCTGAGCGGGTTTGTGCTGCAGCCTGAGGATCGCGCGCAATGGGCGGCAATCGATGCCGCGGCGGAGGCTGCGCGGGCGCGGGGCGTGCGGCGCGCGATCGTGTGGGCGCTGCCGCAGGTGATGCGCGACGGGTTCGTCCATTTCGACAGCGACGGGGACAGGGACAGGGACAGGGACATGACCGGATTCGACGATGTACTGTTCCCGCTGGCGCTGGGCCGCGATGCCGAGGTCGCGACCGAACAAGCGACGACGGTGCTGGCGAGCGCGGGCGGGCACGAAAGCCGCAACGCCGCCTGGGCCGAGGCGCGGACGCATTACGATGTCGGGCCGGGGGTGCGCAGCGAAGGCGACATCGCCGCGCTGGTCGCGTTCTTTCGCGCGCGGATGGGGCCGGCGCGGGGATTCCGCCTGCGCGATCCGTTCGACTGGCAGGCGAGTGACGTCCTGATCGGGACCGGTGACGGCGCGCGGATGCGGTTCGCGCTGGTGAAGCGATATGGCGAGGTGACGCGGCGGATCACGCGACCCGTGGCGGGGAGCGTGCGGGTGAACGTCGGCGGGGTGGCGACGAGTGCGTTCACGCTGGAGCCGGGGGGCTGGATCACGCTGGACGTGCCGCCAAGCGCGGGCGTCGCGGTGCGTGCGACCTGCGAGTTCGACGTGGCGGTGCGGTTTGCCGAGGACCGGCTGACCGTCAGCCGCGCGACCTTCATGGCCGGGGTCGCAGCGTCGGTGCCGCTGGTCGAGGTGCGCGAGGCATGAGCTGGCTGGATGAGGATATCACCACGCTTGCGATCTGCTGGCGATTGGAACGGCGCGACGGCATCGCCATAGGCCTGACCGATCACGACCGCGACCTGGTGATCGACGGCAATCTGTATCGCGCGAGTCCGGGCATGACGCCGTCGGCTATCCGTCGCGGTGAGGGTGCGGACAGCGTCGAGGTGGCGGGCGCGCTGACGTCGGCGGCGATATCGGAGCGCGACCTGATCGGCGGGCGCTGGGACGGGGCGCGGGTGGCGGTGTTCGCGGTTGACTGGACCGACACCGCGAACCGCGTGGCGCTGGGCGAGGGCAGTATCGGCGCGGTCGAGACCGGTGAAGGCGGTTTCACCGCTGAACTGCGCGGGCGGGCGAGCCGGCTGGAGCGGCCGGTCGCCGAGGAGACGACGCCCGAGTGCCGTGCCGAGCTTGGCGACCGGCGGTGCCGCGTGGCGATGGCCGGGCGGCAGCAACTGGCGCGGGTGGTGGCGAGCGACGCGGAGATCGTGACGCTGGATAGCGCCGTGCCGATTGCGGGCGGCTGGGGCGGCGGGCGGCTGCGCTGGGTCGACGGGGCGAATGCGGGGATAGAGCAAATAGTCGCAGCGTCGGCGGGCGCCGACGCGACGCTGCGGACGCTGCCGCCGTTTGCGGTCGCGGTGGGCGACCGGGTCGAGGTGATCGAGGGATGCGACAAGAGCCTGGCGACGTGCAGCGGGCGCTTTGCCAACGTGGCGAACTTTCGCGGCGAGCCGTATCTGCCGGGCATCGACCTGCTGACGCGGTTCCCCGGCGCATGACGCGGGGTGAGCGGATCGCCGCGGCGGCGAAGGCTGCGGTGGGGGCGCGGTTTCGCCTGCACGGGCGCGACTTGGCGAACGGACTCGATTGCGTCGGGCTGGTCGCGGTGGCGTTCCGGGCGGGCGGCTATGATGGGCCGGTGCCGACCGGGTACGCGCTGCGCAGCGGCGATGGCGGGGCGCTCACCGAACAGATGCGTGCGGCGGGCTTTGCGCGGGTGCGCTTGATGCGACCCGGCGACGTGATCGCGATGGCGAGCGGGCCGGGCCAGCTGCATCTGGGGATCGTGACCGTGGATGGCTTCGTCCACGCCGATGCGGGCTTGAGGCGCGTGGTCGAGCGGCCGGGCGCGCCGCCGTGGCCGGTGGTGGGCCGCTGGCGGCTGACGAGCAAGGCAAAGGGGGACGCGACATGGCGACGGTGATCCTGACCGCGGTCGGCACGGTGGTCGCCGGGCCGATCGGCGGCGCGATCGGCGCGATTGCGGGGCAGGCGATCGACAATGCGATCTTCAAGCCGCCGACGCGCGAGGGGCCGCGGCTGACCGAACTGGCGCTGCAATCCTCGTCCTACGGCGCGCCGATCCCAAAGCTGTTCGGAACGATGCGGGTGGCGGGCACCGTCATCTGGTCGACCGACCTGATCGAGCATGTGACGACCAGCGGGGGCGGCAAGTCGCGCCCGGCGACGCGCACGTACAGCTATGCCGCGAGCTTCGCGGTGGCGCTGTCGGGACGCCCCATCGCGTCGATCGGGCGGATCTGGGCGGACGGCAACCTGCTGCGCGGGGCGGCGGGCGACTGGAAGATGCCGGTGCAGTTCCGCGTCCATGCGGGCGACGAGGATCAGGACGCCGACCCGCTGATCACATCGGCGGAGGGGATCGCCCTGGCGCCGGCGCACCGCGGCATCGCCTATGTCGTGTTCGAGGATCTGGCGCTTGCGGAATTCGGAAATCGCATTCCGTCGCTGACGTTCGAGGTGACCGCGGACGCCGGGCCGGTGTCATGCGGGGGCATCGTGACGGCGCTGTCCGACGGCGCGGTCGATGGCGCCGGCGCGACGCTGCCGCTCGGCGGGTATTCGGCCTATGGCGACAGCCTGCGCAGCGTCGTCGCGACTCTGGCCGAGGTCAGCGGCGCGTGGAGCGATGGCGACGGCGGCGCGCTGACCGAGGGTGCGGGGCCGGTCAGCGAAATCGTCGATGCCGGGACCGGGGGCAAGGGCCGCGCGCGGCGCGCGATCGCCCCTGCCGATACCGCGCCGCGCAGCGTGACCGTGCAATATTACGATGCCGCGCGCGATTATCAGACGGGGTTGCAGGTCGCGGCCCGGCCCGGCGGTGGCCAGCGGGTGCTGCGCGTCGAACTGCCGGCGGTGCTCGATGCGGGTGCGGCGAAGACGCTGGCGGCGGCGACGCTGACGCGGATCGACGTCGCGCGCGAGCGGCGGGTGGTGACGCTGGACTGGCGATCAATCGCGCTTGCTCCGGGCGCGCGGGTGGCGATCACCGGGGAGGCGGGCGTGTGGCGCGTCGCGGGCTGGTCGCTCGAAGGAATGGCGCTGACGCTCGAGTTGGTACGGATCGCGCGCGCGCCGATCGCGACGGCGGCGACGCCGGGTCGAGTGGTGTCGGCGCCAGATTTGGCGGTGGGGGAGACTGTGCTCCACGCGTTCGAGATGCCGCCGGTCGACGACACTCTGCTCACCGCGCCGCGGCTGACGATCGCAGCGGCGGGGACCGGGCCGGGGTGGCGTGGGGCCGCGCTGCAGCTGAGCCTGGACGGCGGCGCGCGTTGGGTCGCGGTCGGGGAACGGCGCGCGCCGGCGGTGCTCGGCTGGGTCGCAGAGTCGCTCGCCGCGGCGGGGGCGACGCTGGTCGATCGCCACAACGCGCTGACGGTGACGCTGGCGACCGAGGCGATGACGCTCGGCGATGCCGATGCCGCGGCTGTCGATGGCGGCGCGAACCTGGCAATCGTCGGCGACGAGTTGATCCAGTTCGAGCGTGCCGAGCCGCTGGGCGGCGCGGCGTGGCGGCTGAGCGGATTGTGGCGCGGTCGGCGGGGGACCGAGTGGGCGGCGGGCGCGGCAGGGGCGGGCGATCGCTTCGTGCTGATCGACGCGGCGGCGCTGAACGACGTCGCGCTGCCACTGTCGGCGGTCGGGGGGACGGCGACCGTCCTGGCATCGGGTGCGGGCGGCGAGGTGACGGCAAGCACCGCGATCAGCGGCGATTCGGTGCGCCCGCCGTCGCCCGTCCACGGACGGAGCGACGTCCTCGATGGTATCGCTCGCCTGCGCTGGATCCGCCGCAGTCGCAGCGGATGGCGGTGGAGCGACGGAATCGACGCGCCGCTGGCCGAAGAGCGGGAGGCGTACCGGGTCGAGATCGGCAGCGCCGCGATCGAGACGACAATGGCCGAGATTGCTCCGCCTGCCGCCTCCGAAGGGATCGCCAGCGTCCGCCAGATCGGCACCTACGGATCGTCGCGCGCCCGGTTTTTGACTGACATCGCAAGCTGAGAGGATTCGAGATGACCGACATGACGGCGCGCTTCGCCCTGCCCTTCATCCAGCCGGGGCAGGCGCAAAAGGAAATGACCCATAACGAGGCTCTGGCGTCGATCGACATCGCGCTCCATGCGGGCGTGGTGGCGGCGGGGATCGACGTGCCGCCCGCGAGCCCGGCACCGGGAGCGTGCTGGATCGTCGGCGATTCGCCGGTCGGCGCGTGGAGCGGCCACGCGCGCATGCTTGCCGGATGGAGCGATGGCGGGTGGCGCTTCGTGCCGCCGTGCGAGGGGATGACCGCGTGGGTGGCCGCCGACGCGCGCCGCTTGCTCTTCAGGAACGGGTCGTGGGCGGTCGGTCCAGTCGCCGCCGATATCCTGACGGTGGGCGGCCATGCGATGCTGGGCGCCCCCGTCGCGGCGATCGCCGGTCCGGCCGGCGGCGCGACCGTGGATGCGGAGGGGCGCTCCACGATCGCCGCCATTCTTTCCGCCCTGCGCCATCACGGCCTTATGATTGGCGCTTAACCTGTGTTGATTCCGCAACAGTTCCCGAATTTGTGCGCTTGCACCGAAACCATGTCAGGGGTAGTGAGTTAGCGCTGTCCGTAGTGACAACCAAGAAAGGGGATTTTATGCGGAAGCTTGCCGTCGTTCTGGCGCTTGCCTCGACCGCGCTCACCACTCCCGCCCTGGCCCGCGATGATTCGTGGTACGTGGGCGTCGAGGGTGGCGCGATGATCGTGGAAGACATCGACTTTGACATCCGGACTGCAGCCGGCGTGAACACCACGAACGCTGCGACCGTCGATCACGACTATGGCTTCGATGTCGATGGCATCATCGGCTACGACTTCGGTGCGTTCCGCGCCGAGGCCGAAGTGGGCTACAAGCGTGCCAACATCGACGCGTATCGCTCGACCGTCACCACGCCGTCCTACAATGCGGCCGGCACTCTGGTGAACACCGGTGCGGGCAACTTCGGCTATGCCGGCGGCACCACCTCGGTGCTCAGCTTCATGGTCAACGGCCTGCTCGACTTCGGCGACGATGACGGAATCACCGGCTTTGTCGGCGGTGGCGTCGGCGTCGCTCGCGTCAAGGCGGAGAACTACGCGCTGAACACGCGTGGGCCGTTCCTGGACGATTCGGACACAGTGTTCGCCTATCAGGGCCTCGCCGGTATCCGCGCGCCGCTCGGCGATCATCTGGATGCGACGCTGAAGTATCGCTTCTTCAACGCCGACAACGTCCGTCTGGTCGATGTCTCGGGTCGCACGTTCGACGGTCGTTACCGTTCGCACAGCATCCTGGGTGGCCTGACGTACAACTTCGGTGGCCCGGTCGTCGAGGAAGTGGCTCCGCCGCCTCCGCCGCCGCCGGTCGAGACGCCTCCGCCGCCTCCGCCGCCGCCGGCTCCTGCGCCGGTCTGCACGCCCGGGCCGTACATCGTGTTCTTCGAGTGGGATCGCTCGGACATCACGCCGGAAGCGTCGGGCATTCTGGACAACGCCGTCTCGGCTTACCAGAACTGCGGCAACGCACAGGTCATGCTCGCCGGTCACGCCGACCGTTCGGGTTCGGCGAACTACAACGTCGGCCTGTCGCAGCGCCGTGCGGATGCGGTTCGTGGCTACTTGACGGGTCGCGGCATCGCCGACGGCACGATCACGAGCGAAGCGTTCGGCGAGAGCCGTCCGCGCGTCGAAACCGCCGATGGCGTTCGCGAGCTCCAGAACCGTCGCGTGGAAATCACCTACGGGCCTGGCTCGGGGATGTAATTCCGCCGCGTCCGGTTTCGGACACGACATCGAGGGAGGTCGGAGCAATCCGGCCTCCCTTTTTGTTTGCGTGGTTGCGGCAATTTGAGGGTGGGGTCGTCGCTGCCTCGAGAGGAACTTCGCCGCCCGCGTGTCCGCCTTGTGCCACGCGCATCCCAGTCATTTCCGGGCGCGGCAGCGCCAGCGGCGAAGTAGCGAAGACCGACCGGCGACGGAGCCGGAGTCGAATATTGCATCCGACCGTCCGTGCGCTCGCCGAGCCGATGACGGCGAGGGCCAAGCACCAAGCGCGTCGGAGACAGCGGCTAGAGGATCGGCTCAGGTCGTAAAGCGAATGGCGACAGTCTCTCGGATTTACCGCGCCAAACCAGCTGTGCGCGGCTCGACCGCCCCGAGTCTGGCCGGGATCATTCGATAGTCCCCGCGCCGACGATGTCGCCCGTCACGTTCCCGCGCGGCATAGCGCCGTCTTGAGTGGACATCCGGGTCGAGGCCGTGTTTGCTGCGGAGTTCTCCAGTCCCGCAGGAAACGAGGCCTTGCCGCATTGTACTGCGCGGTCGTTGCTCGATCAGCGTTCAGGGAGCGAGCCGATGTGACGCCCGCTGGCATACGGTCCATCCCACGAGAGCTTGTCGGTGAACGCCTTCCGCGATCGAGGCTCGCCAGCTGGACCACGCCACGTCAAACTCTGCACGGGGTGGCGAGTGAGCTCAGTCCTCGCTCGCCCAACGGTAGGGCGTTTGCCGACGCCTGCTGTGCCTTCGGTTCTAGCGGCCCGCGCACCTGCGATAGCAACCCGAGAAGACGGACTCGCCAGCCCGACCAAGACACACAAGATACGGGTGAGCATGCGCGGCCCCGCAACCCGGCGCCGAGCCCCCGCACGCTGCGCCGCGCCGGACACAGCGCCTGTCCCCTTACGCCGCCACGGCCTGCATCAGCCAAGACGTCATCAGCGCATCGCCCAGAGCCTCGACCCGGCGCAATTCCACCTTCACGCCCAGTTCGGGATAGACGGCCCGGGTGCGGTCGGCGGCTTCGGTCCCCGGCGCCACCACGAGCCGCCGGTTGACCTTCGCACGGTGGTGCATGCGCGCGGTATTCTCCTGCCCGACGTAGCAACCCTTGATGAAGCTGACTCCGTTTAGCTCGCGCGCGTTGCATTCGAGCCAGAGCGTCGCGTCCTGCCCGAGTTCCGCCACACCTTCGGTGACGCCGAGCGCGAGGCGGTGCGCGTGCCATCCGCTCGCCGGCTCCCCCGCCGCACCGAGCCAGCGGCGGCCAAGCGCTGCGAGTCGCGGATCGGGCACCCCCTCGCCCCCATCCCGCGACCAGTGCACCGCGATGTCGGTCGCCGCGATCGTCACGGGCCGCCGCAGCCGGTACATCGTCAGCCGCCGCGCCAATCCCTCGGCCTGCGCGCGCTCGCAATCGATCAGGACCGTGCCGTCGCCGCCGTCCCACAGCAGGAAGTCGTACAGCGCCTTGCCCTGCGGCGTCAGCAGCGCCGACCACTGCGGTCGATCGGGCGACACCGCCGCAACGTCCTGCGTCACCAGCCCCTGCAGGAACTCGCGTGAGCCGTCGCCGGCCACTCGCAGGACGGCGCGATCGGGAAGGGTGGTACCGGTCATCGACCCTAGGTAAGCCCGCAGGCGACATTTCCAACCCGGACCCGCGCCATGACCGCCCCCCAGACACCGCCCGACCGCCTGACGATCCGCCGGCCCGACGACTGGCACGTCCATCTGCGCGACGGCGCGATGCTGGCGGCGGTGGCACCGGCGACCGCGCGCCAGTTTGCCCGCGCGATCGTGATGCCCAACCTGGTCCCGCCGGTGACCGACGTCGCCGCCGCCGCAGCCTATCGCTCCCGCATCCTGGCGGCGCTGCCCGGCGGCGCGGACTTCACGCCGCTGATGACCTGCTACCTGACCGACGCGACCGACGCCGACGAAGTGCGTCGCGGCTATGCAGAGGGCGTGTTCGCCGCCTGCAAGCTCTACCCCGCGCACGCCACCACCAATTCCGCCCACGGCGTCACCAGCATCGCCCATATCGCCCCGGTGCTCGAGGCGATGCAGGCGGTCGGCATGCCGCTCTTGATCCACGGCGAGGTCACCGATCCCGCGATCGACATATTCGACCGGGAAGCGGTGTTCGTCGAGCGCGTGCTGACCCCGCTGCTCGCCGATTTCCCGGCACTGAAGATCGTGCTGGAGCACATCACCACCCAGGAAGCCGCAGCGATCGTGCTCGCGAACCCGGAGCGTCTGGGCGCGACGGTCACCCCCCAGCACCTGCTCATCAACCGCAACGCGCTGTTCGCAGGCGGCCTTCGCCCGCACGCCTATTGCCTGCCCGTCGCCAAGCGTGAGCGCCACCGGATCGCAGTGCGCCGTGCCGCGACATCGGGCGCGCGCAACATCTTCCTCGGCACCGACAGCGCGCCGCACGTTGTCGAGGCCAAGCAATCCGGCTGCGGCTGCGCGGGCATCTTCTCGGCGCTCACGGCGCTGGAGCTCTATGCGGGCGTGTTCGACGAGGACGGCGCGCTCGACAGGTTCGAAGCGTTCGCCAGCGAAAACGGCGCGCGCTTCTACGGGCTCCCGCTGAACGCGGGAACAGTGACGCTGGAGCGCGGGGCGCTGGCGGTGCCCGAGATGCTGGCGGCGGGCGATAGCGGCGTGGTGCCGTTCCGCGCGGGCGAGACGCTCGGGTGGCGCATGGTGGGTTAGAGGCCCCGGTTACCCTGTGAGGCTCAGGTTGGTGGGCAGGCGGAGCCTCTGCGCCACCTACGTTCGTGCTGAGCCTGTCGGAGCACTGTCGTTCTTCGGGCCGGTCGCTTCATGCTGGCCCGCCATCGGCAAAGCCGATGGCGTCGGACGGGCTTTGCCCGCCGGCCGTGCTTGCGCGAGTCGGCGACCAGCATGGTCGCCCGCCGCGCTACGCCTAGAACGGCAGCAGCCGCGATTTCTCGGTGAAGTTCATGTATCCGACGTTTGCGCCCAGTCGCCAGCCGACGCCCAGCCGGATCGGGATCAGCACCGTGTTGCCCCGCCGCAGATAGGTCGCCGCCATGCCGCCGACGAAGAACACCCGACCCTCGCCGGAGGGGAAGCGGTGATAGAGTTCCTGTGAATCGTACAGGTTGTACACCAGCACGAACACCTTGCTGGCGTCGCCCCCGACGTCGAAGCCGAGCGACGGCCCCGTCCAATAGACCTTGCGCTGGCCCTCGACGCGGTGCGTCATCACGCCCGAACCATAGCGCAGCCCGACGACGAACGCGCCGCCGACCTCGCGCCCTGCGATATAGGCGTTGGGTTCGCCCTGTTCCTTCAGCAATTTCTCGACCATGCCGGCCAAGCCCTCGGCGCCCTTGCCGAAAGTATTCTCCGCCGCGGCTAGCACGTCGTCGCGCTTGTAGGTCGGCGATTCGGAGGCCGCGGTCGTGCGGCTTGCGACATCGGCGGACATCGGCGTGGTCGCAGGCGATGGAGCGGGCGTGGGCGCGTCGCCACCGGCATCGACCGGCGTGCCCGACGGCGCTTCCCGATAATAGGGCGGCGGGGGCGGAGGCGTGGTGCGCGTGCCCTGCGCCGAGAGATCGGCGTCGATCGCGCTGTTGGGGTCGACCGTGCGCACCTGCGCCGAAAGCGGCGTCGCCAGCAGCGCCACGGCGCCCGCCGCCAGCCCGATCGCCCTGAAATACCCTCGCATCGCCCTGTTCCCCAACCCCGTCCGCGTCAGAGTAAGCCCGAAGCCGCCTTGCCCGGCAATGAACGGGCGACGAAGTGAATCGATTGGCCGGTCGAACCGAGTCCGCCGCCGCAATATTTAGCCTCCCAGCGCGGTTGATCGCTCCCCGCCCGCCCGCTATAGCCCGCCCTCGCGCCGCATCCGGAGACGTGGGTGAGTGGCTGAAACCAACGCTTTGCTAAAGCGTCGTACGGGAAACCGTACCGAGGGTTCGAATCCCTCCGTCTCCGCCACGACCTTTCGCCGGTAGCGCATCCTCATCGATCGCGCCTCGTCTGGCCGCCGGCACCGGCACCGCCGTCGAATAGCGGTTTCGCCGTCCGCGCGGCTTTCGTATCGGTGAGGGCCCGATTGAGGTGACCGATGCAGCCCGACCGCCAAGACCTTGCCTCCAGGACCGACACCGCGCCCGTGCGCGCCGACGTCGTCATCGTCGGGGCGGGCCATGCCGGGGCGGCATGTGCGATTGCGCTCCGGCAGCAGGGCTTCCCCGGATCGATCCTGGTGATCGGCGGCGAGGCCGAGCTTCCCTATGAGCGGCCCCCGCTGTCGAAGGAGTATCTGCAGGGCACCAGGCCGTTCGAGCGCATGCTGATCCGGCCGCCCGCTTTCTGGCGCGAGCGCGCCGTCGATTTCCGGCTGGGGACGCAGGTGGTCGCGGTCGATGCGGCGGCGCGATCGGTGGCGACGGTGGCGGGCGATACGATCGGCTATGATACGCTCGTCTGGGCTGCCGGGGGCGCGCCGCGGCGGCTGGCGTGCGAGGGCGCGGGGCTGCCCGGCGTCCACACCGTCCGCACCCGCGCCGACGTCGACCGGATGCGCGCAGAGCTAGGCGCGGCGCAGCGTATCGCGGTGATCGGCGGCGGCTATATCGGGCTGGAGGCGGCGGCGGTCGTCGCGGGGATGGGCAAGCCGGTGGTGCTGATCGAGGCGCTCGACCGCGTGCTGTCGCGGGTCGCGGGGCCGGCGCTGTCGGCGTTCTTCGAACGCGCCCACCGTGCCCGCGGCGTCGAGATCCGCGTCGGTACGGCGGTGCAGCGGCTGGCGGGCGAGGCGCGCGTGACCGGGGTCGTACTGGCGGACGAAGCGGTCGTGCCGGCGGACCTGGTGGTCGTCGGCGTCGGCATCGCGCCCGCGGTCGCGCCGCTGCTGGCCGCCGGGGCGATCGGCGGCGACGGCGTGGAGGTCGATGCGCAGTGCCGCACCAGCCTGCCGCACGTCTTCGCGATCGGCGACTGCGCGCGCCACGCCAATCGCTATGCCGGGGGCGCCCGCATCCGCCTGGAATCGGTGCAGAATGCCAACGACCAGGCCGGGGTCGCCGCGCGCGCGATCGCTGGCGTGCCGGCCGCGTATGACGCGGTGCCGTGGTTCTGGTCGAACCAGTACGACCTGAAGCTCCAGACCGTCGGGTTGTCGACCGGCCACGACGCCGCCGTCGTGCGCGGCGATCCCGACGCCGCCGGCTTCTCGGTCGTGTATCTGAGGGAGGGGCGGGTGATCGCGCTCGACTGCGTCAACGCCGTGCGCGACTATGCGCAGGGTCGCAAGCTCGTCGAGGGCGGGGCGTCCCCCGATCCGGCGGCGCTGGCCGACACCGGCATTCCGTTGCGCGACCTCGCCTGAGGGCCGCCTGACAGAGTCGCAGACGATCGCGCGGGGGCTTGCCGCGGTCCTGCTGACCGGGGCGCCGGGCGCTGCCTTTGCGCAGGCCCGCGCTACGACCAGGGCCTGAGGGGCCCTGCCAACGCCCGCCAGCTCTGGCATCGCTTGCTTTCGGGCAGTCCTTACCACCCGCGCCGGCGCCGCTGGGGCGGGGGCTCCTCGAAGTCCGCCGCGGTCATCTCGTTCACCCACTCGTGGTTCTCGACGATCTCCGAATCGACCGGGCGACCCGCAGCGTCGCGGGAGGGGCGGAAGCGGAAGCGTTGGGTGATGAGGCGGCAGGTGGTCTGGTCGAGCAGGGGCACGCCGCTCGAACGGGTGATGCGGCAATTGCCGACGCGCCCGGTGGTGAGCACGGTGTAGCGCACGCCGACCACGCCACCGTTCGTCGTCTCGCGCAGGGCGTCGGGGAAGTCGCGGTCGCTCATCCGCCCCCCGATCCAGCGCGGCGGCGTCTCGTCCCCGCCCGCGCCGTCGCCATCGCCGCCGTCGCCGCTACCGGTACCGTTGCCGACCCCGCCTGCACCGGTGCCCGGGCCTGCGATGTCGGCATAGCCGGTGCTGGCGTCCATGCCGATGCTGGGCGCGGGCGCCGTAACGACGGGCGGGGGGAAGATGATCTCGACCTTCGGCGCGACGATCTCGGTCGCGCGGGAGCGGAGGTTGGGCGGCGACGCGGCGCCCTCGGGCCGGTGCGAAGGGTTGGGGCGCTTCTCGACCTTCTGCACCGGCGGCGGCGGCTTTGGCGGCGGCACGCTGAACAGCGCCAGATCCTCGCTCACCCCCTGCCGGACACTGACCGCGAGCCCCGCGATCAGCGCCCACAGCAACGCCGCCTGCAAGACGCCGGTGACGATCAGGGCGGGCAGGCGATCCCGCGCTTGGGGGCGATAGCTGGACATCGGTTCTGCGCCAGTAAACGCGCGAAACTGAATAAAGGCTGGGTGTCAGGCGCCCGCGGACGTCAGCCGGTCGAGCTGGTCCTTGGACAGCGTCACGTCCCACGCACCGGTCAGCTCGCGCAGTTGTTCGACGCTGGTCGCGCTCGCGATCGGGGCGGTGACGCCGGGCTGCGCCATCAGCCAGGCGAGCGCGATCTGGGCGAGCGTCGCGCCGGTCTCGGCGGCGACCGCGTCCATCGCCGCCAGCACCGCGCCGCCCTTGCCCTCCAGCAACTCGGTCATCCGTCCGCCGCGTACGCTTTTGCCGAGGTCGTCGGAGGAGCGATACTTGCCGGTCAGGAAGCCAGAGGCCAGGCCATAGTACGGAAGCACCGCAATGTTGTGCTCGATGCAATAATCCTGCAGCTCGCCCTCGAACTTGCGGCGGCTGACGAGGTTATATTCGGGCTGGAGCACGCGGTAATGCGGCAGCTTGGCGCCCTGTGCGATATCGTTCGCCGATTTCAGCCGCATCGCATGGAAATTGGACGCGCCGACGAGGCGAACCTTGCCGGCATCGACCAGCCGCCCGAACGCTTCGAGCACCGCATCCTGCGGTACCGCATCGTCGTCCTGGTGCGCATAATAAAGATCGATGCGATCGGTCCCGAGCCGCCTCAGAGACGCCTCGACCGCGGCGGCGATGCGCGTCGGCGCCAGCTTTTCGCCGCCGTCGCCGGGCAGCATGCCGACCTTCGTCGCCAGCAGCACCGCGTCGCGCTTGCCCGATCGTTTCAGCCAGCGCCCGATCACGCCTTCGGATTCGCCGCCGCTGTGGCCCGGCACCCACGCCGAATAGACGTCGGCGGTGTCGATCATCGTGCCGCCAGCATCGACGAAGGCATCGAGGATCGCGAAGCTCGTCGCCTCGTCCGCCGTCCAGCCGAAGACGTTGCCGCCAAGCACCAGCGGTGCGATCTCGAGGTCGGTCGATCCCAGCCGGCGCGGCGTCACGAGGCATTCCCTTCGCTGGTCACCGCGTTGATCTCGATCGCATTGGCGTCGAGCATCGCGGCGGCGTCGTTGAGTTCCTGCGCCTCGCTCGCGCTGATCCCGCCGGGATCGGCGTCGTCCGCCCGCCCGCACCCTGCGATCAGCAGGGCAAGGGCCGGCACGGCGAGGCGCAGGGTGCTCATTTAGTCGCGGATCGAGTTGCCGGCCGCGGTCAGCGCGTTGCCGGTCGCGTCGGCTGCGCGGTCGGCGGCATTCGCGGTCGCATCGCCGGCGCGGTCGAGTGCGGCACCGGTGCGGTCGGCGGCGTTTTCTGCCGAAGTGACGGCCTGGTCGGTCGCGGCGTCGACGTCCGAAGCGGCTTCGCCCATCGTGGCGTTGGCGTCGGCAGCGGCGTTGTCCATGTCGTTGGCCATCGAATCCTGGGTCTTCTCGCTGCAGGCGGCGAGGCCGAAGGCGGCGGCGAGGGCAAGCGGCAGTACGATCGACTTCTTCATGTCAGAAATTCCCTTTTTCATGTGAACTGGGGTCCGCAACGCTAGACGACCCAGAAGGGTGCGACAAGCGCGCGCGATTGACCGCATATAAAGATATCTTTATATCTCCATGTCCCGATGACCACCGCACTCGACATCTTCCGGGCTCTTGCCGACGCCACCCGCCTGCGCATCCTGGCGCTGCTGCGGTCGATGGAGCTGTCGGTGGGCGAACTGGCGCAGGTGCTGGGGCAAAGCCAGCCCCGGGTCAGCCGGCATGTGAAGATCTTGTGCGACGCCGGGCTTGCCGAGCGGCGCAAGGAAGGCAGCTGGGTGTTCGTGGCACTGGGCGAAGCGGAACGGGTCGATCCCGTGCTCGACGCGCTCGACCAGTGGCACCTTGCCGAAACCGATCACTGGGCGATCGCCGACAGCGCGCGGCTGGCCGCAGTGCGTGCCGACCGCGCGGCGTCGGCGGCGGAATGGTTCGAGGCGCACGCCCGCGAATGGGACGCGATCCGCTCGCTCCATGTTGCCGAGGACCAGGTCGAAGCGGCGATGGCGCGGGTGCTGGGCGTCGATGGCAGCGATGCCGTGCCGCTCGGACGGATCATCGACATCGGCACCGGCACCGGGCGCATGCTGGAGCTGTTCGCCCCGCGCGCCGACCGCGCGCTCGGCATCGACCGGTCGTCGGAGATGCTGCGGCTAGCGCGCGCGAAGCTGCACGGACAGCCAAATGCCGACCTGCGCCAGGCCGATCTCTACGCGCTGCCGATGGCGGATGCGGAGGCCGATCTGGCGATCCTGCACCACGTCCTGCATTTCGCGCAGCAGCCGGGTGCCGCGATCGGTGAGGCGGCGCGGGTGCTGCGCGCCGGCGGGCGGCTGCTGATCGCCGATTTCGCGCCGCACGACCGCGAGGAGCTGCGCCTGCGCGACGCGCATACGCGCCTGGGCTTCTCCGACGATCAGCTGCTCGGCTGGTTCGAGGCCGCGGGCCTGGCGCCGGTGCAGGTCGAAACGCTGGAGGGCGGCGAACTGACCGTGAAACTATGGCTGGCGCGCAAGGTCGCGACCGGCATGAAAGAGGTGAAGGCAGCGTGACATTATCCCTGGGCCAGCTGGAAGAAGCGCGTCGCGCCCAAGCCGACCATGACAGCGCGATCGCGCTGAACGCGCCGCTGTTCGCCGATGTCGCCGGCGACGCACAGGTGAGTTTCGAATTCTTCCCGCCCAAGACCGAGAAGATGGAAGCGACGCTGTGGGAGTCGGTGCAGACATTGAGCCCGCTTGCCCCGCGCTTCGTGTCGGTCACCTACGGCGCCGGCGGCACCACGCGAGAGCGCACCCACGCGACCGTCGCCCGCATCGCGCGGGAAACGAACATTCCGGCGGCGGCGCATCTGACCTGCGTCGAGGCGACGCGCGAGGAAATCGACGCGGTCGCAAACGATTACTGGGAAGCCGGCGTGCGCCACATCGTCGCGCTGCGCGGCGATCCGCCGACGGCGGGCACGAAATTCGTGTCGCCGGCGGGCGGCTACGAGAACGCCGCCGCGCTGGTCGCGGGGCTGAAGCGGCTGCACCCGTTCGAAATCTCGGTCGCCGCCTATCCCGAATGCC
Source organism: Sphingomonas donggukensis (assembly GCF_023674425.1). NCBI lineage: Bacteria > Pseudomonadati > Pseudomonadota > Alphaproteobacteria > Sphingomonadales > Sphingomonadaceae > Sphingomonas > Sphingomonas donggukensis. The sequence goes on from NZ_CP098401.1 coordinate 2,679,967, forward strand.
ACCCGGATTCGCCCGACGCCGGCCATGACCTCGACAATCTGAAGCGCAAGCTGGACGCGGGCGCCAGCCGCGCGATCACGCAATTCTTCTTCGAGCCCGAAACCTTCTTCCGCTTCCGCGACGCGGTGGCGGCGGCGGGGATTTCGGCGGAGATCGTGCCGGGCATCATGCCGGTAATGAGCTTCGCCAGCGTCGTCCGCATGTCGGCGATGTGCGGTACGGACGTGCCGGCATGGATGGGCCGGCTGTTCGAGGGGCTGGACGACCGCCCCGCCGCGCGCCAGCTGGTCGCCGCGACCGTCGCCGCCGAACTCTGCCGCAAGCTCTATGCCGGCGGCGAGCGCGCGTTTCACTTCTACACGCTCAACCGCGCCGAGCTGTCCTACGCGATCTGCCATCTGCTGGGCATTCGCCCCGACCCCGCGCTTGAGGAGACAGCAGCATGACCACTCCCCGCGAACGCCTGCTGGCGCAGGCCGCCAAGCGCATCCTCATCACCGATGGCGCCTTCGGGACCGAGATCCAGAACTGGAAGCTGTCGGAGGGCGATTACGCCGGCACGCTCGGCCTGACCCACGACCAGAAGGGCAACAACGACATACTGGCGATCACGAAGCCGGACGTGCCCGAGACGATCACCCGCGCGTACCTCGACGCCGGGTCGGACATCGTGTCGACCAACACCTTTTCGGCGAATGTCATCAGTCAGGCCGACTATGGCGCCGAGGCGCTGGTGCGCGAGATTAATGTCGAGAGCGCAAAGATCGCGCGCCGCCTGGCCGACGAATATGAAGCCCGCGACGGGCGCCCGCGCTTTGTCGCCGGGGCGATCGGGCCGACCAACAAGACGCTGTCGCTTTCGCCGGACGTCAACGACCCCGGCTTCCGCGAGATCGACTTCGATTTTCTGAAGGGCGTGTACCGCGACCAGACTGATGCATTGGTCGAGGGCGGGGCCGATTTCATCCTGATCGAGACAGTGTTCGACACGCTGAACGCCAAGGCCGGCGTGATGGCGGTGCTGGAGGCGCAGGAGGCTCTCGGCCGCGACCTGCCGATCATGCTGTCGATGACGCTGACCGATCTTTCAGGCCGCAACCTCAGCGGCCACACGGTCGAGGCGTTCTGGCACGCGGTGCGCCATGCAAAGCCGGTGACGATCGGGCTCAACTGCTCGTTCGGCGCGGAACAGCTGCGCCCGCATGTGAAGACGCTAGCCGGCATCGCCGACACGCTCATCATGGTCTATCCGAACGCCGGCTTGCCCAACGAACTCGGCGCCTATGACGAACTGCCCGAGACGACCGCGGCGCTGGTGCGCGAGTGGGCCGATGCGGGGCAGGTCAACATCCTCGGCGGCTGCTGCGGTTCGACGCCCGCGCATATCAAGGCGATAGCGGACACCGTGCGCGGCCTGTCGCCGCGGGTGCCGGCCAGCCCGGAGGTCCGCACGCGGCTGGCGGGCCTCGAGCCGTTCACGATGGCGGCGTAGAAATATTCCTCCCCGCTCGCGGGGAGGGGGACCGTGCGAAGCATGGTGGAGGGGGCTCTCCACCAGCGATGACTTTTGTGGAGAGCCCCCTCCACCGCTCTGCGAGCGGTTCCCCTCCCCGTGCCGGGGAGGATTTGAGAGTGACATGACCACCACCTCCTCCACCTCCTTCGTCAACGTCGGTGAGCGCACCAACGTCACCGGCTCCGCGGCGTTCAAGAAGCTCATCATGGCGGGCGATTACGCGCGTGCCGTCGAGGTCGCGCGCCAGCAGGTCGAGAACGGCGCGCAGGTCATCGACGTCAACATGGACGAGGGGCTGCTCGACGGCGTCGAGGCGATGACGACGTTCCTGAAGCTGATCGCCGCCGAGCCCGATATCGCCCGCGTGCCCGTGATGATCGACAGCTCGAAATGGGAGGTGATCGAGGCGGGGATCAAGTGCGTGTCGGGCAAGCCGATCGTCAATTCGATCAGTATGAAGGAAGGCGTCGACCAGTTCCTCGATCATGCCCGAAAGTGCATGAACTACGGCGCCGCGGTCGTGGTGATGGCGTTCGACGAGGTCGGGCAGGCCGACACGAAGGAGCGCAAGGTCGAGATCTGCGCCCGCGCCTACGATCTGCTGACCGATATCGGCTTTCCGCCAGAGGACATCATCTTCGACCCCAACGTCTTTGCGGTCGCGACGGGGATCGAGGAGCACAACAACTACGGCGTCGACTTCATCGAAGCGACGCGCGAGATCAAGGCGCGTTGCCCGCACGTCCACATCTCGGGCGGGCTCTCCAACCTGTCGTTCAGCTTCCGCGGCAATGAGCCGGTGCGCCGCGCGATGCACAGCGTGTTCCTGTACCACGCGATCCCGGCCGGCATGGACATGGCGATCGTCAACGCCGGGCAGCTCGACATCTACGACCAGATCGACCCGGAGCTGCGCACCGCGTGCGAGGACGTGATCCTCAACCGCGATCCCGACGCCGGCGAGCGGCTGGTCGCGCTCGCCGAGAAGTACCGCGGCACCGATGCGGTCGCGGAAAAGGCGGCGGCGGAATGGCGGTCGCTGCCGGTCACGAAGCGGCTGGAGTACGCGCTGGTCAAGGGCATCGACGCGCACGTCGTCGAGGATACCGAGGAATGCCGCCTCGCCTTTGCACGACCGATCGAGGTGATCGAAGGGCCGCTGATGGACGGCATGAACGTCGTGGGCGACCTGTTCGGATCGGGCAAGATGTTCTTGCCGCAGGTCGTCAAGTCGGCGCGCGTGATGAAGAAGGCGGTCGCCCATCTGCTGCCCTTCATCGAAGCGGCGAAGGAGCCCGGCGCCAAGGGCAAGGGCAAGGTCGTGATGGCGACCGTCAAGGGCGACGTCCACGACATCGGCAAGAACATCGTCGGCGTCGTGCTCCAGTGCAACGGCTTCGAAGTGGTCGACCTCGGCGTCATGGTGCCGTGGTCGAAGATTCTCGAGGCGGCGAACGAGAACGATGCCGACATGATCGGGCTGTCGGGCCTCATCACGCCGTCGCTGGACGAAATGGTGACCGTCGCCGAGGAGATGAAGCGCGCGAAGATGACGATGCCGCTGCTGATCGGCGGCGCCACCACGTCGAAGGTCCATACCGCGCTGCGCATCGCGCCCGCCTATGACGGGCCGGTCGTCCATGTGCTCGATGCCTCGCGCGCGGTGGGCGTTGCGACGACACTCGTCAGCGACACCATCCGCGACGATTTCGTGGCCAAGACCGACGCCGATTACGCCGCGGTCCGCGCCGCGCGCGAGGGCAAGGGGCAGAACGACCTGCTCCCGCTCGCCAAGGCCCGCGCCAACCCGTTCCACGCCGACATGGGGCTGAAGCCCGGCACGCCCGCGAAGCCCGGCATCCACGTCTTCCGCGACTGGGACCTGGCCGACCTGCGCGAGGTGATCGACTGGACGCCCTTCTTCCGCGCGTGGGAGCTCGCCGGCAACTACCCCGCGATCCTGAACGATCCGGTGGTGGGGGAAAGCGCGACGTCGCTGTTCACCGATGCGCAGGCGATGCTCGACAAGATCATCGCCGAGAAATGGCTGACCGCGCGCGGTGTCGCAGGGCTATGGCCGTGCGTGCGCCACGGCGACGACGTGTTCGTCGATCGCGAGGGCGTGTGGAGCGCCGAGGAACTGGGCGCGCTCGAATATCTCGGTCTCGCCGAGAACGACGACCTCGTCCGCCTGCCGTTCCTGCGCCAGCAGATCGCCAAGCGCGAGGGGCGGCCCAACATGTGCCTGGCCGATTTCATCGACGGCGACGGCGACTGGATCGGCGGCTTCGCGGTCAGCATCCACGGTATCGAGCCGCATCTGGTGCGCTTCAAGGCCGGGATCGACGATTACAGCGACATCCTGCTGAAGGCGCTGGCCGACCGCTTGGCCGAGGCCTTCGCCGAGCGCCTGCACAGCCATGTCCGCACCGACCTGTGGGGCTATGCCGCGGGCGAGCAGCTGACCAACGAGGCGCTGATCCGCGAACAATATCGCGGCATCCGCCCCGCGCCCGGCTACCCCGCGTGCCCCGAACACAGCCTGAAACCGATCCTGTTCGACATACTCGATGCCCATCACGCCACTGGTGCGACCCTGACCGAAAGCTTCGCGATGCTGCCGACCGCTGCGGTCAGCGGCTTCTACTTCGGCCACCCCCAGGCCGAATATTTCGGGGTGGCGCGGATCGGCGAGGATCAGGTCGAGGATTATGCCGCCCGCCGCGGCATCGACCGTGCGCTCGCCGAGCGGTATTTGCGCCCGAATTTGCACTGAGGGGCAGCGGCGCCTGAACCCGCAAGGGGCGGCGGCGCCCTCCCCGCGACCGGGCCTGATGTGCGCAGCGGGGAGGAGCCGCGCCCCGGCACGGGCTCGACAGGCCTCGTTGGAACATATATAGAACGTATCGACTCGATCGGGGAGGCGAAACGATGCCCACGGGACAATGCCACTGCGGAGCCATCCGCTATGAGATGCCCGCCGACGTCGCCTATCACGCGCTGTGCCATTGCACCGATTGCCGCCGCGCGACCGGCGCGCCGGTCGTCGCATGGGCGCTGGTACCGCGCGACGCGGTGACGATCACCGGCACGCCCAGCGTCTATGCGTCCTCGACCACTGCGCAGCGCCATTTCTGCGGCGCGTGCGGGACCAGCCTGTTCTACACCAACGAGACGATCTTTCCGGGCATGATCGACGTGCAGACCGCGACGCTCGACGACCCCGATGCCATCCCGCTCGGCATCCAGGTCCAGACCGCGGAGGAAATCGGCTGGATGAAGACCGCGCACGCCGTGCCGCGGTTCGAACGCTACCCGCTGGCGCCCTAGCGCGGGCTCCACGGACAAACCCCCTCGAACAATCGGCGCGGCACGCTATCGTGCGCCGGCAGCGAGCTGGGGGAGAGGGCATGACGACGGCAGCAGGGGAGCGGGTGAACCTCGCCTTCATCGGCGCGATCGTGGCGGTGGCGACGATCGGCGGGTTCATGTTCGGATACGACAGCGGCGTCATCAACGGGACACAGGACGGGCTGGAGCGCGCGTTCGACCTGTCGAAGCTCGGCACCGGGCTGAACGTCGGCGCGATCCTGGTCGGGTGCGCGATCGGTGCGTTCGCGGCGGGACGGCTGGCCGACATGATCGGGCGGCGCACGGTGATGATGATCGCGGCGCTGCTGTTCCTCGTCTCCGCCTTCGCCGCGGGCGCCGCGCCCAGCTCGATCGTCTTCATCGTCGCGCGCGTCATCGGCGGCTTCGGGGTGGGTGCGGCAAGCGTGCTGTCCCCGGTCTACATCTCCGAAGTCACGCCCGCCGGCATCCGGGGGCGGCTGTCGAGCGTGCAGCAGATCATGATTATCGCCGGGCTCACCGGGGCGTTCGTCGCCAATTACGTGCTCGCCCACACCGCGGGCGGCTCGACCGCGCCCCTGTGGCTCGGCTACCCCGCGTGGCGGTGGATGTTCTGGATGCAGGCGATCCCCGCCGCCGTCTATTTCCTGGCGCTAACGCTAATCCCCGAAAGCCCGCGCTATCTGGTCGCCAAGGGCCGCGATGCCGAAGCGGAAGCGATCATGGCGCGGCTGTTCGGCGCGCGCGAGGCGGCGCGCAAGGTGGCCGAGATCCGCGCCTCGCTCGCCGCCGACCATCACCGCCCGCGGCTGTCCGACCTGGTCGACCGCGCGTCGGGCCGGGTCCGCCCGCTCGTCTGGGCGGGCATCGGCATCGCCGTGTTCCAGCAGCTCGTCGGCATCAACATCGTCTTCTACTACGGCGCGGTGCTGTGGCAGTCGGTCGGCTTCAGCGAGAACGACGCGCTGCTCATCAACATCCTGTCGGGCACGCTCTCGATCCTCGCCTGCCTCGGCACGATCGCGGTGATCGACCGCATTGGGCGCAAGCCGCTGCTGCTGATCGGGTCGGCGGGCATGGCAGTGACGCTGGCGGCGATGGCGGCGTGTTTCTCGACCGCGACGCTGGTCGACGGGTCGCTGCGCCTGTCGGACGGCACCGGCACGATCGCGCTGGTCGCGGCCAACGCCTATGTGGTGTTCTTCAACGGCAGCTGGGGCCCGGTGATGTGGGTGATGCTGGGGGAGATGTTCCCGAACCAGATCCGCGGGTCGGCGCTGGCGGTGGCGGGCTTCGCGCAGTGGATCGCCAATTTCGCGATCAGCGTGTCGTTTCCGGCGCTCGCCGCGGGGATCGGCCTGCCGGTCACCTACGGCTTCTACGCGGCGGCGGCGCTCGTGTCCTTCTTCTTCGTGCGCGCGATGGTGACCGAGACGCGGGGCCGCGAGCTGGAGGACATGCCGGGCTAGAACCGGCGGGCGAGCCGCATCTGCCAGAGCAGCAGGGCGGGCGCGATGCCGAGTTCGATCACCAGCCCGATCTGGTGGCCGAGCGACGGCACGCCCGCGCTCGCCAGCGACCACAGCCGCGACAGGCCGCCCGCGACCGTCAGCAGGCACAGCAGCTGCAACCGCGCGCCCTTGCGCTCGATCCGCGGGATGCAGCTGACGTAGAGCAGCAGCTTGGCGAGGAAGATGCCGGCGAGATAGTGGAAATGGCTGTCGAGATCGACCGGCACGACCGGCGGGTGGCCCAGGAAATGCGGCCCCTGCACGACGCCCGCGATCGCCGCGGTGAACGGCAGCACCAGGACCAGCGACAGCGTGATCTGCAGCGCCAGCTTCTCGCTCTCGCGCCTCATCGCCCCTCGCGCTCCAGCAGTTCGCTGCGCACGTGGATCGCGCGCAGCGATATGCGCACCTCGATCAGGAACAGGATCAGCCCCGTCGTCAGCATCGCCATCGTCGCGATGAAGATCACCGCCACCGCCTGGCCGATGTGCAGGTTGACCAGCCGCGCGACGAACAGCAGCGCGACGACCAGGCACACCGCGACGGCACTCGCGACGCACAGGCTCAGCGCCGCGTTGATGACCGAGATGCGCCGGTCGAGGATGCGCAGCTCCCACACGTGACGGTCGTGCTCGGGCCCGGTCGAGCGCGGGTGCAGCGCCTCCAGCGCGCGGGTGCGGTCGATGATCCGCGACAGCCGCCCCGCGAGCACGTTCAGGATCGCGCCGATCCCGGCGAGCAGGAACACCGGCGCGATCGCGGTCTGGATCGTCGCGGCGACGGTGGCGAGGCGCGGGTCGAACATCATCGCCGCGACGGTAAAGGGGCGGGGCCGCGGTGGCAAATTGCCGGTCGGCGCAAACGCCCCCTCGCATCACCGCTTGGTAACCCCTCCGCGCGTACACGCAGGCGCGATGACCAAGCCCGTGCCGATCACCGACTTTGCGCAGTCGCCGCCCGCCTGCACCGCGCTGCTGCTCGACGGGCTCGCCGGCGCGATCGACGCGGTGGCCGACCGCGCGCCCGCGTCCCACCAGTTCCTGCGCTACGGCTGGTATGGCGCGGCGGTCACGGCCTATGGCGGCCACCCCCGCACGCTGATCGTCGAGCGCGAGGGCGTGCCCGCTCTGGCACTGCCGTTCGCAGGCTTCGGCCCGGCCGCGCTCGGCTTAGCCCAGATTCCCGGCTGCTACTGGCCGTTCCGCGGCTTTCCGGTGCGGGAGGCGGCGCCGCCTGCGGTGTTCGATGCGGCGCTGGCGGCGCTCGGCGGTGCCGTGCGGGGCCTGCGCATCGGCCCGGTCTATGACGGCGACGCCAGCGTGATGCCGCTGATCGCCGCCGCTCGCGCGCGCGGCTGGGCGGTGCTCGACCGCTTCGTCGCCGACAGCTTCGTGCTCGACATCGATGCCGCGCGTGCCGAGGGCGCCTGGCCGCGCGCCTCGACCCTCAAGAAGAACCGCTTCCACGAAAAGCATCTCGCTGCTCACGGAACACTCGACTGGCGGTTCGTGACCGGCGCCGACTGGTCCGATGCGCAGTTCGATGCGCTCGCCGCGGTCGAGGAGGCGAGCTGGATCGCCGCACGGACCGACGGTAGCGACGCGAAATTCACCCGTGCCGGCCACGGCGCGTTCTGGCGCGCCGCCGCTGCCGACCCGGTGCTCGCCGAGATGATGTGGGCGGCGCTGCTGACCATCGACGGCGCCCCGGCCGCCTTCTCGTTCGACATGAACGCCGGCGCCCTCAAATACGCTATCGCCAACAGCTACGACCCGGCAGTGGGTAAGCATTCGCCGGGCAAGCTGCTCTACTACCGCAACCTCGTCCGCGGGATCGACGACGGCATCGCCCACGTCGATTGGGGCGCGGGCGACAGCGGCTACAAGCGAACGATCGGCGCCGCACAGGGGCCGGCGATCCGCGACTGGCTGCTGCTGCGCCCCGGCGTGACGGCGGTTGCCGGACGGATGCTCGGACCCCTCTGGCGTCGAACCGGCAATCGGGGCTAATTGCTCGGCGCCGCTCGGACGGCACGGGAGAGAGCGATGGCGATCGTCAGCCTGTCGGGCGCGCACAAGGCGTTCGGCGCGACGCAGGTGCTGGACGGCATCGACCTGGAAACGCGCGACGGGGAGTTCCTGGTGCTGGTCGGTCCGTCCGGCTGCGGCAAGTCCACCCTGCTGCGCGCGATCGCGGGGCTCGAGGATCTGGACGCCGGCACCGTCGCCATCGACGGCGTGCGCGTGAACGATGCCGGCCCCAGCGACCGCGGCATCGCGATGGTGTTCCAGTCCTATGCGCTCTACCCGCACATGACCGTCGCCGAGAACATGGGCTTCGCGCTGAAATTGGCGCGGGTGCCGCGGGCGGAGATCGACGCGGCGGTGCGGGCGGCGGCGGAGACGCTGGGCATCACCGACCTGCTGGCGCGCAAGCCCGCGGCGCTGTCGGGCGGCCAGCGCCAACGGGTCGCGATCGGCCGTGCGATCGTGCGCAAGCCGCGGGTGTTTCTGTTCGACGAGCCGCTGTCGAACCTCGACGCCGCGCTCCGCGTGCGGATGCGGTACGAATTCGCCAGCCTGCACAAGGCGCTGGCGACGACGATGATCTACGTCACCCACGACCAGGCCGAGGCGATGACGCTGGCCGACCGCATCGTCGTGCTGAACGGCGGGCGGGTCGAGCAGATCGGTGCGCCGATGGAGCTGTACGATCATCCCGCGACGCAGTTCGTCGCCGGGTTCATCGGGTCGCCGCGGATGAATTTTCTTGGCGGCACTTTGGTCGGGGCGGGCGATGGCGAGGCCGTCGTCACGCTGGCGGGCGGCGCGCAGTTGCGCGTCGCAGCCGATGCGCGCTCGGTTACGGTCGGCGATGCCGTCATGGTCGGCGTCCGGCCTGAGGCGCTGGCGGCGGGCGGCGGCGACAATGCGATTCCCGCGACCGTGCGCTTCGTCGAAGCACTGGGCGGCACCACCTTCGCCTATCTCGACCACGCCGGCGGCGGTGAGCCCCTGGTCTGGCAGGCGCCGGGCGGGGTCCAGCCGGCGATGGGCGATACCGTCACGCTGACGCTGCCCGCGTCCGGCCTGCACCTGTTCGATGCCGACGGGCGCGCCTTCCCGCGGAGCAACCGCGCGGTCGCGCGGGCTGCCTGATTTCGATTGGCATCGGCATGTGTAACCGGTTACACCTTGTCCCCGTAGCGCGGGGTGTTCCCGCCGCGCGGCGGGGAGGGCAGACGGCGAAGTGACGAAGGCGACCGCCACGATCCGCGACGTCGCGCGCGCTGCCGGTGTGTCGGTCGCGTCCGCCAGCCGGGCGATGAACGGCCACAGCAACGTGACGACCAAGACGCGCGAGCGGGTCGAAGCCGCCGCTGCCGCGCTCGATTACGTCCCCCATCTCGGCGCGCGCAGCCTGACGATGGCGAAGACCAACACGATCGGCGTCGTGCTGCCCGACCTGTTCGGCGAGTTCTTTTCAGAGATCATCCGCGGCATCGACCGCGTCGCGCATGCCGGCGGGCTGCAACTGCTGCTCGCCAACATGCATGGCGAGCGGGCCGAGACCGCCCACGCGATCCGGGCCATGCGGGGCCGGGTCGACGGGCTGCTCATCATGTCGCCCGACGTCGATGCCGATTTCCTGAACGCCAACCTCCCGCGCGGGCTGCCCGCGGTCGTGCTCAACGGTCACATCACCGGGGTCGGGCACGGATCGCTGTCGATCGACAATGGCGCGGGCGCGCGCGCGATGGTCGCGCATCTGGTGGCGCGTGGGCACCGGCGGATCGCGCACATCGCCGGTCCGTCGGGCAATTCCGACGCCGACCAGCGGCTCGCGGGCTTTCGCGCGGCAATGGCGGAGCTCGTCGGCGACACCGCACCGCGCGTGTTCGCGGGCGATTTCACCGAGGCGGCGGGCGAGGCCGCGGGACGCGCAATCGCTGCTGACGGCGGCATCGACGCGGTGTTCGCCGCCAACGACGTGATGGCGGTCGGCTGCATGGCGGCGCTCGCCGACGCCGGGGTGGCGGTGCCGGGCGACGTCGCGGTCGCTGGCTTCGACGACGTGCCGATCGCGCGCTACGTGACCCCGGGGCTGACGACGATGCGCGTCCACATCGCCGACCTGGGCGCGCGCGCGTTCGAGCGGCTGGCCGCGCTGATCGCCGAGCCCGGCGTCGCGACGCCCCCGGACGAGACGCTCGCCCCCGAACTGGTGGTGCGGGGGTCGGCGTGATCGCACGCCGCACGCTGCTGGGGGCGGCGCTGGGCGCTCCGCTGGCAGCGTGTGCGCCCCCCGCCACCGCCGCGGTGCGGATCTGGGCGATGGGGAACGAAGCCGCGCATCTCCCCGCGCTGCTCGCCGGCTATGACACTGCACATCCGGGCGCCGCGGTCAGCGTGCAGGCGTTGCCGTGGACCGGCGCGCACGAGAAATTGCTGACCGGGTTCGCCGGGGGCTCGCTGCCCGACGTCGCGCAGATCGGCAACACCTGGCTCGCGGAGCTCACCGCGCTGGGCGCAGTCGCGCCGCTGCCCGCGGACGCGGCCACATTCACCGCCGACCAGTTCCCCGCGGTGCTCGACACCAACCGCATTGGCGGACGGCTGATGGCACTGCCCTGGTACGTCGACACACGGTTGCAGTTCGTGCGCACCGACCTGTTCGCCCGCGCCGGCTATGACACGCTGCCGACCGACTGGGCCGGTTGGAAGCGCGCGCTGCACGCCGTCAAGCGCGCCGGCGGCGACGGGCGCTACGCCATCCTGTTGCCGGTCAACGAATTCGAGCAACTGTTGACCTTAGCGCTCCAGACCGGCGAGCCGCTGCTGCGCGATGACGATACCCGCGGCAATTTCCGTAGCGCCGGGTTCAAGGCTGCGCTCGCCTTCTACGTGTCGCTGTTTCGGGAGGGGCTGGCCCCGATCGTCTCCGCGGCGCAGATCGCCAATGTCTGGACCGAATTCGCGCGGGGGTTCTTCGCGGCCTATATCTCCGGCCCCTGGACCGTCGCCGATCTGAAGGCGCGACTGCCCGCTGACCTCACCGGCAAATGGGCGACGCAGCCGATGCCCGGCCCCGACGGCCCCGGCGCTGCGGCACCCGGCGGATCGAGCCTGGTCGTGTGCCGCACCGCGCGCGATCCTGCGGCGGCGTGGCAGCTGGTCCGTCACCTCTCAACGGTGGGCGTGCAGGCCCGTTTCGCGCAATTGTCCGGCGACCTGCCCGCGCGCCCGAGCGCATGGCGCGCGGCTGGCCTGGCGGCGGACCCGCTGATGGCGCCGTTCGGCGTGCAGCTCGCGCGCGCGCGCGCGGTGCCGAAAGTGCCCGAATGGGAACGCATCGTCAGCGAGATGCAGATCGTCGCCGAACAGGCCGTGCGCGGCAGCCGCACGATCGACTCCGCCGCCGCGGAGATCGACGCCCGCGTCGATCGCCTGCTCGAAAAGCGCCGCTGGATGGTCGAAAAGGACCGCGCGGCATGACTGCCGAGACCCGCGCCGGATGGGTGTTCACGACCCCTGCGCTCGCCGCGATCGCGCTGTTCTTCGCGCTGCCCGCCGCCGCGTCGCTGCTGCTCAGCTTCACCGATTTCGACATCTACGCGCTCGCCGATCTCGGCAATCTGCGCTTCGTCGGGCTCGACAATTACGCCCGGCTGTTCGGCAATCCGCTGTTCTGGCGGGCGGTGCGCAACACGCTCTGGTTCGTGGTGCTCGGCGTCCCGCTGACGGTGGCGCTGTCGCTCGCGGCGGCGGTCCTGCTCGACGCGCGCACGCTCCGGTGGAAACCGGTGTGGCGGGTCGCGCTCTTCGCACCCTATGTCACCACGCTGGTCGCCACCGCGGTCGTGTGGCGCTACCTGCTCCACACCCGCTACGGGCTGGTGAACTATGCGCTGGCGAGCGTCGGCATCGGCCCCGTCGACTGGCTCGGCAGCCCGACCGCGTCGATGCCCGCGATCCTGATTTTCGTCGCGTGGAAGACGTTCGGCTACAACATGGTGATCTTCCTCGCAGCCCTCCAGACGGTGCCGCAGGAACTGCATGAGGCGGCGCGGATCGACGGGGCGGGGGCGTGGACGCGGTTCCGCCACGTCACCTTGCCCGCCATCGCTCCCACGGTGCTGCTGGTGTCGATCCTGTCGATCGCCGGCTTCTTCCAGCTCTTCGCCGAACCCTATGTGATGACGCAGGGCGGGCCCGACCAGTCGACCGTCACCATCCTGTATTTCATGTACGAGGAGGGGTTCAAATGGTGGAACCTCGGCACCGGCAGCGCGGTCGCGTTCCTGTTGTTTGTCATGATCTTCGGCGTGACCCTGCTCCAGCTGTGGTTCGCGAAGCGGGTGGCGCCGCAATGAAGGCGCGCGCCATCCTGCTGAATGCCGCAGCGGTGGTCGTCGCGCTGGTAACGCTCGCGCCGCTGATGTGGATGGTGGCGGTGTCGTTCATGGCGCCGGGGGAGGCCGCCGCCTTCCCGCCGCCGCTGGTGCCCGCGCACCCGACGCTCGACAATTACCGCACGCTGTTCGAAACTTACGGAATCGGGCGCTATTTCGCCAACTCGCTGCTGGTCTCCAGCCTCGCCACGGGTCTCGCGCTGCTGTTCGTCGTTCCCGCCGGCTATGCGTTTGCCAAGCTGCGCTTCCGCGGTCGCGACCGCATCTTCCAGCTGCTCGTCGCCGCACTCGTCATTCCGGGGCAGATCGGGATGCTGCCGCTGTTCCTCGAGCTAAAGGCGCTGGGCCTGGTCAACAGCTATGCCGGCGTGCTGGTGCCGTGGCTCGCGGGCATCTTCGGCATCTTCCTCGTCCGCCAATATTGCCTCGCGATCCCGACCGAGATGCTGGAGGCCGCGCGCGTCGATGGTGCGTCGGAGGGGGCGATCCTGCGCCGGATCGTGCTCCCGACGCTGCAGCCGATCCTCGTCGCGCTGGCACTGTTCGTGTTCCTGGGGAGTTGGAACGACTTCATGTGGCCGCTCATCATCCTCAGCGACGACCGTCTCTACACGCTCCCCGTCGCGCTCGCCGCCCTCAGCCGCGAGCACGTCCAGGACAACGAGCTGATGATGGCGGGTTCCGTCGTCACCACGCTCCCCGTCCTCATCCTCTTCCTCGCGCTGCAACGCTACTACATGCGCGGGCTGCTCGCCGGCAGCGTGAAGGGATAACCCCGCCTTCCACCTCCTCCCCAGTACAGGATGTTCGATGACCCGCGTTTCCTTCCCCGCCGATTTCCTCTGGGGCGCCGCCACCGCCGCCTATCAGATCGAGGGGTCGCCGCTAGCCGACGGTGCCGGTCCCAGCATCTGGCAGCGGTTCAGCCATGACCCGCGGCTGATGGCGGCCAAGGGCGATACCGGCGACGTCGCCTGCGATCATTACAACCGCATGGAAAGCGACGTCGCGCTGATGAAGGCGCTGGGGCTGAAGGCGTATCGCTTCTCGGTCGCCTGGGGCCGCGTGCTTCCGCAAGGCACGGGGCGAGTGAACGCCGCCGGTCTCGCTTTCTACGAACGGCTGGTCGATACGCTGATCGCCCACGACATCGAGCCGCTGTGTACCCTGTTTCACTGGGACATGCCCGCCGCGCTCGATGATCGCGGCGGCTGGCTCAACCCCGACAGCGCGGAGTGGTTCGCCGACTATGCCCGCGTGATGTTCCAGGCGCTGGACGGGCGCGTGAAGAAATGGGTGACGTTGAACGAGCCGTGGGTGGTGACCGACGGCGGCTATCTCCACGGCGCGTTGGCGCCCGGCCACCGCAACATGTTCGAGGCACCGATCGCCAGCCACAACCTGATGCGCGCGCACGGGCGGGCGGTGCAGGTGTACCGAGAGGTGGGCGCCCACCAGATCGGCCTGGTCGTCAACATCGAGCCCAAATATCCCGCCACCGACAGCGCAGCCGACGCCGCCGCGACTGCGCGGGCGGACGCGTACATGAATCGCCAGTATCTCGACCCCGCGATGCTCGGTACCTACCCCGACGAACTGCGCGAGATCTTCGGGGAGGCGTGGCCGGAATGGCCGACCGACGACATGGCGCTGATCCGCCAGCGACTCGATTTCGTCGGCATCAATTACTACACCCGCAACGTCGTCACCGCCGACGCCAGCTGGCCGCTGAATGCCGGCCCGGTGCGCCAAGACGCGACCTACACCGAAACCGGCTGGGAAGTGTATCCGCAGGGGCTGACCGATCTGCTCGTCTGGTTCAAGGATCGCTACGGCGACCTGCCGCTCTACATCACCGAAAACGGCGCCGCCTTCTACGACCCGCCCCAGGCGGAGGACGGCGCGGTCCATGATCCGTTGCGCGTGTCGTACCTGAAAAAACACTTTGCCGCCGTTAGCGACGCGATTGCCCAAGGCGTGGACGTGCGCGGCTATATGCTGTGGTCGCTGTTCGACAATCTCGAATGGTCGCTCGGCTATTCGAAGCGGTTCGGCATGGTCCACGTCAATTTCGCGACCCAGGAACGCACGCCGAAGGACAGCGCGAAACTCTACAGCCAGGTGATCGCGACGAACGGCGCCGTGCTGAACGACTGACCCGCCACGCCGCTCGTCAGCCCGGCACAAGACCGGGGTGACGTTGATCTGGCGGTCGGAGGGCGTCGGACCGTCTCTCGCCAAGCGCATCGCCACCAACGGCCGGGTTCTGAATGACCGCTTACCATCGTGCTCCCGCGCAGGCGGGAGCCCAGGGCCGAGGGGTTGCGGCTTGTGACTCCGGACTCCCGCCTGCGCGGGAGCACGGCGACCTCAGGACGTGCGTCTCGCCAGCCACCCGCCGGTGAAGCCGATCCGCTCCAGTCCGCGACGGATATGCGGATTCTTGCGCATCGTCCGCCACACCAATTCGCTGCGCTGGTTCTCCAGCATCGCCAGGATCGGCCCCTGGTCGATCCCGAGATAATCGTTCGCGACCCACCCCGACCTCGGATCGACCGTCCCTGATCGGCTGGGCGGCGTGGTGAAGGTGAAGCTGGGGTTGAAGGCGTCCTTGAAGCCGTAGCGGTCCCACACCCGCGGATAGCGCGCCTTCATCGCCATCAGCGTGGTGAAGGCGATCTCTGGCGCAAACGCGATCGACCCGCCGGGCGCGGTCGGCACCAGCGTGCCGTCGTCACGGACGACGCCGGGGCTGACGCCGCGCGCGGAATAGGTCTGGAACGTCCGCACCCGCCCGTTGACGACGCGCGTGTCCGAATTCTCCGGCCCGTCCGATGCGGTCCACCCCCACAGATCCGCGGAATAGCCGGTCCAGCCCAACGGATTGCGCCGGCCATATTCCTGTTGAGCGTAGGTCGCGCGGCGGCTGTTTTCGAAATAATCGATGCCCTTGGACGCGATGAACGGCTCGCGGATGCCGCGGAAGTCGATCCAGACATGGCTGTACTGATGCCCGAACAGCGGCTCGAATGTCGCATAGGTCTGGCCCATGTACGTCGCCCAGCTGTCCGCCAGCCCCGGCATCCAGCCCTTGTCCCACGCGCTCTTCGCGACCGGATGCGTCGGGGAGCCGAGCGCCAGCACATAGACCAGCATGCCCTCGTTATAGCCGACCCAGTCGTGCGGCTCATACCCGCGCTCGGGTTTCCACCCCATCGACAGCCCCTGCGATGACGGCAGGTTGATCGCGCGCGGGGTGCCGGCGGGGCGCAGCATGAACGTCCAGTCGACCCGCGCGTACAGCCGCTCCGCCGCCGCACGGATGCGGCGTTCGGTGGGCGTGTCGCGGTCGAAATAGCTTTGCGCGAAGAGTACGCCGCCCAGCATCAGGCTGGTGTCGACGCTCGACAGTTCGACGGTGCGGTAGCGGTGCCCGCGCTCGAAATCGAGGAAGTGGTAGAAGAAGCCCTTGTGCCCCGCCACGCCCGACGCCTGTGGCCCCTGCGGCAGCGCGTAGAGATAGTCGAGGCAGGCAGCAGTCCGCGCCGCAGCCGCCTCGCGCGTGACATAGCCGCGCTCGGCACCGACGCCGTAGGCGGTCAGCGCAAAGCCGATCGCCGCGACGCTCGAAAACGGCGCCGACGGCCAGCGATCCGGCGCCAGGCAAGTGGTGGGGGAGGTGGTGTCCCAGAAATAGCGAAAGGTACGCTGCGACAGATCGTCGGCAAACGCCGTCTGTTCGGGCGTCGCGCGGAATGCAGGAGGCGGCGCGTTGGATATGTGCGGCGCCGGCACCGGCTGGCACGCGGCAAGGACCGCAGACAGCGCGGCGGCAAGCAGGGGAACGAAACGCATCGAAATCCTTTGGTCCCGCCCCCCGCGAAACGAAACCGGGCCCGCACGCCAATCGCGCGGGCCCGGCATGGGTTCAGAAGCTGAAGCCCGTCGACACCTTCACCGTCCGCGGCGGGCCGTCGATGCTCAGGTTGTTGAAGTCGCGCTGTCCGGTGACCGAGTTGAAACCGTTGTAGTTGCGGTCGTTGAACAGATTGATGACGTCGGCGCGCACCCAGACGCGGGTGTCGGCATTGATGAAGCCGAGGCCCACATATTTGGTGAGCGACAGGTCCATCTGGCGATAGCCCCAGCGATCGCCGTTACCCGCACCTTCGATCGCGACGATATCCTTGGTGCCGGGCTGGCCGACGCCGGGCACCGTCACGAACGACTTCAGCCACGCCGGCGACGCGATCTGGAATTTGCTGGCCAGCGTCAGGCCCCACGGCAGATCGACCGTTCCCGCCATCACGAAGCGGTGGGTGCGGACCCCGGCCGAGCGGCGGAAGGGATATTCGTCGATGCTGGAATAATCGAGGCTGAACACCTCACCGAACTGCCGGTTCTCGGTCGCCTCGGTATAGGTGTAGGTGGCGTCGATGCTCCACGGCGATGCGCGGGTGTAGCGCTTCACCAGCTTCACATAGGCGGTGTCGGCGTTGGTCGCGAGGCCGTTGTCGCCGACGATGATCGAGCCGAACGGCGACGGCGGGTTGCCGAACGGCGAATCGGGTGCGCCGGTCGCCGGGAAGAACAGCCCGCCCGGACGGCGATTGCCGAGCAGATAGACGAAGCCGTCGCGGCTCAGCACATGCGAATAGCCGACTTCGGTTTCGACCAGGTCGAAGCGCCCGCGCAGGCCCAGGCTGAACTGGTCCGAATAGGGCATCTTCAGGTCGTTCTTGATGAAGCGCAGCTCGCGCCCGGCGCCCGCGGGCAGACCGGCGATCAGGCTCTGGCGTCCGGCTTCGGTCAAGTACGAGGAGTTGAACGCGATGCAGGTCGCGCTCGCGGTGCACTGCTCGCCTGAGGGCAGCCCGCTGTTCAGGAAGTTGAACGTGCGTCCCGCGGCCTGACCCTGCGCCAGTTCCTGCTGGATGAAGTCGAACTGGTTGCGGTCGTACGAACGGCCATAGCCGCCGAAGATCGCGAAGCGCCCGGCATCGTCGAGCTCGTAGGTGAAGCCGATGCGCGGCTGGAACGCGCCGGTGAACGCCTTCCGGTTGCTGCCGGTCGAGATGTAGTCGTTGATGTTGTAGTTGGCGCCGGTCAGGTTCGGATAGTTTGCCGGCTGGACTGCGGCCACCTGCGCCGCCGGGGTGACGTAGTTCAGGAACGCCGGCGTCCGCTCGTAATCCCAGCGCAGGCCGAGGTTGAGCGTCAGCCGGTCGGTGACGTCCCAGTCATCCTGCGCATACAGGCCGAGCTGGAAATTCTTCGATCGGATCTGGGCGTCGGTGAAGCCGTTCGCCAGCGCCTGGAAGCTCAGCTGATACGGTACCGTCGTATTGAGCGCCGTCGCGCCCTGCGGCGTGAAATAGCGCACGACCGGGTTGAAGCCGTTCAGCTGGAGCGAATTGAGCGTGACCCACTTCGCCTTCGCACCGACCTTGATCGCGTGCCCCGACAGCCCGGTGTAGGTGAAGTCGTTCGAGATCTGCCAGCCCTTCTGGCCTTTGTCCTGGAAATTGGTGCCGCCGCCGGTTTCCAGCACGGTCCCGTCGATGAACGCCGCGGTGTTGGCGGGGTTGGTGATGCGCACGCGGTAGACGTTGCGGATACCCTGCGTCACCGGTTGCGGGTTCCACGACACGTCCTCGTACGCGACCTTGAAGTCGTTGACCCAGGCGTCCTCGGTATGCTGCCAGCGGGCGAGCCCGCGCAGTTCCTCGACGCGGATCGAGGTCCGCGTCTCGAACGCCGCGAGGCCGCTGTTGAACTGCTCGCCGTCCTCGTCACGGTACTTCGCCGACAGTTCGATCAGGTCTTTGGACGTCGGCGAGAAGTCGAGCTTGCCGAAGTACAGGTTCTCGTTGAACGTCTCGTTGAAGGTGCCGTAATTCGCCGCGAGGGTCGACGGGATCAGCGACGACGCCGACGACAGCGTCGCCGGGATCGTCACGTCGCGCGGGTTGATGCGGCGCTTGCCTTCATAGCTGCCGAAGAAGTGCAGCACATCCTTGATGATCGGCCCGCCCAGCGCGCCGCCGAACTGCAGATCCTTGCTGCGGATTTTCTTGGCGCCGGCCGGGAACAGCTCGATCGGGCGCGCGTCGCGCAGGTCCTGATTGGTGAAGTCGACGAATCCCTCACCGTGGAATTCGTTGGTGCCCGATTTCGTCACCGCGGTGATCGCGACCGAACTGACCTGGTCGAACTCCGCCTTGTAGTTGGAGCTGATGACCCGGTACTCGCCGACCGCGAGCTGCGGGAAGGGATTGCCCTGCGTCGAATCCTGGCCGGTGATGCCGTTTTTCAGGACATAGTCCTTCTGACCGATGCCATCGATGAAGATGTTGACCGAATTCGAATTCTGAGCGCCGCCCTGCAGGCGCGACTGGTCGGACCCGTTGGTGATGAACTGCACGCCCGGCGCCAGATCGGCGAACGCCAGAAAGTTGCGGTTGTTCTGCGGCAGCTGGTCGATCAGGCGCTGGCTGATCGTCGTGCCGACCTCGCCCGCCTGCATCGTCTGGATGCGGTTGCCGGTGACGATGATCTCGTCGCCGCTCGACGTGGTCGCGGCGCCCTCTGCGCCGGTCGTCGGCGTGGTCGGTGCCGACAGGTCGAAATCGAAGACCGCGGCCTGTCCGACCGCCAGCGTGAATTCGTCGGTCGACCGCGTGCCGGTCGGCGTCGTCACTTCCAGCTTGTAGGTGCCGACGGCGAGGCTGGGGAAGTTATAGCGTCCGTCGCTGCCGACCGTCGCATTGCGGCGGAACCCGGTGTTGACCTCGACCGCGGTAACCTGGGTTGCGGCGCCGGTGACGCGCCCGCGCAGCGATGCCGTGTTGACCTGCGCCGCCGCCGGCGTGGCGATCGCGACTGCGGAGAATGCGGTGCCGACGAGCAATGCCGCGGCCAACGCGCGGTGCGCGCGGCGGGCGGTGCCGGTGTGTGCCTGGTTGGCCATGACTGAATTCCTCCCCTTGCTTCCCTTGTAACCCGATTTGGAACCGGTTACATTTGATCGTCTCTTCGTCCCGTCCACCGGTTCTCGTCAAGATGTAATTTGGCAACAGCATTCGGGTGGCGTGCGCCTGCGCGGACGAAGGTCAGTGATGCGTGTTCCAGGGAGAGAAATACGATGCCGATCGCCACCGCCCGCCGCCTGTTGACGGGCGCCAGCCTGATCGCCGCGCTCGTCGCCACGCCGCTCGCCGCGCGCGATGCGCCGGTCGCGCAGGCCCGCACGCAAGCCGCGGTGCCGCAGGGCTGGGGCGATACGCCTGCGATGACGACCTTCGTCGACGCGCTGATCGCGAAGATGACGCTGGCGGAAAAGATCGGCCAGCTGACATTGCTCACCAGCGACTGGGTGTCGACCGGCCCGACCCTGCGCGCCGGCTACAAGGAGGATGTCGCCGCGGGCAAGGTCGGCGCGATCTTCAATGCGCATTCGGTCGCCTACACGCGCGAGCTGCAGAAGCTTGCCGTCGAGGGCACGCGGCTGAAAATCCCGCTGATCTTCGGCTACGACGTCATCCACGGCCACCGCACGATCTTCCCGATTTCACTCGGCGAAGCGGCGTCGTGGGATCTGGCGGCGATCGAGAAGTCGGCGCGCATCTCCGCGACCGAGGCTGCGGCGGAGGGGCTGCACTGGACCTTCGCGCCGATGGTCGACATCAGTCGCGATCCGCGCTGGGGCCGGATCAGCGAGGGCGCGGGCGAGGACACGTACCTCGGCAGCCGCATCGCCGAGGCGCGGGTGAAGGGGTTCCAGGGCAAGCGCATCGGCGACACCGACGCCGTACTCGCCACCGTCAAGCATTTCGCGGCCTATGGCGCACCGCAGGCGGGCCGCGATTATTCGACGGTCGACATGTCGATGCGCGAGCTGCGCGACACCTATCTGCCGCCGTACAAGGCCGCGATCGACGCGGGTGCTGCGACCGTGATGACCAGCTTCAACGAGGTCGACGGCGTGCCCGCGAGCGGCAACCACTTCCTGATGACCGACGTCCTTCGCAACGAATGGGGGTTCAAGGGCTTCGTCGTCACCGACTTCACCTCGATCAACGAAATGGTCCCGCACGGCTATGCCAAGGACGAGAAGCAGGCCGGCGAGCAGGCGATCAATGCCGGCGTCGACATGGACATGCAGGGCGCGGTGTACCTCAACCACCTCGCCAAGTCGGTCGCCGAGGGCAAGGTGAGCGTGGCGACGATCGACACCGCGGTGCGTCGCGTGCTCGAGATGAAATACCGCCTCGGCCTGTTCACCGATCCCTACCGGTTCAGCGATGCGAAGCGCGAGAAGGCGAACGTGATGACGCCGGCCTTCCTGGCGGCGGCACGCGACGTCGCGCGGCGGTCGATGGTGCTGCTGAAGAACGATCGCGACGCGCTGCCGATCGCAAGCTCGGCGAAGCGGATCGCGGTCGTCGGGCCGCTCGGTGACAGCAAGGCCGACATGATCGGCAGTTGGGCCGGGCAGGGCGACCGCACCACCAAGCCGGTATCCGTGCTGGAGGGCATCCGCGCCCGCGCCGGCAAGGGCGTGACCGTCACCTATGCGAAGGGCGCGAGCTACGCCTTCGCCGACGCGGCCAAGACCGATGGGTTTGCCGAGGCGATGGCGGCGGCGCGCGACGCCGACGTGATCGTCGCGGCGATGGGCGAGCATTGGGACATGACCGGCGAGGCGGCGAGCCGCACCTCGCTCGACCTGCCCGGCAACCAGGAGGCGCTCCTCAAGCAGCTGAAGACGCTGGGCAAGCCGATCGTGCTGGTGCTGCTGTCCGGGCGCCCGAACACCGTTGCGTGGGCGGCGGAGAATGTCGATGCGATCCTGGAGGCGTGGTATCCCGGTACGATGGGCGGCCACGCCGTCGCCGACGTGCTGTTCGGCGACTACAACCCCAGCGGCAAGCTGCCCGTCACCTTCCCGCGCTCGGTCGGGCAGGTGCCGATCTACTACGCGATGAAGAACACCGGGCGCCCGTACGAGCCCAAGGGGCCGGAGCAGAAATATCGCTCGCGCTATCTCGATTCGCCCAACACCCCGCAGTGGCCGTTCGGCTACGGCCTCAGCTACACCAGCTTCGGCTATTCGCCGGTGACGCTCGACCGCGCGACAATCCGCCCCGGCCAGACGCTGACCGCCAGCGTCACGCTGACCAACACCGGCAAGCGCGTCGGGACCGAGACCGTGCAGCTCTACACCCGCGATCTCGTCGGATCGGTGACGCGCCCGCTGAAGGAGCTGAAGGGTTTCCGACAGATCACGCTGAAGCCGGGCGAGGCGCGGCGCGTTTCCTTCACGGTCAGCGACAAGGATCTCGCCTTCCACCGCGCCGACATGAGCTGGGGTGCGGAGGCCGGCGACTTCGACCTGTTCATCGGCGGGTCGTCGGACGTGGCGACGCCGGTGCGTTTCACGCTCAGCGAGTGAAGTTGAGCTCGGCGAGGATCGGGAAATGGTCCGACGCCCACACCGGCCCCTTGTGGTCGTTCAGCGTCTTGGCGGTGAGGGGCGTGAAGCCGCGCGCCAGGATCCAGTCGATCCGGCGATCGGCGACGCCGGTATAGTTGTGGAACGTCGCCTCCGGCCCGTCGCGCCGGGCGGCGGCGGGGCGGGTGTCGGCCAGCGCCGCGGTCAGCGTGGCATATGTCGCGCTGTCGGGCGTCGTGTTGAAATCGCCGGTCAGTACGGTCGGCAGGTCGGCGCCCGGCAATGTCGTCAGCCGCGCGACGATCATTTGCGCCCCCTTCTCCCGCGCGCCCTCATCCTCGGCGCGATATGGCAGGTGGGTGTCGAGCAGCCGGAACTGGCGCTTGTCACGCACCCGTTCGAAGATCGCCCACGTCACCATCCGCGGATAGGGGTGGCCCCAGCTGATGCTGCCGGGAATGGTGGGCGTATCGGACAGCCAGAACTCGCCGAACTGCACGAGCCTGATAGTGCGGCGATTATAGACCACGCCCATATGCTCGTCGGCATGGCCGCCACGGCGATCGATCCCGAACCACGCATAGCCCGGCAACCGCGCGATCAGGTCGTCGCCCTGGCGCTTGTGCAACTCCTGCGTGCCGATCACGTCGGGACGGGCACGGCGAACCGCGGCGGCGGCGATATCGCGGCGCGCCTCCCACCGGTTGGCGCCGTCGGCCTCGACAGGCAGGCGGACGTTGAAGCTCATCACCCGCAATGGGGACGGCGATGCGGGGGCGGCGGCAGCGGCGAGCAGCAGGACGATCATCGCAGCGGAAATGCACCCGCCGCCGCCCCCCGGTCAATCGCGCGCCGCGGCCAGGCTTTCGCGGACGCGGGCGAGTGCTGCTTCCATCGGTGCGCCCTCGCCCATCAGCGCGAAGCTTCCGGTCAGGTCGAATGCGCAGTGGCCGTGGACGGTCGCGATCAGCGAGCGGGCGAGCGCCACGCTGCGCTCGCCCGGAAGGGTGCCGAGCGCGGCGGCGACCTCGTCGGCGACGATTCCGGTCAACACCCCGCGCGCGGCGGCATCGCGTTCGGGCATCGCCATGCCGGGCGGCAGGCGGTGGTCGTAGATCGCCATCCACAGATTCGGATTGGCGCGTGCGAACGCGAAATAGCCCGCGACCAGCGCTCGGATGCGATCGTCGCCCGCCTCGGCCAGCGCGGCGCGCAGATGCTCGGCCCACGCCGCAAAGGTCCGTGTGTTGATCGCCAGCACCAGCGCGTCGGCGCTGCCGAACACATTGTACAGCGTGCCGACCGAATAGCCGATCCGCTTGGCGACTTCGCGCGCGGAAAACCGCGCAAAGCCCTGCTCGGCCATCAGCGCATGGCCGGCGGACAGGATCATCTCCTCCAGTTCGCCCCGCGAATGATCCGAACGCCGCCCCATGAAACGAGGCTACGCGGTTAATTTAACACTGCCTAATTATTTAATTGAACATCGCTCATTTCTGGGCTAGGCGTGCGGCAACTGGAGAACAAGCGATGACGGCAATCCTCCTGCTCGGCCTGATGGCAGTATGCGCGAAGCTGGTTTTCGACGTGCGCACGCTGCGTTCGCGGGTCGAGGCGCTGGAGAGGGAGCAGCCGCGCGAGGTCGCCGCTCCTCGCGCCGCGCCGCCGCCATTGCCGTGGGACGATACCCCTGCGCCACGCGCCACCGCCCGCATCGTCCATGCCGCACCTCCGCCGGAATCGGTGATCGAGGAACAGGTGGTCGCGGCGGTCGAGCCCGAACCGGAGCCCGAACCCGCGCCGGACATCCCCGTCACCCAGCCCACGCCGGCCCCGCGCGGTTTCGCGTTCGAGGATCTGTTCGGTCGCAAGCTACCGATCTGGGCGGGCGGCGTGACGCTTGCGGTCGCGGGGTTCCTGATCGTCAAATATTCGATCGACGCCGGCCTGCTATCGCCTCTTATTCGCGTGCTGTTCGGGCTAACGTTCGGCACCGCGCTGATCGCTGGCGCCGAAGTCGCGCTGCGGGCCGAGGCGCGCGTCCGCGATCCGCGCGTGCGTCAGGCGCTGGCCGGCGCCGGCATCGCCACGCTCTACGCCAGCATTCTGGTGGCGGCGAACCTGTACCAGCTGATCTCTCCGCCGGTCGCGTTCGTCGGCATGGCGCTCGTCACCGCGCTCGCCGGCGGATTGTCGCTGCGGTTCGGCGCGCCGAGTGCGGTGCTGGGGCTGGTCGGCGGGCTCGCCGCGCCGGCGCTGGTCGGGTCGGGATCGCCCGACGTGCCCCTGCTCTCTGCCTATCTCGCGCTTGCGGTCGGCGGCCTGTGCGCTCTGTCGCGGTCGCAGCGGTGGATGTGGCTCGGCGTGTCCGCTCTCGTCGGCGGGTTCGGCTGGGGGCTGGTGCTGGTCCTGGGCGGGGCGCTCGATGCGGCGGCGTCGCTGTCGATCGGGGCGTACATGCTGTTGCTCGGCGTCGCGCTGCCGGTGCTGGCGTTTGCCGGCGACCGCGGGCGCTGGGTGCGGCTGGCGGGGAGTCTCGCGGCCTGTGCGCAGCTTGCCGCCCTCGTCGCGATGGGCGGGTTCGGCGGCCTCGAATGGGGCCTGTTCGCGCTCGTCTCGATCGCGATCGTCTGGCTGTCGCGGCGCGAGGCGGCGCTGGCCGACCTGCCGGTCGCGGGCCTGACGGTCGCGCTGCTGCTCACCGCCGCGTGGCCGGATCCTACGGCCCGCGCGCTGGCGCTGGTGCTCGCCGGCATCGTCGCGATCTACGGTGGACCCGCGGCGTGGCGGGTGTGGCGGGATGCCCGGGTCGGCGATGCCGGCCAGGTCGCGGCCGTCGCCGTCGCCATCGTCGCGCTGCCCGCGCTGCATCTGCCTCTAGCCGAGAGCACCTCGAGCCTGCTCGCGTTCGCCGGCGGAGCGATTGCCGGGACGGTGGCCGCACTCGGCTGGCGGGCTGCCGATCGGCGCGAGGACGCACGCTTCGCGACCCTCGCCACCGCGGCGGCGGGGCTGCTAGCGGTTGCCCTGGTCGTCGTCGCGCCGCCGTGGCTGGCGCCCCCGGCAATCGCGCTGGTCGCCGGCGGCGTGCTGCTGCTCGCCCACCGCGCCGGGGACGGTCGCATCGACCTCGCCGCCTGGGGTTTCGCTACGGCAGCCGTGGCCGCGCTGGTGCTGGCCCCGCCCGCCGATGCGTGGCGCGCCGTCGGCATCGACCACGGCGGCGGCGTGACCGAGGCGGTGCGCTGGCTCATCCCCGCCATCATCGCGGCGGTGTTCGCGTGGCGCGGGCGGATCGCCGCCGCGCAGCGCCTTGCCCAGCCGGTCGCGGTCGGGCTCGGCTATGTCGCCGCGGCGCAAGTCGTGCCGTCGCACCTGCTGCCGCTGGTGCCCGCCGCGATGCTCGCCGCGCTCGCGGTCGCCCGCGGCGTGCGGCCTGCGCTGTTGGCGGCGGGCGCCATCGCCGTCGCCTGGGCGATCGTGCCGCTCGGCCAGTGGATCGCGGCGAGCGGCGGCGCGGTGTTCGGCGTACCGACGCTCGTCACTGCACTCCCATCTATCGCCGACGCGCTGCTGCGGCTCGGCATCCCTGCGCTCGCCGTCGCGGTCGTCGCGCTGCGCCAGCCCGACCCGAGCATCGCCACGCCCGCGCGCATCGCCGTGGCGCTGCTCGGCGTCGTCGTCGCTCACATCGCGTACAAGCAGCTGTTCGCGATTGCTGACACCACCGCCTTCGTGCGCCTGGGGCTGGCCGAGCGCACGTTGTGGGAGGCCGCCCTCGCCACCGCAGCCTTCGCGGCATGGCCACGCTGGCCGCGCGTCGCGAAGGCGTTTGCTGCGACGAGCCTCGCGCATTTCGCTCTGTTCACCGGCCTGCTCCACAACCCCTTGTGGGCGGTCCAGGCGGTCGGCGGGTGGCCGCTCGCCAACCTGCTGCTGCCCGCCTACGCCACCGCCTTCGCGGTCACCCTGTTCGGCGCGCGCCTCGCCCTGCCGCCCGTGGCCGAGCGTCTCCGCGGCGGCGTCCAGATGGCGCTCGTGCTGCTGTTCGTCGCCTCGACCCTGCGCCAGTTCGCCCACGGCTCGATCCTAGCGGTCGGGCCGGTCGGCGCGGGGGAGGACATCCTCCGCTCGGTGGCGCTGATCGCCGTCGCCGTCGCGTTCCTGCGCCACGGCATCGTCGCGGAGGGTCGCACCGGCGCCCGCGACTGGCGGATCGCCTCGCTGCTGGTGATGCTCGTCGCGGTGGGGAAGGTGTTCCTGTCCGACGCCGCCGGGCTCGACGGCCTGCTGCGCATCGCCTCCTTCGCTGCTTTGGGGTTCAGCCTGATCGGGATCGGCTGGCTCTATGCGCGCTATGTGCCGGGGGATGGACGGGTGGTGGCTTCGGAGTGAGTGGGGCGCGACACGGGCAAAGCCCGTGTCGTCGGACGGTGCTTGGGCACCGCCGGCCGGTCGCGCCGCGGGTGCGCGGGATTAGCGATTGCTAATCCCTTGCTCGGCGCGACTTACTCCGCCGCGACCCCCGCCCTTGCGAACATGTCGCCGCCCTGGTCGCCCGCGTCGCCACCCTCGTTCGCGGCCGGCCCCGCCTTCGCCTTCTGGCGCTTGTCGAAGCTCGACCACACGTCGTTCCACTGGCCCTTGGTCGCGCCCTTCGAATATTCGGTCGCGCGCTGTTCGAAGAAATTGGCGTGCTCGACGCCGTTCAGCAGCGGCGCGAGCCAGGGGAGCGGGTGCTCCTTTATCATGTACATCGGTTTCAGGCCGAGTTGCCCCAGCCGCCAGTCGGCGATGTAGCGGATGTAGCGCTTGATCTCCTCCGGGCTCATGCCGTTGACCGGCCCCTGTTCGAACGCCAGGTCGATGAACGCGTCCTCCAGGTCCACGGTCGTGTGGCACATGTCGCGGATGTCCTTCTTGACGCTCGGCGTCAGGCAGTCGCGCTCCTTCACGAAGGTGTGGAACAGTTTGATGATGCCCTCGCAGTGCAGCGATTCGTCGCGCACCGACCACGATACGATCTGCCCCATGCCCTTCATCTTGTTGAAGCGCGGGAAGTTCATCAGCATCGCGAACGACGCGAACAGCTGAAGTCCTTCGGTAAACCCGCCGAACATCGCCAGCGTCTTGGCGATATCCTCATCGGTATCGACGCCGAAGTTCTGCAGATAGTCGTGTTTGTCCTTCATCTCGCTATATTCGAGGAACATGCCATACTCGCTCTCGGGCATGCCGATCGTGTCGAGCAGGTGGCTGTACGCCGCGATGTGCACCGTCTCCATGTTCGAGAAGGCGGCGAGCATCATCTTGATCTCGGTCGGCTTGAACACGCGGCCGTATTTCTCGTGGTAGCAATCCTGCACCTCGACGTCGGCCTGGGTGAAGAACCGGAAGATTTGCGTCAGCAGGTTGCGCTCGTGATCGGTCAGCTTCTGCGCCCAGTCGCGGCAATCCTCGCCCAGCGGCACTTCCTCCGGCATCCAGTGGATCTGCTGCTGGCGCTTCCAGAACTCATAGGCCCACGGATATTCGAACGGCTTGTAGGTCTTGCGGGCTTCGGTGAGGGACATGGGGGCAGCTCCTTGAGCAATATATAACAGGTGTGATCGGGCGATTGAAATTCAGGGTGGCGGTATGCTGGCACTCCACTGCCACATCGCGGTCGCGCTCATCGCGAGCACCACGCCGCCCGACAGCGCCATGATGCCGACCATGCGGAAGGCATAAACCTGTCCGGCCGAGCGCGGGCGGGCGAGCGCGAGGAGCAGGCCGGCGCCGAGCAGGCTGAACACCGCGGCGACGGCGTACATGATGATGCTTTCCAGCGGCATCAGCGCGAGCGCCTTGTCACGTACACCGTCCGGGTCTGACGCGCACCGACGCCGAACACGACGATGCCGAGGAAATAGCCGAAGTCGTACCAGCCGCCGGTGTTCGGCACCGCGTAGACGGCGACGTCGGGCATGAAGAGGCTGAGCACCCACGCGACCGGGAAGATGAAGCCATGCCACAGCCCGAGCAGGAAGCCCGGCGTCGTCGCAGTGTGGGCGACGGCGGTCGAAACCTGGGTTGCACAGGCGGTGAGCGACAGCAGCAACACCCCGGCCGTGCTCCCGCGCAGGCGGGAGCCCAGGGTAACGGGGGGCGTCGCTTGCGGCTCTGGGCTCCCGCCTGCGCGGGAGCGCGGATCAGGGGTGCTCATGCAGCCAAACTCCACCGCGCGCGTTCTGCCGCCGTAACCATTACAGGAGAAACCCCATGGCCGACGCATCCGCAATCCGCGAACATATGGAAGTCATCGGCGCCGACGGCGTCCACGTCGGCACCGTCGATCACGTCGAAGGTGACCGCATCAAGCTCACCAAGAAGGACTCGGGCGAAGGCTCGCACAAGGGGCACCACCACTTCATCTCGCTCGGCCTGGTCGCCGATGTCGAGGGCGACAAGGTCCGCCTCAGCGCCAACGGCGACGTCGCCGTGACCTTCGAGGAAGAAGAGAACGCCGGCTGACTCTCCCTCTCCCATCGGGAGAGGGAAGGGGCCCGCCGCGTCAGCGGTGGGAAGGGTGAGGGTGATCTGGTTCATGTCTTGTCACCCTCACCCTTTCGCACCCTCAGTGCTTCCTCCCTCTCCCTGAGGGAGAGGGAAATTCGGGCGATAACGCCCTCCAGATTCTGCATCACATCGGCATTCGCGAACCGCAGCACGCCAAAACCTTCGCGCGCGATGATCGCCGTCCGTGTCGCGTCCCGGCTTTCTTCCCCCGCGTGGGTATCGCCATCGACCTCGATCACCAGCCGCTCCGAAAAGCACAGGATGTCGGCGTAAAACGGACCGGCTGGCGCTTGGTGCCGCCATTTCAGCTGCGGAAAAGCCTCACGTATCGCGCGTAGCAACCGACGTTCAGGCTCCGGCGCGTCACGACGCAATTGCCTCGCGCGATCGACGGTGCCGGATGGCTGGTTTTCGTACAGCCGCATCGCCCTCACCCTTCCGGCGCTGCGCGCCTCCCTCCCTCTCCCGCCGGGAGAGGGAAGGGGCCCGCGTCGCGAAGCGGCGTGGGAAGGGTGAGGGTGACTAGCTCGACCACCTCACTGACACGCCAAACACTCGTCATAATCCGTGCTCTCGCCCAGATCGAACGTCGGCTTCTCGATCGTGTTGTCCGCCTCGACCCCGCCGGCGAACCCGGCGCGCTGGATCGACTTCGAGCGGAGGTAATAGAGCGACTTGATGCCCAGCTCCCATGCGCGGAAGTGGAGCATCAGCAGGTCCCACTTTTCCACGTCAGCCGGGATGAACAGGTTCAGCGACTGCGCCTGGTCGATGTACGGCGTGCGGTCGCCGGCGAGCTCGAGCAGCCAGCGCTGGTCGATCTCGAAGCTGGTCTTGAACGTCGCCTTCTCGTCCTCGTTCAGGAAATCGAGGTGCGCGACTGATCCGCCGCGCTCCAGGATCGAATTCCACACCGCGTCCGAATTCTTGGACTTGGCGTTCAGCACGCGCTCGAGGTGGACGTTCTTGACGCTGGTCGACCCCGACAGCGTCTTGTGCGTGTAGATGTTGGCCGGGATCGGCTCGATGCAGGCGCTGGTGCCGCCGCAGATGATGCTGATCGATGCGGTCGGCGCGATCGCCATCTTGCAGCTGAACCGCTCCATCACCCCCATGTCGGCGGCGTCGGGGCAGGGCCCACGCTCGACCGCCAGTTGCATCGATGCCTCATCGACCTGCGCGCGAATGTGCTTGAAGATCTTGAGGTTCCACGACTTCGCCATCGCGCCTTCGAACGGCAGCCCGCGCGCCTGCAGGAACGAATGGAAGCCCATCACGCCCAGGCCCACCGAACGCTCGCGCGCGGCGGAATAGGCGGCCTTTTCCATGCCCGGCTCGGCGCGCTCGATGAAGTCCTGCAGCACGTTGTCGAGGAAGCGCATGACGTCCTCGACGAAGCCCTTCTCGTCCTTCCACTGATCCCACGTCTCGAGGTTCAGCGACGACAGGCAGCACACCGCGGTACGCTCCTGCCCTAGGTGATCCTTGCCGGTCGGCAGCGTGATCTCGCTGCACAGGTTCGACGTCGACACCTTCAGCCCCAGGTCGCGGTGGTGCTTGGGCATCGTCGAATTCACATGGTCGGCGAAGACGATGTACGGCTCCCCGGTCGCCAGCCGCGTCTCGACCAGCTTCTGGAACAGCCCGCGCGCATCCACCTTGCCGCGCACCGATCCGTCCTTGGGGCTCTTCAGTTCCCATGCGCCGCCGTCGCGCACCGCTTCCATGAAGGCGTCGGGGATCAGCACGCCGTGGTGCAGGTTCAGCGCCTTGCGGTTGAAATCGCCCGAGGGTTTGCGGATTTCGAGGAATTCCTCGATCTCCGGATGGCTGACGTCGAGGTAGCACGCCGCCGACCCGCGGCGCAGCGAGCCCTGGCTGATCGCGAGCGTCAGCGAATCCATGACGCGCACGAACGGAATGATGCCGCTGGTCTTGCCGTTCAGCCCGACCGGCTCGCCGATACCGCGGACATGGCCCCAATAGGTGCCGATGCCGCCGCCGCGCGAGGCGAGCCAGACATTCTCGTTCCAGGTGTCGACGATCCCGTTCAGGCTGTCCGGCACCGAATTGAGGAAGCAGCTGATCGGCAGGCCGCGCCCGGTGCCGCCGTTCGACAGCACCGGCGTCGCCGGCATGAACCACAGGCGGCTGATATAGTCGTAGATGCGCTGGGCATGCGCGGCATCGTCCGAATAGGCCGAGGCGACGCGGACGAAGAGGTCCT
The DNA here is from genome assembly GCF_023674425.1 of Sphingomonas donggukensis. Classification (NCBI taxonomy): domain Bacteria; kingdom Pseudomonadati; phylum Pseudomonadota; class Alphaproteobacteria; order Sphingomonadales; family Sphingomonadaceae; genus Sphingomonas; species Sphingomonas donggukensis. The sequence continues at coordinate 2,710,996 of NZ_CP098401.1, forward strand.
GGAAGCTCTCGCCCGGCAGCAGATAGCGGTCGCGCAACGTCTCCTTGCCGAATTCGGTCAGCAGCGCATCGCGACCGTGATCGACCTCGACCGGATAGGGCGTCGCGATGTGCCGCGTGCCGTCGGTTTCCAGCGTGCTCGGCGCGCTCGCCGTCGCCGCGGCCATCGCCCCGGCTGCCGCCTCGAACATGGTGGTCGCGTCGTTCATGTTCGTCTCCGCCGTATCCCTGAAATCCATCGCGCCGTTCCTCGTCCGCTCGTCCGCGACGAGCCCCGAATCGGGCGCGCCGCCATGCTACCACCGCTCGCCCCGCTTGTCCGAGAACAAAACGAGGCCGCGGCCGGTGCCCGGGGCGCAGGAAAGGCTGCTCCACGATATGGGATCGTAGAGGCTTATCACCAATGCTTGGGTTGGTCCCCCGACACAACCACAACAGATTGTGCCTATTCGCTCGGTAACGCAAGTGGGGGACGCGGGGGTGCGACCAACGGTTCGTCGCTATTTTGAGTCGTTTCGTGGCCGCGAAATGGCGTCCGAAACCCCGCGACGCGTGGACTTCCCACGGGTTTGCGAGTTGCAAGCGAACGAAGCGCGAACCGAAAAAATTTTGGTGCGCGGGGCGGCTGTCAGGCGGGATGCCGTTCCAGGATGATGTCGCGCCGCACATGCCAGACCTCGCCGCGCCGGATCACGGGCACGATGCCGTTGCCGCCGCGCAGCGGCATGCGCCTGCGGTACGAATCGTCGACCCGGAACTCGCCGGCGAACACCACGTCGTCGATATAATAGGGTCGCCGACCCGGTTCCGCGATGTAGAGGTGGACGTGCGCCGGCATCGACCGGTCGGGGTAGGGCGCGGGCTTGATAGTGTCGAAGGCATATCCGCCGTCCGCCGCGCTCACGACCCAGCCGCGCAACCGCCCGTGGCGCGCGCTCCACGTCGCGCCGCGATGACCGCCGGCGTACAGGCCCGCGGCGTTGGTGTGATGGGCATAGACCACGACGCCCGGCGCCGGGGTGCGACCGTCCGGCCTCAGCACCCGTCCCATCAGCAGCATGCGCTCGCCCGGTTCGCTCGCGCCGCCCAGTGTCGTGCGGGACCGCAGCGCCGCGGGTGCACCCTCCAGCGCGGCCTCGCACCCCTCGCAATCATACAGGTCGGCACGCGCCTGCCCCGCCTCGGCATCGGCGCGGGCGGTGCAGGCGGGCAGCAGCATCGCCGCCCCTAGCCCCAGCGTGACCTCGCGTTTGGTGACCAGCATCGCGCCCACTCCCGATGCCCGACCATAGCCGAATCACGGGCGTTGCGACAGCGCGCGCGCCGCCCTAGCCTGACGGATATCTTGAGGGGGAGCAGCACGATGCGCGCGATCGGAATTGGACTGGCGATGCTGGCTTGCGTCGCGATGCCGGCGACCGCGCAGCGGCGCAGCGCGCCCCAGGTCGAGGAGCTGCCGCTCGCCGATCTCGCCGCGATGCTGGCGAGCGGGCGCACGACGTCGGAGGCGGCGACGCGCGCATACCTGGCGCGGATCGCCGCGATGGACCGCGCCGGGCCGCGGCTGCGCAGCGTCATCGCCGTCAATCCCGACGCGATCGCGCAGGCCCGCGCGCTGGATGCCGAGCGCCGCGCGGGGCGTATCCGCGGACCGCTCCACGGCGTGCCGATCCTGGTGAAGGACAATATCGAAACGCGCGACCGCATGCCGACGACCGCGGGCAGTCTGGCGCTCAAGGACAATTTCGCCAATCGCGACGCGCCCGTGGTCGCGCGGCTGCGGGCGGCGGGTGCCGTCATCCTGGGCAAGACCAACCTGTCGGAATGGGCCAACATCCGCTCGACCGCGTCGATGAGCGGGTGGAGCGCGGTCGGCGGGCTGGTCCGTAACCCCTATGCGCTTGATCGCTCGTCGTGCGGATCGTCGAGCGGCACCGGTGCCGCAGTCTCGGCGAGCTTCGCGGCGGCGGGGCTCGGGACCGAAACCGACGGATCGGTCGTCTGCCCGTCGTCGATGAACGGGCTGGTCGGGCTGAAGCCGACGATCGGCATGGTCAGCCGGACGCACATCGTCCCGATCAGCCACAGCCAGGACACCGCCGGGCCGATGGCGCGCAGCGTCCGCGACGCCGCGCTCCTGTTCGGCGCGATGGTCGGCAACGATCCCGCCGATGCGACGACATTGGGGGCGGACGCCCGCCGCCGCGATTTTGCCGCAGGCCTGTCGCCCACCGCGCTGCAAGGCGTCCGCGTCGGCGTGCTGCGGCCCAAGATGGGCGCGCATCTGTCTGCCCACTACGCCGCGACGCTCGATGCGCTGCGGCGGGCCGGGGCGGTGCTGGTCGACGTCACCCAGCCTAAGCTCGACGGCATGGGCGATGCAGAGTTCGAGGTGCTGAAGATGGAGTTGAAGACCGACCTCAACGCCTATCTCGCGACCACCCCGGCGGCAGTGAAGACGCGGACGCTGGCCGACGTCATCGCCTTCAACCGTGCGAATGCGGGCACCGAGATGCCGTATTTCGCACAGGAAATCTTCGACATGGCGGACAAGACCGGCGGCACCGACGATCCCGCCTACAAGGCCGCGCGCGCGAAATCGCTGCGTCAGGCGAGCGTCGAGGGCATCGACGCGATGCTGAAGACCGCGAACGCGACGATGCTGGTCGCGCCGACCTATGGCATGCCGTGGCTGTCCGACCCGGTGTACGGCGACAATTTCCAGGGACCGAGCGCCAGCGAACTCCCCGCCATCGCCGGATACCCGCACCTGACCGTGCCGATGGGGCTGGTCGACGGATTGCCGGTGGGATTGAGCTTCATCGGCCCGAAATGGAGCGAGGCTACGTTGCTCGGCGCAGGCTATGCCTATGAGCAGGTCGCGCGCGCCCGGATCGCGCCGCGGTATGCGGCGACCGCTCCGGCTGGCGCGGGGCTGGAGGGTGTCAGGTAGGGCGCCTGGGCCCACGCCGCTGGCGCTTGCGGATCACGCGAGATAGCCGGTGCCCCCGCGCAGGCGGGAGCACGGGGGGCGGAATTTCCCATTCCCCCGCGCAGGCCGGGGTCCGGTAGGGCGAACCATTATCGCCATGCACTCGCCCTCCGTTCGTTTCGAGCGAAGTCGAGAAACCTGGCGCGGCGCTCGGAGCGGTTTCTCGACTGCGCTCGAAACGAACGGGTTGGATGGTCTTTACCCCTGCCGCGCCGCCCCCGCCGCACGCACCGCCTCCAGAGTAGGCCACCCGTTGACCGCCATCATCAAATCCGCCTCGGCCAGGATCGATCGCAGCACGTGCGCCGCCCCGTCCGCGCCGCCCAGCGCCAGCCCGTACAGATACGGCCGCCCGACCCCGACCGCCCGCGCGCCCATCGCCAGCGCCTTCACCACGTCGCTGCCCGACCGCACGCCGCTGTCGAACAGCACGGGCACGTCGCCCGCCGCGGCGACCACGCCCGGCAGCATGTCGATCGCCGCGACCCCGCCGTTCGCCTGCCGCCCGCCGTGGTTCGAACAATAGATCGCGTCGACCCCTGCATCGGCTGCGCGCGCGGCGTCGTCGGGGTGGCAGATGCCCTTCAGCACGATCGGCAGCTTGGTCGCCCCGCGCAACCACGCGAGGTCGTCCCACGTCAGCACCTTGCCGAACAGCCGCGCCCACAGCCCGACCGCGGCGGCGGGATCATCGGCGACCGCGTGGCCGAGCAGCTTGCCGAACACCGGATCGGAGAAATAATTCGCCAGCACATGCCCGCGCAGTTGCGGGAAATTGCCGGAGTTCAGGTCGCGCGGGCGCCATCCGGTCACCCAGGTGTCGAGCGTCACGACGATCGCCTTGTACCCCGCCGCCTCGGCCCGCGACACCAGGCTCTCGGCGAGCGCCGTATCCTTGGGCGTGTAGAGCTGGAAGAACGCCGGCGTGTCGCCGCACGCCTTCGCCACCGCTTCCATCGGATCGTTGCTCAGCGTCGACAGCATCAGCGGCACGCCGGTCGCTGCCGAAGCCTGCGCCGCCGCGATATCGCCGTGGCCGTCCTGCGTGCAGATGCCGGTCACCCCGATCGGCGCCATGAAGATGGGGCTGGGCAGCGCCAGCCCGAACAGCTCGGTCGTCAGGTCGCGGGTCGCGGTGTCGACCAGCATCCGCGGCACCATCCCCCAGTGGCGGAACGCTTCGGCATTCCAGCGTTGGGTGTGCTCGTCGCCGCACCCGCCCTGGACGTAATCGAGCACATAGCGCGGCATCGCCGCCGTCGCGCGCGCTTCCAGCGTGGCGAAATCGACCGGCACTTTCGGCAGCACGCCGCGCAGGCCAGCGCCGTACAGTTCGTTCTGGTAATCGCCGTAGTGCGCCACGCGCTCGCTCTCCCCGCTCAATCGCGGTCAGTCTGCGTCGGGCGATGCGGTGGTGGCAAGGATTTCGAGGGCATCGGTACGATCGCCGAAATCGACCGTCTCGCCCACCTCTCCGCCGATCAGCGCGCGGGCGAGCGGCGCGGAAAACGCGATGCGATCGTGCGCGGCATCGGCCTCGTCGCCGCCGACGATGTCGATGGTGCGGATCTTGCCGTTCAGCCGGAACTTCACTCGCGATCCGATCGCGACTTCGCCCGTCGGCGGCGGCTCGGCCACCTGCGCGGTGGACAGGCGCGTGCCCCAGTATCGATGGTCGCGCTTCAGCACATTGCGCGCCGCCTCGTCGGCCTCGCCCGCAATCGCGGCGTCCAGCTCGGCGAGCTTCGCCGCGATCAGCCGCAGGCCGCGCGGCGTCACCAGATTGGGGCCGGGCGCGATCGGCACCTCGAACTTCGGTTCCAGATGCTCGTCGTCATTCTCGCGACGGAAGGCAACACTCAACGGGGTTCTCCTGAAAACGAACGGGCGGCGGATCGCACGACCCGCCGCCCGTCCGGTGCTCCTACGACAGTCGGCGTTACAGCGCGACCTCGGCGTGGCTGCCGGCCTGCTGCGGGTCGATCGTCTGCCCGGTCATCAGCTTGAACAACCCGCCGACGCTCATGTCGGATTCCCATATCTCGGCATCGCCCAGCTCGAACCGCAGCATCAGCAGGTTCGGGTCCTGGCGCCCGCCCTCGAACCAGGCCTCGACCTGCTTCGACCAATATTTGTCCTTCACCGCTTCGTCGGTTTCCTCGACCAGCGTGCCGGCCAGGCATGCGAACAGCGAATGCCCCTTGGCGACGAACTGCGCCATCGCCGCGCCGCCCTTGGCGATGCGATTGTCCTTGCTGGTGTAGAACCAGAATTTGCCGTCGGCATCGGGATCGAGCTGCGCGGTCATCGGCGCGCTGTGCTGGTGATCGCCGGTCAGCCCGATCATCACGAACGGGCTGTCGGCCATCTTCTTCCACATGTCCTGCTTGATCTGGTCGTCGGTCTTGTCGGCCATCGCGGGGGTGCTCCTCGAATAGGGGTTCGGGAGCGAAACGAGGGGCGCGGGCGATGGTTGCGCGGTCGCGCGACGCTGCCATGATCGATGCGACGGCAATCCAGCCATCGGATAGAAGGAGTGACGATGACGATTGCAGAACTGTGCCTGATCCTGGGCGCGCTCTTCGCCTTTGCGACCTTGGTCGTGAAGATCATCGAAGTGGCGCGTACCAAGTAGCACCGGGCTGGGTCCGACCTGGCAGTCGGGCCCCAAACGATTTGAGCCCCGGCCGCTGGCACGACCGGGGCTCAGATAGAAAGAGAATGACTCTTGCAGAGCTGCCTACATAGGCAAATTTGCCTTGAAAGGCAAGATACGGCTCACAGCACCTCGAACAGCCCGGCAGCGCCCATGCCGCCGCCGACGCACATCGTCACGACGACGTACTTCGCCCCGCGGCGCTTGCCCTCGATCAGGGCGTGGCCGGTGCAGCGCGCGCCGGTCATGCCGTAGGGGTGGCCGACCGCGATCGAGCCACCGTTGACGTTCAGCAATTCCTGCGGAATGCCGAGCTTGTCGGCGCAGTACAGCACCTGCACCGCGAACGCCTCGTTCAGTTCCCAGAGGCCGATGTCGTCCATCTTCAGGTTGAAACGCTCGAGCAGCTTCGGGATCGCGAAGACCGGGCCGATGCCCATCTCGTCGGGCTTGGTGCCGGCCACCGCCATGCCGACATAGCGGCCGAGCGGGGTCAGGCCGCGCTTCGATGCCAGGCTTTCCTCCATCAGCACGCTGGCGCTGGCGCCGTCGGACAGCTGCGACGCGTTGCCCGCGGTGATCGTCCCGTTCGGCAGCACCGGGTTCAGCGACTGCAACCCTTCCAGCGTGGTGTCGGCGCGGTTGCCCTCGTCCTTCGACAGGGTGACTTCCTTGGTCGAGACTTCCTTCGTCTCCTTGTTCACCACGTTCATCGTCGCGGTGACGGGGACGATCTCGGCATCGAAATAGCCTGCGGCCTGTGCCGCCGCCGTGCGCTGCTGCGACTGAAGAGCGTAGGCGTCGGTGCGGTCGCGGCCGATGCCATAGCGTTCGGCGACGACCTCGGCGGTCTGGAGCATCGGCATATAGACGTCCGGCACCATCGCCAGCAGCTCATGGTCGGGCGCGACGCGCATCTGCGGCGTCTGGACGAGCGAGATGCTCTCCACGCCGCCGCCGATGCACACGTCCATCAGGTCACCGGTGATCTGCTTGGCGGCGGTGGCGATCGCCATCAGCCCGCTGGCGCACTGGCGATCGACCGACATGCCCGACACGGTGTTGGGCAGCCCGGCGCGCAGCAGCGATGTGCGCGCGATGTTGCCCGCCTGATGCCCCTGTTGCAACGCGGAGCCGAGGATCACGTCGTCGACCTCAGCCCCGTCGATCCCGGCGCGCTCGACCGCGGCCTTGATCGCGTGGCTCGCGAGCGTCGGCGAGGGCAGGTTGTTGAACGCCCCGCGATAAGCGCGGCCGATCGGGGTGCGGGCGGTGGAAACGATGACGGCGCTGCGCATGACGAAAATCTCCTGATTTTCGTCACCCCAGCGAAGGCTGGGGTGACGGTTGCTACACGAAAATCTGGCTGATCCATTCGGCGATCATCGCGGGCTTGTCCTCGCCCTCGATCTCGACGGTAAATTCATTGGTCTGCTGCCACTGGCCGGGGCGCTTCTCGGTGAGTTCGAGCAGCTTGAAGCGTCCGCGGACGCGTTTCCCGGAGCGGACCGGCGTCAGGAAGCGGACCTTGTTGCCCCCATAGTTGACGCCCATCTTCACGCCCGCGATCGTGGGCAGGGCGGTCTTCGCCGACAGCAAAGGCATCAGCGACAGCGTCAGGAATCCGTGCGCGATCGTGCCGCCAAACGGGGTCATCGCCGCCTTGGCGGGATCGACATGGATGAACTGGTGATCGCCGGTCGCTTCCGCGAACTGGTCGATCATGCCTTGAGTCACCTCGACCCAATCCGACACCGCCTCCGAACCGATCTGTTCGCTGCGTTCCTGGATCGTGATCGTCGGCACGGCATTCCCTCCGCCAAGGCTTTGTCGCATAGCGCGAGCGTTCCCTAACCGGCGAAACGGCCCTGCCGCAAGCCCGCGCTAAACCGAGATTACGAAAATGGCATTCGACGCTACGGCAACCGCTCGCGCCACGATGAAGACGCTGCACCGCGCCGCCGAACCCGATGTTCTAAAGCCGTTGCTGGAGCGTGCTCGCCTCACGCCCGAATCGCGGCGCAACGTCGTCGATCATGCCGCCGGACTGATCGCCGACCTGCGCGCCGCGCAGACCAAGGGGTGGGTCAACCAGTTCCTGCAGGAATATCGCCTCAATTCATCCGAGGGCGTTGCGCTTCTCAGCCTCGCCGAGGCGTTTCTGCGCGTGCCCGATCCAGAGACCGCCGACCTGCTGATCGCCGACAAGCTGGGCGATGCCGACTGGCGCGCCCACACCGGCAAGTCGAGCTCGCTGCTGGTCAATTCGGCGACCTGGGGCCTCGTCGTCGGGCGGGTGCTGGTGGGCGACGGCGGCGGTGCGCTCAAGCGCCTCATCAGCCGCGCGGGCGAGCCGTTCGTGCGCCAGGCGGTCGGTGCCGCGATGAAGATGATGGGCGAGATCTTCGTGATGGGCCGCACCATCGACGAGGCGGCAAGGCGCATGCGCCGCTCCGAAAACAAGGGCTTCACCGCCAGCTTCGACATGCTGGGCGAGGCGGCGCGCACGACCGAGGACGCATGCCGCTATTTCGACGCTTATGCCGGGGCGATCGCCGCGATCGCTGCGGATGCGGGCGCAGGGCACTCGATTTCGGTCAAGCTGTCGGCGCTGCATCCCCGCTACGAGGTCGCGCAATACGACACCTGCGTGCCCGAACTGACCGCGATGACGCTGGAGCTGGCACAGGCGGCGGCGAAGGCCGGGATCGCCTTCACCGTCGATGCCGAGGAGAGCGAGCGGCTGGAGATGAGCCTCGACATCATCGCTGCCGTCGCGGCAGACCGGTCGCTCGACGGCTGGGACGGCTTTGGCATGGCGGTTCAGGCGTACGGCAAGCGCTGCCGCCCCGTCATCCAATGGGCCAACGACCGCGGGCGGCTGATGAACGTACGGCTGGTCAAGGGCGCCTATTGGGACAGCGAGATCAAGCGCACGCAGGTCGAGGGGCTCGCCGACTATCCGCTGTTCACGCGCAAGGCCGCGACCGACGTCAGCTACCTCGCCTGCGCGCGCGACATGCTGGAGGCGAAGAACATCCGTCCCGCCTTCGCCAGCCACAATGCGCTCACCGTCGCCACCATCCTCGAATGGGCGGGCGAGAGCCGCGACTTCGAATTCCAGCGCCTGCACGGCATGGGCGAGGGGCTGTACGAACGGCTGGTGCGCGAGGAGGGCTATCACACCCGCATCTACGCCCCGGTCGGCGGCCACCGCGACCTGCTGGCCTATCTCGTCCGCCGGCTGCTGGAGAATGGCGCGAATTCCAGCTTCGTCCACCAGCTCGCCGACGAAGGGTTGAGCGACGAGGAACTGCTCGCCGACCCGGTCGAAAAGATCGCCGCGGTGGGAGGTAGCCGCCACCCGAACATCCCGCTGCCGAAGGACCTTTTCGGGGCGTGGCGGAACAGCGAGGGCGTCGACCTGCAGGACATCGACATCCTGGCGGAGACAGTCAGCGCCGTAAATCAAACGCGCCTCCCCGGCGAAGGCCGGGGTCGAGCTGCGAGCGGTTCGAAACTGGACCCCGGCCTTCGCCGGGGAGGTTCAGAAGATTTGGTGGGGCGCGCTGCCGCCGCCTTCCCCGCCTGGTCCGCCGCCCCGGTCGAGGATCGCGCGGCCATCCTCGAACGCCTCGCCGACCTGCTCGAGGAACACCGCACCGAACTGATGGCCTACGCCGTCAAGGAAGCATACAAATCGCTGGCCGACGCCGTCGGTGAAGTGCGCGAGGCCGCGGATTTCTGCCGCTACTATGCGATGCGCGCGCGTGAAGACCTCGCCACGATCACGCTGCCCGGCCCGACCGGCGAACGCAACGCAATGCGGCTGGAGGGGCGCGGCGTGTGGGCCACGGTCGCGCCGTGGAACTTCCCGCTCGCGATCTTCCTCGGCCAATGTGCCGCGGCGCTCGTCACCGGCAACACCGTCGTCGCCAAGCCCGCACCCCAGACGCCCGGCATCGCCGCCCGCGCGGTCGCGCTGGCGCATGACGCCGGCGTGCCAGAGGACGCGCTGATCCTCGCGCCCGGCGGGCCAGAGGTCGGCGCCGCGCTGGTCGCCGACACCCGCGTCGCCGGGGTTGCCTTCACCGGTTCGACCGCCACCGCGAAAAAGATCGCCCGCGCGCTGCTCGACGACGACGCCCGCCCGATCGTGCCGCTGATCGCGGAGACCGGCGGGATCAACGCGATGATCGTCGATTCCACCGCGCTCCCCGAACAGGTGGTCGCCGACGTCCTGACCTCAGCCTATCGCTCCGCCGGCCAGCGTTGCTCGGCACTCCGGCTGCTGCTGCTCCAGGAGGAGATCGCCGATGGCGTGATCGAGATGCTTTCCGGCGCGATGGATCTGCTTACGATCGGCGACCCCGCCGATCCGCGCACCGACGTCGGCCCGGTGATCGATCAGACCGCTTACGACCGGCTGATGACGTACCGCGAAAGCGCGAAGGATCGCTGGATCAAGACCGTCGCCGCGCCCGCAACCGGTCATTTCGTGCCGCCGACGCTGATCCGCCTCGACGACATGGATTCGCTGACGTCCGAATTCTTCGGCCCGATCCTCCACGTCGCGACGTGGAAGGCAGGCGCCCTCGCCGACACCGTCGCGCGGGTGAATGCCAAGGGCTACGGCCTGACGATGGGGCTCCACAGCCGCATCGCCCGCTCGGGTGAGGTGGTCGAGGCGATGGCGCGCGTCGGCAACCTCTACGTCAACCGCTCGATGATCGGCGCGGTGGTCGGCTCGCAACCGTTCGGTGGCGAAGGGTTGTCGGGCACCGGCCCCAAGGCCGGCGGCCCCCACTACCTCCCCCGCTTCTGCGCCGAACGCGCGGTCTCGGTCGACACCACCAGCGCCGGCGGCAACGCCAGCCTGCTTTCGCTTGACGAAGGGGGTATTTGAATTTCTGATGCTCCCGGGGAGTTTACGGGGGAAAAGCATGAAATTCTGGATGGTGCTGGGCATCGCGCTGGCCGCGGTGCCCGCAACCGCGCAGGCGCCGAAGACGGCACCAGCAGTGGCAGTCCCGACCGCCGCCGAACAGGCCGCGCAGTTCGCTGCGTTCGAAAAGAGCCTGCATCCGCAATCGGGTGACGTCGCCATTCCAGCGGCCAGCGCGGTGCTGCGACTGGGCAAGGATTATTATTTCCTGCCGGCCGAGGATGCGAAGCGCGTGCTGACCCAGGTGTGGGGCAACCCGCCCGATGGCGTCGCCGATGTGCTGGGTATGGTGTTGCCTGCAGGCAAGACCGCGTTCGACAACGTCTGGGGTGCCGTCGTTACGTACGAGGATACCGGCTACGTCTCCGACGCGGATGCCGCCGATCAGGATTACGACGAGGTTCTGAAGCAATCCCGCGATGCCGCCGAAGAAACGAGCGCGGCGCGGCGCAAGGAGGGTTACGCCGGCGTGCGCCTGGTCGGCTGGGCACAGCCGCCCGCCTATGATGCGCGCAGCCACGCGCTGATCTGGGCCCGCGACCTGAAGTTCGACGGTTCGAAAGTCGATTCGCTCAACTACGACGTGCGCCTGCTCGGACGGCGCGGGGTGCTGAGCCTCAACATGGTGTCCGACATGGCGCATCTGCCCGAGGTGAAAGCCGCGGCCGAGCAATTCGGTCGCACCGCGGCGTTCACGCCGGGCTCTCGCTACGCCGATTTCGACTCATCCACCGACAAGAAGGCCGAATTCGGGCTCGCCGGGCTGGTCGCCGCGGGCGTCGGCGTGGCTGCCGCCAAGAAACTGGGATTGCTCGCGATCCTGCTCGGCTTCGGAAAGAAGTTCATCATCCTGCTCGTCCTGGCCGGCGGCGCGATCCTGCGCTGGGGTCGGCGCCTGTTCGGGCGAAACGAAGAACCGGCTGACGAAGTCGCCGAGGCGGAGCCTCAGGCCGACCGGTCCTAAGCGTTCGTCGCCGGCTCCGGATCGTTCGCCGGCGGGCGCGGGTCGTGGTCGCCGGCACCGTCCTCGTGCAGCGTTGCATAGGGCATCACCATCGTCCCGTCGGGCGCGGAGGTGAAGGTCGTCTGGGTCGGGTAGGCGAACTCGATCCCTTCTGCGTTGAATTTCTGCAGGATCGCGAGGCCCACTTCGTGGCGCGCGTCGTAGGCGTGCTGGAAATCGGCATGGGGGCTGTCGAACTCGACCTCGAAATCGAGGCTAGATGCGCCGAATCCGACGAAGCCGGCGCGGACGAACGACAGGTCCAGCTTCTCGACGACGTCCTGCAACATCCGCGGTACGCGCGCGCAGACCGCGGGCGGCGTCTGGTAGATCAGGCCGAGCGCGAACTTGATGCGGCGGTGGTCGCGCTGGGTGTTGTTCTGGATTTCCTTGTCCAGCAGCACCTTGTTCGCGACGATCCGCTGTTCGCCCATGATGCCGCGGATGCGCGTCGATTTCAGGCCGATCTGCTCGACCGTGCCCGACGACTGGTCGTAGCTGACGGCGTCGCCGACGCGGAACGGCTTGTCGAAGATGATGGCGAGTGCCGCGAACAGGTCGGCGAAGATGCCCTGCGCCGCCAGACCGATGGCGATGCCGCCGACGCCAAGCCCCGCGACCAGCCCGGTGACGTTCACGCCCAGATTGTCGAGCACGACGATCAGCGCGATCGCGAACAATGCGAAGGTGACGAGCAGGCGTATGAGGCCGAACGCGCTGCCCAGCGTCGCATGGTCCTGGCCCGCGGTGCGATGCTCGATCCCGCCCAGGATCAGCTCGCGGGCCCAGACCGCGGCCTGAAACACCGCGGCGACCGTGAACAGGAAGGTGATCGTGCTCGACACCGCCGGCGGCGCCGCGGCGTAGCCCGACACCAGTTTCGCCGCGACCATGACGATGAAGAAATTGCCGGTCTTCGACACCGCGCGCCCCAGCACAACGCCCCAGCCGGCAGCGAGGTTCGGGCGGTCGCACAGTTTGCGCCCGACCCGCCGCGCCCCGATCAGCGCGACGACGATGACCGCGCCGATACCCAGCGCGATCAGGATCTGGAGCCAGTTGGCCTGCAACCAGACCATGCTGTCGGCGACCAGGCGATTGGCGTGTTGCTGCACGCCCTCGGACGTGATCGTCGCCTTGGCGGCGGTCGCGTTGGCAGTGGTGGTATTGCTCATCGAATCATGCAGCGAGCTTCAACGCGCGCTTCTCCTTGGCGCTGCTGTCCAGCAGGGCGATCAGGCCGCGTTCGGTGCGGCTCAAATGGGTGGCGGTGCGCGGCAGGGCGCGCGCCCGCAGGGCGGATTGGTCGCCCTTTTTCACGATGTCGATGAGCATCGGATGAACATAGCTTTTCCGCGCGATCGCGGGCGTGTTGCCCAGCGCCTCGGTCACCGGCTCCAGCATCGTGTTCAGGCCGATGTCCTTGTCCGCCTCCACCAGCGCCTCGAACGCCATCACGCTGGCGCTCCAGGTACGGAAATGCTTGGCGGTGAAATCGTCGTCCATGCTGGCGCGGATATATTCGTTTACGTCGCTCGACGACACCGGGTGCGGCTCGCCCTCGGCATCCAGCCACTGGAACAGGTGCTGGCCGGGCAGGTCCTGGCACTTCTTCACGAAGCGCGTCAGCGAGCGGTCGGTGATCGTCATCACCCGCTCCTTGCCCGATTTCGCGCGGAACTTCAGTTTCAATGCGTTGCCCGCGACCTTGACGTGGCGATTACGCAGCGTGGTCGCGCCGAAGCTGTTGTTCGATTTCGCATAGCCCTCGTTGCCGACGCGGATGTGACCGATGTCGAGCAGGCGGACGACCGCGGCCACCGCCTTCTCCCGGCTCAGGCCCGACAGCTTCAGGTCGGCCTCCACCTGCGCGCGCAGCTTCGGCAGCTTGCGCCCGAACGTCGCGCAGCCCTCGTATTTCGCGCTGTCCTGTTTGGCGCGGAAATCGAGGTGGTAGCGATATTGCTTGCGACCCTTCTCGTCCCACCCGACCGCCTGGATATGGCCGTTCGGATTGGGGCAGAACCAGGCGTCGCGGTAGGCGGGCGGCAGGCCGATCGCGTTCAGCCGGTCGATCTCGTCACGGTCGGTGATGCGCTTTCCGTCAGCGTCCCAATAGCCCCAGCCATGCCCCGCCTTCTTGCGGGTGATGCCGGGGGCACTGTCGTCGGAATAGCTCAGTCTGGCCACGCGCGGTCGTTCCTCTTTCGCAACGGCTCGACCAATGCTCGGGTGATCGATCCGTTCCGGAACGCTTGCCCGCGATCGGGGGTTGAGCGCGCGAACTCCAGCCCAAGGAAATCCCCATGCCCGATCTCACCAGCACCAAGGTCCTGATTCTTGCCACCGACGGTTTCGAACAGTCCGAACTGTTCGACCCGCGTCAGGCGCTGATCGACGCCGGCGTCCAGGTGACGCTCGCCAGTCTGAAGACCGACCCGATCCAGGGCATGAAGCATGACGAGAAGGGCGATACGATCACGCCAGACATCACCGTCGACGACGTCGATACCGCCGAATATGACGCGCTGTTGCTTCCCGGCGGCGTCGCCAATCCGGACACGCTGCGCATGAACGACCGCGCGGTCGAGATCGCGGGCGAATTCATGGACGACGACAAGATCGTGGCGGCGATCTGCCACGGGCCGTGGCTGCTGGCGGAGGCCGACGTGGTCGACGGCAAGACGATGACGTCCTGGCCCTCGATCCGTACCGACCTCGCCAACGCCGGCGCGGACATGGTCGATGAGGAAGTCGCGATCGACGGCAACCTGATCACCAGCCGCAAGCCGGACGATATCCCCGCCTTCAGCAAGGCGCTGATCGACGCCTTGTCGAAGATCGACGCCTAAACGCGTGCGAGGGGCCGGCGCGGCGCCCGGGCGAGGATCGCCCGCTGCGCCGGCATCTCGACCAGATGGTGGAGCGCGACCGAACTCGCGAACACCAGCATCAGGTACAGCGCGACCAGCACCGACGGCACCGCGTGCGCGTCGCTGACCAGCAGCAGCTTGAACACGATCCACAACAGGAAATGGCCGAGGTAGGTCGCGTAGCTGACTTGTCCCAGATAGTGGATCGCGGTCGCGGATAGCGGATTGCCGCGCCTCTCCGACGTCAACGCGAGCGCCAGCAGCAGGGACGCGAAGCCGGTTGGTACGCGCAGCGGCTCGGGCAGCGGGGAGGCGAGGACGATCGCCGCGACGATGGCCGCGCCGACGCTCGCCCGTGCAGATCCACGCCAGCGCGCCCACAGCGCCGCGACGGCAGTGCCGGCGGCGAATTCGATCACGCAGCGCACCACGCCGAACCGCGCGATATCGGTACCGAGCGTCGGCGCCCCGCTCTGCGCGAAGGCGGCGGCCAGCAGAAAGCACAGCCCCGCGATCGCTGCGATCACCACCCATGACGGCACCCGCCGCCAGTCGATCGCCAGCGCAAGCAGCGGGAACAGCAGATAGGCGGCGATCTCCGCGCTGATCGACCATGCCGGATCGTTCCAGCTAAGCGGGTCGGCCAGTCCCCAGTCCTGCACCAGCAGCAGGTGCGCTGGCAGCGCGTCGAACGGAAATTCGCGCGGGTCGTGCCGCCCGGTCGCCGCCATCGCCATCGCCAGCAGCGCCGCCGCGCCCAGCAGTACGGCATGGAGCGGCCACACCCGCGCGACCCGCTTGGTGAGGAACGCCACCGCCGCGCGCCAGCCGCCCTCGCGCAGCCGCACGCCCCACGTCATCCACATGACGAAGCCCGACAGCAGGAAAAAGAAATCGACCGCCAGATACCCCTTGGCCAGCACATCGACGACGCCCTGCGGCAGTCCCGCGATCGACAGGCGGATGTGGTACAGCACCACCAGCCACGCGGCGATGCCGCGCGCGCCGGTCAGCGCGCGCAGATCGACCCGCTCGCTCATGCCGCCGCTGGCGTCGGCTGGCGGCGCGGGCCGATCGGTCGCCACTGCGTTTCGCTGCGCCGTCGTGCCAGATAGGTGTCGAGCCCGATCTGCGCGCCGATCAGCATGTAGATGAACGGCTGGAACGCGACCGCGACGAACGCCGCACCCAGCAGATAGACGACATGCGCGTTCTGGAGCGCGGCGGCCAGCGGCCCGGCCCAGGCGAAGGCCTCATCCTTCGCATAGCGCCGCCGGAGCACCTCCATCCGGATCAGCCCGGCCAGATTGATCGCCAGCCACAGCGCAAGGCCGGGATAACCCTGTTCGCCCAGCATCTCGAAATAGGCGCTGTGATACGCGCGGCCCTTGTCGATCTCGAGCTCGGTATCGACGGTCGCGTTGTTGGCGTCGCCCTCCACCTTCACCTTGTCGTATCGGATGTGGTTCTGGCGATAGGCCTCGAACCCGCCGCCGAAGGGATGATCCTTGGCGTAGGCGATCGTCCACTGCCACACCGCGATCCGGGTCGAGGCCGAAGCGTCCGCCTGGTACGTCTTGATCGTCCCCATCCGCTCGGTGAACGACGACGGCAGGAACGGCACCGCGATAAGTCCCGCGACGCCCATCAGCGACAGGTACAGCACCCGCCGCCTGGTATCGCGCAGCATCAGCACCGCGAGCAGCCCGATGCACAGCAGGCCGGTGCGCGTCGACGTGCCGATCGGGATCAGCAGGCACGCAAAGACGAGCGCGTAGCAGAAGGTCTTCACCCGCCAGTCGGGTGCGAAGATCGTCCCGAACCGCGTGAACCACAGGATGATCGGAATGATCGCGATCGCCACCATCGAGATCGTCGACCCTTCGTACAGCCCCGAATTGTTGGCCACCATCAGGTTCAGCTGGCCGTAGCCGCCGCCCGACCCGATCGTCTTGATCCCGCCGACGATGATGATCGACGCCGCCGACAGGATCATGAACAGCAGCAGCGATTCGATGCGCAGTTTCGTGCGCAGGGTGAGCGGCAGGAAGATCGCGAACGCCAGCGCCTTCCACACCCATTCCCATTTGAACGCGGCGTCGACCGGGAAGTCGGCGTGCCCGGTCGTGTACCAGCAATAGACGAGCAGCAGCGCGATCAGCCCCTGGCGCGGGGCGACGCGGACGTCGCTCTTGTCGTCCACCGCCAACCACGCGAGCACCGCAAGCCCGACCGCGATCAGCGAGATCGGCACGCTGTTCAGCAGCAGGTACGTCAGCCGCTGGGGGGAGACGATGTCGATGTAGACATAGGCGAGCACGAACAGGAACGGTCGCCGGAACCCGAACGCGAAGATCGCGACGAGGAAGGCGATGAAGGCCAGGTCACGCATCGCGCCGACCCCACCGCCCGCGCGGTTTCGCCGCCTCGTCGCGGGGGCTCGCCTCATGATCGAGGTCGCGGCGGCGCAACAGATACCAGGCGGCGAGCAGCATCAGGCCGTGCGATATGCCGAGCGAGAAATTGTCGATCATCTTGCCGCGCGCATCCCAAACCTTCGGACGGGCTTAGCCGTCCCCGGTTGACGCCACGTTAAACACCCGCGTGCCAGACCCGCGCTCACGATGCGCATCCTCCACATCCTCGACCACGGCCTGCCGCTTCAGAGCGGCTACACTTTCCGCACCCGCGCGATCCTGTCGGCGCAGATGCGGCGCGGGCACCGGGTGGCGGCGATCACCGGCCCGCGCCAGCGCGCGCTGGGCGTCCCGTTCGAGACGGTCGACGGCATCGATTTCCATCGCACCCCGCCGGTCAACACGCTGCCCGCGCCGCTTGGCGAGCTGCGCGAGATCGCGACCTATGCGCGCCGCATCGACCAGGTGGTGCAGGAGTTTCGCCCCGACGTCCTCCACGCCCATTCGCCCGTCCTCGACGCGCTGGCCGCACTGAAAGTCGCGCGCGCCCGCCGCATCCCGCTGATGTACGAGATCCGCGCCTTCTGGGAGGACGCCGCGGTCGGCAACGGCACCGGCACCGAAGGGTCGTGGAAATACCGCCTGACCCGCGCGGCGGAGACGTTCGCGGTGCGTCGCGCCGATGCCGTCGCGGTGATCTGCGATGGCCTGCGCCGCGACCTCATCGCGCGCGGCATTGCAGGCGACAAGATCATGGTGTCGCCCAACGGCGTCGACCTGACGCTGTTCGGCGCGCCGGCGCCTGCCGATCCTGGTCTGGCGACGGAGCTCGGCCTGCTGGGTGCCGAGACGATCGGCTTCATCGGCAGCTTCTACGACTATGAAGGGCTCGACACGCTG
This sequence comes from Sphingomonas donggukensis, assembly GCF_023674425.1. Classification (NCBI taxonomy): domain Bacteria; kingdom Pseudomonadati; phylum Pseudomonadota; class Alphaproteobacteria; order Sphingomonadales; family Sphingomonadaceae; genus Sphingomonas; species Sphingomonas donggukensis. Next base: position 2,728,781 of record NZ_CP098401.1, read on the forward strand.
ATCGCGGCAATGCCCGCGCTCGTCGCCGCACGGCCCGCAGCGCGGCTGGTGATGGTCGGCGGTGGACCGATGGAGGAGGCGCTCCGCGCCCAGGCCGCCGCATCGAGCGCCGCCCACGCTATTCGCTTCGTGGGTCGCGTGCCGCACGGCGATGTCGAGAAATATTACGGGCTGATCGACCTACTGGTCTATCCGCGCAAGCACATGCGGCTGACCGATCTGGTCACCCCCTTGAAACCGCTGGAGGCGATGGCGCAGCGCCGGCTGGTCGCCGCCTCCGACGTCGGCGGCCACCGCGAACTGATTCGCGACGGAGAGACGGGAACGCTGTTCGCCCCCGACGATCCCGCCGCGCTCGCCCGCGCGGTCGCCGGCGTGTTCGTCGACCGCAGCGACTGGGACGCCCGCCGCGCCCGCGCCCGCGCCTTCGTGGAAACCGAGCGCGACTGGGCGACGAATGTCGCGCGCTACGACGGCGTTTACCAAAACATCACCGATGCTGCCGCAATGAAGCCTTCATGGTCGCGTTCCCGATTCCACCGCGCGTGAAGCTGCCGTTGGCCCCGATCACCGCGGTCGCGGCGGGGCTGATGGTGGCTGCCGCATGCCTGCTGATTCCCGCTGACGTGCTGGAGGCGATGGTGAGCGCCAGCGGCATCCCCGCGCTGCTTCCCGCCGCCGCCCCGCCGCTCGGCCTGACCGCGCGGATCGCGCTTGCGGTCACCGCCGGCGCCGGCTTCGGCGCGCTCGCCTGGTGCGGCGCCTATGTCATCCTGGGCGGGGAGGGGGTCGTCACCCTGCGGGTGCCGCGGCGTGCCGCGCCGTTCGCGGTTCCGAAATTCGCCCTGCCATCGCTTCGTGGTTCCGACGCGCACCCCGACGCCCCGCCGCGTGCCCCGCTGATGGCGGCCCGCGATCTCGGCGTGCCGTTCCTGGAGGTGAAGGCAAAGCCCGCGCCGCCGGTCGAGGCCGACCTGCCGCGCGACCTCGACACGCCGCTCGCCGCGTTCGATCCCGCCGCGATTCCCGAATGCCCCGCCGCGCCGGTGCCGGTCCCCGCGCCGCTCGCCCGCCCGCGCCCCGCCGCGATCCAGCAGGCGGGTGAACGCTTCGAAAGCTTCGACCTGCCGCGCCCGGTCCCCAGCATCGCCCGCGGCACCCCGCGCCCGATCGCCGCGCCACAGACCGACGCCACCATCCACGCGCTGCTCGACCGCCTCGAACGCGGCATCGGCCGCCGCGCGGCACCGACGGAAGTGGACGCGGAAACCGCCGCCATCATCCACCGCGTCGACGGCACCCTTGCCGAATTGCGGAGAATGGCGGCGCGGTAAGGGGGAGGCTGATAAGGATTCCGACCTCAAACCAAAATCCGTTCGCTTCGAGTAGGGATCGAGCGCAGTCGAGAGCCCGTATCGAGAAGTGCTCTCCATGAGGCACCAACCTCTCGATACGTCGTCTCGACAAGCTCGACGCCTACTCGAGGCGAACGGATGAGAAGGGGGCGTCGAGTGGAGTAAAGCTCCTCACCCCTCCTCGACCGTCAGCACCTCCACGTCCGCGACCACGCGCCCATCCGCGCGCACGATTCGCACCACCTGCACATCCGCCACCAGATGCCCCCGCACCGGAAGCTCGGCATCCTCCAGCTCGCCGATCCACGTGTCGGCATTCAGGTCGCGCGCCGCCGACAGCGTCAGCGCGTGGCGCGCGCCGACGAACGTCGCGCTCGCCCAGCGCGTCGCTTTCCCCGCCGTCACCTCCAGCATCACCGCCGACCGCGCGGCGTCGGCGATCAGCGTGCGTTCCAGCAGCACGGCTGCGTCCGGCCCGCGGCTCATGCCCGGCCCTCCGGATGGGCGGCGATGAAGGCCTTGATCCGCGCCACCATGTCCGGCCCCGGCACCCGCCCGCGCGCCATGTCGCCGACGAGTCGCGGATCGTTCGCGACGCCCCGCCCGAACTTCGTCGGGGGCATGCCCGTCGCCTTCAGATATTTGTGCACCACCATCAAAACCATCGTCCCCGAGTCCTTTCGCCGCGAGTCATGTTCGTGATCTGTTCCGCAAAATCCAACTTGTCTAGGATAATTCCTACGACTATGGTGCGGTCGTGGACGAGGCCGCCCAACGCACCGCGCTTAGCGCCCTGATCGCCCGCGACGGCGTCAGCCTGGCGACGCTGTCACGCGTCGCGGGGCGCAATGCGGCGTGGATGCAGCAGTATCTGCGCCGCGGTACGCCGCGCCTGCTGCCGGAGCGGGAGCGGGGGGCGCTCGCGCGGTTCTTCGGCGTCGCCGATGCGGCGCTCGGCGGACCGGTCGAGCCCGCGCTGGTGCAAGTGCCGCGGCTGGCGATCCGCGTGTCGGCGGGGCCGGGTCGCTTCGTGACCGACGAACGTGCCGTTGCCGGCGCCGGCTACGCCCGCGCCGACCTCGACCGGCTGGGCGTCGCCCCGGCCAATGCCGCGATCTTCGAGGTATCGGGCGATTCGATGTGGCCAACCCTCCACGACGGCGACCGTATCCTCGTCGACCGCGCCCGCCGCGCCGGCGGCGGCGCCCGCGCGATCTGGGTGATCCGCACCGGCGATACGCTGCACGTGAAGCGGCTGCTGGCCGATGGCGATGCGTGGCGGATCGTCAGCGACAATGCGGCGGAGGAGACGCGGGGGCGGGGCGAGGTGGAGGTGCTCGGCCGGGTGATGCAGCTGGTGCGGGCGCTGTAGGGGGGCTTCTAACCCGCCAGCAATTTATCCGTTCGCCTCGAGTAGTCGTCGAGCCTGTCGAGACGACGTATTGAGAGGTCGGTGCCCCGAGAGACGCCCTCTCGATACGGGCTCTCGACTGCGCTCGATCCCTACTCGAGGCGAACGGTGGGGTTTCGGCGGATATGCAAACCGGGGGTGTCCCTAGAGCCCTCTCCCCTTGGGGAGAGGGTTGGGAGAGGGGGATGTCTCACCGAGATTGGACCTACCCCCGCCGATCCCGCATCCACAGAAGCAGCGCGATTCCTCCGCCCACCGCGGCCCCCACCAGGAAGCCGACCGTCGGCTGGTGCACCACGAAGCCGATCGCCGCGCCGACGACCAGCGACAGGACGATCGGCGCGCCGGCACCCTTCGGATTGCGGTTGGGCGCGGGCGGGCGGGTGTCCGGGATCGTCATGGCCGGCGTCTGCCATGTCCTGTGCCGGGACGCCACCGTCCCGTCGCGGGACCGGTGGCACGCGCCCGCGAAATTCGTTTACCGTCGTCTGCCGCCCGCATCCTCGCAGGCCTCCGGTCTGGCACGCCCCTTGTGTGGCTGGCCGCGATGTTCATCGACGATCCCTTCGCTCTGCCCGTCCCGTATCTCTCCGACCGGGCGACCCTGACCGATGCCGACGCGCTGATCGCGACGTACGGCGACGACGCCGGCTACGAGGCGGCGAGCCGCGCCGATCATGGGCGCGATCAGGGCAATGCGGTCAGCTTCGCGCGCTGGCGGCAGGTCGAACGCCTCATCGCGTTCCTCGCGAGCGACGAAGCGGTCGGCACCGTCCACTAAACCATTGTCGCGGCGCGCTCCCCCGCGCTAGGGTGGCGCTCATGTTCGGGCCCGTCCGCCGGCGCCGCGTGATGGCCGCTGCCTGGCTCGCGCTCGCGCCGATCACCGCTCACGCGCAGGACGCGCCCGCCCCGCCGCAGCCGCCGGTCGGGCCGGATACGCTCGACCCGATGTCGCCGATGGCGCCGCTGCCCGGCATCGGCGTCGACTGGCCCGATCTCGCCGCCGCGCCGCTCGACCAGGACGCGGCCTCCGCCGAGCGCGCGCAGATCGCGCCGGAAACGCGCTACAGCTATGTGGTCACCGGCATCGACGGCATCGGCAGCGACCTGCTGCGCCAGCGGTTCGACGCCGCCTCGACGCTGCGCGCCAACCGCGGCGACACCGCGCTCTCGGCACAGATCGACCGCCGCGCGCGCGAGGATTCGGCGCTGCTCGAAAGCCTCCTGCGATCGGAGGGTTATTACGACGCCCGCGTCACCACCCGGGTCGAACCGCAGGCGGGCGCGCTGGTCGTCACGCTCGATGCCGAGCCCGGCACGCTGTACCGCTTCGCCGGCGTCACGCTCGCCGGGGTGGAAGGGGCGGGCGCCAAGGCCCAGAGTTTGCGCGATGCGTTCGGCCTGGCCGCGGACGCGCCGGTCAACAATGACACGATCGCCGCCGCCGAGGACCGGTTGCGCACGGCGGTCGGCGAAGAGGGGTTCGCGTTCGGGACGGTCGGCGAACCGCAGATCGTCGTCGATCGCGCCACCCGCACCGCGACGCTCGACCTGACGCTCGCGCCCGGCACCCAGCGCCGTTTCGGGCGCATCCGCATGGACGACACCCGCATCTTCGGGCCCGACCACGTTCAGGATATCGCCCGCTTCACGCCCGGCCAGGAATATGACGCCTCCGCGCTCGCCGACCTGCGCCGCGCGCTGATCCAGACCGGGCTTGTCTCGTCGGTGAAGGTCGAGCCCGTAGAGGGCGCCGATACCGCCACCGTCGATGTCGCCGTCGCGCTTGAACCCGCGCCGCCGCGCACGATCGCGGGCGAGCTCGGCTACGGCACCGGCGAGGGCGCGCGCGCGGAAGTCAGCTGGACCCACCGCAACCTGTTCCCACCCGAAGGCGCGCTGACCGTGCGCGGCGTGCTCGGCACGCGCGAGCAGCTCGGCAGCGTCGTCTTCCGCCGCAACAATTTCAACGGGCGCGACCGCGTTCTCACGCTCCAGCTGTCCGCCGCCCATACCGAGCGCGACGCCTATGAGGCGGACACGCTCCAGCTGGCCGGTTCGCTCGAACGCCAGACCAACATCTTCTTCCAGAAGGCGTGGACGTGGTCGCTGGGCGCCGAGCTGGTCGCCACCGACGAGCGCGACGTCATCCTCGCAACCGGGGCACTACGCCGCCGCACCTATTTCATCGGCGCATTGCCGACGAGCCTCACCTACGACGGCTCCGACGACCTGCTCAACCCGACCCGCGGTTTCCGTCTGGGCGGGCGCTTCAGCCCGGAGGCGTCGCTGTCGGGCAGCGTATTCGGCTATGCCCGCATCCAGGTGGACGCCAGCGTCTATCGCCCGGTCACCCCGACCGTCGTCGCCGCCGCGCGCATCCGCCTCGGCACCATCGCCGGCGCGCCGCGTGACGCGATCGCCCCGTCGCGGCGCTTCTACGCCGGTGGCGGCGCGTCGGTGCGCGGCTATGGCTATCAGTCGATCGGCCCCCGCGACCTGAACAACGACCCGATCGGCGGACGCAGCCTCACCGAATTCTCGATCGAGGCGCGGGTGAAGGCGTTCGGCAATTTCGGCATCGTGCCGTTCCTCGACGGCGGCAACATCTACACCTCGCCGCTGCCGAAATTCTCGCAGTTCCGTTACGGCGCGGGGCTCGGCGTGCGCTATTATTCGAATTTCGGCCCGATCCGCATCGACGTGGGCACGCCGCTCAATCCGCAGCCGGGCGATCCCCGTATCGGCGTGTACGTCTCGCTGGGCCAGGCTTTTTGACCGACGCCGCGACCGAGATTGAGGGCCCGCCGCCGCGCGTCCACCGCTTGTGGATCGGGCGCTTCCTGCTGCTCGCGCTTCTGCTCGCCGGCGTCCTCGTCGCCGCCGCCGCGCTGCTCGACACCCAACTCGGCCACCGCTTCGTCGCCGACCGCATCGCCGCGCAGCGTCCGTCGAACGGCCTGCGCTACTCGGTCGGCCGGATCGAGGGGTCGCTCTACGGCAAGGCGACGCTGGTCGACGTCCGCATCCGCGACGCCGATGGCCTCGTCTTCCGCGCCCCGCGCGCGCAGCTCGACTGGCGCCCCTTCGCCTGGGTCGCCAACCGCCTGACGATCCGCAGCCTGGTCATCCCCGCCGCTACACTCGAAAAGCTGCCCCGCATCCTCAAATCGGGGCGCAAGACGCCGATCCTCCCTGGCTTCGACATTTCGATCGGCGAGCTGCGCATCGATCGTCTCATGATCGCGCCGGCGGTCACCGGCATCGCCCGTAGCGGGTCGCTCAACGCCCGCGCCGAAATCCACGAGGGCCGCGCGCTCGTGAACCTCGACGCGGTGGTCCAGGGCAGCGACCGCCTGCGACTGCGTCTCGATGCGGAGCCCGACCGCGACCGTTTCGACGCCGACGTCAGCGCGCGCGGCACCGCCAGCGGGGTGCTCGCCAAGCTGACCGGCATCGCCCGGCCGCTGGCGCTCGAACTCCACGGCGACGGGCGCTGGAGTGCGTGGCGCGGCACCACGCGCGCCGACGTCGGCGATGCGCGCCTCGCCGACCTGACCCTCACCAACGCCGCCGGGCGCTACGGCCTGTCGGGCAGCGTCGCGCCGTCGCTGATCGCCGGCGGCAAGGTCCAGCGGCTGACCGCCCCGCGCGTGGCTGTGAACGGTGCCGCGACGCTCGCCGACCGCCGCCTCGACGGCACGCTATCGCTGCGCTCACCGGCACTTGCGGTTGACACCGTCGGCGCGATCGACCTCGCCGCCGCCACCTATCGTAACGTCCGCATCGCCGCGCGGCTGCTGCGCCCGCCCGCGCTGTTCCCCAACATGACCGGGCGCGGCGTCGCCCTGCGCGCGATCCTCGACGGCCCGTTCGCCACCGCGGCCTTCGACTATCGCCTGACCGCGGAGCGCGTCGCCTTCGACGACACCGGGTTCGAAGGCGTGCGCGCCGCCGGACGCGGGCGGCTGTCGCCAATGCCCGTCATCCTGCCGGTCGCGCTGACGGCGCAGCGCGTCACCGGCGTCGGCGACGTCGCCGGCGGCATCCTGCGCAACCTCTCGGTGACCGGCCCGCTTCGGATCACGTCGCGAGAGATCACCGGCGACGCGCTCGTCCTGCGCTCGGACAAGCTCAATGGCCGCATCACCCTGTTCCTCGACCTGCGCACCGGGAGGTATGAAGTCGGGCTGACCGGGGGTCTCCGCCGTTACCTGATCCCCGGCATCGGCCTGGTCGACGTCCAGTCGCAGCTGAAGGTCGTGCCCGGCCCGAACGGCAAGGGTACGCGCGTCGTCGGGCGCGGCAGCGCCAACGTCGTCCGCCTCGACAACGCCTTCTTCGCCTCGCTGACCAATGGCCTGCCGCGCATCACCACTGGGCTGGAACGCGGCAACGACGGCATCCTCTACCTGCGCGGGCTCCAGTTCACCTCGCCAGGGCTGAAGCTCAGCGGCAACGGCTTCCGCCGCCGCGACGGCACTTTCCATTTCGAAGGCAGCGGCAGCCAGGTCCGCTACGGCCCGCTGACGCTGCGCCTCGATGGCCGGATCGAGCGGCCGACCCTCGACCTCACCTTCGCCCGTCCCGCCGATGCGCTCGGCCTGCGCGACGTCCGCGCCCACCTTGATCCGACCGCGGAGGGCTTCGCCTTCATCGCCGCCGGCGGCTCGCGGCTCGGGGCGTTCACCGGAAACGGCGCGATCCTGCTGCCGAAGGGGGGCGCCGCCCGCATCCAGGTTGCGCGCCTAGACGTCGCCGGCACGCGCGCGAGCGGTGCGCTCGATATCGTCGACGGCGGGTTCGCCGGCCAGCTCGACGTGTCCGGCGGCGGGCTGTCCGGCAACCTCGCCTTCCGCCCGCAAGGCGGAATCCAGCGCATCGACATCAGCCTCGACGCCCGCGCCGCGCGGCTTGCCGACGCGCTTACCATCCGCCGCGGCCATGTCGAGGCGGCCGTGCTGCTCGACCCCGCCGGCACCTCGATCGACGCGACCGTGACCGCGCAGGGGTTGCGCCGCGGCGCCCTGTCGCTCGGGCGCCTCGCCGCCAATGTGAAGCTCGTCGGCGGGGTCGGCGAAGTCCGCGCGTCCTTCGCCGGCAACCGCGGGCGCGCCTTCGCCATCCAGTCGGTGATCGGCGTCACCCCCGATCGCTACACCGTCCAGGCGCAGGGCACCGTCGATCGCCGCCCGATCGCGCTCACCCAGCCCGCGATCTTCACCCGCGACGGTGACGGCTGGCGCCTGCAGGGCGCACGGCTGAGCTTCGCCGGCGGCGAGGCGCAGGTCGCCGGGCGCTTTTCCGGCACCGAGAGCGCGGTCGAGGCCAGCCTCGCGCGGATGCCGCTGTCGGTGCTCGACATCGGCTACCCCGGCCTCGGCCTCGGCGGCAGCGCGACCGGCACGCTGCGCTATGTCGCGACTGCCGGTGGCGCGCCTACGGGCCGCATCGACATGACGGTGCGCGGCCTCACCCGCTCGGGCCTGATCCTGTCGTCGCGCCCGATCGACGTCGGCATCGCCGGGGTACTCGATGCGTCGAAGGCGGGGGTGCGCGCGGTGATGGCGTCGGGCGGCCAGACCATCGGGCGCGCGCAGGCGCTGCTGACTCCGCTTGCCGGCGGCGATCTCGCCACCCGGCTGGCCAACGCCCCGCTGGTCGGCCAGATTCGCTATCAGGGGCCGGCCGACACCCTCTGGCGCCTCACCGGGGTGGAACTGTTCGACTTGTCCGGACCCGTGGCGATCGGCGCCGACGTGTCGGGGCGGCTGGCGTCGCCGCGCATTATCGGGTCGGTGCGGACGGAAAACGCCCGCATCGAAAGCGCGACGACCGGCACCGTCCTGCGCGGCGTCGCCGCCAGCGGGCGGTTCGGCGGATCGCGCCTCGTCATCGACCGCTTCACCGCGCAGGACGCGGGGCAGGGCCGCGTTTCGGGCAGTGGCGCATTCGATTTCGCCGCCGCGAACGGCATCGGCATCGACCTGTCGGTACAGGCGCAGGACGCCCAGCTGATCGGTCGCGACGACATCGCCGCCACCGTCACCGGCCCCTTGCGCTTCCGCTCCGACGGATCGGGCGGCGTCATCTCGGGGCAGGTGGTGGTCGGCAAGGGCCGCTATCGCCTCGGTCGCGCGGCACAGGCAGTGGCCGTCCCGCGGCTCAACATCCGTGAGGTGAACGTGCCCGGCGGCGACGAGGACGACGGCCCGGTCCGCGCGCCGTGGCGGCTCGATCTCGACGCGCGCATCGCCGACGGCTTCGTTGTCCAGGGCCTCGGCCTCGACAGCATCTGGTCGGGCGCGCTCAAGATCGGCGGGGAGCCGACCAATCCGCGCATCACCGGGCGGCTCGACCTCGTCCGAGGCGACTATGAATTCGCCGGTCGCGAGTTCGAGATCGATCGCGGCATCATCCGCTTCGACGGCAGCGTCCCCGCCAACCCCGCGCTCGACATCGCCGCCAACGCCGATACGCAAGGGCTGAACGCGACGATCCGCGTCACCGGCACCGCCGAAAAGCCGGAGATCGGCTTCACCAGCGTCCCCGCCCTGCCCGAGGACGAGTTGCTGTCGCGCCTGCTCTTTGGCACCTCGATCACCAGCTTGTCTGCGCCCGAAGCGCTACAGCTCGCCGCCGCGGTCTCGGCGCTTCAGAACGGCGGCAACGGCCTCAACCCGATCAACGCCGTCCGCCGCGCCGCCGGGCTCGACCGCCTGCGCATCCTGCCCGCCGATCCCCAGACGGGTGCCGGCACCGCCATCGCCGCGGGCAAGTATCTGACGCGGCGCGTCTATGCGGAGATCATTTCCGACGGTCAGGGCTATTCCGCCACCCGCGTCGAATTCCAGGTCACCCGCTGGCTGTCATTGCTGTCGTCGATCAGCACGATCGGTCGCCAGAGCGCCAACGTACGCGTGTCTAAGGATTACTGAGCGCGCGCCACAAACCGCTGTCCTACAGGCGCCCGTCCGTGCTTCACCGCTGCCGCGCTCTTTGAAATTGCCGGTCGCTTATCGAATTCACCTCGGCTGAAGGCGCACCGAAAGTTCCTGTACGGGGTCGTTTCGCGGAACTTTCGGCGCCCTTTCGCTTCAGGCCAGCGCCCCAACCATCGACTTCACTTCCATGAATTCGGCGAGTCCGAACTTGCCGTATTCGCGGCCATTGCCCGACTGCTTGTAGCCGCCGAACGGCACGCTCGGGTCCGGCGCGCCGCCGTTCACATAGACCATGCCGGCGCGCAGCCGCGGGGCGACGCGCTTCACGCCTTCGGCATCGCCGAACACCACGGCCGACAGGCCATAGTCGGTATCGTTGGCGATCCGCACCGCATCCTCCTCGTCCTCGTACGGGATGATCGTCACCACGGGCCCGAAGATTTCCTCGCGCGCGATGGTCATGTCGTTGCGCACGTTCGAGAACAATGTCGGTTTCACGAACCACCCCGCCTCGACCCCGTCGGGCCGCCCGGGCCCGCCGACCTCCAGCGTCGCGCCTTCCTCCATCCCCTTGCGGATCAGGCCCTGCACCTTCTCGTACTGCGCCTTGTTGACCAGCGGGCCGATATGCCGCCCCTCGGCCATCGGGTCGCCGGTCTGCGTCGCCTTCATCATCTGCGCGGCGATGGCGACCGCTTCGTCATGCTGGCTTGTGTGGACCAGCAGGCGGGTCGGCGCGATGCAGCTCTGCCCCGAATTGACCAGCACGCTCATCAACGTTCCCGGCACCGCCTTGGTCAGGTCGGCGCCTTCCAGCACTACCGACGGCGACTTGCCGCCCAGCTCCTGATGCACGCGCTTCACCGTGTCGGCGGCGGATTTCGCGACCATGATCCCTGCGCGGGTCGATCCGGTGAAGCTCACCATGTCGATGCCGGGGTGCGCGCTCATCGCGCTGCCGACGCCGGGCCCATCGCCCTGCACCAGGTTGAACACGCCCTTCGGCACACCCGCCTTGTCGAGAATCTCGGCGAAGATCGCCGCGCACGACGGCGCTTCCTCGGACGGCTTCAGGATCATGGTATTGCCCGCCGCCAGCGCCGGCGCGACCTTTGCGACGATCTGGTTCATCGGCCAGTTCCACGGCGTGATAAGCGCGACGACGCCGATCGGCTCGTGGACCACCAGGCTTCGACCCACTTCCTGCGAGAATTCGAAGTCCTTCAGCGCCTGGATCGCCGCCATCAGATGGCCGATGCCGGTGCCCACCTGCGCGGTCTTGGCGACAGAGATCGGGCAGCCCATTTCGGTCGCGATCGCCTGCGCCAGATCGCCGGCGCGCGCCTTGTATTCCGCCAGGATCGCCTCCAGCAGCGCGACCCGCTCCTCGACCGACGTCTGGGAAAACGTCGCAAACGCCGCCCGTGCCGCCGTCACCGCGTCATCGACATCGGCGGCGGTGCCCAGCACGATGTCGCTGCACGGCTGCTCGGTCGCCGGATTGATGACCGCGTGCGGCGTGCCCCCGACGCTGTCCACCCACGCGCCATCGATGTAGTTCTGCCGGTAGCTCAGCATCCTCGCCTCCATGTGTTCGAATATCGGGTATGGAAATGGCCGGGCAGTTGCTATGTTGCAAGCCGAAAGGGGTCGAGATGAAAGCCAGAGCAGCACGCATCGAGGCGACCGGCGGTCCCGAGGTCATCCAGTGGCATGACGTCGACCTGCCCGCGCCCGGCCCCGGCGAGGTGCTGGTCCGCACCACCGCGGTCGGCCTCAACTACATCGACACCTATTTCCGCAGCGGCCTCTATCCGACCGCGCTCCCTGCCGGGCTGGGCTCGGAAGCGACCGGCGTCGTCGAGACGGTCGGGGAGGGTGTCGACCTCGCAATCGGGGCGCGTGTCGGTACGTTCGGCCCGACCCGCGGCGCCTATGCCACCGCCCGCATCGTGCCCGCCGTCGAGTTGATCCCACTGCCTGATGACATCGACGATTCCACCGCGGCGGCGATCCTGTTAAAGGGCGGCACCACCGAATTCCTTGCCGATCGTTGCGCGAAGGTCGTCGCCGGCCAGACCGCGCTCGTCTGGGCGGCGGCGGGCGGTGTCGGTCACCTGCTGGTCGGCTGGCTGAAGGCGCGCGGGGTCACCGTGATCGGCGTTGTCGGCTCGGCGGAGAAGGCCGCAACCGTCGCCGCCGACCATGTCCTCGACCACCGCCACGACGACATCGCCGCGTGCGTCCGCGACCTGACCGGCGGCAGCGGCGTGGACGTGGTGTTCGACGGCGTGGGGAAGGCGAGCTGGGCCGCCTCGCTCAAGTCCACGAAGCGCCGCGGCCTGATCGTCAGCTTCGGCAACGCCTCGGGCGCAGTCGATGGCGTGAACCTGGGCGCACTCGCCGCGCACGGATCGCTGTTCGTCACTCGCCCGACGATGTTCGACTATTATGCCGCGCCCGGGGAGCGCCGCGCCGGCTTCGACGCAGTCTTCGCGATGCTCCGCTCCGGCGCGATCCGCCCCGATATCGGCCAGACCTTCGCGCTGGAGGATGCCCAACAAGCCCACCGCGCGCTGGAAGCGGGAGAGACGCGGGGCAGCACGCTGCTGCTGCCCTGACCGGTCAGCGCCGCTCCTGCGTCAGCCGCGTGATGAGCGCCGCCGATCGCAGCGCCTGCCGCGGGATCGAGGTCAGGTCGACGCTCTCGCCCTCCGCATGCGATCCGGCACCGAGCGTGCCGAGGCCCCCGAGCGTGGCGACATCGGCAGCGACGAACCCCGAATCCGCCGCACCCCGCCGCGACGGGTCGAGCGCCGGCATCTCCGCCAGGCCAAGCGCCTTGTTGACCGCGTTCAGCTTATCCAGCAGCGCGGTGTTGCGCGGGGTCGGCGCCATCGGCGGATAGCTGTCGAAGAAGGTCAGCGTCGCGCCGGTCTTGGGCAGGTGCTGCGCCACGATGGCCTGCATCTTGGCCCGCACCGCGGCGTCCTGCTCGGGCGTCAGCGTGCGCAGGTCGCCGCGTGCGACGCCTTGCGCAGCGATGATGTTGGTCTTGCCCGACGCCGTCACGTCGGTCCCGCTCGCGTCGACCGTCGCCGGGGTACCGCCGGCCATCACGCCGACGTTGTAGGTCAGGTTCGGCTCGGGCAGTTCGCGCCGGAACGTATCCAGAATGCGCGCCATCTCGTACACCGCGCCATACCCACTCGCGGCGTTGAAGATGCCCGCCGAATGGCCGGTGACGCCGGTCGTCTTCAGCTCCCACGACGCCGCGCTGCGCCGTGCGATCGTGCCCATGTCGCGCCCGGCGTCGGCAACCAGGCCCTCGTATTCCAGCGCGTAGTCCGCCGCCTTGCCCGCGGCGATCAGTCCGCCACGCGCGGTTGAAAGCGGCGTGCCCGTCTTCTCCTCGTCGCCGGTCAAATACACGGTCACCGCCGCATCCCTCAATGTCCCCGCCGCCTGCATCGCGCGCAGCGCAGCGACGATCACGACCAGCCCGCCCTTGTCATCGCCGATGCCGGGCCCGGTCGCGCCGTCGCCCTTGCGCACGAACCGCTGGAACGGCGACGACTGCTCGAACACCGTGTCGAGGTGCGCGATCAGCAGCACGCGCTTGCCCTTGCCGGGCTTGGTCGCGACCAGATGCCCGGCGCGGCCCGTCGCCTTCATGTCCTCCCACGCGACCCCGAACCCCAGCTGCGTCAGTTCGGCGCGCATCATATCGGCGACCTTGGTCACCCCGGCGATGTTGAGCGACCCAGAATTCTGGTTGACCAGCCGCTCGAGCAGCGCGACCGACCGCTCCTGTTCGGCGGCGACGGTGGCGCGCATCCTGGCGAGCTGCGGTGCGGTCTGGGCGTGGGCGGCGACGGGCAGCAGCGCTGCGGCGAGGGCGATAGCGGGGCGGATCATGCCGACAGGGCTATCATGCCCAGCCCCGCCATTTCTACAGGCCGCGTTCCGCCAGCTGGCGCTCCCACGCCAGCGCGTCGCGGACGATCCCGTCGAGGTCGTCGTGGCGGGGGCGCCAGGGCAGCGTCCGCAGGATCGCGGCATTGTCGGCGATCAGGGCGTCCGGATCGCCCGCGCGCCGGCCCTGGATCACCCGCGCGATCGTCCGGTTGGTCACCCGGTCGACCGCATCGAGCACCTGGAGGACCGAGAATCCCTTGCCATAGCCGGCGTTCAAAATATGGCTCTCGGTCGGCGCCGCGACCAGCTTTTCCAGCGCATGGACATGCGCCGCCGCCAGGTCGGTGACGTGGATGTAGTCGCGCACGCCCGTCCCGTCGGGAGTCGCGAAGTCGGTGCCGAACACGCCCACCGACGCGCGCTTGCCCAGCGCCGCCTCGACCGCGACCTTGATGAGGTGCGTCGCGCCCGCCGTCGACTGCCCGGCACGCCCGTCCGGATCGGCCCCGGCGACGTTGAAATAGCGGAGCGCCGCGAAATTCATCGAATGCGCCGCGGCGACATCACGCAGCATCGCCTCGGTCATCAGTTTCGACATGCCGTACGGGTTGATCGGCACGGTCGGGTCGCCCTCCGCGACCGGCACCGTTTCGGGGATGCCATAGGTCGCGGCGGTCGAGGAGAAGATGAAGTGCCGCACGCCCCCCGCCACCGCGGTCTCGATCAGGCTGCGCGAGGCGGCGGTGTTGTTGCGATAGTATTTGAGCGGATCGGCGACCGATTCGGGCACCACCACAGAGCCTGCGAAATGCAGGATCGCGCGCACGTCATGCGCCGCGATGACGCGCGCCACACCCGGATCCTCCACCGCCATCGGCACGAAATCGGCACGCCGGTCGACCGCCCAGTCGAACCCGGTGACGAGGTTGTCGATCACGACGACGCGGTATCCGGCGTCGAGCAGTGCCAGCACCGCGTGGCTGCCGATATAGCCCGCGCCCCCGGTGACCATCACCGATCCGTCCATCACCCCGATCGCTCCCGCCGTTGTTCGCGCCCGACCCCAACCCTATCTACGCGGCGTAAGCAAGGAGTTGAGCGTGACCATGGAAACCGCAATTCTCGCCGGTGGGTGCTTCTGGTGCACCGAGGCTGTGTTCAAGGACGTGATCGGCGTCACCGAAGTCGAAAGCGGCTATCTCGGCGGCCACGTCGACAACCCGACCTACAAGCAGGTGTGCGGCGGCGACACCGGCCATGCCGAGGCGATCCGCGTGACCTTCGACGCCGATCAGGTCAGCTACGGCGACCTGCTCGACATCTTCTTCGCGACGCACGATCCGACGCAGCTCAACCGCCAGGGCAACGACGTCGGCACGCAATATCGCTCGGCGATCTTCCCGAAGGACGAACAGCAGGCCGCCGATGCCAAGACCGCCATCGAGCGCAATTCGGCCACATGGCCCGCGCCGATCGTCACCACGATAGAGCCGATGGCGACCTGGTACCCGGCCGAGGATTATCACCAGGAATATTGGGACGGAGAGGGGCAGCGGAACCCCTATTGCCTCGCGGTCATCCCGCCCAAGTTGCAGAAGCTGCGCAAGTCCTTCGCCGCCCGGTCAAAGGCCGCGACCGCCGACGCCTGAGCCGTGCGCGGCGCGGGCGAGGCGGTCGTTGATCGCCTCGCCGATGCCGTCGCGCGGGATCGGCGCGACCGCGATTGCGGCGCGGTCACTCGCGTCGGCGCGGTGGAGCGCGGCGAATAGATTGGCTGCGGCCTCGACCGGGTCGCCGACCGCGGACAGTGTGTCGTCGCCGGCAATGGCGCCGAAGCCGATCAGCCATTCGCCCTCGCGCCAATCAGTCGCGTCCAGCCGCACCGGCTTCGTCGGCGCGTAATGCGAGGCAAGCTGCCCCGGCGCCACCACTCCCTTCGTGCTCCCGCGCAGGCGGGAGCCCAGGGTTGCGGAGGGCAGCGTTCGAGGCTCTGGACTCCCGCCTACGCGGGAGCACGACGCGATCTGGTCCGCCGTGATCGGCCCCGCCCGCAAAATCTCCCGCCCCTGCACGATCGTCGACTCAAGCCCCGCGGTCGTCGGCCCGTCGTCGATCACCAGCGCTATCCGCCCCTCCAGCGTCGCCAGCACATGCGCCGCGGTGGTCGGGCTGATGCGGTTGCTGGCGTTGGCGGATGGTGCGGCCAGCGGCTTGCCCGTCGCGGCGAGCAGCGCCTGCATCGCGCGATGGGCGGGCACACGCACCGCCACCGTAGCGAGCCCCGCCGTCACCAGCCCCGCCACCGCGCCATCGCGCACGGGCAGCACCAAGGTTAGCGGCCCCGGCCAGAACCGCGTCGCCAGCGCGCGCGCGTCGTCGTCGAACACCGCGAGTGCCTCCGCCGCCGCCAGGTCCGCGACATGCACGATCAGCGGGTTGAAGCTCGGCCGCCCCTTGGCCGCATAAATTCCTGCCACGGCGCGCGAATCGGTGGCGTCGGCGGCGAGGCCGTACACCGTCTCGGTCGGCACCGCGACGCATCCGCCGTCCGCGATGATGCGCGCGGCTTCGGCGATCGCGGCGTCGCCGTAGGGTAAGGTGCGGGTGTTTGTGATCGTCACGGCTGAGTGGCTATAGGCTGCGATCAGGACCAGCAAGCCAGAGGACGCGTTCGATGCCCTTCACCCCCGCCGTCGCCGAGCAGCGTTTCGTGCTGGAACATGTCGCGGGCATCGCCGACCTCGGCGTCGATGGCGACATTTTGGACGCGGTGCTGGAGGGGGCGGGCGAGTTTGCCGCGGGCGAATGGGCGCCGCTCGACCGCATCGGCGATACCGTGGGGCCAAAATGGACCGCCGACGGCGTCGTGATGCCGGAGGGCTTTTCCGACGCCTACAAAGCGTATGTCGCCGGCGGCTGGGGCACGATCGGCTCGCCCGAGGCCTACGGCGGGCAGGGTATGCCGTTCGTACTGGCGGCGGCGGTGCTGGAGACATTGGGGACCGCCAACATGGGCTTCGCACTCGCCCCCACGCTGACGGTCGGCGCGATCGAGGCGCTGCTCCACCACGGCACACCCGAGCAGCAGGCGCTCTACCTGCCGAAGCTGTCGACCGGCGAATGGACCGGCACGATGAACCTGACCGAGCCGCAGGCCGGCAGCGACGTGGGCGCGCTGCGCAGCCGCGCCACCCCCCGCGGTGACGGCACTTTCTCTATCCAGGGCACGAAGATCTTCATTTCGTTCGGCGACCACGACATGGCCGACAACATCGTCCACCTCGTCCTCGCCCGCACCCCCGATGCACCCGCCGGGACCAAGGGGCTGAGCCTGTTCCTCGTTCCCAAATATCGCCTCGACGCCGACGGCAATCCGGGCGAGGCGAACGACGTCCGCACGGTGTCGATCGAGCACAAGATGGGCCTCCACGCCTCACCGACCTGCGTGCTCTCGTTCGGCGACCACAATGAGTGCATCGGCGAACTGATCGGCGGCGAGTACGGCGGCATCCGCGCGATGTTCACGATGATGAACAACGCCCGCCTGAACGTCGGTCTCCAGGGCGTGCAGGTGGCCGAGGCCGCGACCCAGCGCGCCATCGCCTATGCCCGTGACCGTGTGCAGAGCCCGCGCGCCTCCGCCCCCGGCGCCGGACCGGTCGCGATCGTCGAGCATCCCGACGTCCGCCGCATGCTGCTCAGGATGAAGGCGCAGACGATGGCGGCGCGCGCGCTCGTCTATCTCGCCTGTGGCCAGGTCGATCGCGCGCAGGCCGGCGATGCGGAGGCGAAGGCCCGGCTCGACCTGCTGACTCCGCTTGCCAAGGCCCACGGCACCGATCTCGGCAACGAGGTCGCGAGCCTTGGCGTCCAGGTCCACGGCGGCATGGGCTATATCGAGGAAACCGGCGCCGCCCAGCACTTCCGCGACGCGCGCATCACCCCGATCTACGAAGGCACCAACGGCATCCAGGCCGCCGATCTGGTCGGGCGCAAGCTCGGCCTCGACAATGGCGGCGTGTTCCAGCGGCTGGTCGCGGAGATGAAGGGCGAGGTGCAGGACGCGGGCCTGCGCGATCTGATCGCGGCATGCGAAGCCGTCGCACGACATTTGTCGGTGTCCGATCCCGACGACCGCTTGGCGGCGAGCTACCCGTTCCTGACGATGCTCTCGGTCGCGGTGTGTGGGTGGCTGATGGAGAAGCAGGGCCGCATCGCCGAGGGCGGCGAGACGCCGTTCCTGAAGATGAAGGCAGCGACGGCGCGCTTTTTCGTAGCGCAGATCGTGCCCGAAGCGCTCGGCCTGCAGGCCGCCGCGATGGCGAAGGCGGACGCACTGTACGCGGTCGATGCGGAGACGCTGGCTGCCTGACGGTTCCTCACCCCCACCGTTCGTTTCGAGCGCAGTCGAGAAACCGATACGAGGCGCTGCTTGGCAGTTTCTCGACTATGCTCGAAACGAACGGTGGGAGGGGGCGCATCCCCAAACCCCAACCGCGCGCCTACCCCTCGTTCCCGCGATAGCCCTTCAGCTCATCCCCGGTCAGGCTCACCACGTGGAGCACATTCGTGCTGCCCGGCGTCTTGAACGGCACGCCCGCGCAGATGATGACGCGGTCGCCGGCTGCGGCGATGTTGTGGCGAAGCGCCATGCGCTTGGCCTTCGCCACCATGTCCTCGAACGAATCGACGTCGCGGGTGTGGACGGCATGGACGCCCCAGAGCAGTCCCAGCTTGCGTGCAGTCGAAATCTCGGGCGTCAGCACCAGCATCGGCACCGACGGCCGCTCGCGGGCGATGCGCCGCGCGGTCGATCCCGACGCCGTGAAGCAGATGATCGCCTTTGCCGACACCGTCCGCGCGATGCCCTTCGCCGCCTCGGCCAGCGCGTCGGCGGTGGTGGGATCGGGCTTGGTGATGGTGAAGTGGACGCGGTCGCCGTGGGCGGGATCGAGTTCGACCGAGGTGGCGATCGAATTCATCATCGCCACCGATTCGATCGGCCACGCGCCCGCCGCACTCTCCGCCGACAGCATGATCGCGTCCGCGCCGTCATAGACCGCGGTCGCGACGTCGGACACTTCGGCGCGGGTCGGGGAGGGCGAGGTAATCATCGATTCGAGCATTTGCGTCGCGACCACCACCGGGCGACCCAGTCGCCGCGCCGTCTCGACGATGCGCTTCTGTAGCGGCGGCACCGCCTCGGGCGGCAATTCGACGCCCAGGTCGCCGCGCGCGACCATCACCCCGTCGCAACCCTCGACGATCTCCTCCAGACGGGCGACCGCAGACGGCTTCTCGATCTTGGCGAGCAGCGCCGCGCGGCCCCCGATCAGCTTGCGCCCCTCGGCCAGATCCTCGGGCCGCTGGACGAAGCTCATCGCCACCCAGTCGACGCCCTGTTCCAGCGCGAACGCCATGTCGCTGATGTCCTTCGGCGTCAGCGCGGCGAGCGGCAGGACGACGTCGGGGACGTTCAGTCCCTTGGAATTGCTCAGCGCCCCGCCCACCGTCACGCGGGTGACAATACGGTCGGCGTCATGTTCGATGACGTGCAGGACGAGCTTGCCGTCGTCGAGCAACAGCCGCGCACCCGGCTCGATCGCTGCGAAAATCTCGCGGTGCGGCAATTGCACGCGGGTCGCATCGCCCTCGATATCATCGCGGTCGAGCGTGAAGACGCTGCCCGTCTCCAGCATCACCTTGCCCTCGGCAAACCGCCCGACGCGCAGCTTCGGCCCCTGCAGGTCGGCCAGGATCGTGGTCGGCCGGCCCAGCGATTTCTCCAGGCCGCGGATCGCCTCGATCACCGGAATCTTCGACGCCTGGTCGCCGTGGCTCATGTTCACGCGAAACGCATCGGCGCCCGCCGCGAACAGCTTCGCGATCATCTCGGGCGTGCTGCTGGCCGGCCCCAGGGTCGCGAGCACGCGGACCTTGCGGCTGCGCGGGTGGATCGTGGCGGTCATGGTCGTCCTTCGGCTTGTTCGCCCCGCCCTAGCGCCTAAGTGTGACTGCGTTCAATGAATAGGAATGCGGTGATGGACGAACTCGACACGCTCGACGACACGGTGGCCGCGGCGGCATTCCGCCGGCTGGTCCGCCACCTGCGCCACCGCACCGATGCCCAGAACGTCGACCTGATGGGGCTGGCGGGGTTCTGCCGCAATTGCCTGAGCGACTGGGTGGCGGAGGCGGGCGCGCTCGACAAGGACGCCGCGCGTCGGGCGATCTACGGCATGCCCTATGGTGAGTGGAAGGCGCAGCATCAGGGCGACGCCAGCCCCGACCAATTGCGCCGCATGGCCGAAAGCGTCGCGAAGAACGCCTAGCCGCCCAGCCCCCTCCATCCGTTCGTCTCGAGTAGGGATCGAGCTTGTCGAGAGCCCGTATCGAGAGACCTTTTCCCGGGCCGCCTTAGCCGGTCGCCGCCCAGTCGATCGTGCCGCGCCCGTGGTCGGCCAGGAAGGCGTTGGCCCGGCTGAAATGCCCGCAGCCGAGGAAGCCGCGGTGCGCCGACAGGGGCGACGGGTGCGGCGCGGGCAACACCAGATGCCGCGATGTGTCGACGAACGCCGCAGCCTTCTGCGCATGGCTGCCCCACAGCAGGAACGCGACCGGGTGCGGCCCGGCATCGACCGCGCGCAGGATTGCCTGCGTCACCGCATCCCAGCCGCGCCCGGCATGTGACGCCGCTTCGCCCGACCGCACCGTCAGCGTGGTGTTGAGCAGGAGCACACCTTGCTTCGCCCATCCGGTCAGACTTCCCGAAACCGGTTTGGTGATGCCCAGGTCGCTCGCGAGTTCACGGTGAATGTTGGCAAGGCTTGGGGGCACGCGGACGCCCGCGGCGACCGAAAAGGCGAGGCCGTGCGCCTGTCCCGGCCCATGATAGGGATCCTGCCCGAGGATGACGACGCGCACCGCTTCAGGCGGCGTCAGCGCCAGCGCCGTGAAACGGTCCCGCGCCGGCGGGAAGATGGTCGCGCCCGCCGCATCTTCCGCCGCCAGAAACGCGTCGAGTGCGGCCAGCGCGGCGGGCGGCACCGCGCCCACAATCGCATCGCGCCACGCGGACGGCAGGTCATCGAGGATCGGTGAGGTCATCGCGCGGCCTATGCCACCGCCCGCCGCTATGGCAAATCGCAGGGACCATGCACCTGACCCACGACACCGCCGCGCCGACCGCCGCTACCATCGACTTCGACCAGTTCCTCGCCATCGACATCCGCGTCGGCACCATCGTCGAGGCGTGCGACTTCCCCGAGGCACGCAAGCCCGCCTATCGCCTGACGATCGATTTCGGGCCGACGATCGGTTGCAAGGCGTCGTCGGCGCAGATCACCGAGAATTACGCGCTGGCCGACCTGATCGGTCGTCAGGTCGTCGCCGTCGTCAATTTCCCGCCGCGTCAGATCGGGCCGACGATGTCCGAAGTCCTGACGCTCGGCTTCCCCGACGCCCACGGCCACGTCGTGCTGGTTACGCCGAGCGCGACTGTACCGAACGGCGGACGCCTGTTCTAGACGCTCCGCCGCCATCCGGGCACATGCAGAGCCATCCACGCACCGAGTGCGGGCGCCAGCACCGTCGACAGCTGCATCCACAACGGCGCCGGAATCTGCGTGGCGTTGAAGATGCCGGCGCACGCGATCAGCGCCCCGACAACCCACGTCGCAACCGCCCAGTCCGAGATTTTGAGCGCCGTCCATCCGCCGGCAAAGGCTCCGACGAACCACGCGCCAACGATGAACAACGACGCGCCCATCGGCAGATCGGCGATATAGCGCGCCACCGACGCGGCATCGCCCATGTCCAGGCCCGGGGCGGGCGGATAGACCTGATGGCCGACCAGATCGACCACCGTGATCGCCAGCATCGCCACGACGACGCCTATCACCACGCCCAGAAATTTCCGCATGCCGCGCCCTCCTGCCGGGCGCATGCTAACTCAACTTTCGGTGGAGATCAGCCCCGCGACGGGCGATCGTTCGACGCGATCGTCAACCCGCGGCGCTGGCACGCGGCCTGTACGACCGGGAACGACAGGTCGGCATTCTGCTGGAGGACATTTCCCATCGCCGCCTGGCAGGCGGCTGCCGTCTCGTACCGGACCGGCGCCACCCGCTGCTGCTGGCATGCGAGGCCGTCGTCGCCGCAGCCGAGGATCGCCATCACGAAATAGAGCGGTTCCATGTCGAATGTCCCTTCGGACAGCTAAACACATGGTGCGCCCGGACGGTTCCCGCCCGCGCCCGGTTGCGCCGACGCGACATGTCCCTACCTATGCGTCCATGCCGCCTGCCCGCTCCGACGGCGCCGACCGTCCGCTCGGGCCGACGCTCCGCCGTTTCCTCCCCTATCTCTGGCCTGACGACGCGCCCGCACTGAAGGCGCGCATCGTCGGCGCGATGGTGTTCGTCGTGCTGTCGAAGCTGGTGCAGGTGTACGGCGCGCCGTTCGCCCTGCAGGGGGCGGTGGACCGGATGGCGTCGGGCGACCGCGGCCTTGCCAACCTCGTCCTGCTGCTCGTCATCGGCTATGCCGCGGCGCGGTTTTCGACCGTGGTGTTCGACAATCTGCGCAACGCGGTGTTCGAACGCGTCGGCCAGGATGCGACCCAGCGGCTGGCGGCGGCGGTGTTCCGCCACCTGCACGACCTGTCGCTGCGCTTCCACCTCGAACGTCGGACCGGCGCGGTGACCAAGGTCGTCGAGCGCGGCACGAAAAGCATCGACACGATGCTGTATTTCCTGCTGTTCAACATCGCCCCGACGGTGCTGGAACTGACATTGGTGCTAGGCATCTTCGCGACGCGGTTCGGCTGGTGGCTGGTCGCGGGCACGGTGACGATGGTCGTCGTGTACATCGTCTTCACCCGCATCGTCACCGACTGGCGCGCGGCGCTGCGCCAGCGGATGAACGACCTCGACACCGGAGCGGTGGCGCATGCGGTCGATTCGCTGCTCAACTTCGAAACCGTCAAATATTTCAATGCCGAAGCCCGCGAGGCGAAGCGTTATTCGAACGCCGTCGCCGCCTATGCCGACGCCGCGGTGGTATCTGAGAATTCGCTCGCGTGGCTCAACATCGGCCAGGCGCTCATCACCAATGTGATGATGGCGGGCGGCATGGCGCTCGTCGCGTGGGGCTGGGCGAGCGGGCGGTTCTCGCCCGGCGACGTCGTGCTGGTGTCGACCCTGCTCGCCCAGCTGTTTCGCCCGCTCGACCTGCTCGGCATGGTGTACCGCACGATCCGCCAGGGCGCGATCGACATGGGCGCGATGTTCGACCTGATCGACACTCCGTCCGAGATCACCGACGCGCTCGGCGCGGCGCCGCTGGCAGTAACGCGCGGGGCGGTCCGGTTCGAGGGCGTGCAATTCGGCTACGACCCCGACCGCGCGATCCTGAAGGGCATCGACCTCAATATCCCCGCCGGCCAGACCGTCGCGGTGGTGGGCCCGTCGGGCGCCGGCAAGTCCACGCTTGCGCGGCTGCTCTACCGTTTCTACGACGTCACCGGCGGGCGCATCACCATCGACGGACAGGATATCGCGCAGGTCACCCAGACGTCGCTGCGCGGTGCGATCGGCATCGTCCCGCAGGATACGGTGCTGTTCAACGACACCATCGGCTACAACATCGCCTATGGCCGCGAGGGAGCTACCGACGCGGAAGTCGCGGCGGCGGCGCGCGGGGCGGCGATCGCCTCGTTCATCCAGAGTCTGAGCGACGGCTTCGACACCCGCGTCGGTGAGCGCGGGCTGAAGCTGTCGGGGGGCGAGAAGCAGCGCGTCGCCATTGCCCGCACGCTCGTCAAGAACCCGCCGATCCTGATCCTCGACGAAGCGACCAGCGCGCTCGATAGCCGTACCGAATCCGAAATCCTCGACACGCTGGAGGCGATCGAGCGCGGGCGCACCACCATCGTCATCGCCCACCGCCTGTCGACCGTCGTCCACGCCGACCGCATCGTCGTGCTGGAGGCGGGCCGGGTCGCCGAACAGGGGACGCACGCCGAATTGCTCGCGGCGAACGGCGTCTATGCCGAGATGTGGGCGCGCCAGCAGGCCGAGCGCGAAGAGGCACTGGCGGTGGGCGAATAGCTATTCCCCCCAATCCGTTCGTTTCTCGACTGCGCTCGAAACGAATGGCTGTAGCTTACAACCGCCGCCCGACCCACCAAAGTCGCACGCCGCCTAGAGCCGCCGCCGCGACCATGCCGAGGCCCGACGCCCACACCAGCGCCATCGCGCCCAGGCCTTGCCCGACCAGCCACCACCCCAGCCCGCCCGTCACCAGGAAGAACGCGACGATGCCGTTGATCCCCGCCGCGACCTGATCGCCAAGCGAGCGCAGCGCATAGACGAACACCACCTGCAACCCGTCGAACAGGATGAACGGTGCCCAGACGAGCAGCATCGCCGCCGCCAGCATCTGCGCTTCCGCCGTTGCCGGAAAAGCGCCCGTCACCGCCCGGTCGAACACGATCAGCCCCAGCGCCAGCGTGCCCGTCGCCAGCGCCGCCAGCCCCGCGGCGATGGCGGCACGGCGCGGGGCGTCGCGCGGCACGCCTTCGCCCACCGCATTGCCGACCCGCACCCCCGCCGCCGATCCCAGCCCCAGCGCCACCGCAAAGGTCACGTTGTGGATCGAGAACACGATCTGGAAGGCATGGGTGACGGCGTCGCCCAGCTGCGTCGACAGCGCGATCAGGATCGAGAAGCCGGCCAGTTCCAAGCCCGATGCGATCGCCGGCACGGTTCCGAACTTCAGCAACCGCCATGCGCCCGCAACCGTGGCCGGCGTCAGATACGCCGCCCAGTCGCGCACCCCCCGCTCGGCGGCGCGGGGCAGGGTGGTCGCCGCGACCAGCATCAGCACCGCGCCTGCCACCGACGCCACTACGGTCGCCGCCGCCGCCCCGACCGCGCCCAGCATCGGCAGGCCCAGGTGCCCGCCCGACAGCGCCCACGCCAGCACGGCGTTGAGCGGCAGCGTGGCAAGATTGACCGTCATCACCCGACGCGGGCGGCTGACGCCTTCCAGAAAGAAGCTCGCCGCGATCAGCAACAGCTGGAACGGGTAGGCCAGCGCCATCGTCCGCACCACCGCCGCGGCGGCTGGCGCAATCCCCGGCGCGACCCCGACCGCGAGCAGCCCCGGCAGCGCAAAGGCATACAGCACGCCTCCGCTTGCCAGCCCGAGCAGCGCGGCGAGCATGATCCCCTCGCGGAAGTGCTTACCCGTCGCGGGCAGGTCGCCCGCCCCATCGGCCCGCGACACGAACACGATCACCCCCGACAGGCAGCCGAGCATCGTGACGATACCGATGAAGGTCAGCGCCCGGCTGGCCGACAACGCCGCGACTTCGTGGCCGCCGACCAGCCCGACGACCACGACGTCGGTCACGTGCAGGATCGTCCAGTTCAGGCCCGTCAGCACCACCGGCCAGGCGAGGCCGATGAGCGTGCGGGCCTCGCGGGCCGTGCTGGTGATCGGGGGCGGGGTGGCCATGGGAGGCGGGGGCTCTACCCGCTCCCGCGACGAAGCGCCATTGCCAGCCCGGTTTGGAGTTGCTAGGGGCGCTCGCCTTACCAGACACCGGCACTCGCCCGGTGGTTTCTAATGCGGCCGTGGCGGAACTGGTAGACGCGCAACGTTGAGGTCGTTGTGGGCGAAAGCCCGTGGAAGTTCGAGTCTTCTCGGCCGCACCAGAAACTACGAAGGGGCCCCATCGTGGGCCCCTTTTTCGTATGGGCGTCAGGCGGCCCAGGCCGTGATGTCGTCCTCCGCCCCGATCAGTGCCAGGCCATGCGCGATCGACGTCAGCTCGCCGCCGGTCGCGATCCGGTCCGCGCCGAACCGGCCCGTGAACAGCTGACGGATGCGCGGGATCAGCGATGTGCCGCCGGTCAGGAACACGCGGTCGATCGCCACTGCCGTCACGTCGGCGCCGGCCAGGGCGCGGTCGACCGCGGCCTCGATCCGGACGATGTCGGGCGCGATCCATGCCTCGAATTCCGCGCGCGTGACGTCGGCTGCGATCTTCAGCCCGCCGCCATCGAAGGTGAAGGTCGCGGTGTCCGCGCTCGACAGTGCCCGCTTCACCCGGCCGACCGCATCGTACAGGCGATACCCCTGCTCGGATTCGATCACCGCGATCATCCGCGCGATGGCATCCGGGTCAGTGGCGGCGCGACGCAGCGTCTCGAGCTCGGCGAGCGTCTTGCGGTTGCGCATCAACGCCAGGCGCGACCAGTCGGCGAAATCGGCGAAATGCCCGCGCGGGATTTCCAGCAGCTTGTCGAACGACCGATACGTGCCGCCCTTGCCCAGCAGCGGCAGGACGAGGTGTTCGAGGATGCGGTAGTCGAAGCGATCGCCGGCGATCCCGACCCCGGCATGGGCCAGCGGCTCGCACCGCCGCGCCGCGCCGGGGGCAGCGATGCGGACGACCGAGAAATCGGACGTACCGCCGCCGAAATCGGCGACCAGCACGGTCGCGGGGCGGTCGATCCGCGCGGCATAGCTGAACGCCGCGCCCATCGGCTCATAGACATAGTGAACCTCGGCCCCCAATCGCGCGAACACCGCATCGTAGCGGCGGCGGGCGAGCGCCTCGTCGGGACGGTGGCCGGCATATTCGACCGGTCGCCCGACGATGACCCGCGTCGCGCCGCTCAGCGCGCCATGCGCCCGCGCCGCCATCCGGTCGAGGAACAAGCCGCCCAGATCCTCGAAGGCATAGCGCTTGCCGAACAGGGTCGCCGCATCGAAGCTGGCGCTGGCGGCGACCGACTTGAACGACTGGAGGAACCGGCTGCCTTCCGGAAACTCGAGATATTCGGCGATCGCCCACGGCCCCGCGGCGATGTGGATGCCGGCGTCTTCCCAGAAGCACAATGCGGAGCGGAACACCGCGTCGCTGCCCTCCGGCCCGTCGATTGCGACGAGGTCCGCGGTGCCCCCGCGCGCCACCGCGGCGACCGAATTGGTCGTGCCGAAATCGAAACCAAGGGCAAAGGGCGCGGACATGGGCCGCGGCGCTTACACGGGGGAAGGGGAGGGCGCTAGGTTCCGGCTCAACTCCCTTCCCTGGAAGGGAGGGGAGAATGACACGGCCGCTACTGCCCGAAACTGCCCCCACGATACAGCAGGGTGATCGCCACGCGGCGGTTGCGCGGGTCGGCGGTGTTGTCGCCGATCATCGGCTCGCGGTCGGCGACGCCCTCGATCCGTTCGAACCGCGCTTCCTCGACGCCGCCTGATGCCAGCCGCCGACGCGTCGCCTCGGCACGGCTGGACGACAGCATCCAGTTGTTCATCGCCCGCGGGTCACCATAGGGCACGCTGTCGGTATGGCCACGGATCATGATCGGGTTCTGCGTGCCGCGGATCGCGTCGGCGACCAGCCCGATCAGCCCCGACGCCTCCGGCACCAGCGCGGTCGTGCCGAGCGCGAACATCGAATAATCGGCGTCGTCGACCAGGTCGATGCGCATGCCGTCGCGGGTCATCACGAAGCGGACGTGCTTGCCGAGCTTCGCCAGCTTCGCGTTCGATGCGATCTGCGCCTCGACCTGGCGCTTCATGCGGCTGAACGTCTTCGCATCCTCGGCGCGGGTCGCCATCGTCTTCAGCGAGCCCTTGTCGCCCGATCCCTCGCGGTTGCCGCCGGTCGCGGCGACCGGGATGGTCAGCGACCGGGTGCCCGTCTGCTGCGCCTTGTGGGGATAATTGTCCTTGTCGGTGATCGACGACCCGCCGAAAATGCCGTTGGAGCCGGCCGAATTCTTTTTCATCTCGACCAGCGTCGGCGTGAAGTAATCGGCGATCGACTTGCGCTGCTTCTCGGTGGTGGCGCCAAGGATCCAGAGCAGCAGGAAGAACGCCATCATTGCCGTCACGAAATCGGCATAGGCGACCTTCCACGCGCCGCCGTGATGGCCGCCGTGGCCGGCGTCGATGATCTTCTTGACGATGATGATCTTGGGCGGCTGGTTCGACCCGTGCGGAGCGCGTGCGGCGGCCATTATGCGGCGCCTCCCGGCGCGCGGCGGCACCGGCCCGCTCCCCTGCCTGGCCACCCATATGTGTAGCCTAGCTGGGTGGCCGACCGGGTCCCCGCAAAGTAAAATTTTGCGAGGTGCCCCGGGTGGGGGAGCGGGCCGGTGCCGATCATCGGCGGGAGCCGATCAGGAATCACCGTCCGCGCAGCCCGTCGAAGACTTCGCCAAAGCCGGGCTGGTTCGCATGCGCGATGCCCGAGCGGGCGGCCTCGATCACCAGCGGCTGCGGGTGGCCGTGGAGCGAGGCGATGATGATCTGCTTGACCACATGATAGATCGCGCCGTCGGCGTCGATCACCTGCTGCAACCGGTTGGCGAGCGGGCCGACGATACCGTAGGCGAGCAGCACGCCGAGGAAGGTGCCGACCAGCGCGGAGCCGATCATGCCGCCCAGGATCGCAGGCGGCTTGTCGATCGATCCCATCGTCTTCACCACGCCCAGCACCGCAGCGACGATGCCGAGCGCGGGCAGCGCGTCGCCCAGCGACGTCAGCGTGCCCTGCGGCCCCTGCACCTCGTGATGGTGGGTCTTGATCGCGTTATCCATCACTTCCTCGACCGCGTGGACGTCGAGCGTGCCCGACGACACCACGACCAGCCGCAGCGTGTCGGCGATCAGGTTGATGAGCGTGTGGTCGGCCAGCAGCCGCGGATATTCGGCAAAGATCGCCGACGACGCCGGATCCTCGACATGCGGCTCCAGTGCGATGGGCCCGTCGGTGCGCAGCATCTTCATCAGCTTCGACACCAGGAAGATCGTGTCGAGGTAATCCTGCTTCTTGTACTTGGGCCCCTTGAACACCTTGCCGAGGCCACCGCCGATCGCCTTCAGCTCCTTGCCCGAATTGCCGATGATGAGCGCGCCGATCGCGGCGCCGCCGATGATGAGCATCTCGTGCGGGACGGCGTGCAGGACAGGCCCCAGTGCACCGCCGGTGATGACGAAACCGCCGAACACCATCGCGAGCAGGACGACCAGGCCGATGACAGGAAACATGGATACACCAACCCCCACAACGCGTGCCGCAACCCACAAGGGTTAACGGACGCCGTTTGCCATCCTTGGCGGCAGGAGGTGGGGATTTGGTTAACGACGGCGCCGAATTTGTCGCGCCGTGCGCGCTTCAGCGAATGTAATCGAACAGCGACAGCGAGGTCAGCTTCGTAAAGCTCGCCTGCGTCGCCTGCAGCACGGTCAGCGTCTTCTGCAGCTCGGTGATCGTCTGCGTCACGTCGACGTCCTCGATGCCCGTGCGCACTTCCTCGCGCGCGGTGGCGATGTCGGCCAGGCGCGCGGTCTCGAGGTCGAGCCGCGCACCGCGTGCGCCCGCCGATGCGCGGGCGTCGGTGACCGCGCCGAGCGCCGCCTGCACGTCGGCGATGCCGCTGCCGATACCGGTTCCCGCGCGCAGCGAATCGGCGACGGATTTGACGATCGCGAAGACGTCGCTCGTCCCGGCGGCGGTGGCGACGCCGCCGAAGATGCGCTCGCCGCTGACGGTCGCCTGGATCGATGCCCCGCCGATGGGGATGGGGGAGGATTCGCCGCTGCCGCCGTAGCTGACGGTGCCGTCGGCGTTGAGCGTATAGGGCGTCGCCTCGCTCGCGCCGCTGAACAGCGGGCTGCCGCGCGAATCGGTAGCGTTGGCGAGGCGCACGATATCCTCGAGCACCGCATCCAGCTGGGTCGCGATCGCCGATTTCTGGTCCGCCGACAGCGTGTCGGACGCGCCCTGCACGACCAGCTCGTTTGCGCGCTGCAACTGGGTTTCGATCGCCGACAGCGCCGTATCGGATGCGGTGACCAGACTGGCGGCCAGCTGCACGTTCGCGGCATTCTGCACATCGTCGGTGGCGGCGCGCTTCAGCGTGTTCAGCTGGCGATAGCCCGCGGCATCGTTCGACGGCGCGACGATGCGCTTGCCGGTCGCGATCTGGGTCTGGAGCGTGTCGGCGCGCGCGGTCAGGCCGCCCATCGACTGCGCGGCGCGATCGTACAGCAGGGAGGAGGAGATGCGCATGCCGGCTGTCCTAGCGGATGTCGATGATGGTCTGCAGGATCTCGCGCGCGACCTGGATCACCCGGCCCGATGCCTGATACGCCTGCTGGAAGCGGATGAGATTCACCGCTTCCTCGTCGAGGTCGACGCCGCTCACGCCCTCGCGCGCGGCGACCGCGGCATCGCGGATCGTGCCCTGCGCGCTCGCCACGTCGCGGCGCGCGGACAGCGCGGCGGCGTTGGCGGTGACGCTGTCGGCCAGCCGCGTCTCGAACGCGCCGTCGGTGCGAAAGGCGGCGAGCGCGGCCATGTTGCCGTTGCCGCGCACCCCTTCGCCGACCGCCGCCGCGGCGATGCCGCGCGGGTCGGTCAGCGTCATCTGGATCTCGGTCGGGGTGGCGCCGACGGTAAACATCGGCTGGCCGGCAGCGCCGTCGAGATCGCGGCCATCGGCCTGAAGCTCGTTGATCCCGGTCGTGAAGCGGGTGGCGAGATCGTCGAGCGTCTCGCGCGCGGCCACGACGCGTGCGGCGCCATCGGCGATGCCGGCAAGCGTCCCGCCGTGCGCGGGGATCAGCTCTGTCCCGCCGCCGCGATTCGCCGCGAACGAGACGCCACCGCTTGCGTTCATCGTAAAGGTCACGAAGGCGGACCCGGCGGCATCGGCCAGCACCGGGCCGGTGCTGCCGCCGGCGCGCGCCGTGGCGCGGCCATAGGCGTCGGTCTGCACGTCGACATCGACCAGCGCGCTCATCGATTCGAGCACCCGGTCGCGTTCGTCGAACAAGGCGGCCTGTTCGACCGAAGCGGGCTTCGCGCGGGTCAGGCTGGCGTTCACGCGGGCCAGAGCGTCGGACAGATCGGTCAGTTTCCTCGCGGCATCGTTGCCGCTGCCCTTCAGGTCGGCGCGCGCGGCGTCGATCGCACGGCCCGTGCCGGCGAATGCGGATGCCAGGCTCGATGCGGTCTCCAGCATCACGGCGCGCGGGGCGCCGGCGGCGGGGTCGGCGGCGACCGCCTTGCCGGCGTTGAAGAATGCGGTCAGCCGCTCGCCGAGCTGGTTGCCGGTCAGCGCGCCCTCGACCCGGTCGAGCCAAATCACGCCGGTTTCGGTACGCGCCAGGTCGGCGCCCGCGACGCGGACCTCGGCGACCTTGAACGCATCCGCCGAGCGGGCGATGCCGGTAACGATCGATCCGTTGCCGCCCAGGTTGGTGGTCTGGCCCAGCGACATGCTGGTCGCGCGCGTGACCTCGGCGATGGTCGCGGTGCGCCGCGCATAGCCTGCGGTGCCCGCGTTCGCGATATTCTCGGACGTGGTGCCCAGCGCCGCCTGATAGGCGCGCACACCCGAATAGCCGATGGTGAACAGGTCGCTCACGGCGTCGCCTCACCGTCGCCAGCTGCCGGGGCGGCTGCGCCCTGCGTCTTCTCGAGGAATGCGGTCATCGCCTTGCCGATGCCCATCGGCGCGTGGCTCGCCATGCTCTCGGCGATGCGGCCGTCGAACATGTCGCGGAATTGCTCGCCCGCCTTGTTGTCGAACAGGCCGTCGCCAAGCTTGGCTGCGCGCATCGACTTCAGCATCATGCCGGTGAAGATAGCCTCGAACCGCTCGCCCGCCTTCTGCAGGTTCGCGTCGGACTTCAGCCGCGACGTGTCGTTCGACACGCCGCCGGCGGTTCCGGCGATACCGTTGAGCGGCATGGTCGAGGCGGGGATCTGGGTCACAGGACGATCAGCTCCGCCTTCAGCGCGCCGGCTTCCTTCAGCGCCTCCAGGATCGCGACCAGGTCGGCCGGCGATGCGCCGATGGCGTTCACCGCCTTCACGACGTCGGCGAGCTTCGGTCCGGGTGCGAACAGGAACATCGGGCGCTTCTCTTCCTCGATACCGACGGCACTTTTCTGCTCCAGCGCCGTCTCGCCCTTCGAAAAGGGTGCCGGCTGGCTGATGCGCTGCTGTTCATCAATACGAACAGTAAGTTTACCATGTGTTACCGCAGCGGGGCTGACCCGGACGGCCGAGTTGATGACGACGGTGCCGGTGCGCGCGTTGACGATGACCTTGGCCGGCGCCTCGGCGGAGGTGACGTCGAGGTTCTCGATTCCGCTCATCGCGGTCGCGCGGACGTCGGCGCCGGCGGGGGCGTTCACCGCGATCGACACGCCGTCCAGCGCGCGGGCGGTGCCCATGCCGTAGCGCGCGTTGATCGCGTTCGCGACGTTTTGCGCGGTGGTGAAGTCGGCGCGCGCCAGGTTGAAGGTGAGGGTTGGGGCCGACGCAAATCCGGTATCGACCGCGCGCTCGACCGTCGCTCCCTCGGGGATGCGGCCCGACGAGGGGACGTTGACGACGATCTTCGACCCGTCGGCGCCTTCCGCACCCAGGCCGCCGACCGCGAGGTTGCCCTGCGCCATCGCATAGATCGCGCCGTCCGCACCGTAGAGCGGCGACAGAATCAGCGTGCCGCCGCGCAAGCTCTTGGCCTTGCCCATCGACGACACGGTGATGTCGAGCTTCTGGCCGGGCTTCGCGAAGGCTGGCAGTTCCGCGGTGATCATCACGACCGCGGCGTTCTTCAGCCCCGGATTGGCGCCCGGCGGCAGCTGCAGTCCGAAGCGCGACGTGACGCCCTTCATCGACTGGACGGTATATTCCAGGTTGTCGTCGCCCGTGCCCGGCAGGCCGACGACGACGCCGTATCCGGTCAGCTGGTTGGTGCGGATGCCCTGGAAGGTGCCGAGATCCTTGATGCGGTCGGCGTGCGCCGGCGTCGCGATCAGGAGCGCGGTCAGCGCGGCGAGGAGAAGGCGGATCATGCGTGGGAACCTCAGAACGGGCTGACGACCTGGAAGAAGCGGCTGAGCCACCCCTGCCGACTGGCGCGGGCGACGTCGCCGCGCCCGGTGTAGGCGATCTTCGCATCGGCCACGCGGGTCGACAGCACGCGGTTGTCGGCGCTGATGTCGGCGGGGCGAACGAGGCCGCGGATCTGGACGAATTCGTCGCCGCGGTTCAGCGTCACCGTCTTCTGCCCCTGCACGATCATCGTGCCGTTGGGCAGCACTTCGGCGACCGTCACGCTGATCTCACCCGACAGCGCGTTCGACTGGTCGGCGGTGCCGGTGCCCCCGAAATTGCGCTTGCCGCTGATGCTCGCATCGCTCTGGTTGAACAGGTTGAGCGCGCCGGTGGTCGGCGGCGTGATGCCGAAGCCGCCGCCCGAATCGAGCTTCGTGCCCGCCGATTTCGATGCGCTGGTGCGCTCGACCAGCACGATCGTCAGCGGATCGCCGACGGCGCGCGCGCGCGTCCCCTCGTACAGGCCGCCATAGCCGCCCGCGACTTGGAAGATCGCGCCGTTGGCAGGCGCGGGCACCGGCGCCGGGGGCGGGGCATAGACCGTCCGGTATTCGGGCGGCGGCACGGCCTTCTTCTTCGATCCGAACAGGCCGGCGTCGGCCGGCGTGGCGGCGACCGCCGACAGCGCGGCACAGGCGAGGAGCAGGGTACGCATGACGATCATCGCCCTCAGATGTTCTGGTTGACGTATTTGAGCATTTCGTCGGTCGCTGAGATCATCTTCGAATTGACCTCGTACGCGCGCTGGGTCTCGATCATGTCGACGAGTTCCTCGACGACGTTGACGTTCGATCCTTCGAGCATGCCCTGGCGGACCTGACCGCGGCCGTCCTGGCCGGCGATGCCCATGTTGACGGCGCCGCTGGCGGCGGTCTCGATCAGGTAATTGTCGCCGGTCGACTGCAGGCCCGCCGGGTTGGCGAAGCTGCCGACCTGGATCTGGCCGAGCTGCGTCGCCTCGGTCTGTCCCGCGACCGAGGCGGAGACGGTGCCGTCCTGGCCGATCGTGATCGCGGTGGTGCCTTCGGGCACGGTGATGCCCGGCATCACCTGATAGCCCTCCGAGGTGACCATCAGACCCTCGGGCGAGCGGCTGAAATTGCCGGCGCGCGTGTAGCCCAATTGCCCGCCGGGCAGCTGCACCTGGAAATAGCCGTCGCCATCGAGCGCCAGGTCGAGCGAGTTGCCCGTGGTCTGGAGCGACCCCTGCGTATCGATGCGCGCCGTGCCCTGCACGCGCACGCCGGTGCCGAGGTTCAGACCCGTCGCGTATTTAGTCTCCGAGGTGGAGGCGGCGCCGGGTGCGGTCACGACCTGATAGGCGAGCGTCTCGAACGCCGCGCGATCCTTCTTGAACCCGGTCGTGTTCACGTTGGCGAGGTTGTTCGAGATGACCCGCATCCGCGTATCCTGCGCGTCGAGGCCGGTGCGGGCGATATGGAGAGCGGCGGAACCCATCAGGCTAACTCCTTGAAATTCGTGTTACGACGGCAGGCGCATGAGCGAGGCGGAGCTTTCGTCCATCGACTTGGCTTCCTTCAGCAGATTGGCCTGCACTTCGTAGCTTCGCTGGTTCTCGATCATGTCGACCAGCGCCTCGGTCAGGTTGACGTTCGATTGCTCGAGCGCGGCGGTCTGCACGGTCGCATCGAGGTCTTCGGGCAGCACCCCGCCGCCCTTCACGTGGAGCAGGTTGTCGAGGCCCTTGACCGTCTGCGACCCTTCGGGGTTCGCCAGGCGGATGCGGTCGATGACCTGCGGCTCGGTGCCCGGCTGCGCGCCCATCGGGATGATGGACAATGTGCCGTCACCGGCGATCATCACCTTCTGCGCGGGGGGCACGGTGATGGGGCCCCCCGACCCCATCACCGGGAAACCGTCGCCGGTTTCCAGCACGCCCGTATCGGCGATCTTCAGATCGCCGCGGCGGGTGTAGGCTTCGGTGCCGTCGGTGGCCTGGACCGCGATCCAGGCGGTGCCGGGCACCGCGATATCGAGGGCACGTCCGGTCGAGACGATGGTGCCCGACCGGCGGTCGGCATCCATCACCTGCTCGGACGTCGGCGCGCGCGATTCCAGACCGTCGCCGCCCTTCAGCATCATCTGCTGGAACGAGACCCGGTCGGCGCGGAAGCCGGTGGTGGACGCGTTCGCGATGTTGTTCGCGATCGCGGCCTGTGCCGACATCTGCCCCTTGAGCCCCGACAGGGCGGTATAGACCATCCGGTCCATCGCGCGTGCCTCCTACCTGTCCGCGATCAGCTGCGGATGTTGAAGATGGTCTGCGAAATCTGGCTCGACGTATCGAGCGCCTTCGCATTCGCCTGGAAGTTGCGCTGGGCTGCAATCAGCCCGACCAGCTCCTCGGTGATGTCGACGTTCGACCGCTCGATCGCGCCCGACATCAAATTGCCGAAACCGTTGGCGCCGGCCTCGCCGAGCTTGGCTTCGCCCGACACGCCGGTCGACGACCAGTAGCTGTTGCCGAGCTGGCGCAGCCCCGAGGGATTGGAGAAGTTGGCGAGCACGACCTTGCCCAGCGCCTGGGTATCGCCGTTCGAGAAGCTGGCGCGGACGATGCCGTCGTCGCCGACGCTCACCCCCTCCAGCTGGCCGACCGCGCGGCCGTCCTGCGTCTCGTTAAGCTTGGCGAACGGCTGGCCCAGCTGGGTGGTGGCGGTGCCGAAGTCGAGCGTCGTCTGCTGGGCGGTCGTGGTGCCCGACGGCGTGAACGCATCGAATGCGATCGGCGTCGTCGGCGACGTCAGCGCGCCCGAGGAGTCGAAGGTCAGCGTCGTCGGGGCGGTCGAACCGCCGACCGTCAGCTGCTGATCCGCGGCGAACGAATAGACGTTCCACGTGCTCGACGAACCGGCGCCCGACGAAGCGGTATCGCGGACGTAATAGTTGGTCATGGTGACCGCGTTGCCGACCGAATCGTAGATCGTGGTCTGCGACGAGTTGTTGTAGGTCGCCGGGTTGAACCGGTCGAAGGCGTAGGGGTTCGCGCTCGTGAAGATCGCGTTGTCCTTGGGGATCGAGGCCTGCGCGGACAGGTTGACCGACAGGTTGACGGTCTCCGTCGCCTGCGGCGTGCCGCTGGTGGCGGGCAGGCGCAGGTTGATCGTTGAATCGAGGCCGGTCGCGACGACCGTGCCCGAACCGTCGACCGGATAAACCTGCAGGTGGCCGCCGTTGGCGTCGGTCACGTAACGGTCGGCATCGACCGAGAAGCCGCCATTGCGCGTGAACGCGACTTTCGCCGAATTGAGGTCCGGCTTGACCGCGAAGAAGCCTTCACCCGAGATCATCATGTCGAGCGCGTTGGTCGACTGCTGGGCGCCGCCCTGGCCGAACTGCTGGCGGATCGCCTTCACGACCGTGCCCGACCCGATCATCTGGGTGGGCGAGATCGACACGCTCGACGCCATCACGTCGGCGAATTCGGTGCGGCTCTTCTTGAAGCCGTTGGTCGAGACGTTCGCGAGGTTATGCGAGATCGTCGACATTTCGGTTTGCGAGGCCTGCAGGCCGGAGAGCGAGGTGTAGAAGGACATGAGACGTACTCCTTTTCTAAGACGGTGAAATCAGGCGAAGGAACGGACGGCGGACGCCTTGACGGCGCCGATGCCGGCGAGATTGAGGACGGGTTCGGACCCTGCGGGCAGCGACACCGAGGTGACCGGTGCCCAGACGAGCGTTCGGCTGCCGACGGTCTTGCCGCCGTCACGGGCATTGGCGGTGACGGTGAACGGGCCGTCGCCGGCGGGCGTGCCGCTGTCGGTCGTGCCGTCCCAGTCGTAGTTGACGGTGCCGGCGGCGTGGGCGCCGAGGTTCACCGATTTCAGCACTTCGCCATTGGCGTTGCTGATGGTGACGTTGACGGCGGTTGCAGCGCCATCGAGTTCGATCGCGCCGGCAAAACCGCCGCTGGTGCGCGGATAGGCGACCGATCCTTCGCTGAGCGCGGTCTTGCCGACGAACGACAGCGCGTCGCTGCTGCTGGTGGCGCCCAGTTTCTCGGAGATCGCCTTCAGCGTCGACGACATCTCCGAGATGCCGGCAAGCGACGAGAATTGCGCCATCTGCGCGACCATCTGGGTGTTATCGACCGGATCGAACGGATCCTGGTTCTTCATCTGCGCGGTCATCAGCGCAATGAAGTCGGACTGATCCATCTGACCGACGCCCTTGCTGGAAGCGGCGGCAGTGGCGGTCGGGTTCGTGCGGCTGATGCCGAGCGAGGCGAGCGTGCTGTCGAAGGAGGTAGCCATCTATCAGCGTCCCAGCTTGAGGGTGTCGACGATCAGCGACTTGGCCGTGTTCATGACCTCGACGTTGTTCTGGTAGGTGCGCGCGCTCTCGAGCATGTCGACCAGCTCGCGCGTCTCATCGACCGCGTTTTCGAAGACGTTGCCGTCCTTGTCCGCCATCGGATTGCCGGGGTCGTAGCGCTTGGTCGGCTCCTCGCCCGCGGTCACGACGCGCTCGACGTTGACGGTCGAGAGGCCGCTGGCGGCATCGAACTGGGTGCGGAACACCGGCTTGATCGAACGATAGGCGGCGTCCGCCGTCGTCGCGACGCCGCCGGCATTCGCCAGGTTCGACGCGGTCGTATTCATCCGCACGAGCTGCGCGGACATCGCGCGACCGGCGACCTGAAAGATGTTCATGGGCGTGTCGGGCATTGCCTTATTCCCCCTTCAGCGCGCGGGTGATGGTGCCGATGCGCCCGTTCAGGAACGACAGCGTCGTCTGGTAGGCGACGGCATTCTCCGCGAACGCGGTCTGTTCGGTGGCGAGCTCGACGGTGTTGCCGTCCATGCTCATCTGCAGCGGCACGCGGTATTTGGTGGCGCCGGCGATGCCGGCGTCGACCTGGCCGTGCTCGGCGGAGCGCAGCGCGGCGGCGAAGTCGATATCCTTCGCCTTGTAGCCGGGCGTGGAGGCGTTCGCGATGTTCGACGCGAGCAGCCCCATGCGCTGCGACCGCACCGCCAGCGCTGCTCCGTGTACCCCGAAAAGTGTGTCCTCAGCCATGTGATCGGCCTTTTGCGAAATGGTTGCGGAACCAGCTTTGCAACCCCCGTGCCAATTGCCCCGATTTGCCCGATTGCCGGCGTGCGGCAGGGGGAAGCGGCAAGGGATTGCCGGTTCCGGCAGGCGGTTGCCGGGGGAATGAGGTACATCCTCCCCACCCGTTCGTGCTGAGCGAAGTCGAAGCACATGTTACAGGCGAGCCGTGCGCGGCATGTCCTTCGACTTCGCTCAGGACGAACGGGGGAAGGTGGGAGACGACAAAATCGGCACGCCCCTTGCAAGGTATCGCGCGATGACTCCCGCACTTGCCCCCTTCCTCGATCCCGTCGCCATCGCCATCGTCGGCGGCGGCACGTTGCTCGCCACGGCGCTGCGCACGCCGCTCGCCGACCTTGGCCGCGGTATCGCCGCGCTGACGGTGCTGCCGCGTCGCCTGTTCACCGCCGACGCCTTGCTGACCCAGATCGACGCCTTGTCGCGCATCTCGGCACGCCACGGCGTGATGCAACTCGATCGTTCGGTCATCGCCGATGCCGATGTCGGCGTGGCGATCGCTGCTATCGTCGATGGTGCCGATGCGGACGCGGTGACGGCCCGGCTCGACCACGCCCGCACCGCGCGGTTCGAGCGCCAGCGCGCCGCCGCCGAGATGTGGGCCGCCGCCGCCGAGATCGCGCCCGCGATGGGCATGGTCGGAACGCTCGTCGGCCTCGTCCGCCTGTTCACCGCGATGACCGATCCCTCGGCGATCGGCGGGGCGATGGCGATCGCGGTGCTGGCCACCCTGTATGGCGCGCTGATCGGCAACCTGCTGTGCATGCCGATCGCCGCACGCCTGAAGCGTCTGTCGCGCGCGGAATATATCGAGCGCGCTCGCCTGATCGCGCCGCTTGCCGAGCTTGCCGAGCGCGAACTGCCGCGCTTCCGGTTGCAGGACGCCGCGTGACCGATCTCGACATCCTCGCCGACGAACCGCGCCGCGCGATCTGGCTGGTCACCCTGGCCGACGTGATGCTCCTGCTCGTCGGCTTCTTCGTGTTCCTCGAGGCGAACCGCAGCCTCGACGGTCAGCAGATCGCGGCGGGCCTGCGCGAGGGCTTCGGCGTCGCCGCGCCCGCACCGATGGCGGTCGATGCCACGATCGTCGCCGGCTTCGCGCGCGCGTCCGCGGTCGTGCCGGCAAACGACACCCTTGCCTGGGCGCGCGCCGCGACCCGCGACCCGCGCACCATCATCCGCGTGACCGGCGGCACCGACGGCTCGGCACGCGACGTCGATCCCGCCACCGGCTCGCCCGCGATCCTCGCCGCCGACCGCGCCCGCGCGGTGGCCACGCAATTGGCGCGCGCGGTGCCACCCGCCCGCCTTGCCATCGACACGCGGCCCGGCGCCGGTCGCTCGGTCCAGCTCAACCTCGCCTTCGCAGGGGAATACCCATGATCCGCCCGCTCCTGATCCTCGCCGCGCTCGCGCCGCTGCCCGTCGCCGCGCAGCTGCGCTTCCAGGATACGCGCGCGATCGACGTCGCCGTCAGCGCCTTCACCGGCCATGCGATCGCGGAGGAGGGGGGTGCCCGCACCGTCGTCGATCCGCGGCTGAAGCTCGCCGCCTGCCCGCTGCCGCAACTCGACTGGCGTGGCACGTCGCAGGACGCGGTGGTCGTGACGTGCGATGCTCCCAAGTGGCGCATCTATGTGCCCGTGCGCATGCCGCCGCAGACTGCGCGCGCGCCGGTCACGGCTGCCGCCGCGGCTGCTCCGTCCACCAAGGCCGAACCTGTCATCCGCCGCGGCGACCCGATCACGGTCGAGGTCGGCTCGGGCGGCTTCTCGATCACGCGCGACGGCGTGGCGATGGGCGATGCCCCCGCCGGCGGGCGCCTGATGGTGAAGGTCGATCCCGCCAAGCCGCCGATCCAGGCGGTCGCGATCGAGACCGGTCGCGCGACACTGCCCGGCTGGGCCCAGTAAAAAAGTGCTAAAGGCACCGCGCAACCGGTCGTTCTTCGGTCTGACGAAGCAATTCGAGGACGGAAACCGTGGTGGATCCGGTCGGACCCAAGGCCATTGCCAGCATCGCCCAGCGACTCGCACCCGTGGCGCCGGTGTCTGGCCTGCAGGCGTCGCAAGCCGCCGTGCAGTCCGACGCGGCACGCGCGCCGTCGACGCTCCAGGCGCTGTCGCAGCCTGCCGCGGCAACCCCGCCGGTGGACGTGGAGCGCGTCGCCAAGATCAAGAAGGCGATCGCGGACGGCAAGTTTCCGCTCATCCCTTCCTCGATCGCCGACCGCCTGCTGGCGCTGAAGCTCGAATGGCATCCCAATGAGCCGGCGTGACGCGCTGATCGGCGTGATCGAGGCGCTGCATGCCGAGATCGCCGCGCTGAAATCGAACGATATCGACGCGCTGGAGGCTGCGACCTCGGCGAAGCTGATCCAGATCGAGCGTGTCGCCCACGCCACCGACGAGGCGCCGAGCGCCGAACTCGACGAACTGGCGCGCGAGGCGCACCGGCTGAACGAAACCTGCCGCATCTACGTCAACCTGATGGCGGCAAACGTCCGCCGCCGCCTGCAGGTTCTTGCCGGTTCGGGCGCGCAATCCTATCGCCCGCAGGGTAACGCCGCGCTCGCCTGAGCCGCTGGGCCCGACTGGCACGATCCTTGCTGATCCTCTCTGACCAGAGGTTTCAGGCAGGGTTTCGATGACAGTCGCCAACATCCAGCGCGTGAGCGGCGTCCAGAACGCCATCCAGCTCGCCAGCCAGCGCACGGGGATCGACTTCAACTATCTGCTCGGGCAGGCGCAGGTCGAAAGCGGCCTGAACGCATCCGCGCGTGCGGGCACGTCGTCGGCGACCGGCCTCTACCAGTTCATCGAACAGAGCTGGCTGGGCGTCGTCAAGTCGCATGGCGCCGAACACGGCATGGCCTGGGCCGCCGACAGCATCACCCAGACGTCGTCGGGGCGCTACGTCGTATCCGACCCGTCGGCGCGCAAGGCGATTCTGGGCCTGCGCAACGACGCCACCGCATCGTCGCTGATGGCCGCCGAACATGCGTCCGACAACAAGGACGCGCTCAGCAAATCGCTCGACCGCGACGTCACCGGCACCGATCTGTACATGGCGCATTTCCTCGGCATCGGCGGCGCCAAGAAATTCCTGGGCGCGATGGACGCCAATGCCGATCGTTCGGCGGCGTCGCTGTTCCCCGCCGCCGCGCGCGCCAATCGCGGCGTATTCTATGCCGCCGACGGTTCGGCCCGTTCGCTCGGCGACGTGTACCAGCGTTTCTCCGCGAAGCTCGACAAGGGCGCCGCCGCCGTCGGCGCGACCGGTTTCGCCAGCCGCGCGATGGACAGCCTGTCGCTCGACCCGAACATGGAAGTCGTGCTCGGCAGCGAAGCGACCGGCGGCGACCGCCAGTGGCTCGCCTCGACGCTCGACCGGTTCACGGGGGCGGGGCGGTCGACCACCGCCGACGCCGCGCTGCTGCGCCCCAATCCCGATAACGCGCGCCTCGCCTATCTGATGCTCGCCCAGCTCGGCGGGAACGTCTGACGATGGCGACGATGACGATGGCGGCAAAGGCCGGTCCGTTCGCCCGCGGCGCGGCATTGCCCGCGGCGATGCTGATGCTCGTCGCGCTGATGGTGGTGCCGATCCCGGCGTTTCTGCTCGACGTGTTCTTCATCACCAACATCATCATCAGCCTCGCCGTGCTGATGGTGGCACTCAATGCGCAGAAGCCGCTCGACTTCTCGTCCTTCCCGACCGTGCTGCTGTTCGCGACGCTGTTCCGCCTGGCGCTCAACGTCGCCTCGACCCGCGTCGTGCTGGTCCACGGGCATGAGGGCGAGGCGGCGGCGGGCCATGTGATCGAGGCGTTCGGCACGTTCCTGATCGGCGGCGACTATGTCGTCGGCTTGTTCGTGTTCGCGATCCTCATCATCATCAACCTGATCGTGGTGACCAAGGGCGCGGGGCGCGTATCCGAAGTCTCGGCGCGCTTCACCCTCGATGCCTTGCCCGGCAAGCAGATGGCGATCGACGCCGACCTGAACGCCGGCCTCATCACCCCCGACGAAGCCCGCGCACGCCGCATCGATACCGCGACCGAGGCCGATTTCTACGGCTCGATGGACGGTTCGTCGAAGTTCGTGAAGGGCGATGCCGTCGCCGGCCTGCTGATCCTGGCGGTCAACATCATCGGCGGGCTGATCCTGGGCGTCGTCAGCCACAAGATGGCGGTCGGCGAAGCGGCGCAGACCTATGTCCTGCTCGCGATCGGCGACGCCCTCGTCGCGCAGTTGCCGGGCCTGATGCTCTCGATCGCCGCCGCCTCGATCGTCACGCGCGTCACCTCCAGCCACGACCTTGCCGGCCAGATCGGCAGCCAGTTCGGCAGCTTCCGCACTTGGTTGCCCGTGTCTGTGATCCTCGCGCTGCTCGGCGTCATGCCCGGCATGCCGCATTTCATCATCCTGCCGATGGCCGCCGCAGCGGGTTATGCCGCGTGGCGCCTGAAGCAGGCCGCCGACCGCCCGGTCATCGTCGAGGCTGCGCCGGTCGAGACGACCGACCTGTCGAAGATCGGATGGGAGGAAGTCACCGACACCTGCCATGTCATGCTCGACATCGGCTATGGCCTCGTGCCGCTGGTCGACGAGCGCAAGGGATCGCCGCTGATGGGGCGCATCACCGGTGTCCGCCGCCAGCTGTCGAAGGACCTGGGCTTTGTCGTGCCGCAGGTGCGCGTGCGCGACGACATCAACCTCGCGCCCTACACCTACCGCCTCATCATCGGCGGTGTCGTGGTGGGTGAGGATCAGGTGTCGCCCGACGAGATGCTAGCGCTCGACACCGGCCAGGCGGTCGGATCACTGCCCGGCAAGCGCGCCAAAGACCCTACCTTCGGCCTCGATGCCGTATGGATCTCTGCCGCCGACGCCGATGCCGCAACGGGGGCTGGCTATCTGGTCGTCGATCCGGGCACCGTCATCGCCACCCACCTCAATCAGCAGTTGCTGAGCAATGCCTCCGACCTGCTCGGCCCGGATGAGGTGCAATCGCTGCTCGACGGTCTGAAGGAACGCGCTGGCCAGCTCGTCGCCGCGCTCTGTCCGCAACCGGTGCCGCTCACCGTCCTAACGCAAGTGCTGCGCGGACTGCTGGCCGAGGGTGTGTCGTTGAAAGAATTCCGCCGCATCGCTGCCGCCATCGCGGTCGCCGCACCGCACGGCGGCAGCGCGGAGGAACTGGTCGAGGCGATCCGCCCCGAACTTGGCGCGCTGATCGTGCAGAAGCTGTGCGGCGTGCGTGAGCCGCTGCGCGTGATGACGCTGGAGGGGCAGCTGGAAGCGCTGCTCGGCCAGGCGGTCCGCTCCGACCCGGCGCGTCGCCACACCATCGAACCCGACCTCGGCCGCCGCATCGTCGATGCGATGCAGCGCGCCGCGTCGCCGCTGATCGCGGAGGCCAAGCCCTTCGCGCTCGTCGTCCAGCCCGCCATCCGCGTCGCGATGCGCAAGCTGGTCAAGACCATCCTGCCGGATACCCCCGTCATGAGCTTTTTCGAAGTGCCCGAAGACAAGTCGGTCGAAGTCGTCGCTGTCATCGGCGCCCCCGAACCCGCGCTGGTGGCGGCATGACGATGGCGCAGCGCATCGTACCCGAAGCGGGGGTGCCGCTCACCTACGCGCCGCGTCCGCGCCCCGCGCGCGACATGGACGCGCTGGTCCGCAAGCATTTGCCGATGGTGCGGCGCATCGCGTGGCACATCCACGGCAGCATGTCGTCGATCGTCGATGTCGAGGATCTGGTGCAGATCGGTCTGGTCGCACTGGTCGAGGCGGCCGGCAGCTTCGAGGATCGCGGTGCCGTCACCTTCGAACAATATCTGCTCACCCGCCTGCGCGGCAGCATGATCGATGAGCTGCGCCGCCAGGCGACGCTGACCCGCGGGGCGATGCGGCGGCGCAAACTTTACACCGACACCGTCGCGTCGATGACCGACGCGATCGGCACGCGTCCGACCGACCTGATGGTCGCCGAGACTTTGGGCGTGACGCTGGAAAAGCTGCGCAC
Organism: Sphingomonas donggukensis; assembly: GCF_023674425.1. Classification (NCBI taxonomy): domain Bacteria; kingdom Pseudomonadati; phylum Pseudomonadota; class Alphaproteobacteria; order Sphingomonadales; family Sphingomonadaceae; genus Sphingomonas; species Sphingomonas donggukensis. The sequence continues at coordinate 2,772,479 of NZ_CP098401.1, forward strand.
CGATTACGTGACCGCGGAGGCGGTGCGGTTCGAAAGCGTCGACGATGTCTATACCGACGACGGCCCGTGGTTCATCTCCGACGAACCCTCCGCCTTCGACCAGCTCGCCGACGCCGACCAGCGCGACGCGCTCATCGCGGCGATCGCCGAACTGCCCGAGCGTGAGCAGATGGTCATCCAGCTCTATTACGTCGAGGAACTGAACCTCGAGGAGATCGGCCAGGTGATCGGCGTCGGCGCCGCGCGCGTGTGCCAGATCAAGAAGGCCGCGCACGACCGGCTGAAGAAGGGGTTGCTGCGGCGGATGGGGTAGGCCGACCAACCACGCCCCCCGCAACGGATGGGGGTCAAGCGACCAACGTCGCCAGCCCCAAACCCGCCGACACTCCGAGCACCAGCCACACGCTCCGGTTCAGCACCAGCAGCAGCACTGCGGCGACGATCGCGATTCCCGCCACCCGCCAGTCGATGCTCGACCACACCGGCATCTCGATCCCGAGCGGGCCGACCACGACACTGCGCACGAACAGCACGTGGATGGCGAACCACAGCGCCAGATTGGCGATCACCCCCACCACCGCCGCGGTGATCGCGGCGAGTGCCGCCGCCAGCGCCTCGATCCGGCGCAACCGGTCGATCCACGGCGCGAACGCGAAGATCCACAGGAAGCACGGCACGAACGTCACCCACGTGACCAATGCCGCGGCGAGCGTGCCGGCCACCATCGGCGCGAATGGGGCAGGGGCGTCGACGCCGGCGAGATAACCGACGAACTGCGTGACCATGATGAGCGGCCCCGGCGTCGTCTCGGCCAAACCAAGCCCATCGGCCATCTGCTCCGGCGTCAGCCACCCGTGGGTCGAAACCGCGGCCTGCGCCATATAGGCGAGCACCGCATAGGCGCCCCCGAACGTCACCACCGCCAGCTTGGAAAAGAACACCCCCGCCTGCCACAGCAGATGGTCGGGGCCGAGCGTGGCGAGCACCAGCAGCAGCGGCGCCGCCCATAGCGCCATCCCGATCGCGACCGTGCGCAGCGTCGCCGTCAGCCGCGGACGCGGGCCGGCGTCGCCATTCCCCGCCGCATGCGCGCCGAGCCATTCGGGCCGCGACCGTCCGACGATCCACCCGATCGCGCCTGCACCGATCACGACGACCGGAAACGGCAGGCGCAACACCGTCAGCGCGACGAAGGCGACGATCGCGAGGCCCCGCTTGAAATCGGTGGTCAGCGCCCGCCCGGCGACGCGGACCAGCGCCTGCGAGACGATCGCCAGCACCGCGGCCTTTACCCCGAGGAAAATCGCCGCGAACCAGCCGAGCCCGGTGGCGGCTACGTACAGCATCGACAGCGCCAGCATCACGATCGCGCCGGGCAGCACGAACAAGCCGCCCGCCGCCAGCCCCCCACGCACGCCGTGCAACCGCCACCCGATATAGGTCGCGAGCTGCTGCGCCTCGGGTCCGGGGAGCAGGTGGCAGAAATTGAGGGCATGGAGGAATGCGTCGCCGTCGATCCAGCGGCGTTTCTCGACGAACTCGGCGTGCATCAGCGAGATCTGGCCGGCGGGCCCGCCGAAGCTGGTGCAGCCGATCGCCGCCGACGCGCGGACGAGATCGGCGAAGCTGGGTGGGGTGGTCGGAATATCGGTGTCGGCCATCGCGGCAATGCCTCCCGGGCCCGGCGACGCGGGCGAGAAAGGCAACGCTTGGGCGTGCTAGCGACGCCTGACCGGGAGGTTGCTGTGCCCCGATGTGCGCGACGATATCGCGGCGGCAGGGGCCACGCAATGGGTGCGCGGCGGCAGCACTTTGCTAACCACGGTCCTTAACGACGAAAGCCCCGATGATCCGAGGATCACCGGGGCTCTGCCATGCCCGCCTTGCGGAAGGCCATTTGCGAAGGCGGCGTCTGTTAGGGGGGTGACGCCACCCCCGCAAACCCTGTGCGACGCCGTTAGCGCAGCAGCGAGAGGACGCCCTGCTGGCTCTGGTTGGCCTGCGACAGCATCGCGGTCGACGCCTGGCTCAGGATCTGGGCCTTGGCGAGTGCTGCGGTTTCGGACGAGAAGTCGGTGTCCTCGATGCGGCTGCGAGCGTCGGTCAGGTTGGTGACGTTCGCCGTCGTGTTGTTGACCGCTGCCTGCAGCTGGCTCTGGGCAGCACCCAGGCCGGCGCGGACGTCGTTGACCGTCTTCAGATAGCCGTCGATCTCGCTCAGCGCGCCGTTCGCCGTGTCGGCGTCGGTGTCGATGGTGACCGTCAGGCCGACCAGGTCCGACAGGTCGCCGATCGTCAGATCGACGGTGTCGGCGGCGTTGGCGCCGGTCTGGATCTTCTTGGTCGTCTCGGTGCCGTCACCCACGCCGGACGTGTCCGCGCCGAACAGCGCCTTGCCGTTGAACTGCGTGTTGGTGACGATAGCGCCGATCTGCGTGGTGAGCGCGTCGACTTCGGTCTTCATGTTGGCGCGGTCGTCGCTGCTGTAGGTGTCCGACGCCGACTGGACGGCCAGTTCGCGGATACGCTGCAGCATGTTGGTGACTTCGCCGAGCGCACCGTCGGCGGTCTGCGCGAGAGCGATGCCGTCGTTCGAGTTGCGCACGCCCTGGTTCATGCCGCGGATCTGCGCGGTCATCGACGAAGCGATGGCGAGGCCGGCGGCGTCGTCCTTGGCCGAGTTGATGCGCTTGCCGGTCGACAGGCGCTCCATGCTCGAATTCAGCGCGTTGTTCGCCATCGTCGAGGCGTTTGCGGCGCGAAGCGAGCCGATGTTGGTTCCGATAACAGTCATTATCTGGGTCTCCGTTTCAGCTGACGATCCCGCCACCCCCCCTATTGCGGAAGTTCGAGCCGTCAGGTGGGGTAACGGCCGGTTGCGGGCGACATTAAGCACTTTCGCCAACCACCCGAATTTTTCTCGGACGCGGCACCGCCACCCGGGAATCACGACTCCCGCGCGCGATACACGGGCGGCTGCGCCCGGATCGTTGAGGCAGAAATTTGCCGGCAACCGGCCATGCTTTACGCGCCGTTAACCACTCGGCGCGCATCTCCCGTCTCGTTCAGGGGGATTTTCTCGCAATGGTGTCACTCTTCCCATCGGCCGCTGTGCTCCGCCAGAAATATGCGCTGGTCTCCGGACTGCGTGCGCAGGGCTTCGCGATCGGCTCGTTCGAGACCGGCAAGCCGACGCCGGGCGACCTGTTCCTGATCGCCGACGGAGAGACGCCGCCCGTCGCCGGTCGCACGCTGGTGATGGGGGAGGGCGATCCCCACGCGGTCCCGTTCAAGGACGGCAATCCCGCCCGCCTGACCTTTTCCGCCGAGAACGCGGCACTCGGCGCCGGCTTCGCCACCGCGATGCTGCGCCCGAACGCGCCGGTCGCCGCCGATCCCGAGAGCCTGGCGCTCTACACGCTCGCCGAGCGGATCGCCGCGTCGAACATCACCGTCCTGATCGGCGGCCCGACCGGCACCGGCAAGGAAGTGCTCGCCCGCGCCATCCACAACGGATCGCCGCGCGCCGACGGCCCATTCATCGCCATCAACTGCGCCGCGCTGCCCGAGACGATGCTGGAAGCGATGCTGTTCGGCCATGTGAAAGGCAGCTTCACCGGCGCGTCTTCGGGGGGCGAGGGCTTCTTCCGCGCCGCGAACGGCGGGACTTTGCTGCTCGACGAGATCGCCGAGATGCCGCTCGGCCTGCAGGCCAAGCTACTGCGCGCGCTGCAGGAGCGCGAAGTCGTGCCGATCGGCGCGACCCATGCCGAGAAGATCGACGTCCGCGTCATCGCCTGCGCCAACCGCGACTTGCAGAGCGAAGTCGCCGCCGGCCGCTTCCGCGCCGATCTCTACTACCGCCTTTCGGTCTTCCCGCTCTCGACCCGCGCGCTGGCCGATCGCCGCGGCGATATCCCGGCGCTCGCCGCCGCGATGATCGTCCGTCACGCCGGCGACCGTGCGTTCCTGCCGTGGCTGTCGGGCGATGCGCTCGACATGCTGGTGCGCCATGACTGGCCGGGCAACGTCCGCGAGCTGGAGAATGTGATCCAGCGCGCGCTGCTTCTGGCACGCGGCGACACGATCGAAATCGGCGACATCATCTTCGATCGTCCCAGCCACGTCCCCGAGCGCCTGTTCGAGGAGCGGCTGGACGAGGGCGAGCAGACGCTGGGCAAGGTCGTCCAGATGAGCGAATTCGCCGCGATCCGCGAGACGCTGGCCGCGTGCGGCGGCAGCCGGATCGAAACCGCAAAGCGCCTCGGTATCTCGGAGCGCACGTTGCGCTACCGCCTCGCCAAGGCGCGCGAACAGGGCGACGCGATCGTCGCCCCGCATGACCGGAAGGCTTCAGCATGAGCGGGATCGACGGGGTGGGCGGTGCGATGGGCATCGACCGGGTGCTGGCGCTGCGCAGCCAGATCATGGAACGCAACCAGGCGCTCAGCCGCGCGGCTTCCGAAGCCGGCGCCAGTGCGCCCGCGATCGGCGCGCCGGCCGCAAAGGGCCCGGTCAGCTTTGCCGACACGCTCGGCGAGGCGCTGAAATCGGTCAACGAAAGCCAGGCGCGTGCCGGCGATCTTTCCGCCCAGTACGAGCGCGGCGAGACCATCGACATCGCCAAAGTCATGCTCGCCCGCCAGCAGGCGTCGGTCGGGTTCGAAGCCACCCTCCAGGTCCGCAACAAGCTGTTGTCTGCGTACAAGGACATCATGAGCATGCCGGTGTAATATGGCCACGCAACTCGCCAACATCCCCGCAACGGGCACGCCCGCCACCGGTTTCGCCAATCCGCTCGTCCAGGCGCGCGGGTTCCTGTCGCAGCCCGCGGTCAAGCGCGCGCTGCCGATGATCTTCATGGTCGGCCTGATCGCCGCCGCCGCGCTAGCGTGGGCGACGATGCGTACCCCGCCGCAGAAGGTGCTGTTCCCCGGCCTCGGCGATGCCGACAAGGCCGCGGTGATGCAGGCGCTCGATACTGCCAATATCGACAATGCGGTCGACGACACCGGATCGATCACCGTCGGCGACGACGATTATCACAAGGCGCGGATGCTGCTCGCCGGACAGGACCTGCCGAAGGCGGCGCCGGGCGGCTATGCGCTGCTCGACCAGCTGCCGATGGGTGTGTCCCGCGCGGTCGAGGGCGAGCGCGTCAAGCAGGCGCGCGAAACCGAGATCGCGCGGTCGATCCAGGAACTCGACGCCGTTGCCGAAGCGCGCGTCCATCTCGCTACCCCTGAATCCACCGTGTTCGTGCGCGACCAGGCCGCGCCCACCGCGTCGGTGGTGCTGAAGCTCCAGCCCGGCCGCGCCTTGAGCGACGCGCAGACCCGCTCGATCGTCAACCTCGTCGCTGCATCGGTGCCGGGGATGAAGCCCGATGCGGTCACGATCGTCGACCAGATGGGCACGCTGCTCAGCAAGTCGACCGACGGCTCGGGCGGCGGCGAGAGCGACAAGCGCATCGAGATCCAGCGCCGCGTCGAGGAAAAGGTACGCGCCCAGATCGCCCAGCTGCTGACGCCCTTGGTCGGCGCCGGCAACTTCACCGCGGAGGTGCAGGCCGACGTCAATCTCGACGAGACCCAGGCGACGCGCGAAAGCTACGAGAAGCAGGGCACCGTGCGCGCCGAACAGGGCAGCTGGACCGGCAATCAGCCCGGCGCCGGCGGCCAGCCGGGCGGCATCCCCGGTGCACTCAGCAACACCGCGCCGGCTGCCTCGACGCTTGCGACGCCGGCGACCGGCGGCGCCCAGCCTGCGCCCAACGGCCAGACGACGCCCGCCGGCCCGGTGACCGACGCGATGAAACAGTCGGACAGCTTCGCCCGCTCCTACGACCTCGGCAAGGAAATCTCGGTCAGCCGCTCGGCGCCCGGCGAGATCAAGCGCCTGTCGGTCGCGGTCCTGCTGCGCGATCCCGACAAGGGCCGTCGTACCGCGATGGAGATCCAGCAGATCACGGGCCTCGTCCAGGCGGCGGTCGGCTTTAATGCCCAGCGCCAGGACCAGGTGAACGTCATCTCGAAGAAGTTCTCGAGTCCGCTGGACGCCGCGGCGGAGCCGGCCTGGTATCAGGCCGAATGGGTGCCGATGGTGCTGCGCAACGCCACCGCGCTCGTCATCGCGCTACTCGTGCTGCTGCTCGGCGTGCGTCCGCTCGCCAAGGCGCTGATGAAGAAGCGCGACGATGCGCCCGCCGGTGCCCGCCTCGCCTTCGCCAACCCCAACGCCGATCCGCGCAGCCCCGGCGCGCCGATCGATCCCAATGCGCCGGTGTCGATCGAGATGCTCGACAGCACCCGCAACTACGACGACCGCGTGGGGCTGGTGCGTGGCTTCACCCGGGAGAACCCGGCGCGGGCGGCGCTTGCCGTGCGCGACATGATCAAGGCGGGGGACGGCCAGTGACCGAGATCCAGGGCGGTGCCCGCGCCTATACCGGGGTGGAGCGCGCCGCGGTGCTGATGATGCTCGTCGGCGACGAGGAGGCGGCGGCGATCCTGCAGAAGCTGGATCCCGAGGAAGTCCGCCTGCTCGGCAAGGCGATGTTCGCGGTCGCCGACGTCAGCGAACATGAGGTGGAGGACGTGCTCGACGATTTCGTCGGCCATGCCCGCGCCCGCACCGACATCGGCTTTGATCCGCGTCCGAAGATCGAGGGCATGATGACCCGCGCGCTCGGCCAGGACAAGGCCGACAGCGTGCTCGCCCGTATCACCCCGCCCGAGGCGCAGTGCCAGATCGACCTGCTCGACTGGCTCGACGCGAACGAGATCGCGAACCTGATCGAGGAGGAACATCCCCAGGTCGCGGCGCTCATCATCGCCAACCTCGATGCCGGGGTGGCGGCGCAGGTGCTCGAAATCCTGCCGGAAGCGATCCAGCCCGACATCCTCCACCGCGTCGCGAAACTGGGGCCGATCACGCCCGAGGCGGTCGAGACGCTGAAGGCCATGCTGTCGAGCCGCGTCGGCAACGGCGGCGGGGGCAGCGGCGGTGCCGCGGTCCAGCTCGGTGGCACGAAGGAAGCCGCCAAGATCATGCAGTCGGCGCGCAAGGCGACCGAGGCGCGCGTGATGCCCAAGCTCCACAAGATCGACAAGGATGTGGCCAAGGCGATCGAGGAGGCGATGTTCGTCTTCGACAACCTGCTCGACCTCGACGACAAGAACCTGGGCGTCCTCATCCGCAACATCGACAGCGACACGCTGGTCCGCGCGCTGAAGGGCGTCGACGAAAGCGTCCGCACCCGCTTCCTCGGCTGCATGTCGAGCCGCGCCGCCGACGGCATCCGCGACGAGATGGAAAGCCGCGGGCCGATGCGCCTGTCCGAAGTGCTCGAATCGCAGAAGGTCGTCATCGGCATCGCCCGCGGCCTCGCCAAGGATGGCACGATCATCATGGGCGGGGGCGAGGACGATTATGTTTGAGGGTAATGGGGTAATTCTGCCCCGCAAAATCCGTTCGTTTCGAGTAGTCGTCGAGCTTGTCGAGACGACGTATCGAGAAATCTTTCTCGATACGGGCTCTCGACTACGCTCGATCCCTACTCGAAACGAACGGTGTGTGACGGGGGCGGTGGCATGAGCTTCCTCCCCGGTTTCGCCAGCCGCCACGATGCCGCCGCTGCCGCGCTCGGTGCCGCCTTCGCGCTGCCCGCTGCGTTCGAGACGCGCGACCTGACCGCTCGTCCCAAGCCGCGCGGCTTCGCGCCGCAGGGGGAAGCCGGCCCGCGCCATTTCGCGCCGCGCGATCCCGACGCCAACCCGACCGAGGGCTGGGATCCGCTCGATCCCTCGCTCGACCAGGCCGGCGATCCCAAGGGCTTCGTCGATCCGGTCGCCGCCGCCCACGCCGCGGGGCACGCGGAGGGCTATGCCGCCGCGCTTGCCGAGGCCGCCGCCGACGCCGGGCGTGACGCGGCACTCGCCGCCGCACTCGGTACCGCGCTGGGGCAGGGGATCGCGTTCGACCGCGACCGGATCGCGCGGCAGATGCGCCAGACGGTGCTGCTGCTCGTCGCGCGGCTGGTCGGCGACGTCGGCGTGTCCGCCGAGCTGCTCGCGGGCCGCATCGAATCCGCGGTCGATATCCTCGCCGACTCCGCCGAAAGCGCGCTGCTGCGCCTCCATCCCGACGATGTCGCGCTGGTCGAGGGGCGGCTGCCCAAGACGCTGTTCCCGGTCGGCGACGCAGCGATCGCGCGCGGCAGCTTCGTGCTCGAAAGCGCGTCGACCATCGTCGAGGACGGCCCCGACCAGTGGCTCGCGCAGCTGACTGCCGCGATCGACCGGGTTGCCGTGCCCGCATGCTGAACGTCTTCGCGGAACGCTATCTCGACGATCTGGGCGTGCGCGACTTCGCGCCCCGTCCCCGCGTGTCGGGGCGACTGTCGTCCTACGATGGCTTGCTGATGGAGGCGATCGGCCTGTCGCTGCCGGTCGGCACGGTCTGTTCGGTCGGCGACACGGTGGAAGCGGAGGTGATCGGCTTCCGCAGCGGCAAGACGTTGCTGATGAACCTCGGCGGCCCCGCCGCTCTCCTGCCCAACGCGCCCGTCCGTCCGATCGGCCCGCCCGGAGAGGCGGAGGTCGGCGCGGCGCTGCTCGGGCGCGTGGTCGATGGTGCCGGCAAACCGATCGACGGGCAGGGGCCGATCCGCGGTGCCCAACGCTGGCCGCTCGCGGGCAAGCTCCAGTCCCCGCTCGACCGCGGCCGCGTGCTCCAGCCGATGGACGTCGGCGTGCGCGCGATCAACGGGCTGCTCACCATCGGCCAGGGCCAGCGCGTCGGCATCATGGCCGGCTCGGGCGTCGGCAAGTCGGTGCTGCTCGGCATGATCGTCCGCGCAGCCAAGGCCGACGTGGTCGTCGTCGGCCTGATCGGCGAGCGCAGCCGCGAAGTCGCCGATTTCCTCGAAACCAAGGTGTTCGGCGAAGCGCGCGCGCGCAGCGTAGTCGTCGCCGTCCCCGCCAACCATTCGCCCGTGCTGCGCATCCGCGGCGCGCTGCGCGCCACCGCCATTGCCGAGGCGTTCCGTGCCGAGGGCAAGAACGTCCTGCTCATCATGGATTCGCTGACCCGTGTTGCTCATGCCGGTCGCGAGATCGGGCTGGCGCTCGGCGAGCCCGCGTCCGCGCGCGGATACCCGCCGTCGGCAATCGCGATGCTGCCCAATCTGATCGAGCGCGCCGGCACCTGCGCGCTGACCGGGGGCGCGATCACCGCGATCTACACCGTGCTGGCCGACGGCGACGACGGCAACGACCCGGTCGTCGATTCGGCGCGCTCGATCCTTGACGGGCACATCGTTCTGAACCGCGCGCTGGCCGAACGCGGCGTCTATCCCGCGATCGACATCGGCCCGTCCGTCAGCCGCGTGATGACCGATATCGTGCCGCGCCAGCATCAGCACGCCGCCCGCATCCTGCGCCGTCATCTGGCGACGTATGAGGAAAACCGCGACCTCGTTCTGATGGGCGCTTACCGCGCCGGCGCCGACCCCGCGATCGACGCCGCCATCGCCTATCACGGCGCGGTGATGGATTATGTTCGCCAGGATGCGGACCAGGTCGTCGGGCTGGAGGAAGCGGTGACCGAGCTGACCGGCGTCTTCGGCGATGGCTGACAAGAACAAGGCGAAGCTCGCCCGCCTGCACCGCGTCCGCACGCTGCAATTGGGGCAGGTGCAGGCGCAGGAGATTGCCGCCGGTGCGCGCGTCGACAGCGAATCGGCGCTCCAGTCGCGCATCGCCCAGCTCGCCGCCAACATCACCCCGCAGGCCGAGGACACGGGGTTCGCCGCGAGCCTCGCCGCCGCAGCCTATTACCGCGACCGGCTCCACGCCTCCGCGCTCGCCGCCGAAAAGCGCGTCGAGGTCGCCGCAGCCGGTCTCGAGCGCGCGCGCGAAGCGACCCGCGAAGCCCGCCGCGACCAGTCCGCGATCGAGAAGCTGATCGTCCGTGCCGAGGCGCAGGCGGCGCTGAAGGAATTGCGCGCGATGGAGGAAGCGCCGGCGTTCAGGCGAAACCGGCACGCTCCTTGCTGAGGGGTTCGGGCTAGCTTTCGCCAGAGGACCGCCGCCCGCATGATCCAGCTTTCGACCCTGCCGTCACCGGGCGCGATAGACACCGCCCGCCCCGCCGGGTCTCCCCTTGCCACCACCAGCGATTTCGCGCTCGCGCTCGCCCAGTTGGCAGCGCCGGGCGCAGCCGCCGTGACGCCGGCGCTCGTAGCGCCATCGCCCGTTATGGGCGACGACGCCCTGCAAGCCGTTGCCGACCCCGGCAAGCCGTTGCCGGTGATCGCGACCGGCGACGTCGCCCGCTTCGTGCCGCCGCCGGCGGTGGTGCCGGTATCGGGCACGCGTGCGCTCGAGTTGACGGTCGTCGAGCCGCCAGCGCCCGACGCGCCGGTGACCGTCGAGGCAGAACCTGTCGCCGCAGTGCCCGGAAAACCACGGCCAACGGTGACCCCCGATATCGTCTTCGTCACGCCGCTCGACCCGGGTACGCCGGCCCCGGTCGCGCCCGTCGTCATCACCACCACCACGCCCCGGCAGGGCGCGCCGCTGCCGCGCCCGATGACGCAGCCCGTCGCGCTCGGTGCCGACCCTGAAACGATCGCCACAGTTTCGAGTGAACCGGTGCCCGCTGCGCTCGCTGCGCCCGACACGCTGGCTCCGGAAACGCCCCGCGCACCCCGGAGCCGCGATCGCAAACCCGCGCAGGTCGCTGTTGCCGCGTCGGGACCGTCGATGGGCAAGGATCAGCCGACCACCGAGGCCGTCGCAACCCCGACGCGTCGCAAGCGTGTCGATGCTGCTGCCGGCATCGCGCCGCCGACGCCTGAAGCGCCCACCGTCGCCGGACCGCCACCCGTCGTTCCGACACCGCCCGTCTCGCCGGCGATGGAGGTCAGCTCCGCCAAACCCGACGGGGCTGCAATGGTCATTGGCGGCAAGGCGCCAATCCCCGACACAGCCCTTGTCGTCGAGCCGGCCAGCCCGCCACCGAGCGGCGCGCCGACATCGCAGCCTACCGCGCCATCCGCCGCGCCGCCGATCGACATCGCAGCACCGGCTAGCGACCCGAAATCCCGACCGGTGACCGACCCGCGCGCGCCGGTGCAGTCGCACGAGGTGTCGCCGTCGAATACGCCTGTCCCGACGCCGGAGCGCCCCGACGTGCCGGCCCCTGCCGCAGTCGCAGCGTCGCCTGCGCTTTCGGCAGTGATCGGACGCCCCGTGCCCGGAGAGCCGACGCCCGCTGCCGTTGCACGCCCGCGTGTCGCCGCGACGCCGACCCAACCCTCCGTGGCCCCGGCGCCCGTCATCATGGCGTCGATCGCGCCGCCGACCGCTGCCCCGTCGGTCGTCGTGCCCGCCAGCACGTCGGTAATTACAATGCCGACGATCGAACCCACCGCCCACGCCCCAGCGATAGCGGCGCGCGCGCCCTCGTTCGAACCGGCTGCTCCGGTGCAGGTGACGGTCGTCGCACCCGCAACCCCGCCGGCAGCCATCAGCGCACCGCAAGTCGCGAGCCAGGCATTCGCCGCCGCGATCTTCGAAGCCGAACGCCCCGCCGCGCGTGTCCGGCGCGACGATCCGCTTGCCGATCTCGCCGACGCGTTCCCGCTGGCGGGTATCGCCGCGCCGGTCGCATCGTTGCCGCATGCCCTGGCGCCGACGGCTCCCGTGCCGGTGGCGCACGTCGACACCGCCCGCGCCGAATGGATCGGCGCGATGATCGACCATATCGAGACGCTGCAGGGGGAGAACGGCGTGGGCGAGACGCGCATCCGCCTGTCGCCCGACGCGCTCGGCACCGTGGACGTCGCGGTCAGCCGCGACGACAGCGGCACCGTGCAGGTCCGCCTGACCAGCGACAATCCGCACGCCCGCGCGCTGCTGACCGAAGCCGCGCCGCGCCTTGCCGATATGGCCGAATCGCGCGGTCTTCGCATGGGCGGCGCCAGCGTCGATACGCACGCGCAGCCTCAGTCGCAGGGCCAAAGCGACGCGCGCCAGCCACAGGCGCCGACGCCCGCCACGCCGCCGCGCCCGCGCCGCGCCGCCGCCAACGACGACACCGACACCACCACCGATTCGCGCCTTGCGTGACCGTGAAAGGATCTGAACGATGAGCGACAAGACCAAGACCGACACCGCCGAAACCCCGAAGAAGAAGGGCAAGCTGGTCAAGCTGCTGATGATGGGCGTCGGCCTGATCGCGCTGGTCGGCGGGGGCGTCGGCGCCGGTCTCTATGCCGCGTCGAGTGGCCTGATCGGTGGCGGCCATGCGGCGGAGGGCGCCGCCGAAGCCGATACCCCGCGGCTGGTGCCCAAGGCCGAGGAGAAGCGCGCGTCTGCCGCCGGCTCTGAAGGCGGCGAGGGCGGCGGCGAGGGTGCGGCGGCAGAGGGCGAAGGGGAGGGCGCGGCCAAGGCCGAATCGCACGCCGGCCTGCCGACGCCAAAGGGGGCGGGCGGCGACAAATACGCCTCCACCTACTACACCATCGAAAAGGAGTTCACGTCGAACCTGAAGGAAAGCGTGCACTTCATCCAGGTCGGGCTGGCCGTCTCCACGCCCTACGACGACCGCGTCATCGACAATCTGAAGACCCATGAGATCGCGGTGCGCTCCGCGGTGCTGATGACGCTCGGCGACACCGACGAGGATACGGTTTTCACCAACGACGGCAAGCAGCAATTGCAGCGCCGGCTGGCCCAATCGATCAACGGCGTGCTGAAGCAGAAAGAAGGATTCGGCGGCGTTGGTAACGTCTACTTTACCAATTTCGTTGTTCAGTGACCGTGCATGGTTAACAGCACGGCAACCGAAACGATCGAACGGCGCGAACGGCCACGGGCCCCGGCGGAGCATACGGCTTCGCTGGGGGGCGCGAATCTCAATCCGTTCGGCGACCTGCACACGCTCCAGCACCTCTCCGCACGGCTCGCGCGCAGCCTCAGGACGGTGTTCGAGCCGGTGCTGCGCACCTCCCTGCGCACCTGGGCGGAGCCGATCGTCGTGCAGCGGTTCGCCGATTATTCGGCGGAACGCGACGGCGCGCTGACCGCCTGGCTGCCGCTGGCGATGACGACCGCCGGCGCTTCCGCGAGCGACTGCCGCGTGCTGGCCGTGCTCGACGGCGGCTTCGTCGTCGAGACGCTCGACCTGTTCTTCGGCGGCAACGGCGATCGTCCGCGCGTCATGCCGTCCGAATTCACCCCCGCTGCCGAAGCGATGATCCGTCGCCTCGGCCAGATGGTCGCCGACCCCTTGAGCCGCGCGTGGGAACCGCTCGCCCGCGTCGCGTTCACGCCGGGCCATCCCGAGGCGTCGCCCGCGATGCTCCAGGGGGTGGACGGCGACGATGCGATGATCGTCACCCGCTTCGGCCTCGCCGCCGGGGACCGGGAGCCGGTATTCATCGACCTCGTCTATCCGGTCGCCGCGCTGAAACCCTTCGCGCCGACGCTGACCGGCAAGGTCGTCGGACGCACCGCGACCGCCGAGCCCAAATGGCGCGCCGGGCTGACCCGCGCCGCCATGAACGTCAAATTCCCGGTCCGCTCGGTGCTCGCCGAACCGACCATCGCGCTCACCACGCTGATGGAGCTGAAGGTCGGGGACGTCATCCCGGTCAGCTTCGGCGCCGACGTGCCTGTCATGGTCGGCGGCGACCGCCTCGGCACGGGCACTGTCGGCACCTCCAACGGCTATGCAGCCATCCGCATCACCCAGATCGACCGTCTCGACGAAGAGGATTTCCAATGAACGACATGACCGGCGGATTTCCCGTCGAGCCTTCGGTCGCTGCCAATTTCCGGCTGCTCCAGGACGTCGATGTCAAGCTGACCGTAGAGATCGGCTCGACCCAGCTTTCCCTGCGCGAACTGCTCGCGCTCGGTGAAGCGAGCGTGATCGAGCTCGATCGCCACGCCAACGAGCTGCTCGACGTCTTCGTCAACGGCACGCTGATCGGCCGCGGCGAAGTCGTGACCGTCGGCGACAAGTTCGGCGTGCGGATGACCGAGCTGGTCAGCCCCGACAAGCGCGCGAGCCGCTGACGCCATGATGTGGTCCTATATCCTGAAGCTCGTCATTCTGCTGCCGCTGGTCTGCGGCCTGCTGATCGGCTGCCTGTATCTCTGGCGCCGGCTCGAGGCGCGGATGCCCGGCAACCAGGGCGAGAAGCTGCTGAAAGTGCGTGAGACGATGATGATCTCACCGGGCCTGCGCCTCGCGGTGCTCGATTTCGAAGGGCGCCGGCTGCTGATCTCGGTCGGTCGCGGTGGCGTGACCTTGATCGACAAGGCTGGCGCCAGCGTCGGGACCGACCTGAAATGATCCGCGACCTGATTCTGCCAAGTTTCGACAGCACGTCGGGCCGCACCTTCCGCGCGCTGCTCGTCGTGTTCGCGGTGATGACCGCGATGCTCGTCGCCTTCCCGGCGTTCGCGCAAGCCGCGCCCGCTGCCCCGATCGCGCCCGTCGCGCCCGGCGTCGGCGACGGCATCGACCGTGCGCTCGGCCAGCTCGGCGGTGGGCAGGCCCCGCTCAGCCTGTCGCTGCAGGTCCTCATCATCATGGGGCTGCTCACGATCCTGCCGAGCCTGCTCCTGATGATGACCAGCTTCACGCGCATCGTCATCGTGCTCGCGATCCTGCGTCAGGCGCTGGGCCTCCAGAATTCGCCGCCCAACCAGGTGCTGATCGGCCTTTCGCTGTTCCTGTCGCTGTTCGTGATGGCGCCGACCATCTCCGACGTGAACACCCGCGCGATCCAGCCCTATTCGGCCGGCAAGATCGAGGCGACGCAGATGATTGCGGAGGGCGGCAAGAGCTTCCACGCCTTCATGATCAAGCAGACCCGCGTGAAGGACGTGACGATGTTCGCCGGCATGGCGAAGAGCGGTCCATACGCGAACCCCGCCGACGTGCCCTTTGCGGTCCTGCTGCCGGCTTTCGTCACCTCCGAATTGAAGACCGCGTTCCAGATCGGGTTCCTGATCTTCCTGCCCTTCATAGTCATCGACCTGGTGGTCGCGACGGTCCTCATGTCCTTGGGCATGATGATGCTCAGTCCGCAGATCATCTCGCTGCCGTTCAAGCTGCTGCTGTTCGTCCTCGTCGACGGCTGGGCGCTGACGATGGGCAGCCTCGCCAACAGCTTCGTGAGTTAGCGTAATGGACGCCGATTATTTCCTGACCGTCGCGCGCGAAGCGATGTGGGTGCTGGCGCTCGCGTCCGCCCCGATCCTGATCCCCGCGCTGGTCTCCGGCCTGATCCTCGGCATGATCCAGGCGGCGACGTCGATCAACGAGCAGACGTTGAGCTTCGTGCCCAAGCTGATCGTGGTCGCGGTGTCGCTGGTCGTGTTCGGCGCGATGATCCTGGGGCTGCTGAGCGATTTCACGACGAGCATCTTCGAGCGCATTCCGGATCTGGTAAAATGATGCGAAGCGCCAGCGCGGCCACGCCCGCGCGCCCGGCGCAAGCACGGCCGGCGACGGCGACGCCGACGTCCGACGACGCGGCTTTGCCGCGGCGCGCTGCGCGTGTGGTCGCGCCGCGGCAAAGCCGCGCCGTCAGTCGGGCGCATCGCGCCCGCTGGCTGGGCTTGGCCGAGTGGCGCGCAGCGTGCGCGCTCTCACGGCCCGCGCCATGCTAGGCTTCGGCCTCTCGATCGAGCCGCAGCTCTGGACGCTCGTCTTCACGATGGTGCGCGTCGGCGCGGCATTCGTCGCCGCGCCGGTGTTCGGTGCGGTGTCGGTGCCGGTGCAGGTCCGCATCCTGCTGGCCGGCGCGATCTCCATCCTGGCGATGAACGCGCGCGCCATCGCCGCGCCCGAACAGATCTTCTCGCTCACCACCATCGTCATGGTGATGGGGGAGGCGCTGGTCGGGCTGGCGATCGGCTTCGTTCTCCAGATCGCGTTCGCGGCACCGCTGATCGCCAGCGAGTTGATCGGCACGTCGATGGGCATCGGTTTCGCGCAGGCGGTCGATCCGCTGAACGGGCGGTCGTCGCCGGCGATCGGCCAGTTCCTCTCGATCCTGCTGACCTTGCTGTTTCTCTCGGTCGACGGGCACCTGATCCTGGTCGACCTGATCCTGCGCAGTTACGAAGCGATGCCGCCGGGCGCCGCCTGGCTGTCGCCCGACCGCCTGCGCAACATCGCCTTCTTCGGCGGCTATGCGTTTCTCGCCGGGCTGTTGCTGGCGCTGCCGGTCGGGTTCCTGCTGCTGTGCCTCAACCTGATCGTCGGCATGCTCTCGCGATCGGCGCCGGCGCTCAACCTGTTCGCGGTCGGCCTGCCCGCCAGCCTCGCGGTCGGGGTCGTCGCGCTGGTCGCGGCGATGCCGGCGATGGGCGATTACATGCTGGTCATGGTGCATGAGGCACTGGAGATGACCGCGATGCTGGTGTTCGGCTGATGTCCGAATCCGCCGGCGAAAAGACAGAACTCCCTACTCAAAAGCGCCTGACCAAGGCGCGCGACGACGGCCAGATCCTGCGCAGCCGCGAATTCGCGTCCGCACTCGGCATCCTGGTCGGGTGCGCGTGGCTGGCGATGCTCGGCCCCGGACTGCTGTCGGCGTGCAAGGCGGTAATGGCCGCAGGCTTCACCTTCGGGCGCGCCGACGTCGAGCATTTCGAACCGTTCCGTCCGCTGGCGGAAGCCGGGTGGAAGCTCGCGCCGTCGCTCGCCATCCTGTTCGCCGTCTCGATCCTCGCCGCGATCGCCAGCCAGGCGGGCCTCGGCTCGCTGAGTTTCAACGCCAAGCTCTGGACGCCCAAGCCGTCGAAACTCAACCCCGCCTCCGGATTGAAGCGCATCTTCGGCGCGAACGGCTGGGTCGAACTCGGCAAGTCGCTGCTGAAGGTCACGCTGCTCGGTTCGATCGGCTGGTACATGCTGTCGTCGATCTCGGCGAGTTCGATCGGGCTCGTCAGCGCCGATTTCAACCGCGCGGTCGGCACGCTCGGCGGGCAGTTCCTGACCTTGCTGTTCGTGATGGCCGGCGGTCTCGTCCTGATCGCGATGATCGACGTGCCGATCGCTGCCTTCCGCCTGAACAAGATGCTCCGCATGTCGAAGGACGAGGTGAAACAGGAGCACAAGGAAAGCGAGGGCAGCCCGGAGAACAAGGCGCACATCCGCTCGCGCCAGCGCGAAATCCTGAAAGGCGGCTTCCGCAAGGCGATGGGCGAGGCGCATGTCGTGCTCACCAACCCGACCCACTTCGCGGTCGCGCTGCGCTACGACCAGGGTCGCGATCAGGTGCCGGTGGTGGTCGCCAAGGGCCGCGGGGCGACCGCGCTCGCGATCCGCGAACTCGCCGCCGACATGGCCGTGCCGACGCTCGAATATCCCTCGCTCGCCCGCGCGGTCTATTACACCAGCAAGGAGGGGCAGGAGGTCCGCGACGACCTGTACATGGCGATCGCCACCGTCCTCGCCTTCGTGTTCGGGGTGAACCAGGCGGCAGGCGGCATCCAGCCGCTCGTCACCGTGCCCGCGACCGCGCGCTTCGACGAAAACGGCGTGAAACAGGGCTAAACCGGGGCCGAACCCGGTCGTTCTATTCGGGGAAGGGAACGCGTTGTGGTCGATTCGATTGCCAAGACCCTGGGGGCCGGATCGGGCATCGACATCGGCTCGCTGGTGACGAGCCTCGTCGAGGCGCAATATTCGGTGAAGTCGAAGCAGTTCGAGAACCGCGCCGAGACGCTGACCTCCCAGATTTCGACGGTCGCCAGCCTGAAGAGCGCGATGTCGGGCTTTTCGACCGCGCTCGCCGGCCTTGTCAGCGGCGGCTCGCTCGCGACGCAGGTATCGAGCAGCAACACCGGCGTCGTGAAGGCGACGCTGATCGCCGGCGCCTCGGTCGCCGGGCTCAACGCGCGGATCGAGGTACGCTCGCTCACCTCGGGCCAGTCGATGGCGACCAACGCGGCGACGCCGGCGGGCGCGCATATCGGCAGCGGCCAGATCAAGGTGCAGTTCGGCAGCTATGCCGCGGACGAGAACGGCATCGACACCTTCATCGCCGACGCCACCGACCTGCCCGCCATCGACATCGCGCAGACCGACGGCACGCTCGCCGGCATCGCCGCGAAGATCAACGGAACCGCCGGCCTCGGCCTCGTCGCGTCGGTCGTCACCGACGGCACCGGCGAGCGGCTGGTGGTCAAGGGGCCGAACGGCGCGGACAAGGCGTTCACGCTGACCGCGACCGATGATCCCGCCGACCCGGGGCTTGCCGCGCGGATCAACGCGGCGACCGGGACGGACGGCATGGCGCGTGGCAGCGCCGCTGCCGACGCCCGCGTCGCGGTGGACGGCATCGAGTTCCGCCGCACCTCGAACACCATCCAGAATCTGGTGCCCGGCGTGAAGCTGGAGCTTCAGTCGGTCGCGCCCGGGACCATCGTCACGCTCGGCACCACCGCGCCGACCACCGCGCTGCAACAGGCGGTCAACGACGTCATCGAGACGTTCAACGAATTGCAGAAGATGGTGAAGGCCGCGACCGACCCCGCGACCGGCCCGCTCGCGCGCGACCCCGCCGCCGCCGAATTGCAGCGCATGTTGCGCAACCTGACGACCACGAACCTGACCGGTGCGACCGATGGCAGCCCGGCGTCGCTCGCGTCGATCGGCGTCGTAACCAACCGCGACGGATCGCTGTCGGTCGATGCGGGCAAGCTCGCCAAGGTTCTGGTGGCGAACCCCGCCGCGGTCGAGAAGATGTTCGCGAACGGCGGCACCGGCGCATCGGGCAAGGGGCTCGGCGCGGCGCTGGCGGCGATCAGCGTGCGCACCACCGACCGGACCTACGGCCTCGGCGCGTCGGAGGCCCGCTACTCGCGCGCCCAGACGTTGCTCAGCGACGAACAGTCGCGCCTCGCCGACCAGCAGGCATCGACCAAGACCCGTCTGACGCAGCAGTTCGCCAGCATGGATTCGCGCGTCGCCGCCTATCGCTCGACCCAGGCCTTCCTGACCCAGCAGGTCGATGCCTGGAATTCGGGCAACTGATCGTGCCGCGCTATGCCACCGCCTTCGCCCGGCCAGAAGCGACCTACCGCGCCGTCGATCTCGCCGGACGCACGGGGGGAGAGGATGCCGCCGGCCTCGTCGGGCTACTCTACGGCGAAGCGGTGCGCGCGCTGCGCTCGGCGGCCTGGGCAGCCGAGAACAACCGCTACGACATCAAGAGCGAGCGCGTCACCCGCGCCATCGCGATCCTGTTCGCACTCGAAAGCGGGCTCGATTTTGAGCGTGGCGGCGACATCTCGAAGACGCTGTCGCGCCTCTACCAAGGCGCGCGCAGCGAAGTGGTGGAGGCGAGCATCGGCAGCGATCCGCAGCCGTTCCTGACCGTCGCCACTACGCTCGAGGAAATCGCCGGCGCGTGGGAAGCGGCGCGCCGCCTGAGCTGAGCCCGTGCTAGGCGCGAACGATTTTCTCCGGTAGCGCACCCGCCATGAGCCAACCGCATATCGTCGCGCTCGGCGGCACCACCCGCCCGCAATCCTCCACCGGCCGCGCGCTCGCCGCCGCACTGAAAGTCGCCGAGGATCATGGCGCGCGCACGACTCTGCTGACCGGCGACGCCATCGGCTTCCCGAATTTCGAGCCCGGCTCGACTGGTGGCGAGCCGAACGTCGAGGCCTTCGTCGCGGCGCTGCGCTCCGCCGATGGGGTCATCGTCGGGTCACCCGGCTATCACGGCACCTTCTCCGGCATGGTCAAGAACGCGCTCGATTACGTCGAGCTGATGGCGGGGGACGAGCGCCCCTATTTCCACGGCCTGCCGGTCGGGCTGATCGCCACCGCGGCAGGATGGCAGGCGGCGGTCTCGACGCTCATTGGCCTGCGCAGCGTCACCCATGCGCTGCGCGGCTGGCCGACGCCGCTGGGGGTCGCGATCAACACCGCCGACGGGCCCGATGCGATCCCCCGCGCGCAACCGCAGATCGAGATCATGGTGGGGCAGATGTTCGCCTTTCTCGCACCGCGGGTCCGGAGCTGACGGTCCGCGCGCGGTTGACGCGGCGTTAACCATGACCGCCTAGCGTCTCCGGCCATCATGGGGAGACGGTGTGTCATGGCCGGGTACAGCGACATCGAACGCAGCGGGCACGCCACGATCCTGGCGGTCGACGATCGCCCCGCCAATCTGGCCGCGCTCGGCAGGCGTCTGCGCGAAAGCGGCTACGACGTGGTCCTGATCGACGGCGGGCGCGCGGCGCTGGAACGGATCGCGCGCGGCGGGATCGATCTCGTCCTGCTCGATATGGTGATGCCCGGCCTGTCCGGCGTGGACGTGCTGGCCGAGATTCGCGCCGATCCCGAGACCCGCGACCTGCCCGTCATCATGGTCACCGCCCGCGCCGAACCGCAGGCCGCGGTCGAGGCGCTGGCCGCCGGCGCCGACGACTGGATCGCCAAGCCCTTCGCATTTGAAAGTCTCATCGCCCGCATCGCGCGCGCGCTGGCGCGGTCGGTGGCCCGGCCAACCCTGACGCCGACCGCGGATCGCGCCCGGCTGGTCGCGTCGATCCAGGCACTGCACGATCAGGTCGCGCGGCTGACCCTGTAATCCCGTTCATGCTGAGCCTGTCGAAGCACGTGTTCCGGGCACGTGCTTCGACAGGCTCAGCACGAACGGGGGATAATGGGCCCCGGCTTCCACCCCAGTCCTACCGCGTCCAGTGCTGCCGCACGAAATAGCCCGTTACGCCCAGCCCGATCACCACGCACAGCGCCACGATCGCGTCGAACGCCCACGGCTCCTTCGCAAACCACAGCCCGTCGACGTTCATGCCGTACAGACCGGTCAGGAAGGTGAGCGGCAGGAACACCATCGCCGCGATCGCGATCACCAGGCTGCGCTGGTCGATCAGCTCGCCGCGCAGGTCGGTCAGGGTCTCGTGCATCAGCCCGGCGCGTTCGCGGATCGATTCGACTTCCTCCGCCATGCGCGCGGCGCGGTCGGCGGCGGAGGACAAATGGAGCCGGTCGTCGTCGTGCAGCCAGTCGGCGGGCAGCGCGGCGAGCTTTTCGAGCGCGGCGCGCTGCGGGAACAGGAAGCGGCGATATCCGATCGCCTCGATCCGCACATGGTTGACCTTGCGGCGCAGTTCGAAGGCGTGATGCGCGTCAAGCCGGCTCTCGCAATCGTCCAGCTCGTCGCCCAGATCGGCGACGACGGGGTCCAGCTCCTCGGTGATCGCGCTGGCGAATTCGGCGATCAAATCGCCGGGGTCGGCGATGGTGCCGGTCTTGATCTCCGCCTTCACCGCCTCCAGCGCGTCGAGCGGCTTGCGCGTCACCGAGAAAACGAATCCGGCGCGCGCGAACAGCCGCACCGATGCCAGCATGTCGCTGCCGAGCTTCTCCTGCGACAGGCCGCGCAGGTTCAGCAGCGCACCATCGCCCATCGCGGTGCAGCGGGGCCGCGTCTCGGCGGCGGTCAACCCCTCGATCGCGTAATCGGGCAGGCCGGCAGTGTCGGCCAGCCAATCCTTCGCCTCGCCGTCGGACACGCACAGGTGGATCCACACCAGATCGGCCTGCTCGGCGGGCGCGGTCTTCAGCGGGATGTCGCGAGCAACCCCCTTGGTCACGGCAACGGCGAAACCGCTCATCGGCGATCCTCCAGATGGACGATGATACCCGGCGGCAACTCGGCGGGCGGGCTGCCAGCGATCCGCACCGCATCCGCGCGCGCGCGGTCGAGGATGGCGGCGGCGATGCCGGGCGCGTGATAGACGCGGTCGGCCTGCGCGAGCGCGCGGGCGGCGGCGAGGGTCAGTTGGTCGGGATCGGGTGAGGTGATCGCGAACACCGCCAGCCGCGCGGGCGCCGCCTCCGCCCCGGCCAGCCAGCCTTCGACATCGCCATCCCCGGCCAGCGGATCGAGCACCCCGCCGGGCGCCAGCGCCGCCCCGATCGCCCGCCGCCGCTCGCCGCCGTCGGGATAGCGCGCGCGGATACGCTCGCGCGCGGCATGAAGCGCGCGTGCCAGTGCTCCGAGGTCCGCCGGCAACCACGCCTCGATCCGCTGGCGTAGCGCCGCCGCCAGCCCCGCCGAGACACCCCCGGTCCCGACCGCGACGATCACGTCACCCCGCTCGACGATCGCGGGCAGGGTGAAGTCGCAAAGATCGGGCCGATCGACCGCGTTCACCAGCACGCCCCGCGCCTTCAGCCGCGCGACCGCCCCCTCGTCATCCACCACGATCGCCAGCGCAGCCTGCGCATCCTCGCCCACCACGACCGCGCCGGCCCGCTCCAGCAACCGCCGCTTCGCCGCCGCCATCTCGCCCGTGCCGATCAAGATCACCGGTCGCCCGCGCAGGCGCATGAAGATCGGCAGGCTGGCGAGGCTGCTCACAGCCAGTCCGGCACCCGCTCCGCGGCCATGATCGTGCCCGGATCGATGCGGTCGGCGACCACCGCGAACCGGTCGCCGTCGACCAGCACTTCGGGCACCAGCGCGCGGCTGTTGTAGGTCGATGCCATCGTCGCGCCGTACGCGCCGGCGGTGCGGAACACCGCAAGGTCGCCCGACGCCACCGCGTCGATCTCGCGGTGCATCGCGAAGGTGTCGCCGCTCTCGCACACCGGCCCGGCGATGTTCGCGGTCATCCGCTCGCCATTGGGGCGCACGGCGGCGAAATCGTGGAAGGCATCGTACAGCGCGGGACGGGCGAGGTCGTTCATCGCCGCATCGACGATCACCCAGGGGTCGCCGACGCCCGGCTTCACCCAGATCACCTTCGTCGCCAGCACGCCCGCATTGCCGGCGATGACGCGGCCGGGCTCGAACATCAGCGTGACGCCCCAGTCCTTGGTCACCCGCGCCACCATCGCGCCGAGTTCCGCGGGGGTCGGGAACACATCGCCGTGGCGGTACGGCACGCCGAGACCGCCGCCCAGATCGACGTGCGTGATCGTGTGGCCGGCGCCGCGCAGTTCGGCGACCAGCTCGCCGACGCGCGCGT
Organism: Sphingomonas donggukensis; assembly: GCF_023674425.1. NCBI lineage: Bacteria > Pseudomonadati > Pseudomonadota > Alphaproteobacteria > Sphingomonadales > Sphingomonadaceae > Sphingomonas > Sphingomonas donggukensis. Next base: position 2,795,521 of record NZ_CP098401.1, read on the forward strand.
ACGCGCGCTCGAGCGGTGCAAGGCTCTGCAACTGGCTGCCGATGTGGATCGCGACCCCGCGCAGGTTCAAGCCCGCCAACCCCGACAGCCGCGCGAAGATGCCCGCCGCATCGCTGATCGCGACGCCGAACTTATTCTCGGCCTTGCCGGTCGAGATCTTGGCATGGGTGCCCGCATCGACGTCCGGATTGACGCGCAGCACTGCCGGCGCGGTCAGCCCGCGTTCGGCGGCGAGGCGGGCGAGGACATGGCCCTCCTCCTCCAGCTCCAGGTTGAACTGGCCGATCCCGGCCTCCAGCGCGGCGACCAGCTCGTCCTCGGTCTTGCCTACCCCTGAAAACACGATGTCGGCGGGCGGCATTCCGGCGGCGATCGCGCGGCGCATCTCGCCCCCGGATACAACGTCCGCGCCATAGCCTTCGTTCGCGAGCACGCGCAGTACGGCCAGGTTCGGATTGGCCTTGATAGCATAGGCCAGGTGGACGTCGCCGGCCTGCTCCAGCCCCTCGCGGAATACCTGCGCATGCCGCGCGAACGTGCCGCGCGAATAGATGTACACCGGCGTGCCGACGGCTTCCGCGATTACGCGGACGGGGACGTCCTCGACGTGCAGTTCGCCGTCGCGGTAGTGGAAATGGTCCATCGAAGCCGGGTTTTTCGTATCAGTTGGGCGGAAGGTCGAAATCGTCGCGGCTGCGCTGTTCGCTCGATTTCAGCAGCTCGTCGCTGCGCAGCGGGCGTGCCTGCGTGGAGGGCGTCAGCAGCTGCGTCGCGGTCGGCGTGGCGGGCGCGCCGTACGGCTTGACGGGCAGCGACACGCCCTTGGGCGGCTTCAGCTCGCCGCGACCGCCGCAGGCCGCCAGCGTCAGGAGCAACAGGGCGGGACCGAGCTTTCTCATGCTTCCTCCTCGCGCATCCGGCGCGCCGCGGCAATGGCGGCGCGCACCCGCACCGGCGCGGTGCCGCCGAAACTGGTACGGCTGGCGACCGAGGCGTCGACGGTCAGTACGCCGTACACGCGGTCGTCGATGCGCGCGTCGATCGCTTGCAGGTCGGCGAGCGGCACCTGGTCGAGCTTGCACCCCAGCGCCTCGGCCCGCGCCACCGCGCGGCCGGTGATGTGGTGCGCCTCGCGGAACGGAATCCCGCCCTCGCGCACCAGCCAGTCGGCCAGGTCGGTGGCGGTGGCGAAGCCGGCCTCGGCCACGCCGCGCATCCGCTCGGTCCGGAACGTCGCGCTCTCGACCATGCCGGTCATCGCCGCGATCGACAGCGCCAGCAGGCCGTGCGCCTCGAACACCGGCGGCTTGTCGTCCTGCATGTCCTTTGAGTAGGCGAGCGGAAGGCCCTTCATCGTAATCATCAGCCCGGTGGCGAGGCCGATGATGCGCCCGCTGTGCCCGCGCACCAGTTCGGCGGCGTCGGGGTTGCGCTTCTGCGGCATGATCGAGCTGCCGGTCGACCATTGGTCGGAAAGCGCGACGAACCCGAACGGCTGCGACGCCCACAGCACGAATTCCTCGGCCAGCCGCGACAAGTGCAGCGCGCACTGGCTGGCCGCGGTCAGATATTCGATCGCGAAGTCGCGGTCGCTCACCGCATCCAGGCTGTTGGTGGTCGGCGCATCGAACCCCAGCGTCGCGGCGGTCGCATCGCGGTCGAGCAGGAAGCCGGTGCCGGCCAGCGCCGCGCTGCCGAGCGGACACAGGTTCAGCCGCGCCCGCGCATCGCTAAACCGCCCGCGGTCGCGCGCGATCATGTCGTGATACGCCATCAGATGATGGCCCAGCGTCACCGGCTGCGCGCTCTGCAAATGGGTGAATCCCGGCATCACCGCATCGGCGTGCTCGTCGGCGCGGGCGATCAGCGCGTCCTGGAACGCGCCCAGCGCCGCGATCGTCTGGTCGATCGCGTCGCGCACCCACAGCTTGAAGTCGGTCGCGACCTGGTCGTTGCGGCTACGCGCGGTGTGGAGGCGCCCGGCGACCGGCCCGATCCGCTCGGCCAGCCGCGCCTCGGTCAGCATGTGGATGTCCTCCAGCGCCAGATCCTCGGGCACGCCGTTCGCGGCATAGTCCGCCGCGACCTCTTCCAGCCCGTCGGTGATCGTCGCGGCATCCTCCGCCGACACGATTCCCTGCGCCGCCAGCATCGCGACATGCGCCTTCGATCCGGCGATGTCCTGCGCCCACATTTGCTTGTCGAACGGGATCGATGCATTGATCGCGCGCATCACCGCGGACGGCCCCTCGGCGAACCGCCCACCCCACATGCTGTTGGAGGAATTCATGCGCTCGACGATCGTCCCGGTCCTTCTGTGTGCCCTGCTGGCCGGCGGCTGCGATAGGCAATCGGCGCCGGGCTCGCAAGGCAACGTGCTGGACGCAGCCAACGTCGCCAGCGCCGACGAAGTCCAGCCCGACGAGGCGACCGCCGGCCCCGCCGCGCCCAAGGCCGGGACGTTCGATGCGAGCCACAAGGGCGAAGCGGCGCCGGCGCACGCCTTCGCCGACCCGTCCGGCGCCACGAAGACGCTCGCCGATTTCCGCGGCAACCCGGTGCTGGTCAACCTGTGGGCGACGTGGTGCATCCCCTGCATCCGCGAACTTCCGACCCTCGACGCACTCGCCGCGCGGGAAGGCGGCAAGCTCCAGGTCGTGCTGCTCAGCCAGGACACCGACGCATCGAAGGTCGCGCCGTTCGTCGCCAAGCGCGGACTGAAGGCGGCAACCGCCTATACCGATGCAAAGATGGCGTGGCTCCCCAGCGTCACCGCGACGCTGCCGACGACGATCCTTTACGATGCCGCCGGCAAGGAAGTGTGGCGCGTGGTCGGTGACCGCGACTGGTCGGGCGAGGAAGCGGCGGAGGCGATCGCGACGGCGCAGTAGCTCGCCATCCGGATACCGCGACACCCCTCCGTCTGGCTAAAGCCAGCCACCTCCCCTTCAGGGGAGGATTGCAGCGGCGCTGGCCCCCGCCCAATCGAAAGCGTCAGCACACAGGCCTCACGATGAAGCCCCCGCTCCCCGGATCACCCCACCCCAAACAAACGCTGTCCTACACCGCCGCCATCTGGTTCACTCGACCGATGGTCCCAGCCAGTCCCCGATTCGACCGGCCCCGCGCACCCCGTCCCCAGACCTCGCCGAAAGTTCCCATACCACCCCGTTTCACGGAACTTTCCGAACCTTCGCCGGACCCGACCTTACAGCCGCCGCGCGGTCAGGATCTTGACGGTCGGCTCCAGCATCTGGCCCTTCATCACCCCCTCGCCCCTGGTGGGGGAGGTGGGCGAGGCCAGGATCGCTTTCACCACGTCCATCCCCTCGACGACATGGCCGAACGCGGCGAAGCCGGGATCGGTCGGCGATGCGTCCAGGCCGGTCATGTCGCCGACCATGATCGAGAAGTCGGCGGTCGCGCTGCCGGGCGCATTGCGCGCCATCGATATCGCGCCTTCGCTGTGGTGGATGCCGGTGAGGCTCGTCGGCTCGTGCCTGATCGGCGGGAACAGCTTCGGCGTCTCGCGCACCCCCGCCTGGATCAGCCCGCCGCCCCATGACACCTTCATCGCGCGGTAGAAGGCGATGCCGTCGAACCGCTTCGCATCGACGTAGCGCAGGAAATTGGCGGTGGTGACCGGCGCGCGCTCCTTTTCCAGCGCCAGCACGATCGGCCCCTTGGTCGTCGTCAGCCGCACCATCACCAGCGCAGGCTGCGGCTGCGGTGCCAGTGGCGCGGGCGCCGCGATCGGAGCGGGCGGCGTGGCCGGCGGAACGGGCGGGGCAGTCTGGGCGGTCAGCACCAGCACCGCTGCGATCGAGGCGAGTCGGCGGATCATGTGTCCCAGCCTAGTGCGCCGCCGCCGTTAGCGGAAGCGATGCATCGGCTTCTGGCGGCGCGCATCTTGCTGTACACTCGTCGCAGCGCACCTCGCGCGGGGCAGGGCACATGAAGCGCCTATTGGCTACCATCGATCGCGCGGGCGCCGTGCAGTCCCGGCTGCATGCCTATGTGTTCGCCTGCGCGGCGGCGTGCGTCGCGGGCGCGATGACGGCGGCGCTGGTCCATTATTTCGGCGTCGCGATGCCGTTCCTGTTCGGGCTGGGCGCGGTGATGGCCAGCGCCTGGATCGGCGGGGCGGGGCCGGCGCTGCTCGCGACCGTGCTCATGCTGGTGTTCGGCCATCTGGTCTCCCGCGACCTGCCGCCGGTGGAGACCTTGAACCTGGTGGTTCTGAGCGTCTTCTCGGTCGTGCTGGCGGTTACCGGCGAACTGCTGATGCGCGCGCGCCGGCGCGAGGCGCTCCAGACCGAGCGGCTGACGAAGCGCGACCAGTATCTCCAGTCGATCTTCGAAACGCTGCCCGCGGCGATGATGGTGATCGACCGGGCAGGCGCGATCCTGGCCATCAACAAGACCGCAGTCGAGCTGTTCGCGATCGACGAGGCCGACCGCGAATCGCTGTCGATCCAGGATCTTATCGCGCTGCCCGAAGCCCCTGGCGCCTCGCCCACCGCCTATGTCGACCGGCTGGTCGCCACCGCGCAGCGATCGCCGTCGGTGATCGGCCAGCCGCGCGGCGACCGGCCCCAGCTGCACCTGGCGATTGCGGTCGCGCATTTCCAGACGATCAGCCCGCAGCTCATCACCGTCTATCTGCGCGACGAGACGCCGGCGCGCCGTACCGCGGAGGCGATGGCCGAGGTGCAGGCGAGCGTCGCGCAGCTGGGTCGTGCGGCGGCGCTGGGCGCGATGGGGTCGGCGATCGCGCACGAACTGAACCAGCCGCTCGCGTCCGCCGCCAACTATGCGGGTGCCGCGCGGTCGCATCTGGTCGCGCGCGGCGATGCACCGGCGCCTGCGCTCGCGGCGGTCGATGCGACGGTCACCCAGATCGTCCGCGCGGGCGAGATACTGAAGGGTCTGCGCACCTTCGTCCGCGCCGCACCCTTCGCGCCGCAGTGGCTCGACATCCACGACGTGGTGCGCGAGGCGGCGCAGCTCGGCCATTTCGTGCTCAACGACCTGCGCGTCACACTGACCACGCGCATCGCCGACGGCGTGCATTTCGTCTGGACCGACCGCGTCCAGATTCAGCAGGTGCTGGTCAACCTGATCAGCAATGCCGCGGAAGCCGTCGCCGACCGCGACGAACGCAACGTGCGCATCGCGGCGCGTCCGCTGCCCCGCGACGAGATCGAGCTGTCGGTGACCGATACCGGCGGCGGCGTGTCCCCGGAAATCCGCGAGCGGCTGTTCCAGCCGTTCAATACCTCCAAGGGACTGGGGCTCGGCGTGGGCCTCGCCATTTCGAAGACGATTATCGAAGCGCACGGCGGCAGAATATGGTACGAAAGTGGACCAAAGGGGGCGCGTTTCTGCCTGACGCTCAAGCACAGTATGCAGCGGGGGGGCGATAGTGACAGTTGGCAGGATAGTGACGTACATCATTGACGACGATGCGGAAGTTTGCCGCTCGCTCGCTATGTTGCTGGCTGCCGAGGGGTTCGATGCACGGACGTTCGCCTCCGCCGAGTCGTTCATCGACTCGCTGCCCGCGCTGGTCCCCGGCATCATCCTGACCGACGTGCGCATGCCCGGGATGACGGGAATCGAGCTGCTCGCGGCGCTGCCTGCGCACGATCGCACCGACCCCGTGGTGGTGATGACGGGTCACGCCGACGTGCCGCTGGCGGTGCAGGCGCTGAAGGGCGGGGCGGCGGACTTCATCGAAAAGCCGTTCGTCGCCGACGCGATCGTCTCGGCGATCCGCCACTGCGCCGCCGCCGACCAGTCGGAGGCGCGGCGCATGCTCGCCTCGCTCACCAAGCGCGAGCTGGAGGTGTTCGTCTATCTGGTCGACGGCGCCACCAACAAGCGGATCGCGCTGGAACTCGGCATCAGCCCGCGCACGGTCGAGATCTACCGCGCGAAGGTCATGGAAAAGATGCAGGCGAGCAGCCTGTCACGCCTGGTGCGGCTGGGCGTGGAGGCGGGGCTCGGCCACGATGTGTCGGCTGCGCCGGTGATGCTCAATCGGCAGGTCTAGCTGGCAGACGAAGCCGGTGGGCGCGAAGCGGAACGCGGCGTGCGCGCCCTTCGACGTCGACAGCACCCGGTCGATGAAATCGAGTCCCTGCCCGCGCGCCGCGGGCTCGCGCACCAGCGGGCCGCCGATCTCGCGCCATTCGACGTGCAGCATCGTGCGGTCGGGCTCGGCGATCCGGCACCAGCGCAGCGTCACCATGCCCGCCCGGACCGACAGCGCGCCGTGTTTCACGCAATTGGTCGCCAGCTCGTGCAGGATCAGCGCCAGCGTGTTGCCCCACCGCCGCGTGACCGCGACGTCGTCGCCCTCGATCAGGACGCGGCGGTCGGCGGGATCGTGGAAACGGTCGAGGATGCGGCGCCCGATCCGCGCCACCGAACAGTCGGCGGCGAGCACCTCGTTGCCGACATAGCCCGCGGTCTGGAGCGAGCGCAGCCGGTCGAGCAGCCGCGCGACGCCCGCGGCATCGGGGTGGCGGCCCAAAGTGTCGGTGGTCAGCGCCGCCATCAACGTCACGATGTTGCGCAACCGGTGGCCGAGTTCCTGCCGCAGCACCGCGTCGAAATCGCTTTCCGCGCGGCGGTCCTCGACATCGATCGCCGCCAGCAGACTCGTCGCGCGACCGCCGTCCGCGGCGATCGCCGGGCGTCCCGCCAGCCGCAGCTCGTGCCGCCGCCCGGGACCGCCGGCATCGGCGAATCGCAGCTCCACCGGCTGGGTCACGGGCAGGGTCAGGCGGTGGCGATCGACCGGGTCGATCAGCGCGGCGAGCATCGTGCCGGCGCGGGCGATGCCCTCTGCGCCCGGCGCCAGCAGCCAGAACGGCGCATTGGCCCACAGGATCGCGCCGGCGCGGTCGACCAGGCACAGCGGCAACGCCAGTTCGGCCAGCGCGATCGCCGGCTGCCCCTGATCCGCCAGGATGGCCGACACTACCGGTTCCTGCTCGATCAGCAGCGACTCGGCGGCGACATCGACTCGGGCTGTGCCATCGGCGGCGAAGGACACCGCGACCGGAACCACGCCCGGCGTGCCGGGCAGGTGGTCGGGCAGCGCACCGGACGGCTGCTGGGCCGAAGGCGCGGCGAGTGGCTGGGCGGGCGATTCGGCGGGCGTTTCGACCTGCTGCGCGATCACAACCGGCGATGCCCCGCGCGCGGTATCGGTGGCGGTCCAGCCCGCGATCTCGTGGATGTCCATGCCCGCCTCCCGCTGCCGTGCCCCGTGCCGGTCCGGCGCGCCGATCCGACGCCACGATCCGACTGCTGAAGATGCCGGCGGCGCCAGCGGTCCGCCCGGCCCGCATCCGTCGTACGCAACGCCGCGACCGCGCGCCATCATCCGGGCTGCTCACGTCGATTGACTAGGTATTCGTCCTGATTCCGGGCCGTCCCTGTCCGGGGTATCCGGTTATACAAATTGAACAATAGCACTATGGCGCAGCCGGCGACGTCCTGTCGCAATGTTGTGCTGTGCGAAGCGGGGGCGCTGCCGGTGCATATGTTGATGGAGAACGGTTCGGTTCAACCGGCGATCATTCCGGAACTGGTCGACGAACGCAGCCTGTGCTTCGAGTCGGACACCAGCGCCAATTTCGTCATCGACATCGACGGGACGCTGCGCCACGCCAACGACGCGGCGCGCGGCATGGTGTTTTCGGGCCTGCTGCAGATCGATGCCAAGCAGCGGCTGGGGCTGGCGCGGGGCGTCGGTCGGCATGGCTATCCGTCATCCCCGTCGCTGCGGTCCAGCATCGGCACGCAGGTGCGCCAGATCGCGCCGAACCGCTGGCTGGCGGTGATGGTGCGGCCGATCCCCGGCGCGCCCGAGCTGCTCCACGTCCGCGCCCGCGAAATCCGCCTGGACGGAGAGATCGACCTGTCGATGGTCGCCGACGAATTCGGCATCAGCGACAGCGAGGCGCCGGTGCTCGAGGGGCTCGCCCAGGCGATCTGTCCGAAGGAGATCTCGCGCTCGCTCGGCTTGTCGATCCACACCATCCGTTCGCACATCCGCGCGATCTACGCGAAGATCGGCGTAAGAACAGCTGCCGAGGCGCAGCGCCGGGTGCTTCAGGTATACTACGTAATGAAATCTATTAGCTGATCGGCGTCAGTCGCGATGATAGATAATCTCGGGGAAGATCGACCAAAAGACTGGTCCTAAGTGGAATTGCCCGATGGGGGCATTCACACAGCATTAAGGAAATTGATATGTCGATCTCCAAGCTTTTCGCAATGGGCGTTCTGGCATCGGTCGGGGCGATGGGTCTGTCGGGCACGGCCAACGCCGATACGCTGACCACCTCGGGCTCGGTCACGCCGGTCTGCTCGGTCACCTCGACGGCGCGGTCGTTCGATGCCCAGAAGGCGACCATCCAGAACATCGCCGGCGTGGTGGTGAAGTGCAACATCCCGGGGACCAAGAGCCTCACGGTCGATCCGCTCAACGGATTCTTCAGTGGCCCGACGAACCTCGACTATCTGCTGACGCTCGACCTCGACGGCGGCCTGCTGCCGTTCAACGCGGTGAACTTCACCGGCGCGCCGCAGAGCTCGGTGATCGGGGCGCCTGACGCCAATGTCGCCGGCGGCCTGCCGGGCAACTTCTCGGTGACGCTGCTCAACACCGCGTTCCTCGCGGGCTCGTACACCGAAACCTGGGTGATGACCGTCGCCTGACGGTCGGTCCGGCCAGGATCGTCGGGGGGCGCCCGGCGGTCCTGGCCATTTTTTCTGATGGGGGGAATGGTGATGCGATCGCACGTCCGGATCGGCCTGATGCTCACGCTGGCGACGGTGTCGCTGCCCGCGGCCTATGCCTACAGCGTCCAGCCGATGATCTATTCGTTGACGCCGTCCGGATCGGGCGCGAGCGCGCGGATCACCATCACCAATTCCAAGGAAGGCCTGCTCAACGTCGAGATCGAGCCCTATTCGGTCGTCGCCGACGATGCGGGCAAGCGCACCTTCACGCCCGCGCCCGACGATTTCCTGATCTTCCCGCCGCAGGCGAGCATCCAGGGCGACAAGAGCCAGTTGTTCCAGGTCCGCTACGTCGGCGCGCCGACGCTGGCCAAGGGCAAGGTCTATGTCCTGCGCGTGCGCCAGATGAACACGATCGACCTGGTGAAGCCGCAGGATCCGGCCGCGCAGACCCAGACCCAGCTGAAGATGTCGGTCAATTTCAACACGACCGCCATCGTCCAGCCGCGCGAGATGACCCCGAAGATCAGCGTGGAGCGCGATCTGGCCCCGGACGCCAACGGCATCCTGCGCGGCCGCATCACCAACACCGGCGTCGGGGTGGCCGATCTGACCCGCGTCGCCTGGGGGCTCGACCGCGCGGGCAAGCAGGAAGCGATCGCGCAGGACCAGGTGAAATACGGCGAGGCGATCTTCCTCGAACCCGGGCATAGCCGCGACATCGCGCTGTCGGACAAGATCAGGACACCGGCCCGGCTGGTCCTGACGCAACCGGGGGACAAAAATGGAGCGCGGCGATCGTAGCGAGGCATATCCTCGATCTGGGGTGGGACGACGCCGGCGCGGGATCACGCGCCGCCTGATGACGACGGTGGCGGTCGCTGCGATCGCCGCTGCGCCCGGGATCGCCGGAGCGACGGACATGGCAGCCGCAGCCGGCATCGCCGGCGCCGGCACCGCGTCGCCCCGGCTCATGGTCGATCCGGCCCCGCTGGCCGGCGACGAGCGCGTCACGGCGCCCGGGCCTCCCCCCCGCTCGGGCGCGGTGACGCCAGCCGACGCGCAGGATGCGCCGGCGCCACGGTCGATCGTGCCGCGCGGACAGGTCGACATATTGGCGCCCCTGCTCGTCAACGACCGTCTGGTCGGGGAGATCGATGTGAAGGCCGATGCGGCAGGATCGGGCGATATCGACGCGGCACGGCTCGCGGCGCTGCTCGGCGGCCTGCTCGATCCCGAACTGCGCGCCGGGCTGACCGCGCGGATCGCCGGACGCGCGCGGGTACCGCTCGACGGGCTGTCGGTGGACCCGATGACCATCGTGTACGACCCCGCGACGCTGGAGGTGCGCGTCACCCTGCCGCCGGCGCGCATGCTGTCGCAGACCGTCAGTTTCCGTGGCAGCGAGACGCCCGAACCCGGACGCTACATGCCGCAGGCGCGCTATGCCGGCGGCGTGGCGCTGGGGGCGACCCAACGCTTCATCGAAAGCGGCCCCAACACCGGGCGCGCGCCGCTGCTGCTGAGTGCCGACGGCTTCCTGACGGTCGGCAGGTTCCCCGGCGTCACACTGCAGAGCGGCGGCCTGTTCACCGAAGTCCCGGGCGGTCGCTACACCTTCGAACGCGCGCAGACTCGCGTCAGCTACGACGATTTCGGAAAGGCGATCCATTATGTCGCCGGCGAGTTCAATCCGGCGCTCACCGGTTTCCAGGGCGGCGCGCGGATGCTCGGCATCGGCGTCGCGCGCGACTATGCCGGCATCCGCCCGTTCGAGAATATCCGCCCCTCGGGCCGCGGCGGGATCACGCTGGAGCGGCCGTCCACCGTGATCGTCGAGGTGAACGGGATCGAGACGCGCCGGCTGCAGCTCGATTCGGGCCGCTACCAGCTGACCGACCTGTCGGCGGCATCGGGCGCCAACGACGTGCGGCTGTTCGTGCAGGACGACCTCGGCCGCCGCGAAGTCGCCTCGGCGGCGTTCTTCACCGCCACCGCGATGCTCGCCCCCGGGCTCACCGATTTCGGCTTCGCGCTCGGCAGGCGGGAAAGCGTGCGCACCGTGTACGGCGGGCCGCTGACCGCGACCGGATACGTCCGGCGCGGCATCGGCGGCAACCTGACGCTGGGGGCGGGGGGGCAATATGCCGCCGGCGACTGGCAGACCAATGGCGAGGCGGTGGTCGGGACTCCGCTCGGCCTGTTCCGCTTGCAAGGTAGCGCCAGCAACGTCGCGGGCCGCGCCGGCCACGCGGTCAGCCTCGACTGGCTGCACAGCTTCGACCGGGGCGGCACGTCGTGGAGCTTCACGGTGCTGTCGACGCTGTTCAGCCGCGACTTCGCATCGCCCTTCGACCGGCTGGGGCGGGTCAACGACAACAAGTGGCGGATCGATGCGCGCGCCGACTGGCGCCGCGGGCCGCTGTCGCTGGCGCTCACCTCGACGCTGGCGCGCAACCGGTCGCGTACCGAGGAGCAGCGGATCGAACTCACCGGCTATTATTCGCGGGGACGCGTGGCCTTCAGCGGGGGCGGCGGGTTCGAGAAGCTCGGCACGAACGGCTGGCGCCCGCGTGCGCTGCTCGGCATCTCGGTGCAGCTCGGCCAGCGCACGACCGCCTCGATCCGCGCCGACACCCGCCGCGGCGCGGTGGTGGGCGAGATCAGCCGCTACCCGCTCGACCAGGTCGGCGACGTGTCGGGAAGGGTGCAACTGGTCCGCGAACACGACCGCATCGGCCTGGCCGGCGACGCGCGCTATTTCGGCAACCGCTTCATCGCCGGGCTGGAACAGAGCCTCTTCTATGCGCAGAATCCGAACGGCATCGGCACGCGGGAGACGATCGTGCGCGCCTCCACATTCGTCGGCATCGCCGACGGCTCGATCGCGCTCGGGCGTCCGACCACGGGCAATTTCGCGATCTACGACCGGCACCGCTCGTTGAAGGGGGCCGCGATCACGGTTCGCGACGAATCCGGGCTGGTCGTCGCCAGGCAGGACTGGCTGGGCGCGCCGATCGCGCCGTTCAACCGCGTGTTCAGCCCCGTGCTCCAGACCTATGAGGTCGATCCGGTGCCGACCGGCTATGATCTGGGCGAAAGCCGGCTGTCGGCCTTCCCCGGCGCCTTTTCGGGCTACCGCGTGCCGGTCGGCTCGGACGCGTCGCGGGTCGCGATCGGATATCTGATCGGTCCCGACGGGCCGATCGCGACGATGTCGGGCGTCGTCGAGCGGATCGGCGGGCCGAAGTCCGAACCCCGTCCCTTCTTCACCAACGCCGCCGGGCGCTTCGCGGTCGATAGCCTGGAGCCCGGCACCTACCGGATGATGATCGGAACGACCGAGGTCGCGCGGTTCGCGATCGGTTCCAAGAGCGAAGGACTGGTCGATGTCGGAAAGCTCTCTGCGAAAGCTATCCCGCAATAAGGTGCCGCTCGCGGTGCTGGTGGCGGCCGGCATCGCCGCGCTGGCCGCCACGCCTGCCGCCGCCTGCACGGTGCGGCTCGGGCCGGTCAATGCGGTGCCGATCGCCTACGACCCGTTCGTCGTCGCGGCGGCGGGGGGATGGGTCCGCGTGTCGGTCGACCTGGTCGACGGCGACGCCTGCGACACCGCGGTGGTGCTGACCGACGACGGCGCGTCGCCGCTGCGCACCCTGACGTTCGGTCCCGGCGCCGCGGTCGCGTTCCGCCCGCGGCTGCGGCCCGGCGCGAACGTGCGCGAGGGTACCGACCCGGCGGAGGCGAGCGTGGCGCTGACCGCCGCCAGCCCGCATGCCGAGATCGCCTGGTACCTCGAAAGCACCGGCGACGGCGTGCTGCCGCCGGGCGACTATGTCCAGCCGGTCAAGGTGCAGGTCCGCGCGCCGGTAGAGGGCGGGCCGCCGTCGACCGGCGCGGTGGCGCTGCGCAGCGTCGCGCGGGCGCAGATCAACCTTGCCGGCACCGCCGTCGCCTATGACTCCGGGTCCGATGCTGCGACGATCGAACTCGGCGAACTGCGCAGCGGCAGCAGCGGTCGCGCCTTCCTGCAGCTGCGTGGCAATACCCAGGCGCATCTGTCGTTCACCTCGCAGCAGCACGGCTATCTCGCGAGCACCGGGGCGAGCGGGCGGATCGCCTATGCGATGACCTTCGACGGGCGCCCGGTTGACCTTGCCGCGCCGGCGACCATCGCCATCGACGCCCCGCCCTCGCTGCGCGGCGCCTCGTTCGAACTGGCGGTCCGCGTCCCCGACGTCACCGGCGCGGTCGCCGGCCGCTACAGCGACACGGTGGTGATCGACGTCTCGCCGTAAGGGAGCGATCCGAAAGGGGGAAGCCATATGCCACACGATCTCCCGCCGACCTGGATCGGGCGGGGGCCGGCGCATCGGAAAAATGGTGCCACATAGAGGACAAAAATTGGCACTCAGATCGTTGGACAATTTCCGTAAACCGCGGGTGATGTGCGCGCGATGTTGCGCACGTTCAGACGAAACCGCCAGTTGAGTAGCCACGCTGCTATCTCACTTTGCTAACCATTTCACCGGAATACGCAGATAGGTCACGCCGTTGGCCTCCGCTTCCTCGAAACGGCCAGCGCGGATGTTGACTTGAATTGACGGCAGCAGGAGCTTGGGCACCGACAATCCGGCGTCGCGTTGCTCGCGCATCGCGACGAAGTCGTCCTCGCTCACGCCGTCATTAACGTGGACGCTTGCGCGCCGCTGCTCGCCGACAGTCGTTTCCCAGGCGAATTCGGTGCGCCCGGGTGCCTTGTAGTCGTGACACAGGAACAGCCGGGTCGCGGCTGGCAGCGACAGGAGGCGGCGGATCGAACGGTACAGCGTCCGTGCGTCACCGCCCGGGAAGTCCGCGCGGGCGGTGCCGTAGTCGGGCATGAACAGCGTGTCGCCGACGAAGGCTGCATCGCCGATCAGATACGCGACGTCGGCAGGGGTGTGGCCGGGAACGTGCAGCACCTCCACCTCCAGCCCGCCGATCATGAACCGATCGCCGTCGTCGAACAGGCGGTCGAAGTCCGACCCGTCGGTCTTCAGATCGTCCATCGCGAAGACCGGGCGGAAGATTTTCTGCACATCGCGGATGTGGGCGCCGATGCCGATCCACGCGCCCGTCTTCGCCTTCATGAACGGCGCGGCGGACAGGTGGTCTGCGTGAGCGTGCGTCTCCAGCACCATCTCGATCCGCCAGTCGTGCTCGGCGGCAAAGGCGACGATCCGCTCGGCCGAGCGGGTGTCCGCCTCGCCGCTCGCCAGGTCGAAATCGAGCACCGGATCGATGACCGCGGCGACGCGCGTGGCTGGGTCACCGACCAGATAGCTGATCGTGTTCGTCGGCTCGTCGAAGAACGCCTCGATGAAGGGCTGGGTCATGATTTCCTCCGTTAGCTCTTGCTAATATATTAGAGAATGCTACATAAGCAATACCTTATGGAGTAATTATGATGCTCAAGCCGCCGATGGACATGACGACGTTCGAGGCGAAGGCCGGTGCAGTCGCGGATACGCTGAAGGCGATTGGCAATGCGCGGCGGCTGATGCTGCTGTGCAAGCTGGTCGAGCAAGGCGAAGTGACGGTCAGCGACCTCGCCCGCGACGTCGGGCTGTCGCAGTCGGCATGCTCGCAGCACCTCGCCAAGATGCGCGACGAGGGGCTCGTCGCCTTTCGGCGGGAGAGCCAGACGCTCTGGTATCGGATCGCCGATCCCCGCGTCGAGACGCTGCTCGCCACCCTCTACCAGCTCTATTGCAAGGACTAATCCGATGACCGTAAACGCCCTTTCGCCTGCCGATACCCGCCTCGCGATCGACAGCGGCGCGCGCCTGATCGACATCCGCGGCGCCGACGAACATGCGCGCGAGCGCATTCCCGGGGCGACCAACGTGCCGCTCGACCGCATTGCCGACCTGCCGCGGGACGGGCGTCCCGTCGTGTTCCATTGCCGGTCGGGCATGAGGACCGCCGCCAACGCGGCGCAGTTACGGGCAGTCGTCGGCGACGCGCCGGCGTTCCTGCTCGACGGCGGGATCGATGCATGGCGGAGCGCCGGCCTGCCAACGATCGCCGATCGCTCCCAGCCCCTGGAAATCATGCGGCAGGTGCAGATCACTGCGGGCGCGCTGGTGCTGACCGGCGTGCTGCTCGGCCTGTTCGTCGCCCCCGGCTTCTTCGGCCTGTCCGCGTTCGTCGGGGCTGGGCTGATGTTCGCGGGTGTGACGGGTTGGTGCGGCATGGCCAATCTACTGCGCATCATGCCCTGGAACCGGCGCGCGGCGGCCTGACGATCATGCAGACCGTTCTCGCCCTCGCGTCCGGCGGGCTCATCGGGCTCGTTCTTGGCCTGGTCGGCGGGGGCGGGTCGATCCTGGCAGTTCCGCTGCTCGTCTATGTCGTCGGTATCGGGTCGCCGCACGCCGCGATCGGCACGGCGGCGGTGGCGGTCACCGCCAACGCGCTGGCCAGCCTGATCGGACACGCGCGTGCGGGGCGGGTGAAGTGGCGCTGCGCGAGCGTGTTCGCGCTCGCCGGTGTCGTCGGCGCGGCGCTGGGCGCAGAGCTCGGCAAGGCGGTCGACGGCAAGCGCCTGCTCGCACTGTTCGGCGTGCTGATGATCGGCGTCGGGCTGTCGATGTTCCGCAAGCGCCGCACGGCGGAGGCTCCGGACGTCCGGCTGACTCGCGACAGTGCCGCGATGTTGTTGCCGCGACTGGTCCCGATCGGCCTCGGCGTGGGGCTCGCCGCCGGATTCTTCGGGATCGGGGGTGGCTTCCTGATCGTGCCCGGCCTGATCCTGGCGACGGCGATGCCGCTGTCAATTGCTATCGGCACGTCGCTGGTCGTCGTGACCGCGCTCGGCCTGACGACGGCATCGTCCTATGCCGTTTCCGGCCTCATCGACTGGCGCATCACAGCGCTGCTGATCGTAGGTGGCATCCTTGGCACGCTGGGCGGTATCGCGGCCGGTCGGCTGCTCGCCGCGCGCAAGGGCCTGCTCGAGCGGCTGTTCGCCGTCATCGTGATCGGCGTCGGTCTCTACGTCGTCGCCTCATCTCTCTGATAGCAGCACGGGTTGCCTTGCGCCTGCTTCCCCGGGTAAGAGCCGCGCCAATCGCAAGGACCCGGTGAAATCCCGGGTGGCTATGCCGGCCGCCAATCCGCCGGACAACATCACACATGCAACCAGACTGCGCCGCGGATAGCTGCGTCATGTGCCCTGATGTGGATTCCCATGACTTTCGATATCGTCTCCTATCGCCGCCAGTGGTTCACCGACGGCGCCGCCGCCCGCCGCGACATCATGGCGGGCATAGTCGTTGCGCTCGCGCTCATTCCCGAGGCGATCGGCTTCTCGATCATCGCCGGCGTCGATCCGCGCTTCGGCCTTTACGCTTCGGTGGCCATCGCCATCACGATCTCGCTGATTGGCGGGCGGCCCGGCATGATCTCGGCGGCGACTGCCGCCGTCGCCGTTCTCGTCTTCCCGCTCGTTCACACGCACGGAGTCGAGTATCTGTTTGCCGCAACGATCCTGATGGGGTTCATCCAGATCATTGCGGGATTGCTTCGTCTGGATCTCGTCATGCAATTCGTATCGCGGTCGGTTATCACCGGCTTCGTCAATGCGTTGGCCATCCTCATCTTCATGGCGCAGCTGCCCCAGCTCACAAACGTCGGCTGGGAAACCTACGCGATGGTCGCTGGAGGGCTCGCGATCATCTATGGCCTGCCTCGCCTCACCAAGGCCGTGCCGTCGCCGCTAGTCGCAATCCTCATACTTAGCGTGATCAGCATTGGCATGGGTTTGGACGTCAATACAGTCGGCGACATGGGCAAGCTGCCCGAAGGACTGCCCAGTCTCGCTTTGCTGAACGTGCCGCTTTCGCTCGACACGCTGAGGATAATCCTGCCCTACTCGCTGACGATGGCGGCGGTCGGCCTGCTCGAATCGCTGCTCACCGCCCAGATCGTCGACGACATGACCGACACCGACAGCGACAAGCGCGTCGAATGTGCGGGTCAGGGCGGTTCGAATATCATCGCCGCATTCTTCGGCGGCATGGGCGGTTGCGCGATGATCGGCCAGTCGGTCATCAACGTCACTTCCGGCGGGCGGGGACGCCTATCGACCTTTGTTGCCGGCGCGTTTCTCCTGTTCCTGCTAGCGGTTCTCGGACCATTCGTCGGCAAGGTGCCGATGCCGGCGCTGGTCGCGGTCATGATCATGGTTTCGATCGGCACGTTCAGCTGGAACTCGATCGTGAATTTGCGCCGTCATCCGCCGACGTCGTCGGTCGTGATGTTGACGACCGTGGTGGTGGTGGTCGCGACCCATGACCTTTCGTTGGGCGTCCTCGCCGGCGTCCTCCTCTCCGGCATCTTCTTCGCCGGCAAGGTTCAGCAGATGTTTGCCGTCGAGCGCTTTGCGACGCCGGATAGCGAGCGGGCAACCTATCGCGTGACCGGTGAAATTTTCTTCGCGTCGGGCGATCGTTTCACGCGGGCGTTTCAGATTGAGGAAAAAGCCCGCGAAATTGTCATCGATGTTACCGACGCCCATTTCTGGGATATCTCAGGTGTGGGCGCGCTCGATAAGATTGTTGCTCGTCTGCGGCGCGATGGCCGAAGTGTCGAAGTGGCTGGTTACAACCGCGCCAGTGCCGACCTCGTCGATCGGTTCGCGCTGCACGACAAAACAGGGGTCGAAATGGGTCTGGCACCGCACTGACGCGGTCGAGATCTATCGTCTAGCGCCTCGGCCCCCCCGCTTTGCGTTTCAGTAGAGGCCGTAGCGCAGGACGAGCAGACCGGAGAGGGTGACCACCATGATCGCAACGAGCGGCAGGCCGGTGCGGGTGTAATCCTTGAACCTGTAGTCGCCGGCCGACATGATCAGCATGTTGGTCTGATAGTCGACCGGCGTCGCGTAGCAAAGGTTGCAGCCGAACAGCACGGCAAGGACCAGCGGCTCGACGGGGATCCCCAATTGTTGCCCGAGGCTGAAGGCGATCGGTGTGCCCACCGCCGCCGCCGTGGTGTTCGACGCGAAATTGGTAAGGATTGTAACGAAGAGCATCACCGCAGCCAGAACACCCGCCGGCGGGAGGAACTGCAGTCCCAGCGCGATCAACTCGCTCAGCCAACTAGCTGCCCCACTTTCTAACACAATCCGACCGATCGCGATGGGCACGAGGCCGATGCTGGCGGGGAGGACCGCGG
Organism: Sphingomonas donggukensis; assembly: GCF_023674425.1. Lineage (NCBI taxonomy): Bacteria > Pseudomonadati > Pseudomonadota > Alphaproteobacteria > Sphingomonadales > Sphingomonadaceae > Sphingomonas > Sphingomonas donggukensis. The sequence continues at coordinate 2,813,503 of NZ_CP098401.1, forward strand.
CGGCCATAATGGCAAGCGCGAGCGATGCCTTGGCAGTGCGCGGCAGTTCCTTCGCGCCGTCGAGAACAAACATGTTCTCGGCTAGCGACATTCGCTCGATACTGCCGAGTGACCCGGCGACCAGCAGGATATCGCCCTCGTCAAAAGGACTTTCGACCGCGGTCTCGACCACCGGCTGCGCGATCCACGGGCGATGCGCGCGATGCACGCCAAGGATCGCGACGTTATACAGTTCGGCGACGTTCGCGGATGCCACCCCTTTTCCGACCAGTCCCGAATCCTTCGTCACCGCAAGTTCCGCGACGGTCAGGTCCTCCCCCGTCCTTGAATAGCCGCTGTGCAGTCGATCCATCAGCCAGGCGGGGGCCGCCGTGGCGCCAAGAATCCGCATTGTCTCCTCCAGGGCATCATGCGATGCCCGCACCAGCATCTGGTCGCCCATCGCGGCGTCGCCGAGGATTTCGACATCGGCCGGCAGTCGGGCGGCCATTTGATCGCGCGGCAGGTTACGGGCGAACGAATTCTCACCCAGCCGCAGCATCGCCGTGAAACGGCGTGGTTCGTGCCCCGCCTCGACCGAATTGTCGGGTAGCAGACGCGGCATAACCAGCCAGATGAACGGCAACGCCACGAGCGCCGCCAGCAACACGATCGGCGTGAAGTGGAACACCGACATCGGCGGTAGGCCGAGGTCGCCGGCGATCGATACGACCAGCAGGTTGGTCGAGGTGCCGATCGTCGTCGACATGCCGCCGATCAGCACCGCACTGTTCACCGGGATCAGCGTGCGTGACGCGGGCAATCCGCCGTTCGCCGCGATGGCTGCCATCACCGGCAACATCAGGACGAGCACCGGCGTGTCGTTGACCATCATGCTCATGCCGAACGCCAGCAGCAGTGTGACGAGCAAGCCGATCTGTCGATTGAACTGCCAAACCCGCGTCAGCAACCGTGCTGCCGGTTCAAGTGCGCCGGTGGTGACCAGCCCGCGTCCCAGCACCATCAGCGCACAGATCGTGATGAGCGCGTAATGGCCGAAACCCTCGAACGCTAGCTTGAGCCCATCGGTGGGAGCCTGGCCTGGCAGTGGGAACCAGTAGAGCCCGAGCGCAATCGCGCTGATCGTCAGGAGCGAAATGATCTCCACCCGCGCGCGGCCCGATACGAAGCCGTAGAACATCGCCGCGGTCAACAGCATCGCGCCGATGGCGTGGGCGGACGGGGCGGTGAGCAGGCGGCTCAATTCCCATCGCTCCGCGCTGAGCCGATAGGAGCATCAGGGGCGTCGCTTTCAGGCTCGCGTGGATCCCCAGGCGGCAGGAAAGCCTGCGAGAGCGCGTGGTAGAGCCGCTCCTTCGAGACTGCCTGCGCCACGACGTCGGCAATCAATGCCGACGCGAGCAGCGGCATCATCAAACCGCGGCTGGCGGTCGTCTCGGAAATGATGATGACTGCCGTCAGCGGTGCGCGGACGACGCCGGTGAAATAGGCGACCATGCCGAGCAGCACGATCGCGCCGGCGGGATAGGTCGGAAACAGCCAGCGCAGCATATCGCCGACGCCCGCGCCGACCGCCAGCGAAGGCGCGAAGATGCCGCCCGGCATGCCCGAAACCGCCGTTGCCAGGGTCGTCGCCAGCTTCGCGATCCCGAACCAGTGCGGCACGTCGGCACCCGTGATGATCGCTCGCGCAGCCCCGTACCCGGTTCCCCAGGTCAGGCCGCTACCGACGCCGATGATTGCCACGATGAGACCGAGCGATCCCGCGAAGAGCGCAGGCCGTGCGCGCGCCCGCGCGACTGCCGCCCAGCGCGTCCTGCCGGTCGCCAGTACAGCGCGCGAAAAGAACGCGCCCATCAACCCGCCCAGCACCCCTGCCACAGGAGCAGCCAGCATCGTCTCGCGAACCGACAGAGTCTGACGCATGACCCCGAAGTAGATATAGTCGCCCGACAGCCCCAGGCTGGTCATGCCGGCGATCAGCACCGCGGTCATGACCAGCAGCGTCATGCGCTGCTCGTAGGCGGCGGCCAGTTCCTCGATCGCAAATGCCACCCCGGCGAGCGGCGTGTTGAAGGCGCCGGCAACGCCGGCCGCTCCACCGGCGATGAACACCGACGCCCTCAGCGGGATCGCCATCAGCCGATGGGCATAGCCCATGATCGCGGCAGCGACCTGTACGGTTGGTCCCTCCCGGCCAGTCGATGCCCCGACCAGCAAAGTGCCAATCGTCAGGACGAGCTTGACGATGACTGTCCGCGCCGAGACAAGCGCGCCCATCGCGTGATCCGGATCGCGGGTTGCCGCCATGACCTGCGGAATCCCCGATCCCCGCGCTGCCGGGGCGAAACGCGCGGTCAGCCAAGCGATGGCGGCATATCCCAACGGCGTGACGATCAGCGGCGCCCACCACCACCGCGCGACCAGTGCGATGAAGCGCTCTCCCGCCCAGTCGGCGAGATGCGCGAAGGCAAGCGCGACCAGACCGATCGTCACCGCCCCACCGAGGATCGCCACGCGGCGCCGCCACACCGGTGCCGTCGGTCCGTGCTGGCGCAGCAGGTCGCGCGCCTGCTCTGGCAATCGCGGCCCCATCATCCCTCCGCGGGTGCGCCGACTGCCGTGGCGACAAGGCATATCAGCCCGACCGCGACGAAGCCGATCCGTTGCGCGGTGGTCCCCTTTCCGTCCTTGATCGAGACGATCAGCGCCAGCGCGCACTGCAGCCCATAGAATAGCGCGAAGGCGCGCGACGACAGCGCAACGACCTCGAAGGGGTCGGTCAGCCACACGACGATGATGGCGAGCGCCCCCGCCAGCGCGAAGGCGAGCGGCACGCTGATCTTGCGGCGCGACACTTCGTTTACCAGTCCACCCGATCCGATCGAGTCGGCGACGGCCGCGCTCAGCTGGCTCGACACCGCACCGGCAAGGACGAATATCCCCAGCGCCGGCGCGATCAGCTCCATGATGTCGAGGATGCCGGCCACGCCCTCGGTCGCGGCGGCGCGGCTGAGGAACGGCGTCAGCAACGCGATGAAGGCAAGGTAGATCGCTGACGAGATCCACTGCGCATGGCGCATCGTGCGGACCCGCAATTCGGTCGGGTAGGCGTGGCCCAGATAGCGCGACGTCTCGAACCCCTGCACCGTGATGAGCAGGCCGAGCAGCATCGGCACGCTGGCGAAGGAAAGCTTGAGCGGCGGCAGCGGATCGCCTGCGCCGGTCATGGCCCAGGCAATGCCCAGCGCGGCGAGCAGGCCTGCGATGATCCCGATCTTGATCGAGACGGTGCCATGCGCGAGATGCTCGACCTTTCGCAGGTTGCCGCCGAGCGCCAGCAGCGTCATCAGCACGATCAAGACGGTGACGATGATGTTGGCTGCCAGCGGCTGCGACGCGGGATCGATCGCGATCGGCTTCAGCGAGAACTCGGCCAGCAGCTTGAGATAATAGGCGACCGATACGGCATAGGCGAGGGCCAGCACCCCCTGTGTGACCCGCGCGAGCCAAGCGACCGGATCGTTGAATCGCGCCGCGGCCAGGTGCGGCTCGACATGGACGATGTTGAACCGGATCACCCAGCCGGCGGCATAGGCGATCGCCAGCAGCAGGGCCATCGCGCCCAGCGCGGCGCCACCGAATTCGCGCGCGAGCAGCGGCCCACATATCAGGAAGCCCGATCCGATGATCGAGGCGAGCGGAGTCACCGTCGCCCGCCAGCCGTCCGATCGCGCGAACCTGCCGAACGTCAGCGCCGCCGCGACGACGACGGCGACGACCAGAGCAATGGTGACGATCATGCGGTTCCTCCCAACCAGGCATTGCCGTCGCGGACGCGACGCTTGTAATCCGGTTCCGCAAGCGCACGGAGCAGGTCGTCGGCGCGCGATAGCACGGCATCGCGGCAGGCTCCGTCTAGCGAACCGTCCGCAAGCGCACGGAAATCGCCGGCGTGGCGCGCCAGCGTGGCGATCCGCCCCGGATCGTCGCAGCTGAGTGCGACGTCGCCCAGCGCGTTCAGGAAGCGCTTCCCGGCAATCATGTCGGCGCTGGCATATTGCGCCAATGCGCCGAAAGCGCGATCGATGAAGCCGGCGAAGGTCATCGGATGTGCGATCACACGCAGCACTCCGTCCTCGTCGGCGCGCAACCGCGACGGCAGGTCGCGCCGGGCGAGGTCCGCCATCGCGGCCCCTAGCCAGTCGAGACAGCTGTTGGCGGTGAACGGGTCGTTGACGCCGGGCGACAGCGCCCGGGCAGCGATCTCGACCAGTTCGTCGATCAGGAAGCGCAAATCCTGCAGCGCGGTGCGCCGCGATCCGACCGCGAACGCGCCGCGCAGGGCTTTGACGGTATCTTCGTCGCAGCGTTCGGCGGGCCACGCCTCCAGCAGCACGCTGCCCTTGTGCGCAAAATCCCCCGACTGATACTGGAGGCGAAGGATGAGGTCGTGGTCACGCGCGGCGTCCAGCAGGGTGCTTTCGTCGATCAGCTGGATATAGCCGGTATGCTTGGCGCGGACGGGGGCTCGGCGCTCGTATTCGGTGCGGCCGACATCCGCGCGAAAGGCGGTCGGCACGCGCGGGCCGTCAGTCCCTTCGTCGAGAGGAACGCCCACGAACACGGGAAAGCGCAGGTCGATCTCTTCGATGAGCCGATCGCCGATGCGCTCGATCACATTGTTGATGTGAATCCGCATCGGCACGTGGTGGATGAAGAAGATCAGCACCGCGATCGAGCAGAGGACAAGGATCAGCGCCACGAGCAGCGCGAGCTGCGGCACGAACGCCGGTGTCCCCGCTCCGCTCTCGCCGGCCGAGCGGATCGTGCGCAGGACGATCAGCGAATAGACGAAGGTGGCGATGAATGTGCCAAGCGTCACCTGGTTGCCGCGATCGGACATGAAGTTGCTGAGCAGCCGCGGGCCGTATTGTCCGGAGGCATAGACCACCGCAGCGATCGTCACCGAGAAGGTCGTGCCGGCGACACCGATCATCGAGCCGCCGATCGACGACAACAGGCTTCGCGCGCCATCCGGCCGGGCGGCATAGAGCCAGGGCAGTCCGTCCATCCAGGTCGAGCCGGCGTGGCTGTCGATATAGACCATCGCCAACGCCAGCAGCAGCGCGGCCATCGCCATCACCGTCGGCACGAACCAGTAGCTTTCGCGCAGGTCGTTCGACAGGCGCAGCAGGCGGGCTTTCACGTGTCGATCTCCGCCTCGGTCGTGTTCAGTCGCTGCAGCACCCGCTTGATCGTGCCGCCCTGCACGATCACCGAGAACAGGACGACGACATAGGTCGCCGCCAGGATGACCGAACGCGCCGGACCGTCCGGCAGACCCAGCGCCAGCGCGATCGATATGCCGCCGCGCAGACCGCCCCAGATCAGCGTCACCGGCGCGACCAAGCCGTAGCGATGCGTGGGCCGGATCGCCCTGAGCGGAAGCAGCACTGACAGCGCGCGTGCAGCGAGCGCCAGCGGGATCGCCGCCACGCCCAGCACCACCAGCCTGAGGTCGCCAGGGATCGTCACCACCTCGAGCCCGATCAGCAGGAACAGCACGGTGTTCAAAATGTCGTCGATCAGGTCCCAGAACTTGTGCAGATAGTCGCGCGTCGTGGCGCTCATCGCGTGGGCGACGCCGGCGTTGCCAATGATGAGGCCCGCAACCGCCATCGCGACCGGGCCGCTGGCGTGCAATGGCCGCGCGATCGCGTAGCCCCCCATCACGACCGCGAGGCTGATGAGCACTTCGACCTTGTAGTCGTCGATCGAGCGCATCATCCGGAACGCGATCCAGCCGATGACGAGGCCCAGCACCACGCCGCCCCCTGCCTCCACGGCGAACAGCTCGGCGGCATGGCCGACGGAAAAGGCTTGCCCCGACAGCGCCGACGCCAGCAGGATCGTGAAGATGACCACGCCGACGCCGTCGTTGAACAGGCTTTCGCCGGCGACCGTCGCCTCCAGGGTCGGCGAAACCACCGCCCGTTTGAGCACGCCCATCACCGACACCGGATCAGTCGGGCTGATAAGCGCGCCGAAGACGAAGCACCAGATCGGCGGGAGTTCGAAGCCGACCGCCCGCGCAAGCAGCAGGAACCCGCCGCCGACCAGTGCGGTCGACAGCGCCACGCCGATCGTGCTCAGCACGATGATTGGCCAGCGTCCGCGCTGGAGCTCGTGCCAGTCGACATGGAGCGCGCCTGCAAACAACAGGAACGACAGCATCCCGTCCATTAGCGTCGTATGAAAATCGATTCCCTCGATGAACCGCACGATGTCGTTCGAGAAGTCGGCCCCCGGCAGGACGCGATCGATCGCAACGACGAGCAGCGACGCGATCGCCCCCATCACAGTCAGCCCGATCGACGACGGCAGCTTCAGGAAGCGATAGTTGACGTAACCGAGCACGGCGGCAAGCGCGATCAGGATCGCCGCTGCGTCGAACGGCGTGAGCGCGAGACCGCCGATCACTGAGCGACCCCGATCGTCAGCGTGAAGCGCTGTCCAGCGGCCGGTGCCCCGACCGCCGCGATGCTCTGGGTCGCGAGCACGGCGGCGATGGCCTGCGCGCGCCGCTGTGTCAGGCTCAAGCGCCGTGGCGTGTCGCCCGCCGGCAGGCCGGGCACCGCGAGCGCGGCCACGTTCCATCGCCGCGCGGCCCAGGCCGAGGTCAGCACCGCGGCTCGTCCCGCCGCATCCAGCGTGTCGGCATTGTCGGCGAAGGCGATTTCGGGGAGCGGCCCCTGCGGTGGCACGATCGCCACGCTCCAGCCGTCAGCCTCCGCAGCAGCGCGGGCTTCCAGCGTGCGGTAGGTGGCGATCGTCGCGCCGGGCAGCGGGACGGCCGCCGCGGTTGCCCTGCGGTGGTCGCGATCGATCGTCACGTCGTCGGCGGAAACTCCGGTGATGAGCCCGATCATGCGAGCCAGCGCAGTCATGCGCTGCGCCTCGATCTCGGGCGCGGCTCCCGCCTGGCGCAACTCCTCGCGCTGCGCTTCGAGCGCGTCGGCCCCGGCTTCCAGCATGATCTGGTCGATATCGAGCCGCACGGGCCTGCCGAGCGATTGCTCGATTGCGGCCTGGAGGGTTGCGGTCTTCTGCATTCGCGCGCGCGGCGCGATCACCACGGACCGAACCGTGATCGGATCGCGGTCGAACGCGACCTCGAGCTGCGTCACGCGTGCATCGTCACCGAACCGCGCATTGAGCAGCGAGCGCACCTGCGACACTGTCAGCGCCTCGCGCGCGATGCGGTTGAGCGCCAGTCCCAGCGGCACCGCCATCACCGCGAACACCAGCAGCAGCAGGACAGTTTGCGTCCAGCTCTGTCGCGTCGAGAGATGGTGTCCGAACCCATAGTAGCGCGCCATCACCGTCGCCGAGAGCGCAATGGTGATGAAGTTGGTGACGAACAGGGCCAGTGCGCCGCCGAGCACCGGCAGGTTTCCGGTGGCACAGCCATAGCCGACGACGGCAAGCGGCGGCATCAGCGCGGTCGCGATCGCGACGCCGACGATCGTCTCGCCCCGCCCGCGAATGATCGCGAAGCTGCCCGCCAGCGCCGCGAACAGCGCAACGCCGAGGTCGAACAGGTTCGGCCGCGTCCGCGCGACGATCTCCGCGGTCGGTGCCTGGAGCGGCGAGACGGTGACGATCAGCGCGGTAAAGGCAATCGCCACGGCGGACCCGACGGCTAGTGCGAAGAGCGACCGGCGCATCTCGGCGAAATCGAACAGCGCGAGGCTGAATCCGAAGCCGAGGATCGGACTCATCAGCGGCGAGATCAACATCGCGCCGATCACGACGGCCGGGGACGACAACAAGAGCCCCAGCACCGCGATGCCCGCCGACATCATCGTCATGAAGGCGTAGCGCGGCGACCAACCGCTTTCCGCGGCGATCCGCGCAACGACGGCCTCGTGGTCGACCGGTGCGACGACCCGCCGCCGCCACCACCGGTACAGCGTAAAGCCGCGCAGGCGATCGAAAACCCGGTCGCTACCTGCCTGCATCGTGCCAGTCGCTCCCGCCATGCCATTCCACCCGTGCACAATCACCAGATCAAGCACATTTAGGCTGGCCAGCCGATCGTGTCTGCCTCGACGGCTCGAACGGCGGGAACTTCAGTAAATGATCCACGCGCTTGGATAGGCAAGTATGCCGCTATAACGTGCGGTCTGTCACCCCGATTTGTCGACGTACAGCTCTCACTGTTCTGTATAGCGAATACAGAAGAGCCTCGCTTTTCTGCCGTTTTCAAGGAATCGCGCCCAGCCGTAGATTCCGAACGACGGCATAGATCAGCTCAGGCCTCTCGACGATCGATGCTACGCTTGGCGAACTCCGCCGACCTGCTCTTTCCCTCAAGTTCAATCAGCCTATTGGTCGCAACAAGCGGCTGAAACGTTTTATGTCCTTCGCTCGCTCTCACCGCCGCAATGACTTGTGCGAATGGATTGCTATGATCGCTTGAAGGCTTGCGTAGCTGTTTCTTCTTCCTCGGCATGAACTGGTGTTCCCGCTTTATCTTCTGCCAATCGCCTAAATTGGGTGTGCGATGGCTCCGCCTCTTGAAACGGAGGCTATATGGACGACGGTAAAGACATCGATAGTGAGTTGCCGAGCGACAAGGCGCGCGAGGGTAGCGTCAATGAGCGAGTGATCAATGTAGCTGGACGTGCGCGCGCAATTCAAAAGCTCCGTGCACGATTCGAAAAGAAGCCTGATCGCCAGTAACGGCGCGACAAATCGTTATAGCCCGTGAGAACCCCAGCCGTCTGCGACGGCCGGGGTTTTCGCGTTATCTTCTACCAGCCGCCACTTCGCACATGCCTAACGACGAGGTCCTCACCACCCGGAGGATCATATGACCGACACAGAAAATCGCGAGATCGGTGCGCACGCCCACCTGTTGGAAAGCGCTTGGATCTATCGCGCAGACCCAGCGGACTGCGATCTGCATTGGGCCAACACGCGCGACCGCGATCGCCTCGACGACCATATCGAAAGCCTTAAGACGTCGATCCTGACGAGTGGTCAATTGTCGCCCGCGACCACGGTCGAGGCGCCGGACAACCCCGATCGTTACTTGCTCCTGACCGGTGGCTGCCGCGCCGAAGCGGTCCGTCGCGCCCGCAAAGAAGGTCATAACATCGATCTCGTACTGCTGATCGTGTCTGCCACCGACGACGTCGCGGCCGAGATCGTATTCGCCGAGCAGGCGAAGACCAAGAGCTGGTCGGCCCACGAATATGCCCTGCACCTCGATAAGCTGTGTGATCAGTTCGGGTCGAACAAGCAGGTCGCGACCAGGATCGGCCTGAATGTGAGCAACATCGGTCGCAACCGCAACGTAACCGCGCTGCCCGCTGCCGTTCTCAATATCGTAGAGGATCGTCACGAAATTTCAGCCAGCGCCGCTACTGATTTCATGCGCGCATGGCGCGGTGAGGGTAGGGCCGTCCTCGAAGACCACCTCCGCGAGCTCGCCCGCCTCGAGGACAGGCCCGCCGCCGCCTGGCTCGTCGACAGTTGCCGCGAGGCGATTGCGCTCAGTATCGATCCGCCGCCATCCAATGTCGTTCATGTCGCTGAATTCGTCGCAGCGGATCCAGGCGCGGATGATGAGGTCGATGCGGACATGGATGCCGCGGTCTTCATGTCGCCACCAAACGAGATGTTGGGAGATATCCCGTCATCGACGTCGACGAACCCGCTCGCAGCCAGGCGCGCAGAAATGCGAATCGAGAACGGCGAGCGGGAGGTCGAGATCGTACTGCCCGACGACCAAGTGGTCGGTCGCGCGAAGAAGGTCGCCGGTGGCGCGATGATCATGACCATCGATGCCCCAGATCAGCATCCGCTTAACGAGATCGGCGGCAATCCTCGACGCGCTGCGGCGCCTGTACATCCAGTGACCCCACGGGGGTTGCGCGCGCACCCCCCCTTCTCTGCCGACTGGCAGAAAACCCACAACAGAGAGAAGTCAGGTGATTAGGACAGATTCGGCAGAGGTTAAGTGTGGGCCGCGCGATAACGTATTCATATCTCTCGGCGACGCCGCGATCCGAATGCTCCGGGCCCTCACTTACCGTCTAACGCAAACGTTAGCGCTGTGACCAAGCCGCGCTGGTATGCACACGGTAAGGCGGTAACGCCGGGCGACCTTAAATTCATCCTCGACGAAAAGCGCGCCGAAAAGCTCAAGCGCTCGAAGTTCCTCCGCGAACAGATGGATACACGATTTCGGGCGGACGCCGATGCCCGTAAGCTCGCCGCTGCACTACGACGCGCCTCGAACCGATATTGATGGTTCACGCCCTCGAGTGCCTGCAATTCGCAGCCCTTGATGCGCGCATGCGCATTGACAGGCCGACCGGGATCCCCGGTCTCGATCAGGTCAAGGACCGTGCTCCCACGATGGGGCAAGCGCGAAAGCAAATCGAACACGATGTAACGCTCGTGCAGACCTATCGCAAAATTCGGGCGCGCTCGCCGGGCAAGGCCAACGACTAGGATACACGCCGATTGGTTCAGATGCTCCCGAGCGGGTTGCCTGAGCACATGGAGAAACACTATCGCGCTGTGCATGGTCAGCAGTTGCCACGAATCACATCAGAACTGATTGCGCAGGGGATCGAACTCCTCCCAGCGATTGCACGGGGCTTAGAGCGATCCAAAAAGCAGACCGGCAAGTCGCGCGATACGGTCGAATCTGTCCTCGAAATCGACGCCTTGCCAATTTTTCACTGCGTCGCGGCCAGCATCGCTTCACTTCTGACCGTCGATGAACGGTCTGGCGTCGGTATGGGGCAGGTCATTGATCAGATCGCTCGGAAGAAGCCCGTCGACTGGTCGCTCAGCTGTGTAAGCGACAATGACTGCGTGCATGCGCTGTTTCTGGCGCACCGCATCGCCGTGATCCAAGATCGACACACGCCTCCGCCGAGCTTCATCAAATACGCCAAACAGCAACGCCAACTCGATGCGCAATGCTCGTCGTGGTCGCCGCCGTTCAACTACGCGCAGGTCAGAAAGGGCCTGACAGACGTCGAGAAAGGTCGCCCGCTCCGCGATGCGCACTTCGAGGTCGAAGGGCGCAAGGTGCGACGGTCTGCAACCGCCAACCCTCGCGATCCTGAAAACGCCCGCCGCTTGCTCGAGATGCGCAGCCGGTTCTGGTTCCGCCTGCACCTCTGAGCGGATTACCTTCTGCCAGGCGGGTGTGAACGCGTCGCTACCGCTGTGGCATGGACTCGCCACGACACAATTCCCATGCCCCGCCGCGCGGGCGCGCGTTGACGCATCGTGTCGTGATCAGAATGCCTGACAGCATCGACGTGCTCCCCGGCTAGGCAGGAATGCTGATCGCTCATCTCGGCTACGACATTCTCGAGACGCTGGCTAACTCGGTCGATGAAGAGCTGAAGTCCTGATGATTGACCAAGATCAGGAAAGACGATGACCGCCACCACCCCGCAGCGTGCCTTCGGCTACGTCCGTGTTTCCAGTGAAGAGGAAGGCGGCGGCCAGAATGCGAGCATTGCCGCTCAGCGCGCGGCAATCGAAGCGGCTGCCGCGCAGGAGGGCGTCGAACTCGTGAAGGTGTTCGAGGAACCGGATGTCTCCGGACGAAAGCTTCATCGCAAGCAGTTCGATCGGATGGTCACGCTGGCGACCGCAGCCGAGCGGCCGGTCGATATCATCTACGTGTTCCGCCTCGACCGCTATGCCCGCAATCTCTTCACTCATGTCGTAACGGATCAGAAGCTGGAGGCCGCAGGCGTCCGGCTCATCTCACTGACCGAGCGCTTCAGCGATGATGCCAGCGGTCGACTGCTGCGCAACTTCATTGCACTGATCAACGAGAAATACTCGATCGACGCGGCAGCGCATACGCGCAAGAATCGGCGAGAGAATGCCAGCGCCGGCTACTTCAACGGCGGCCGCGTTCCCTATGGTTATGAAGCGCAAACCGTCGCGGTTTTCGGGAAGAAGGAACGCAAGCAACTCTTCGTGCACGAGGCTGAAGCTAAGGTCGTCCAATCGATCTTCAGTCTGGCGCTGCAAGGCGTCGATGGTGAGCGCATGGGCACTCGCGCGATCTCAGAATACCTGAAGGCGCAAGGACATCGGATGCGCGGCAGCCTGTTCCACGATAGCTCGGTGGACGGCATTCTGACCCGATCGCACTATCGAGGCTTCCACGTCGATCGAACGGCGGACGAGCACGGTCATCCCGCCGAGATCACTGTGGCCTGTCCCCAGTTGGTCGATCCCGATATTGTCGATCGCGTTGCAGCACTTCGGGCGTCCACGGCGCCGCGCGTCACTCCGCCGCGCACCACTAGCTCCAAAACCCTGTTGAAAAAAGTGGGCCAATGTGGCGCGCCGACGTGCGGCTCGGGGCTTACGATCAGAACCGGCAAGTCCGGACAGTATGGCGATTATATCTGCAACTCCAAGGCGACGCGCGGCGCAAAAAGCTGTGGCACCAGAGCAATCCGCCAAGACGCGCTTGACGGTATCGTAATCGATACGCTGCTTGAACGCGTGCTCGAGCCCGAACGCTTGAAACAGCTTCTCGTGGCGGTTCTCGAACGCTCGGATGCCGCCGACGAACGACGTCGCGCGGACCTGCATCGCGTGACCGCCGAACACGGCGCGACTCAGCGCCGACTGCGCAATCTTCTCGAGATGGTCGAGACCGGACTGATCAGCCCGCGCGATCCCACGCTTGCTGGTCGGTTGGCGGAGCTTCGTGAGGCCCTGGACCAGATGAATGCGACTCGTCGCAGTATCGAGGCGCAGTCGGCGCGTGGCGCACTGCGCATCAACGAGGCGACGGTTAAAAAGTGCGGGAAGCTGATCGCCGATCGCGTTCGCTACGACAGCCCGGCGCTCCGGCAAGCTTATGTCGACAAGGTGGTCGTCACCAACGACAGCATTACAATTACCGGTCGCAAGGCAGCCCTTGAAGCCGCCATCCTACACGGCAACCGCAGAGGCTCGCGCTGCGGTGCCCAGTTTTGACCGGAAATGGTGCCCAGAAGAGGACTCGAACCTCCACGCCCTTGCGAGCGCCAGCACCTGAAGCTGGTGCGTCTACCAATTCCGCCATCTGGGCACGGGGTAGGCCGGCGCCTCTAGGGGAGGGCGGTTGCGCTTGTCAACAGCGCGCGGCATGGGGGTCGGCGAAGGTTCGATCTTTTTTGTCGGAAGGTGCGTGCGCGTGGTCAGGAACAAGCTGGTGGTGCTGTTCGGTGGGGGCGGGTTCGTCGGGCGCTATGTCGCGCAGGCGCTGCTCGCCGCCGGTGCGCGGGTGCGGGTGGCGCAGCGCGATCCGCGGGCGGCGGTGTTCCTGAAGCCGCTGGGTGGCCTTGGCCAGACGCAGTTCGTCGCGGTCGACGTGCGCAAGCCGGAAACGGTCGCGCGGGCGCTCGCCGGGGCCGACATGGCGGTCAACCTGGTCGGCGCGTTCGCGAACATGGACGCGCTGCACGTCGATGGCGCGCGCCATATCGCCGAGGCGGCGAGGGATTCGGGCGTGCAGGCGCTGGTCCACGTCTCCGCGATCGGCGCCGATCCGGAGAGCGCGTCGGCCTATGGCCGCACCAAGGGCGAGGGCGAGGCGGCGGTGCGCGCGGCGTTCCCGGACGCGACGATCCTGCGGCCGTCGCTCGTCTTCGGGCGCGAGGATGCGTTCACCAACCGCTTCGCGTCGATGATCGCCAAGGCGCCGATGGTGCCGGTGCTGCGCGCGGGCACGCGGTTCCAGCCGGTGTATGTGAAGGACGTCGCCGATGCCGTCGTCCGCGCGCTGGAGGCGCCGGCGGTGGCGGCGGGGCGGGTGCTGGAGCTGGGCGGGCCCGACGTGCTGACGATGCGCGCGATCCAGGACTATCTGGCGCACGAAGTCGGGCGGTCGCCGGCGATGCTGGAACTGCCCGACGGCGTGGGCGCGATGATCGCGTCGATGGGCTTCCTGCCGGGCGCGCCCATCACGTCGGACCAGTGGACCATGCTCCAGCGCGACAATGTCGTGGCCAGCGCAGAGGATGGGTTCGCCGCACTCGGCATCGTGCCGACCGCGATGGCGAGCGTCGCGGGCGCGTGGCTGGTCCGCTATCGCCGCCACGGCCGCTTCGCCAAGCGCGCCACGGCCTGATCGGACACCCCATGGACTTCATCACCGCGATCATCCTCGGCATCGTCGAGGGTGTCACCGAATTCCTGCCGGTGTCTTCCACCGGCCACCTGATCCTGGCGACCGAACTGCTCGGCTATGACGCGGCCAAATGGTCGGTGTTCAACATCGCCATCCAGCCGGGCGCGATCCTGGCGATCGTCGTGTTGTACTGGCGGACGTTCTGGGCGGTCGGCGCGGGGTTGCTGAAGTGGCAGGCCGAATCGGTCGCGTTCGTGCGCAACCTGCTGATCGCGTTCATCCCCGCGGTGGTGCTGGGGCTGGCGTTCGGCGACCAGATCGACGCGCTGCTCGAAAATGCGACGGTCGTCGCCTGGGCGCTGATCGCCGGCGGGGTCGGCATCTTGATCGTGGAGAAGCTGGCGAAGACCGAGAATGTCTATGGCATCTCGGGCGTCAGCGTGGCGCAGTCGGTGAAGATCGGCCTCGTCCAGTGCCTCGCGATGGTGCCGGGGGTCAGCCGGTCGGGCGCGACGATCATGGGCGCGATGTCGCTGGGGATCGATCGCCGGACCGCGGCGGATTTCAGCTTCTTCCTCGCGATCCCGACGCTGACCGGGGCGACCGCGCTGCAGCTCTACAAGCACCGCGATGCGATCCATGGCGGCGATATCGAGCTGATCCTGGTCGGCGCGGCGGTCTCGTTCGTGGTCGCGTTGGCGGTGGTGAAGGCGTTCATGGCAGTAGTGACGCGCTACGGCTTCGCGCCATTTGCCTGGTACCGAATAGTGGCGGGTGCGGTCGCTCTGGTGTGGTTGAACGGTAGATAGGGCCGGATCGGTAACTTACCTGGCGTATTTTATTGCGTGGGCGCGTAACGATCCTGCTTTCTGCGGTTCATTAAGACAGTATAGCTGACCTATCTGCCTAATTTACCGTGACAGCATGTGTTGGCGCCGATACGCGATTCCCCGAACAAGGGGATCGGGCATGGCCGGTGATACGCTGCTGAAATTCGTCGACCGCGATCAGGCCTATCCGGCAAAGCGCGACGCACAGGCGCGCGCCGATGACTTCCGCGAGATCGCCGAGCGCTACGCGTCGTCCACCGCCGAGGACCAGGCCGCGCGCTGTTCGCAATGCGGCGTGCCGTACTGCTCGGTGCATTGCCCGCTGCACAACCATATCCCCGACTGGCTGCGGCTGACCGCGGAGGGGCGGCTGCGCGAGGCCTATCAACTCAGCAACGCGACCTCGACCATGCCCGAGATCTGCGGGCGCATCTGTCCGCAGGACCGGTTGTGCGAGGGCAATTGCGTGATCGAATTCTCCGGCCACGGCGCGGTGACGATCGGATCGGTCGAGAAATTCATCACCGACACCGCGTGGGAGGAGGGCTGGGTCGAGCCGCTGGTGCCGGGTCGCCCGCGCGGGCAGTCGGTCGGCGTGATCGGCGCGGGACCGGCGGGGTTGAGCGCTGCGGAATATCTGCGCGGCTATGGCTATGACGTCCATGTCTATGACCGCCATGACCGGGCGGGCGGGCTGCTGACCTACGGCATCCCCGGCTTCAAGCTGGAAAAGCCGGTGGTGATGCGCCGTGTCGATCGGCTGAAGGCGGGCGGGATCGTGTTTCATGAAGGGTTCGCAGTCGGCAGCGACGCGAGCCTCGACGAGTTGCGCGCGCGCCACGACGCGGTGCTGATCGCGACCGGGGTGTACAAGGCGAGGGCGATCAAGGCGCCGGGCGTCGGCGCGGCGGGCGTGGTCGAGGCGCTCGATTTCCTGACCGCGTCCAATCGCAAGGGGTTCGGCGACGCCGTGCCCGCGTTCGACGACGGATCACTCGATGCGGCGGGGAAGCATGTCGTCGTGATCGGCGGCGGCGACACCGCGATGGACTGCGTCCGCACCGCCGTCCGCCAGGGCGCCGCCAGCGTCAAATGCCTGTACCGCCGGGACCGCGCCAACATGCCGGGGTCGCAGCGCGAAGTCGCCAACGCCGAGGAGGAAGGCGTCGAGTTCGTCTGGCTCTCCGCCCCGCAAGCGTTCGACGGCGGCGACGTCGTGAGCGGGGTGAAGGCGTCGCGGATGCGGCTGGGCGCCCCCGATGCGAGCGGCCGCCGCGCGCCCGAGGTCGACCCGGACGGCGGCTTTTCGGTGCAAGCCGATCTGGTCATCAAGGCGCTGGGCTTCGATGCTGAAGATCTGCCGACGATGTTCGGCGCACCCGAACTGGGAGTCACCCGCTGGGGCACGCTCAGGGTCGATGCGCGGTCGATGATGACCAGCCTGGAGGGCGTGTTCGCCGCCGGCGACATCGTCCGCGGCGCGAGCCTGGTCGTCTGGGCAATCCGCGACGGACGCGACGTGAGCGAGCGGATGCACAGCTGGTTGAAGGCGAAGGCGACGAACGCGAAGGTGGCGGCGTGAGCATCCTCGAAACCGAACGCGCGCGTCTCGCTCGCGAGGGCATGTACCGCCCCGACCATGAGGGCGATGCGTGCGGCGTCGGCATGGTCGCGGCCACCGACGGGATGCCGTCCCGCCGCGTCGTGCAGGCGGCGATCGATGCGCTGAAGGCGGTGTGGCACCGCGGCGCGGTCGATGCCGATGGGATGACCGGCGACGGCGCGGGCATCCACGTCGATCTGCCGGCGAAGTTCTTCGACGACGCCATCGTCGCTTCCGGGCACCGCGCGCTGCCCAACCGGCTGGCGGTCGGCATGATGTTCCTGCCGCGCACCGACCTTGGCGCGCAGGAGGCATGCCGGACGATCGTCGAGAGCGAGATCATCGCCGCGGGCTGGACGATCTACGGCTGGCGGCAGGTGCCGGTGAACGTCGGCGTGATCGGGCAGAAGGCGCAATCGACCCGGCCCGAGATCGAGCAGATCATGATCGCGGGGCCGCTGCCCGACGACGCCTCTGCCGCCGAATTCGAAAAGGAGCTGTATCTCGTTCGCCGCCGCATCGAAAAGGCGGTGATCGCGGCGCAGATCCAGGGCTTCTACGCCTGCTCGCTCAGCTGCCGCTCGATCGTGTACAAGGGGCTGTTCCTCGCCGAGAGCCTCTCGGTCTTCTACCCCGACCTGACCGACGACCGCTTCGAAAGCCGGGTCGCGATCTTCCACCAGCGCTATTCGACCAACACTTTCCCGCAATGGTGGCTGGCGCAGCCGTTCCGGTGCCTGGCGCACAACGGCGAGATCAACACGATCCGCGGCAACAAGAACTGGATGCGCAGCCACGAGATCAAGATGGCGTCGATCGCGTTCGGGGAGCGCAGCGAGGACATCAAGCCGGTGATCCCCGCGGGCGCATCCGACACCGCGGCGCTGGACGCGGTGTTCGAGGCGATCTGCCGTTCGGGCCGCGACGCCCCGACCGCGAAGCTGATGCTGGTGCCCGAGGCGTGGGGGCCGAAGGGCGAGATGCCGATCGAGCATCTCCACATGTACAAGTACCTCGCCTCCGTCATGGAGCCGTGGGACGGCCCCGCGGCGCTTGCCATGACCGACGGGCGCTGGGCGGTGGCGGGCATGGACCGCAACGCGCTCCGCCCGTTGCGCTACACGCTGACCGGCGACGGCCTGCTGATTGTGGGGTCGGAAACCGGCATGGTCGTGGTGCCCGAGACGACCGTGATCGAGAAGGGGCGGCTGGGTCCCGGGCAGATGATCGCGGTCGACCTCGACGCCGGCACCGTCCTCCACGACCGCGCGGTAAAGGACCGTATCGCCGGCGAGGCCGATTATGCATCGATGATCGGCGAATTCGTCGATATCGCCGACCTGGCCGAGGTCGATCCGTCGCTGCCCGTCTGGGACCGCGCCGAGCTGTCGCGCCGCCAGGTCGCCGCCGGCCAGACGCTGGAGGATATGGAGCTGATCCTGTCGCCGATGGTCGAGGGGGGCAAGGAAGCGATCGGCTCGATGGGCGACGACACGCCGCTCGCCGTCATTTCCGACAAGCCGCGCCTCATCAGCCAGTTCTTCCGCCAGAATTTCTCGCAGGTGACGAACCCGCCGATCGATTCGCTGCGCGAACGCCACGTCATGTCGCTGAAGACGCGGTTCGGGAACCTTGCCAACATCCTCGACCAGTCGGGGGCGCCGTCGAAGGTACTGGTTCTGGAAAGCCCGGTGCTGACCTGCGCCGACTGGGACCGGTTGCGCGGCCACTTCGGCTTAAGCGCCGCGACCATCGACTGCACCTTTCCCACCGGTTCCGGCCCCGACGGCCTGCGCGCCGCCATCGCCGACATCCGTGCACAGGCCGAACAGGCGGTGCGGCAGGGCAAGTCCGAGCTGTTCCTGACCGACGAGAGCGTCGGCCCCGACCGCGTCGCCATCGCCGGCGTGCTGGCGGCGGCGGCGGTCCACACCCACCTCGTCCGCCGCGGCCTGCGCAGCTATGCGAGCGTCAACGTCCGCACCGCCGAATGCCTCGACACCCATTATTATGCGGTGCTGATCGGGGTCGGCGCGACGACGGTCAACGCCTACCTGTCCGAAGCCGCAATCCGCGACCGCCACGCGCGCGGGCTGTTCGGTGACCTGACGCTCGACCAGTGCCTGACGCGGCACCGCACCGCGGTGGACGAGGGGCTGCTGAAGATCATGTCGAAGATGGGGATCGCGGTGATCTCCAGCTACCGCGGCGGCTATAATTTCGAAGCGGTGGGCCTCAGCCGCGCGCTGGTCGCGGACCTTTTCCCCGGCATGCCCGCCAAGATTTCGGGTGAGGGCTACAACTCGCTCTACCTCAACGCGACGATGCGCCACGATGCGGCCTATGATGCGGGCGTGGTGACGCTGCCGATCGGCGGTTTCTATCGCCAGCGCCACGGCGGAGAGACCCACGCTTATTCGGCGCAGCTGATGCACACGCTGCAAACCGCGGTCGCGACCGACAGCTATTCGACCTACCTGCAATTCGCGCGCGGGGTCCGCGACCTGCCGCCGGTGTATCTGCGCGACCTGCTCGAGTTCAATTTCCCGCGTGAGGGCATGGCGATCGACGCGGTCGAGGCGATCACCGAAATCCGCAAGCGGTTCGTGACGCCGGGCATGTCGCTGGGTGCGCTGAGCCCCGAGGCGCACGAGACGCTGTCGATCGCGATGAACCGCATCGGCGCGAAGGCGGTGTCGGGTGAGGGCGGCGAGGATTCGGAACGCTATTCCCCGCGCGAGAACGGCGACAACGCGAATTCCGGCGTCAAGCAGATCGCGAGCGGGCGCTTTGGCGTCACAGCGGAATATCTGAACGCCTGCGACGAGATCGAGATCAAGGTCGCGCAAGGCGCCAAGCCCGGCGAGGGCGGGCAACTGCCCGGCTTCAAGGTGACCGAACTGATCGCGAAGCTGCGCCACGCGACGCCGGGCGTCGGCCTCATCTCACCCCCCCCGCACCACGACATCTATTCGATCGAGGATCTGGCACAGCTGATCTACGACCTGAAGCAGATCAATCCGCGCGCCCGCGTCTGCGTGAAGCTGGTCAGCTCGGCGGGCATCGGCACGGTCGCGGCGGGCGTGGCGAAGGCTCACGCAGACGTTATCCTGGTCGCTGGCCACAACGGCGGTACCGGCGCGTCGCCGCAGACCAGCATCAAATACGCCGGCACGCCGTGGGAAATGGGGCTGTCGGAAGTCAACCAGACGCTGACCCTCAATGCCTTGCGCGGTCGCGTGAAGCTGCGCACCGACGGTGGCCTCAAGACCGGGCGCGACATCGTCATCGCCGCAATCCTCGGCGCCGAGGAATATGGCATCGGCACGCTCAGCCTCGTCGCAATGGGGTGCATCATGGTGCGCCAGTGCCATTCGAACACCTGCCCCGTGGGCGTGTGCGTGCAGGACGAGCGGCTGCGCGCGAAATTCACCGGCACGCCGGAAAAGGTCATAAACCTGATGACCTTCATCGCCGAGGAAGTGCGCGAAATCCTCGCGCGGCTGGGCGTGCGGAGTTTGGACGAGGTGATCGGCCGCACCGAGCTGCTCCGCCAGGTCAGTCGCGGCGCCGAGCACCTCGACGACCTAGACCTCAATCCGATCCTCGCCAAGGTCGACGCGAGCGATGCCGAGCGGCGATATTCGCTCCCCGAGTGGCGCAACGCCGTGCCCGACAGCCTGGACGCGCAGATCATCAAGGACGCCGCCGCGGTCTTCTCCCGGCGTGAAAAGATGCAGCTGACCTACAGTGTCCGCAATACGCACCGCGCGGTCGGCACCAGCCTGTCGGGTGCGGTGACACGCGCGTTCGGGATGAGCATGCTCGACGACGGCCACGTCACCGTCCGCCTGCGCGGATCGGCGGGACAGAGCCTGGGCGCGTTCCTTTGCAAGGGCATCACGCTCGAGGTGTTCGGCGACGCCAACGACTATGTCGGCAAGGGGTTGTCGGGCGGCATCATCGCGGTCCGCCCGATGGTCTCGTCGCCGCTGGCGAGCCAGGACAACACGATCATCGGCAACACCGTGCTCTACGGCGCGACCTCGGGCCGACTGTACGCCGCAGGCCAGGCCGGCGAGCGGTTCGCGGTGCGCAATTCGGGCGCGCAGGTGGTGGTCGAGGGCTGCGGCGCCAACGGCTGCGAGTATATGACCGGGGGCGTCGCGGTGATCCTTGGCGCGGTCGGTGCGAATTTCGGCGCGGGCATGACCGGCGGCATGGCATTCGTGTACGACGCCGACGGCAGCTTCGACCGCCGCGCCAATCCTGAGAGCATCGTGTGGCAACCCCTCGCCTCGGCCTATTGGGAGGGCGTGCTGCGCGCCCTGATCGCCCGGCATGTCGCCGCGACCGACAGCAAATGGGCCGCCGGCCTGCTGGAGGACTGGGAACGCGTGCGCGGCGCTTTTCGCCAGGTCTGCCCGAAGGAAATGATCGCACGGCTCGAGCACCCGCTCGACGACCGCGAGGTGATGGAAGCGTCGGAGTGACCGTTCGCTGCACGGGGTCGGGCTTGGGCAATCAAATCCCGTTCAGCCGAGGCTAAGCCATTGTGCTATAAGCCTGCATCTTTCCTGTTCGACTCGGGAGTGTTGCCATGCGTCTGATCCCCATCGCCGCCGCGCTGTGCGTGGTCGCCGCTCCTGCCGCCGCGCAGCACCGCACGCCCGAAAGCGACGTCGCGCGGCGCATGGCCGACCCGGTGGTACAGGACGGTGCCGCCGCCGCGATCAGCGCGCTTGCCGGTATCGTGCTCGACACGCGCGTCGGCCCGCTCGCGCGCTGGACCGACCCGCGCGACGACATTCGTCCCAACGATACGCTGCGCGACTTGAAGCGGCGCGAGGACCCGAATTTTGAGCGGCACCTGCACAATGATGCCCGCCGCACGCTGGCGACCGCGGGTGCCGCGGCGGGCGATTTGGCGGCAATGATGGGCGAGTTGCGCCACACCGCCGACCGGCTGCAGGCCGCGGTCGCGCCGATCGCCGGGGCATATGGCGCGCCCGCTTACGACGATTACGACGACGGCTACTGACGCCGCCGCACCCGCCAGCCGATCGCGCTCGCCGCGCCGGCCAATGCCAGCACCGGCCAGCCGCCGTCGGTGACGAACAGATAGATGACGCTCCCCGCGGCGACTGCGCCGAGCAGCCCGGTCGCCCATGCAAGCGGCAGCACGCGCGCGCTGGTCACCGCGCCGATCGCCACTGAAGCCAGCGCGTTCGCTCCCAGCCAGATATAGGACGCCGCCGCCGACAGCGCGCCCGCGAACGGCAGCTTGACGGTTGCGAACCCGGTCATCGCATTGGGGAAGCTGTCCGCCGACAGATGCACGCCGATGCCCAGGGCAAGGCCAGGTAGCAGCCGCCGCCCCGCCGGGTGCAGCAGCACGATCAGCAGCGGAACGACGCTGTGCGTCAGTGCGCTGCGATGCCTGAGCGGCAGCAGGAAATCGAGGTCCGGCACCCCCAGCCCGACCACGAAACTCGCCAGGATCAGGGCCGCGACGTGCCCGCGCGGAATCGTTTCGTCCAAACCGCGCAATCCCCTTTCCGCGCCCACCGGCTTTCGCCATAGAATGAAGCCCATGTGGCAGCTTTATCAATTCCCCCTGTGCCCCTTCTCGCGCAAGGTCCGGCTGCTGCTGGCCGAAAAGGGCGTCGGCTACGAACCGGTGCGCGAATCGCCGTGGCTGCGTCGCGATGAGTTCATCGACATGAATCCCGCCGGCCAGACCCCGGTGATGGTCGAGGTCGGGCGCGGATCGGCGCCGCTGATCGATTCGATGGCGATCTGCGAATATTTCGAGGAAACCGTCGATAAGGCGGCGATGATCAACGGCACTGCCGCCAATCGCGCCGAAATCCGCCGGCTGGTCGCGTGGTTCGACACGCAATTCTTCCGCGACATCACGGCGCCTTTGCTCGAGGAGCGGATGGTCAAGCGCCTGGTCCACCGCATGACCCCCGATGCGGCGATGCTGCGCGAGGCGATGAAGGCCGCGGTCGGGCATCTCGACTATATCGATTACCTGCTCGATCACCGCACCTGGCTGGCCGGGGCGACGATGAGCCTTGCCGACCTCGCCGCGGCGGCGCAGATTTCGGTGGCCGACTATCTCGGCGGGATCGACTGGAAAAGCCACGAACAGGCCAAACGCTGGTACGTCGGCATGAAGAGCCGCCCGAGCTTCCGCCCGCTGCTGGCCGAGCGGATGGAGGTCATCAGCCCGCCCGCCGATTACGAGAAGCTGGACCTGTAGGCGTGCATTGGCGGAGAGTGGCCTCGTACTGCCTGCCGCTTTTGATCTCCGCTTGCGATTATCCTACGTTCAGTACTTCGAAGCGCGAGGCTATTGCGACGGAAGCGCGCATTCTGATGCGGCAATGGCCGACGAAAAACTACGTGATTGTACCGAACGGTCGGTTGCCGCCGACACTCGCCAGCCTCCATCCCGATGTGGTGATGGTGCGAACGGATGGAGTGGACATCGTCACGACCCCTTTCTTTGATGGCGGGTGGGGATATTATGTACCGAAGTCGAGAAATCCATCGTCCAGCAATCTCTTGCGGCACCGAAGCCTCGGTCACGGCGTTTATTGGTTCCAACCCCACTGACCAGCGGACGCATTCATGCTCGAACACATCCCCCATTGGCTCGGCAAGGCGCTGAAGGGTGTGCGCGCGGGTCAGGACAAGCTGGCGATCGTGCAGGAGGGTTTGGGCAGCTTCGCCGCGATCGACCTGCGGAGCCCGGCGTTCGGCAATGGCGCGCGGCTGCCCGAGCGGTTCACCGCGGACGGGGCCGGGGTGTCGCCGCCGCTGTTCTGGAGCGGGGTGCCGGCAGAAGCGACGCGCCTTGCGCTGTTGGTCGAGGATGCCGACGCGCCGACGCCAAGCCCGCTGGTCCATGCCATCGTCTGGGACATTCCCGCCGGCGACGGGCAGCTGGCGGAGGGCGCGATCGTCGCCGACGGCGCGGGCGATGCCGGCGGCGACGTCGGGCGCAATTCCTACCTGCGCGAGGGCTGGCTGCCGCCCGATCCGCCGACCGGCCACGGCGAGCATAATTACGCCTTCCAGCTGTTCGCGCTGACCGGCGATGCCGACCCCGGCGACACGCCGACCCGCGGCGACATCATCGCCGCGATGAAGGGCCGGGTGCTCGCCGCGGGGCTGCTGACCGGCACCTATTCGCGCGGCACCCCGGCGAGCGTGGGGCCGATCGGCGCGGCGGCGCGAGCGTAAGCGTCACCCGTTGACGATGTTCCCGCCATTCGGGTGCAGCACCTGTCCCGACATGTAGCTTGAGTCCTCACAGGCCAGGAACAGGAACGCCGGCGCGACTTCGCTCGGCTCGCCGGGGCGGCCCATCGGCGTATCCTGGCCGAACGTCTTCATCTTTTCGGGCGAGGCACCGCCCATCGGGTTGAGCGGCGTCCAGATCGGCCCCGGCGCGACCGCGTTCACGCGGATGCCGTCACCGATCAGGTTTTCGGACAGCGACCGCGTGAACGCGGTGATCGCCCCCTTGGTGCTCGAATAGTCGAGCAGTTCCTTCGACCCCTGGTACATCGTCACGCTGGTACAGTTGACGATCGCCGCGCCCTTGCCGAGGTGCGGCAGTGCGGCTTGTACCAGGAAGAACATGCCGAAGATATTGGTCTGGAAGGTGCGCTTCAGCTGCGCCTCGGTAATGTCGCGGATGTCCTTGTCGGGATGCTGTTCGCCGGCGTTGTTCACCAGGATGTCGAGCCGCCCGAACGCCTCGACGGTCTCGGCCACCACGCGCTCGCCGAACGCCTTGTCGCCGACGTCGCCGGCGATCGTGATCGCGCGCCGCCCCTCCGCCTCGACGATGCGCTTGGTCTCGGCAGCATCGTCATGCTCGCACAGATACACGATGGCGACGTCCGCGCCCTCGCGCGCATACAGCGCGGCGACCGCGCGCCCGATCCCACTGTCGCCGCCGGTGACGATCGCGACCTTGCCCTCCAGCCGCCCCGATCCGGGGTAGCGCGGCTGCCACTCGGGCTTGCGGTCGAGCGCGCTTTCATGGCCGGGCAGCGCGTCCTCGTGGATCATCGGCACCGTCTGCGTCTCGCCCATCGTCAATCTCCTTTTGCGCCCCAACGGGCTGGCGTGTACCCGGTTCCGAAGGGTGTCGGGCGAGATGCCTGATGCAAATCAATGTCTTGGGAGGACGCGATGGCCGCTGGCGAAACGACGCCGTACCCCGACGGCCTGGGCGACAGCCACGCCGCGCGTGCGGGCTGGTTGGGCCGCCACGCCAATCTGCTGTCGCTGGTGGTGCTCGGCACGCTGATGGCCCTGGCGCTCAGCGGTGTGCTCGCCGGCGGACGCAGCGCCCCGCGCGTCGCCGAGACGGCGGCTGCGACGGTCGCCGTCACCACGCCGACGACGCTGCGCAACGGCGAATTCTTCGAAATGCGGATCCGCGTGGCGGCCAAGGCGCCGATCGCGAAGCTCGGACTGGCGCTGCCGCCCGGGCTGTGGCGCGACATGACCGTCAACACCGTCATCCCGGCGGCGAGCGAGGAATCGTTCAAGGACGGCGCGTTCCGCTTCGACTATGGCGCGCTCGGCGCGGGCGAGGTGCTGGAGGTGAAGGTGGACGGCCAGATCAATCCGCCGCTGACCGTCGGGACGCAGGGCGACGTGACGCTCTATGACGGCGACCGCGCGATCGCCGCGGTGCCGCTGTCGATCCGGGTGCTGCCGTAATGGATATCGTGCTGCGCGCGACCGCGATGTTCGCGGTGGTCTTCCTGCTGCTGCGGCTGCTGGGGAAGCGCGAACTGGGCCAGATGACGCCGTTCGAGCTGGTGACGCTGGTGGTGATGGGCGACCTGATCCAGCAGGGGATCACCCACAATGATTTCAGCCTGACCGGCGCGACGCTGGCGATCTGCACCTTCGCCTTCTGGGCGGTGGTGCTGGGCTGGATCGCCTATCTGTTCCCCCGCTTCCGCAAGGCGCTGGAGGGGGAGCCGCGCATCATCGTGCGCGACGGGCGGTTGCTGGCCGAGAATCTGCGCCGCGACCGCATGACGCGGGACGAGGTGGAGGCGGAGATGCGGCTGGCGGGGATCGCGCACCTGGACGAGGTCGCCTGGGCGATCCTGGAAACCAACGGCAAGATCAGCTTCATCTGCCGCGATGCAGCCCGGCATACGCGGCAGTCGGACGATGGCGGGGCGGCCTCCTGAGGCGCGCCGCCCGCGGGCGGGATCAGGCGAAGACGCCCGGTCCCGTCGAAGCGGTCGCTGCGATCAGCAGCGCGGTGGTCGCAAACGATGCGAGCGTGATGACGAACGAGCGGATCATGACGATATTCCCTGTGTGATATGGTGAGCCTGGCTCAGGCGATCGGAACGACGGGGGCCGAAGCGACGATCAGGACGACGGTCATCAGGACCGAACCGACGAAGGCGACGGTGGCGCGCTGGGCGTAGTGGAGGTTGGCGAACATGGTGGTTACTCCCGGTTTCGTGTCGGCGTCCGGACTATCCGGCGTCGATGAAAAGGGAATTGCAGCTACCGTGCCAATTCGCGAAGTCGTTGAATTTGTTAGGTGCGACACATCGCGCTGGTGAAATGCGCCAACATTGCCGCCGGATGAACGCCAATTATCGGCGGATCATCCCACGCGGACGCGGTTGCGGCCTTCGCTCTTCGCCAGATAGAGGAGCGCGTCGGCGCGCTGGAACGCCTGTTTGGCGGTGTCGTCCGGCACGGCGGGGGCCAGCCCCGCGGATACGGTGACCGCGCCGAGCGGGGCGTCGTTCTCGCGCAGCTTGTACCTTTTGGCCTCGACCTGCGCGCGCGCCGCCTCCAGCGTGGCGCGCGCCTTGCCGGCGTCGATGCCGGTGAACAGCACGACGAATTCCTCGCCGCCGTAGCGTGCGACCATATGGTCGCCGCACGCCTCGGCCAGCGCGGTGCCGATCGCCTTCAGCACGCGGTCGCCGACGGCATGGCCGAACCGGTCGTTGACCGACTTGAAATGATCGACGTCGCACACCGCCAGCACCTGCGTCGTCTCGGCGGCGAGGTTGGCGGCGAACGCTTCCTCGAACGCGCGGCGGTTGGGCAGGTCGGTCAGGGGATCGCGGCGGGCGTTGTCGCGCGCTTCCTCCAGCTTGGTGCGCAATTCTGCCGCCTCGCGCGTCGCCAGGTCGAGCTGCACCTCGGTCGCATGGACCCGCGCGACCATCGCCGCGGTGATCCGTGCGATCGCCTCGACCGCGGGGGCGCCGCCCTGGCCGTCGTCCTGCGCGTTGCGAATGGCATCGGCGCTGGCCGCCAGGTCGCGGCCGAATCCGATCGTCTCGGCGCGCAGATGCTCGACGACGTCCTCGAACCCCTCGACCTGCATCTGGGTCTGCGCGACCAGCCCGTCGGCGCGAGCCTGTCCGTCGATCGAGCCGCGGTCCGTCGATACCTCCGCCCCCAGCGCCTCGATCTCCTTCAGCGTCAGGCGGACGCCGCCGTCGGTCAGCCGCGCGACCTCGCGCGCCAGCTGTCCGTCGGGATAGGCCATGATGGCGTGGGCGAAGGCATAGTTGGCAGGGTTGAACTCCAGCCGCTGGGCGACCAGAAAATCCCCGATCTTGTCGAACAGCGCCCGCGAATTACCGCGGGCGGGTTCGGCCCGTGCAACACCCGCGCCGGCCATAGCTATCCCGTCCCCATGCGGCGCTTGAACGAAGCGGCGCGCGCCGTGTCGCCTTCGCCGGCAGTCCTAGCGCCGCTTTCCTAACATTTGTTGACCGCGATCGCCCTGGATCAGGCCCCGCGCGCCTTCAGCGCCTGCACCTCGGCCAGCGTCTGTTTCACGTGGTCGACCGGCGACAGATTGGCGTGCACCGACGCAATGCGCCCGTTGCGCGCGATAACGTAGCTGGTGCGGTTGGTCGCCTTCACCTTGCCGCGGGGGGTGTCGATCTCCTGGCCGAGCGCCACATCGTATCCGGCGACCACCTTCGGCCCCGCGCTCGCCACGGTGAACTTGCCCGCGCATTTCTCGGCGGAGAAGTCCTTCAGCACTTCGACCGTGTTCGCCGACATGCCGAGCACGGTGGCGCCCGCGGCATCGAACTGCGGGATGGCGGCGGCGAATGCCTGCGCCTCGGCATTGCAGCCGCCGGTGTAGGCGGCGGGGAAGAAGTACAGCACCACCGGCCCGTTCTTCAGCAGGGTCGACAGTTTCACGTTCAGGACCGTGCCCGCCTTCGCGCCGCGGGTGGCGAAGTCGGGTGCCTTGGCGCCGGGCGCGAGCGCCGCGGTGGCGGGGGCGGCGAGCAGGGCGGCGGCGGCGATGGAAGCGAGGATGCGCATGGGACGAGCCTTTCGAGGGTGGTGGCGGTGAAACGGGTCAGCGGGTGAGGGCGATACCGAACCGGGCATGGCTGTCGCGCACGCGAAACGCATCGAGCGCCTCGCCATATCCGGTGAAGCCTTGCGCGAACAGGTACACGCCCAGATCGCCGAAGCGGCTGAGCGGATAGGAGGCGAACGCCTCCGCCGCGCCGCGCCCGGTGCCGGGGTTGCCGCGCGCGGTCACGGCCAGGCGGACGCCGTCGTCCTGCCCCACCGCCGCGTTCAGCGCGACATTGCCCCAATAGTCCTGCACGTCGCGCACCTGCCCGCGCCCGACATAGATCCACGCCTGCGGCGCGAACTCGGCATACCAGTTCGATCCCAGATCGAAGCGGCGCGCGGCGCGGACGAACACGCGGTTGACGTCGATCGAACGAAGGTCGCCGCCGCCGTTGGAATCATGCGCATAGCCGATTGCCAGTCGCGTCTGCGGCGCGACGCCGAATTCGGCGAACGCCTCGGGACTGTACGTCGTCACGCGGATCGGGCCCGACGACTGGTCGGTCGCCCAGAAGATCGTCTGCGTGTACGCGAAGCGGAAATGGGAGAGCGCCCCGTCGCCGCCGAACGGAGCCAGCGCGAAGCTGAACTGCAATTTCGTACCGGCATCGCCGACGCCGATCGCGCCATAGGTCGGCTGATAGGGCTGGAACCGGTCGAGGAAGCCCGAAGCGGTGCCGGTCGCCGACAGGGCGGCGGTCTCGCGCGGGGCGCGGGGATCGCCGGGCGGCGGAGGCAGCGGCGCCGGCTCGACCGAGGAGGGGGGCAGATCGGTGGTCGTCATCGGCCGCACGGGCGCGGCAACTGGCGCGGGTGCAGGCGAGGGCGGCAGCGGCTCGCCCGTCGGCGGCGCGACCGGGGCGACGGCGACCGGCGGCGGCCCGACCGACAGCACGCCCGCCGAGATATAGCGCACCCGCACGACCCCTTGCGCCGGCACCGATGCCGGCGGTCGCTCGAGCGGCACGATGGCGAGGCGGGCGCCGTCGAGCGCGATCACCTCGATCCGCGCCGGCAACGTCGCCACGACCGGCACCGCGCCGTCGTTGATGAGGAAGACGTCGACCCCCTGCCGCGCGGCGCTGGCCGATACCGGCTGGCCGGGCACCACGCGCAGCTGTGCCGCCGCCACCGGAGCGGCCAGCATCAGGGGAATCGCGAGGAGGGCACGCATCGCCGCAAAACCTAGCCGAGCGCCCCGCACCGCGCTAGGCGCTGTGCGATGCCGATCACATCCGCCGACGTCGCCCTTGCCCATGCCCTCGCCGACGCCGCGGGCGACGCCATCCGCCCGCTGTTCCGCGCCGACTACGGGCTGGAGATCAAGGACGATCAGTCGCCCGTCACCCAGGCCGATCGCGCGGCGGAAGCGGCGATGCGCCGGCTGCTCGCCGCCGAGGCCCCGCGCGACGGCATCATCGGCGAGGAAGAGGGCACGACCGAAGGCAGCAGCGGGCGACAATGGGTGCTCGATCCGATCGACGGCACCCGCGCGTTCATCGCCGGGCGCCCGATCTTCGGCACGCTGATCGCGCTGATGGACGGCGGCTTCCCGGTGCTCGGCATCATCGACCAGCCGATACTGAAGGAACGCTGGGTCGGCATGGCCGGGCGCACCACCGTGTTCAACGGTCTCCCGGCGAGCACCCGCCGCTGCCGCGCCCTGTCCGATGCTCTGCTGGCGACGACCAGCCCGGCGCTGTTCGCCGACGACGAACTCCACGCGTTCGAACATCTCGACGCGGCGGTGCGATCGACCGTGCTCGGCGGCGACTGCTACAATTACGCCTGCCTCGCGTCGGGTCACCTCGACATCGTCGTCGAGAGCCAGCTGAAGCTCCACGATTTCGCCGCGCTGGTCCCGGTGGTCGAGGGCGCGGGCGGGGTGATGTGCGACTGGTCGGGCGACCCCCTCCACGCCGGCAGCGCGGGCGACGTCATCGCCGCGGGCGATGCGGCGCGGGTGGAGGAGATTCTCGAGGCGCTGGCCTGCAGGGGGCACTGAGCGGGCGAGCTTCGGGGCCGCTGCGCGGACGAGGCGCGGAGGCGCAGAGGGCCTCGCGCACCGGGCTATCGTCCGGGAGACCTCCAAGCGCGGGTTGTGGGCACTCGGTTGCCGAGGAAGCCGACATCTTCGCGGCTTCGCGCCTTGCCCGCGCAGCGGGCCGAACACCTTTTTCTCTTGCAGCAGAATTAGGGATGGGGCCCGCTACGCGGGCAAGGCGCGAAGGCGCTAAGATGTCTCGTTCGGGGCCATCGCCCCGGCATGAGCCGCGCATTGTATGACAGGCTGCTGCGTAGTAGCCGGTCCGCATCACCCTCCGCGCCTCCGCGCCTCGCTCGCGCAGCGAGCCGAATCTCCTCGATCAGAAAATCCCGAGGAATTTCTTCCGCTGTTCCTTGCGCTCGCCCTTGCTGCGCGAGCCGTCCTCGGACTTCGCGGTCGTGCCGCGGCCCACGTCGTCGCGCGCCTCGCCCTTGGTCGTGCGTTGCGCGCGGGCCCCGGCGCCGGACAGCACCGGGCCGCAGTCGGTCGCCTTGGCGTCGCCCACGTCGACGAACGCCAGCACGCCCGCCAGCGGCGTCGCCACCAGCGCCAGCCCAAGTCCCGCGCCCGCGCGCCCGACCAGTTCGGGGCTGATGACGTCATATCCGGGCTGCGAGAAATAGCCGTTCACGCCCACCGGCGACTGGCCGGCGAACAGGCTGAAGCGCTTCGAATCGGCGCGGAAGGCGAGGTCGATCGTCTCGTTGCGGAACGAGAAGCCGCCGCGGCCCAGCATCACGTTCTTCTGCGTGTCGATCAGGATCGGGTCCGCCGCCGCTACCCCGCCCCGCACCGTGAAGCCGACCAGCCCGCAGTTGATCTGCACCGGCTCCTTCAGCCGCCCCTCGAACATCTTCTGCGCGAAGGTGCCGAGGTCGAGCTCGCTCAGCTGGATGTTCCGCGTCCAGAAGCTGCCCTTGGGCAGGATGAACGCGATGCGCCCGCGCGACGATGCCAGCGTGTCGTGGATGGTGTCGCCGCGGCCCTTCAGCTCGATGCGGCCCTTGACCGTGCCCGACGTCCCCGCCTCGTCCACGCCCCACCCGGCGAGCAGGCGCGAGAGCGGGGTCGGTGCGAGGCGGATGTCGTAGCTGGCCGCGGTCGGGCGCTGGCGGGTGTCGAAGATCAGGTCGGACGCGACATTGCCGCGCGCCATCGCAAAGGTGAGCGGCGACAGCGCGAGGCGCCCGCGGTCGAGGTCGAGCGTCAGGTCGACGTCGGAGATCGGCACGCTCTTCGACCGCACGGTTCGGATCGTCCAGCCGACCTTCGCGTCGAACCGCTGCATCGACGCGATCGGAAAGGCGGCGTCGGGCATCAGCCGCGCCGGTGCCGCCCCGGTCGCGGCGGCCGCCGCGGTCACGCCCTGCGCCGCGACGATATCTGGGTTGTAGCCGATGAAGGGCGCGGCATCGACGATGTCGAGCGCCTGCGTCGCGAGCGTCGCGGTCATCAGCAGCCGCGGCCCGCTGTTGTCCGCAGCGAATTTGCCAGAAAGGTCACTGTTGCCGAAACGTCCGCGCAAGCCCGTGAAGCTGTACACGTCGCCCGACTTCACCATGTTCGCCGACGCGCGGTAGTCGCGCGTGTCGGGCAGGACGACGCCGATGATGCCGAGCAGGCTCGCCAGATTGCTGCCGCGCGCGGTGGTGCGCAGCGGCACGTCCTCGATATCGGCCAGGCTCGGCAGCGTGCCATCGACGGTCACGACGTTCCCGGCCGCCCGCGCCGTCAGCGTCAGCTGGTTGCGCCCGCGCGCCGCGGTTTCGTTCGGCGACAGCAGCGCGCCGGTCATCGTGAAGGGCGTGTCGCGCGCCGTTCCGGTCCCCGTGAACCGCACCGCGTCGCCGATCCGCGTGCCCGCCGATCGCACCGTGTCGAACTTCAGGTCGGCGAGCAGCCGCAGCCGCGGATCCTTGTAGCGCAGCGTCGTGCCGGCCAGCGTCGCGCGGTCGATGATCGGGAACTGGACCGGCTCGCCCTTCTCCTCGCTGAACGTCCACGTGTTGATCCGCTTGGCGCCGTTCCACTCCAGGTCGATCGCGCCGTTCTGCAAATCCAGGAATCGCATCCGATAGCGCCCGAAGATCAGCGACAGCGGCGCGACGCGGGTGTGGATCGAATCGGCGGCGAACAGATTGGGCTTCGTCGCCCAGCCGGGGTTCGAGATCGTCATCTTCTGCGCGACGAATTTCAGGTCGAACGGATCGAAATACAGCTGAAAGTCGCCGCCGACCTTCACGTCGCGGTGGGTGGACGCGCCGACCAGGCTTTCGAACGTTCCGCGCAGGAACCGGCCCTTGGTGACGTACAATATGCCCCAGGCCAGCACCATCAGCCCGATGATCGAGACGACCACCGACAGCGCCGCGACCAGCGGCGTTCGGATCGGCAGCGGCGCGTGCTCCGCGGGTGCGGGCGTGGGGCCGGGGGCAGGGGCCGGGACGGTCGTATCGGTCATGGAACGGTCAACCGGCAACTCCCCCACTCGTTCCGCCCGTCCACTGGCTCGAACGGTTGCATTTCGCGGCGATGTGGCTTAGTGGCGCCCGCTTCCGCGATGTGTTGGATGAACGGCCTGGCCAGTGTGGGCTGCCAGGGCTGTTCGAATATCGCCCGATTCGAAAGGACGAAAAATGCCCAAGTTGAAGACCAAGAGTGGGGTGAAGAAGCGCTTCAAATTCACCGCCACCGGCAAGGTCAAGCACGGTGTCGCGGGCAAGCGCCACCGCCTGATCAGCCACAACGCGAAATACATCCGCCAGAACCGGGGCACCAGCGTGCTCTCCGACGCCGACGTTGGCCACGTGCGCCAGTGGGCGCCGTACGGCCTGCGATAAGGGAGCCCTGAGACATGGCAAGAGTGAAGCGCGGCGTAACCACCCGCCTGAAGCACAAGCGGATTCTCGATCAGGCGAAGGGCTATCGCGGCCGTCGCAAGAACACGATCCGCGTCGCCCGCCAGGCCGTCGAAAAGGCCGGCCAGTACGCATACCGCGACCGCAAGGTTAAGAAGCGCACGTTCCGCGGCCTGTGGATCCAGCGCATCAACGCCGGCGTCCGGGCCGAGGGTCTGACCTATTCGCAGTTCATGCACGGGCTGAAGCTCGCCGGCATCGAACTCGACCGGAAGGTCCTGGCCGACATCGCAATGCACGAAGAGGCCGCATTCAGCGCCATCATCGCGCAGGCGAAGGCGGCATTGCCCCAGGAGCGGGCAGCCTGAGCTTGCGATAGCAAGATCAGGACTCGCCACGGCGGGCAGCGGGGCGGCGCAGCCGTACCGACTGACGGCGTGGCGGACACCTTCATCTGATGCGATGAACGAACGGGCGTTGGCGGGTAACCGCCGGCGCCCTTTTCGTTTGGCTCGGCTCTGACTACAGCCACAGCGACTTCGCCCGAGGACATGATGACCACCGACATCGACCATCTCCGCACCGATCTGCTTTCCGCGATCGCCGATGCCGACACCCTCGACGCGGTCGAGACGGTGCGCGTCGCCGCGCTCGGCAAAGCGGGCACGATCACCGCGCTGCTGAAGACGCTGGGCGGCATGACCCCCGATGAGCGGCAGGCGACCGGCCCGCGCATCCACGGGCTGCGTGAAGCGGTGACTGCGGCGCTTGGCGAGCGCAAGGCCGGGCTCGAGCGCGCCGCCCTCGACGCGCGGCTGGCGAGCGAGACGCTGGACATGACGCTGCCGGTCGATTTGGCCGCAACCGGCGGGGTGCATCCGGTCAGCCAGGTGATGGACGAACTCGCCGAAATCTTCGTCGATCTCGGCTTCGCGGTCGCGACGGGGCCGGAGATCGAGGACGACTGGCACAACTTCACCGCGCTCAACATTCCCGAGACGCATCCCGCACGCGCCATGCACGACACGTTCTACGTGGAGCGCACTGGCGCTCGCACGGACGGCGCCGCTCAAGCGGCGTCCGACGGCGGTGGCTTTGCCACCGACGCGAGCGAGCGAATGGTCCTGCGCACCCACACCTCCCCCGTCCAGATCCGCGCCATGAAGGCAGCCGGCGGCAACCAGCCGGTCCGCATCATCGCGCCGGGCCGCACCTATCGCAGCGACAGCGACGCCACCCACACGCCGATGTTCCATCAGGTCGAGGGGCTGGTGATCGACAAGGGCATCACGCTCGGCCACCTCAAATGGACGCTGGAGACGTTCCTGAAGGCGTTCTTCGAGCGCGACGACATCGTCCTGCGCCTGCGCCCGAGCTACTTCCCCTTCACCGAACCCTCGGCGGAGGTCGACGTCGGCTTCTCCGTGGTCAACGGCAAGCGCGTGATCGGCGGATCGGAAGGGTGGATGGAAGTCCTGGGCTCCGGAATGGTCCACCGCAGCGTCATCGCGGCGGGCGGCTACGACCCCGACGAATGGCAGGGGTTCGCGTTCGGTTGCGGGATCGATCGGCTGGCGATGCTCAAATACGGGATGGACGATTTGCGCGCATTCTTCGACGGCGACCTGCGCTGGCTGAAGCATTACGGCTTTGCAGCCCTCGACGTACCGACGCTCAGCGGGGGAGTGGGGGCATGAAGTTCACGCTGTCCTGGCTGAAGGACCACCTCGACACCGAGGCCACGGTCGATCAGGTCGCCGACGCGCTGACCCGCATCGGGCTGGAGATCGAGGGCGTCGAGAACCCCGGCGCGAAACTCGCTGCGTTCCGCGTGGCGAAGGTGCTGTCCGCCGAGCGTCATCCGCAGGCCGACAAGTTGCAAGTGCTGTCGGTCGATGCCGGCGACGGCCCGATGCAGGTCGTGTGCGGTGCCCCGAACGCCCGCGCGGGCCTCGTCGGCGTGTTCGGCATGCCGGGCGCTACGGTGCCCGCCAACGGCATGGTGCTGAAGGTCGCCGAAATCCGCGGCGTCGTGTCGAACGGCATGATGTGTTCGACGCGCGAGCTGGAGCTGGGCGACGACCACGACGGCATCATCGAACTCCCCGCCGATGCGCCGGTCGGCACCGCCTATCCCGATTATGCCGGGCTGAACGACGCGGTGTTCGACGTGGCGATCACGCCCAACCGCCAGGACTGCATGGGCGTGCGCGGCATTGCCCGCGATCTGGCGGCGGCGGGGCTGGGGACACTCAAACCGCTGACCTTGACGCCGGTGACCGGCGAAGGCCCCGGCCCCGACGTCCGCACCGACGATCCCGCCGGCTGCCCCGCCTTCTACGCGCAGTCCGTCTCGGGCGTCCGCAATGGCGCCGCGCCGGCGTGGCTGGCGTCGCGTCTGAAGGCGATCGGGCAGAAGCCGATCTCCGCGCTGGTCGACATCACCAATTACGTGATGATCGACCTCGGGCGCCCCTTGCACGTCTATGACGCGGCAAAGCTCACCGGCGGGCTCGTCGCGCGCAAGGCGGTGGCCGGCGAGCAGGTGCTGGCGCTGAACGGCAAGACCTACACGCTCGACGAAACCATGACCGTCATCGCCGATGCCGCGCATGTCCACGACATCGGCGGCATCATGGGCGGCGAGGATTCGGGCGTCGCCGACACGACCACCGACGTCGTCATCGAATGCGCCTATTTCGATCCGGAGGGGATCGCCCGAACCGGCCAGAAACTGCAACTGACCAGCGACGCGCGCCAGCGGTTCGAACGCGGCGTCGATCCCGCGTTCCTCGACGATGGCCTCGCCATCGCGACGCGGCTCATGCTCGACATTTGCGGCGGCACGGCGAGTGGCGTGACCCGCGCCGGCACGCCGCCGACCGAGGCGAAGGTGGTCGCGTACGACCCGACGCTGGCCGAGACATTGGGCGGCCTCGCGGTCGATCCGGAGCGTCAGCGCGCGATCCTCGAAAGCCTTGGCTTCACGGTCGACGCCAGCTGGACCGTCACCGTGCCGACGTGGCGCCGCGACGTCGATGGCCCTGCCGATCTGGTCGAGGAAGTCATCCGCATCGAAGGCATCGACACTGTCCCCTCGGTCCCGCTGCCGCGCGTGCCGGGCGTCGCCCGCCCGACCGCGACGCCGGCGCAGAAGCTGGAGCGCAAGCTGCGCCGCGCCGCTGCTGCCCGCGGCTTAGCGGAAGCGGTGACGTGGAGCTTCATTTCGGAAGCGGAAGCCGGCGCGTTCGGTGGCGGTGCTTGGACGCTGGCCAACCCAATCAGCGAGGACATGAAGGTCATGCGCCCGTCGCTGCAGCCCGGCCTTCTGGCCGCTGCCGAGCGTAACGCGAAGCGCGGCGCCGCCACGATCCGCCTGTTCGAGATCGGCCGCCGCTATCTGGCCGACGGGGAACGTCCGACCCTGGGCGTCGTCCTCGCCGGCGACGCCCGCCCGCGCGGCTGGGCGACCGGCAAGGCCAAGGGTTTCGATGCGTTCGATGCCAAGGCCGAGGCGCTGGCGCTGCTCGAAGCGGCGGGCGCGCCGGTCGCCAATCTGGCGGTGATGGGGGAGGCGGGCGACACCTGGCACCCCGGCCAGTCGGGCACGCTCAGGCTCGGACCGAAGACGGTACTGGCGGCATTCGGCATGCTGCATCCGGCGACGCTGAAGGCATTCGACCTGTCGGGCGATGTCGCCGCGGTCGAGCTGTACCTCGACGCGCTGCCCGCCAAGCGCGGGGGCACTGGCTTCATGCGTCCGGCCTATATGCCGCCGGCCTTGCAGGCAGTGACGCGCGACTTCGCGTTCCTGGTTCCCGACACGCTGATCGCCGGCGATCTCGTCCGCGCGATCAAGGGCGCCGACAAGGCGAGTATCGTCGACGCGCGCCTGTTCGACCGCTTCGTCAAGGACGGCCAGACCAGCCTCGCGGTCGAAGTCACTTTGCAGCCGGGGGCCAAGAGCTTCACCGACGCCGAGTTGAAGGCGATTGCCG
Source organism: Sphingomonas donggukensis (assembly GCF_023674425.1). Taxonomy (NCBI): domain Bacteria; kingdom Pseudomonadati; phylum Pseudomonadota; class Alphaproteobacteria; order Sphingomonadales; family Sphingomonadaceae; genus Sphingomonas; species Sphingomonas donggukensis. Next base: position 2,850,427 of record NZ_CP098401.1, read on the forward strand.
ACAAGGTCGTCGCCGCCGCCGCGAAGGCGGGCGCGACACTCAGGGGATAACGACATGCCGACAGTCTTGGTGACCGGCGCGACTGCCGGGATCGGGCGCGCCTGCGTCACGGCGTTTGCGGAGGCCGGCTGGCACGTCGTCGCCACCGGGCGGCGCGCGGATCGGCTCGCCGCGCTGGCGTCGGAGCGGGTCCACACGCTCGCCTTCGACATTCGCGACGATGCCGCGCGGGAAGCAGCACTCGCCGGGCTGCCCGCGCCGTTCGCCGACATCGATCTGCTCATCAACAACGCCGGCCTCGCGCTCGGGCTGGAGCCGGCGCAGCAGGCGTCGCTGGCCAACTGGCGGACGATGATCGACACCAACGTGACCGCGCTCGTCGCGATCACCCACGCGCTGCTGCCCGGCATCGTCGCGCGCAAGGGCGCGATCATCAACCTGTCGTCGGTCGCCGCGAATTATCCGTACCCCGGCGGCAATGTGTACGCGGGCACCAAGGCGTTCGTGCGCCAGTTCAGCCTCGACCTGCGCGCCGACCTGCACGGCACCGGCGTGCGCGTGACGTCGATCGAGCCGGGCATGGTCGAGACCGAATTCACCACCGTTCGCACCGGCAGCCAGGCGGCGTCCGACACGCTCTACAAGGGCGTCGACCCGATGACCGCGGAGGACATCGCCGCCACCCTGCTGTGGGTCGCGACGCTTCCCGCCCACCTGAACATCAACGCGCTCGAACTGATGCCGGTCAACCAGTCGTGGCAGGGCTTCGCGGTCCACCGCGCGGGATGAGCGCGCTCGTCACCATCGCCTCGGACAGCCTCAGCGCGAGCATCAATCCGCTCGGCGCCGAATTGACGCACCTGCGCGACGCGGACGGGCGCGAGCTGATGACGAATGCCGACCCGGCCTACTGGACCGGCCACGCGCCGCTGCTGTTCCCGATCGTCGGCGCGGTGGCGGGGGATCGCTACCGCCTCGACGGGCGCGACTATGCGATGCCCAAGCATGGCTTCGCGCGCCGGTCGATGTTCGAGATGGTGGAGGCGGGAGAGACATCGGCGCGCTTCCGGCTGACCGACAGCGACGCGACCCGCGATGTCTATCCGTTCGCCTTCGCGCTCGACGTGACCTTCACGATCGAGGGTGCGACTCTCTCGATCGAGACACTGCTCGCCAACCCGGGCGACCGCGATCTGCCGGCGAGCTTCGGCTACCATCCCGCCTTCGCCTGGCCGCTGCCCTATGGCGCGCCGCGCGCCGACCACCGCATGGTGTTCGATGCGCCCGAGGGGCCGATTGCGGTGCTCGACGCGGACGGCCTGATCGCAGGCGAAAAGCCGAGCCCGCTCGACGGCACCGTCCTGCTGCTCACCGACACGCTGTTTGCCGACGATGCGCTGATCTGGACCGGGGTCGCCTCGCGCGGGCTGACGTACAGCGCGGACGGCGCGCCCGGCTTGCGCATCGACTGGGACGCCCCGTCGCTCGGCGTCTGGACGAAACCCGGCGCGGCCTTCGTCTGTGTCGAGCCGTGGTGGGGCCATGCCGATCCCACCGGTTTCGCCGGCGAAATCTGGGACAAGCCCGGAGTGATGCGCCTCGCTCCCGGCGAGCGGCGGGAATTCGCGATGTCGGTAGGACTCACGACGTGACTTCCCAAAACCGTTCGTGCTGAGTAGCCGCTGAGCGAAGTCGAAGCGGCGTATCGAAGGACTTGGGCTCGGGGCGGTGCTTCGATACGCGCCTTCGGCAAGCTCAGTCGCTACTCAGCACGAACGGAATTTTTGTGTCATCCGCCTCCCCCCGCCGCACCTTCGCGATCATCTCTCACCCCGACGCCGGCAAGACCACGCTCACCGAAAAGCTGCTGCTGAAGGGCGGCGCGATCCATCTGGCGGGCGAGGTGAAGGCGCGCGGCCAGGCACGGCGCGCGCGATCGGACTGGATGAAGATCGAGCAGCAGCGCGGCATCTCGGTCACGTCCAGCGTGATGACGTTCGAACGCAACGGCATCACCTTCAACCTGCTCGACACGCCGGGGCATGAGGACTTTTCCGAAGACACCTACCGCACGCTGACCGCTGTCGATTCGGCGATCATGGTCATCGACGCCGCCCGCGGTATCGAGGCGCAGACGCGCAAACTGTTCGAGGTCTGCCGCCTGCGCAGCGTCCCCATCATCACCTTCGTCAACAAGGTCGATCGCGAGGGTCGCTCACCGTTCGAACTGCTCGACGAGATCGCCGACCTGCTCGCGCTCGATGTCGCGCCGATGCTGTGGCCGATCGGGATGGGCGGGCTGTACGAGGGGCTGCACCGGATGGGCGACGCGACCGACGCCCTGCCAGAGGCGATCCGCGACGAGGTCGAGCTGGCGCAGGCCGGCTACCCCGAATTCGACGTCGCGGCGTATCAGCACGGCGATCTGACGCCGGTGTTCTTCGGATCGGCACTGCGTGAATACGGGGTCGAGGATCTGATCGAGGCGATCGCGACCTACGCGCCCCCGCCGCACGCGCTGCCCGCCGATCCCGAGCCGATCGCGCCGGACAATCCCGAAGTCACCGGCTTCGTGTTCAAGGTCCAGGCCAACATGGACCCCAACCACCGCGATCGCATCGCGTTCATGCGGCTCGTCTCCGGCACGTTCAAGCGCGGCATGAAGCTGACCCCGACCGGCCACGGCAAGCCGATCGCGATCCACTCTCCGATCCTCTTCTTCGCGCGCGAACGCGAACTGGCGGATGAGGCGTTTCCGGGCGACATCATCGGCATCCCGAACCACGGGACGTTGAGGGTGGGGGATACGCTGGCGGAGAAATCGGCGGTGCGCTTCACCGGCCTCCCCAATTTCGCGCCCGAAATCCTGCGCCGCGTGGTGCTGAAGGATTTCACCAAGACGAAGCAGTTGCGCAAAGCCCTCGACGACATGGCCGAGGAGGGGGTGACGCAGGTGTTCTACCCGGAAATCGGGTCGAACTGGATCATCGGCGTGGTCGGGCAGCTCCAGCTCGACGTGCTGCTCTCGCGCCTCGATGCCGAGTACAAGGTTGCTGCCGGGCTCGAGCCATCGCCCTACGACACCGCCCGCTGGATCACCGCCGACGATCCCGCCGACCTGAAGGCGTTCATCGACCTGAACAAGGGCGCGATGGCCAAGGACCGCGACGGCAACCCGGTGTTCCTGGCGAAGTCGGCATGGGAAGTCGGCTACGTTGCGGATCGCTATCCGAAGGTGAAATTCGCGGCGACACGGGAGCGTTAGCGGGCGGCGTGCGGTTTGCGCCAGCAAACCGCCGACTCGCCACGGCGGCCAGCGGGGCGGCATAGCCGTCCCGTCTGACGGCGTGGCGGATCAGGCGACATCCTCCACCCAATCCCGCCTGAGCGGCCGGATCGCGAACGTCATCAACACCGCCGCCAGCGCATAGAAGGCGAGGCACCCGACCGCCGCGTAGCGCAGCGATTCGATGCCGTAGGTCGATTTCAGCATGTCCGAGAGCGTGCCCATCAACAGCGGGCCGACGCCGAGGCCGATCAGGTTGTTGATGAGCAGGAAGCTGCCCGACGCGGTCGCGCGCATGTGGCGCGGCACCAGATGCTGGACCGCGGTCGTCACCGGTCCCAGCCACAGGATGTTCATCGCATTGGGGATCAGCAGCAGCGGCCAGGCGAGCGCGGGCGAGGGGCTGAGCAGCCCGAACGCGAACGTCGGCACGGTGATCGCCCAGGCGATCGTCGGCAGCTTCGCGTACCAGCCGCGGTCGGTCTTCCCGAGACGGTCGGCGAACCAGCCGCCCGCGAACACGCCCGCGGTGCCGCCGACCAGCAGGATCGATCCCATGAACTGGCCCGTGGTGATCAGGTCGAAGCCGAAGCTGCGCATCAGCACCGACGGCGTCCACAGCGCCAGGCCGTAGCCGCACAGCGAACTGCACCCCGCAGCGACCGCCATCAGCCAGAAGGCGGGCTTGCGCGCCAGAATGCCGAACGTCTGCCCGACCGGCGCGGCGGCCGTGGCTGCGGGCGCCTTGGGCACGTCGCGCACCACGGATTTGAAGATCGGCGCGAGGATGATGCCCGCCACGCCCATCACGATGAAGGCGGTGCGCCAGTCAACCAGCGCGGCGATGTACGCGCCGAGCAACGTGCCGCCGGCGAGGCCCACCGGCACGCCCAGCGAATAGATCGCCAGCGCCCGTGCGCGCTTTTCGGGCGGGAAATAATCGGCGATCAGCGCATAGGAGGGCGCAACCCCCCCGGCCTCGCCGACGCCCACGCCCAGCCGGAACAGGAACAGCTGCCAGTAACCGGTCGCGACCCCGCACAGCGCGGTGAAGCCGCTCCACACCGCCAGCGATCCCGCGATCACCGCGCTGCGGCTGGTGCGGTCGGCGAGCATGGCGAGGGGAACGCCCAGCACGGAGTAGAGCAGTGCAAACGCAAGCCCCCCGACCGCGCCGAACTGCGCGTCGGTCAGCCCCAGATCGGCCTTGATCGGCTGCGCCAGGATGCCGAGGATCTGCCGGTCGAGGAAGTTGAAGGTATAGACCAGCAACAGCATCGCCAGCACGACATTCGCGCCGGGGCGCCCCCGTTCCGTCTCGCCCGTAGCGTGCATCAGCCTCTCCCTTTCACCCACCTATACGGCAAAGGCCGGGCGCCGCCAGCGGCAGCACCCGGCCTTCCCCCCCATTCTCCGCCCGCGCGGCGGATAGCGAACCTCAGTATTTGACGGTCAGCGTCGCGAACACCTGCCGCGGGTTGCCGTAATAGGCCGTCAGTACGCCCTCGGTCCCCAGCGTCGGGACATAGGCATTCGTCGTCGCGTTGCGCAGAAACTCGCCCGTGTCCGGGTTCTGCGCCAGGAAGTTGTAGCCCGCGACGATATAGCGCTTGTCGGTCAGGTTGCGGCCATGCACGCCGATCGAGATGTTGTCGTTGATGTCGTAGGTGATGTTGGCGTCGAGCAGCGTGTAGGCCGGCTGGTCGAGCATCGGCGTGCGCAACTCGAACTGCTGGCTGTCGCTGCGGTAGGAGACGGTGCCCGAGACGTTGAGCGTGCCGCCGCCGACCTCGCCGGCGTAGGCGAGCGTGCCGCTGGCGGTCCAGTCTGGCGTGTTCTGGAAGCGGCGGCGGCCCGACACGTCCAGCCCGCGCGCATCGATGAAGCGCGTGTACTTGGCATCGAGGTGGCCCGCCGTGCCCGACAGGGTGACGCGGTCGGTTTCCGACGCCAGCCCCTTCAGCAGCACCGCGGTCGCCTCCGCCTCGAACCCGTTGATGCGGGCGCGGCCGGCGTTGGTGGTGACGCCGATGAAGGTCTGCTGCCCGTTGATCGTCGTGCCGATCGATCCCGGCACCTGCACGTCGGTATAGTCCGAACGGAAGCCGGCGAGCGCGAAGTTCAGGCGGCGATCGAACAGCGACGCCTTGTAGCCGACTTCATAGGTGTCGACATTCTCGGGATCGAACGACAGGAAATCATACACCTCCTGGCGGTTGCAGGTGGCGCCGGCCGGCGTGCGGCACGCGGTCGACTGACCGCGCGGATCGAACCCGCCGCCCTTGAAGCCCTTCGAATAGCTTGCGTAGAGATTGTGGTCGGGCGTCGGCTTGAAGCTGATCGACGCGCGCGGCGTGAACTTGGTGAACGACGCATCGCCGCGGAAGTCCGACGTGGTGGCGAACAGCGTGCCGGTACCGCCGAAGAAGGGCGAGCCGCCGTTCAGATACGTCTGGCGCAGCACCTGTGCCTGGCGGTTGTCCCAGGTGTAGCGCCCGCCGACCGACACGCTCAACTGGGGCGAGAAGTCGTAGGTCGCATCGCCGAAGATCGCGACGGTGTCGGTGAAGACGTCGCCGAACGTCGTCGCGGTGACGCCGCCGGGCAGGCGCACGTCGAACACGGTGCGTGCCTTGGCATCGAGATAATAGATGCCGAGCAGGCCCGAGAAGCCGCCGGTGTTGACCAGCAGCTGCGCTTCCTGGCTGAACTGTTCGTTATTGTAGAAGCTCGGCACGTCGACCTGCACCGCGGGCAGCGCGTCGAAGTCGATCGGCGTGGCGGTATCGTCCTTGCGATAGCCGGTGATCGATCGGAAGGTCAGCCAGTTGGTCGGCTGCAGCTCGGCGAACAGCGATCCGCCATACGCCTCGACCCGCTGCTTCGGGGTCACGAGGCCGCCCTGGCTGTCATAGACGTCGGCCAGCACCGGCGCGCCGCTGGCGATGCCGGGGATCAGGCGGTGGCCGCCGCGCGGTGCCGACTTGTCGAGCGTATAGTCGCCCGACAGGCGGAAGAAGGCGGTGGTCGAGGGCTCGTACTGCAGCGTCGCGCGGGCGCCGAAGACGTCCTTGTCGTAGTTCTCTTCGCCCGTCGTCAGGTTCTTGCCGAAGCCGTCGCGCGTCAGCTTGGCGACCGCGCCGCCGATCTTGAAGCCCGAATCGCCCAGCGGCACGCTGCCCGAGATCACGCCGTCGATCTGGTTGTAGCTGCCATAGCTCGCCCGCGCGGTGACGGTCGGCTCGTTGCCCAGCCGGCGCGTGACGTACTTGATCGCGCCGCCGATGGTGTTGCGTCCGTACAGCGTACCCTGCGGCCCGCGCAGCACCTCGACCCGCTCGACGTCGTAGATGTCGAGGACCGCGGCCTGCGGGCGGTTGAGGTACACGTCATCGAGGTACAGGCCGACACCCGCTTCGAACCCGCCGACCGGATCCTGCTGGCCGACGCCGCGGATGAAGGCGCTGAGCGTCGAATTGGTGCCGCGCGACACTTCCAGCGTGACGTTCGGCGTGGTGGCGGCGATGTCGGTGATGTCGATCGCGCCCTGCGTCGCGAGCTGCGCGCCGGTGAAGGCGGTCACCGCGATCGGCACGTCGCGCAGCGTTTCCTCACGACGGCGCGCGGTGACGACGATCTCGTTGGGGTCGCCGGCCTCGGCCGCGGTTTCCTGCGGGTTGGCGACTTCCTGCGCGAACGCCGGCGTGGCGGACAGCGCGGCAAGGCAGGCGCCGGCCTGCAACAGCGAACGTGTGGACGTGACGAAACCGATCATGGACAATCCCCTCCCCAGTGGCACCCCGGCTTTCTGGGAAGCAGGGTTGTGCGTGAACGGCTAAGTCTTTAATGAAAGTTGAACCAGGTTTCAACTTGGGAATTGGGGGAGGCTATCGATGGCGGGCGAACGTGTCCCGGCTGCAACAGCGGCGGCAACGGGCGGCGCGCCGATCGCGGTGCCCGACGATGCGAAAGCGCCGCGCACCGACCGCGGGCGCCGCACACAACAGGCCATCTTGGATGCCGCCGCCGCCGAGTTCGGCGAGCGCGGTTTCCACGAGGCCTCGATCAGCGGCATCACCCGCCGTGCGGGCGTGGCTCTGGGCAGCTTCTACACCTATTTCGATTCGAAGGACGCGGTGTTCCGCGCGCTCGTCGCGCACATGTCGGGCCAGGTCCGCGACCACGTCGCCCCCGGCATCCGCGCGGCCAAGGACGGCATCGCCGCCGAACGCGCCGGCCTTGCCGACTTCATCGCGTTCGTGCGTCAGCACAAGGAAATCTACCGCATCATCGACGAATCCGAATTCGTCGACCCCGACAGCTTCCGCCGCCACTATGCGACCACCGCAACCCGCATCCAGTCCCGCCTCGAAGCCGCCGCCGCCCGCGGCGAACTGCGCACCGACGTGGGCGAAATCCATGCCTGGGCGGTGATGGGGATGAACGTGTTCCTGGGCCTGCGCTACGGTGTCTGGGACGAGGATGTGCCCGAGGGCGCGGTGGCCGATACGATCGCGGACATGCTGGCGCGAGGGATCGGCGCTAAGGGGTAGGCCGGGGAAGGGGCCAAAATTCCCGTTCGTGCTGGGCGAAGTCGAAGCACATGGCCCACGCACCCCACCCCGCGACAGGCACTTCGACTTCGCTAAGTGCGGATGGAGAATGGTTTGCCGCCCCAACCGTTCGCGTCGAGTAGCGATCGAGCCTGTCGAGAGCGCGTATCGAGACGTCTTGTTGAGGGGCAACCACCTCTCGATACGTCGTCTCGACAAGCTCGACGCGTACTCGAGGCGAACGGGAGGACGGTCCAGACCAGTGTTCATGCCGATCGCAATCGACGCGCATGGCCCATGCGCCGCCCTTCGCTAAACGCACCGGATTTCGCTCGGTGCGACCCGAAGCTTTGCCGCACACTAGGGCGGGCGCCAAATTGATGCATCGCCAACCACAAACACCGGTCGCCTCGAGTAGTCGTGGAGCTTGTCGAGACGACGTATCGAGAGGTCAGTGCCACGAGAGGGCCCTCTCGATACGGCGTCTCGACAAGCTCGACGCCTGCTCGAGGCGAACGGAAATGGGTGAGGGCTTACAGGCCCGTGCCTACCCCTACTCCCCACCCCCGCGATCCGCACCGCGCCCCAGATGCGCGCGCAGGGCCGTTCGCCGGTCTGCCCGCGCAATCGCGGTCGGGTCGACCGCCTCGGCGCGGGCCACCAGCCCCTCGATCTCGCCGAGCAGTTCGGACATCAGCAGGTGCCGCCGGAGCTTCGGCGCGGTCGCGGCTTCGTCGAGGTAGTTCTCGATCAGCTCGGGCACGCGGCGTTCCAGTTTCAGGCGCAGCTCGCCGAAGCTGGAGAAGGGGTCGATGTCGTCCCCGCGCGACACCAGCAATTCGCGCCGCCGTCGTACCGCGGCGACCCGTCCGCGCGCCAGGAACCCCGCCGAGCCGGCCAGCCGGTCCCATGCCCGGTCGGCGGGCGAGGGCTGCGGTGCTTTCGCCACGCCGGCGCTGCGCCACGACACCGACAGCGCCAGCGAGATCAGCAGCCCGGCGATGACCGCCAGCCGCGGTGCGACGCCCGCTTCCTCGATCAGCACCACCATCGCCAGCACCGCCGCGGGCAGTGCCACGAAGGCTTTCCGCGGCTGCGTCGACAACCCGATGACGACGCACAGCGCCAGCATGACGATGACGACGCCCAGGATCATGGCTGGCCCTTGAGCAGATCCTTCAATCCGGCCAGCGCGCCCGCGGGCTTCGCCTCCTCCTCGGTCATCACCCCGGCGTCGCGCAGCGCGTCGGCGGCGCGGGGCGAGCGCGGATAGGGATCGAGCGCCAGCGCGAGCGTCTCCGCCGCCGCCTCGCCCAGGTCGATCGCGCTGCCGGCGTAGAACATCGTGTCGAGGTCGCCCGAATCGAGCTCGACCTCGTCGTCGTTTCCTTCCGCCGACTCGGGGAGGAAACGAATACGGAAATCCTCGGCGATGGTGTCGGGCACCGGATCGCCGGTCGCGATGCAGGCCTGCACCACCCGCGCGCCGAGCGTGCCGGTCGCGGTGATGCCGGCGGCGTCGCGGCGCAGGCTATAGTCGGCGGTGAGCGCCTCCAAAGCGATCAGGCCGAAGCGGCGTGCCAGCGCCACGCGCTCGCCGGCGTCGGCCTCGACCGACGTCACCGCCTCGCCTTCGCCCAGCGTGTCGAGGCGGCGTGGGCGGGAAAACTCATACGCCTCGGTCATGCCGGCAGCTGCCCCGCGGCCAGCGCCTCGATCGACGTCGCCTGCAACGCCGCCGACAGCGCGGTCAGCGCGCCCCGGACATGCGCGAGCGCGGGCGGGGCGGGCGGCTGGTCGCGGTAGAGGTTGCGGACCAGCGCGGTGTCGATCGACCCCGCCGCCAGCCCGTCGCGATACGCGCCCAGCCGTCCGCCCAGCATGCTCATCATCTGGCCGACATGCTTGCCGACGACGACGTCGCCGATCCCGATCTCGCGCAGCTGCGGGTCCATGTCGTCGACGAAGCGTTCGGCGAGCGCCACGCCCAGCGAATCGCCCGCCGGATCCCGCTCGATCCGCAGCAGCGTGATAGACAGGATCGCCGCGATCATGTCGAACCGCCCGTCGATCGTGTCGGCGACGCCGCCGTCGGTGTACCAATGGGCTGCGCGTGCGCGCGCGACGATCGCCTCGTACAGCGCCTGTGCCTCGTCCTTGCGCCCGAACAGGCGCTCCATCCACTTCGTCCCGGCCACGTTTCCGTCCATATCCCGTTTCGCCGCGCGCGCCTTGTCGCGGGGGCTTTGCCCGCATATTGAGGCGATCGGGCGCGGTTGCAATCTCGGTCGCCGCCCGGTGCCCGAATAAGCCTGCCCCGGTGTCCGGAGAGTCGAATGCGTCCTGTAGTGCCCGTCCTGATCTTCGCTGCGGTGTCCGCCGCCGCCTGCACCCCGCTGCGCGGGCACCAAGGCTATATCGTCGATGTCGATCTGGTGAACTCGGTGCAGCCGGGCGTCGATACCCGCGCCACCGTCCAGCAGACGCTGGGCCGCCCGACCGTCGCTGGCCAGTTCAGCGACGCCGACTGGTATTATGTCGCGCGCGACACGCGCAACTATGCGTACAACAACCCGAAGCCCGTCAGCCAGATCACGCTGCGCGTCCGCTTCGACGCTGCCGGCAACGTCGCCTCGGTCGATCGCATGGGCGTGGAGCAGGTCGCGTCGATCAATCCGGAAAGCAAGAAGACGCCGACGCTGGGTCGCGAGCGCGGCTTCTTCTCCGACCTGTTCGGCAACATCGGCACGGTCGGCGCCGCCGGCGCCCCGACCGGCGGCGGCAACGGGCCGTAAAGCTGTCGCCACGATGACCGGCGCATTCGCGACCGGTTCAGGCGACAGGGAGCATCTCATGCCCATCGGCGTTTAGAACGCCGGACAAGGCAAGGAGATGTATCATGCGTAAACTGATCGTCATGGGGCTGATGGCCGCCGTCGCGCTGCCGACGATGGCAGCGCCCGCCGTCGCACAGTCGCGCGCCGAACTGCGCCGCGACCGCCAGGACATTCGCCAGGAACAGCGCGATCTGAACCGCGCCTATCGCACCGGCGACCGCCGCGACGTCCGCGACGCGCGCGGCGACCTGCGTGAGGCACGGCAGGAATATCGCGAGGATCGCGCCGACCGGAATCGCAGCTGGGGCCGCGACGACTGGCGCGGATGGCGCGATCGCAACCGCAACCTGTACGCCCGTGGCACGTGGCGCGCGCCGTTCCGCTATACCTCGTTCCGCGTCGGCGGGCGCATCGCACCGAGCTATTACGGCACGCGCTATTACATCGCCGATCCGTGGCGCTATCGCCTGCCGCCGGCGCGCGGCTACCAGCGGTGGGTGCGCCACTATAACGACGTGATCCTGGTCGATACGCGCCGCGGCACGGTCGTCAGCGTCATCCGCAACTTCTACTGGTAACCCCTCAGGCTATCGGCCGCGTCGCAGATAAGCGCCGACGCGGCCGTGTGCCGAAGCACCGGTCCCGAAAGGGTAAAGGACCGTGGGCGCAACGCACGACACGAACTTTGGTTCGCGTGCGCTGCGCCCCGGTCTTTTTTGCAGGCGTGGGTACGGTGGCGCCCCTCGCGAAAGCCTGCGTGCGGGCACCGATCCGAAAAGATTGCGTGCTAACGGCTACTTGCGGGCGACACCTCGACAATGGATAAAGTCAGTCCGAATCGGGGGCATCGATCTGGACTGTGGGCTATTTACCGCGGGGGTGTGGGCGGCAGCGCGTGAGCTGACGCTGTTCGCAGCCGTCGGCATGGCGATCGGCGGGGTCGATGATCTGCTGGTCGACGCCGTGTACCTCGTGCACCGCCTGCGCCGCCGCTGGACGGGCGAGCGCCGCCTGACCACCGACGAGCTGCCTGCACCGCGCCGCCGGTTCGCGATCTTCATTCCCGCGTGGGACGAGGCGGCGGTGATCGGCGCGATGCTGCGCACCCTGGCGACACAATTGCCGCACCCCTCGCTCGCGATCTTTGTCGGTGTCTATCCCAATGACGGCGCGACGATCGAGGCGGTGGCGGAGGTCGCGCTCGACGATCCGCGCATCCGGCTGGTCGTCGGCCATCGCTCGGGCCCGACGACCAAGGCCGATTGCCTCAACAGCCTGTGGCGCGCGATGATCGCCGAGGAGCGGGTCGAGGTCGCACCTTTCGAGGCGATCATCCTGCACGATGCCGAGGACGTGGTCGATGCGGGCGAGCTCGCCGTTTTCGACCATGCGCTGGCGACGGCGCACGCGGTGCAGCTGCCGGTGCTGCCGCTGCCGCGACCGGGCGCGCATCTGGTGGGGGGCACCTATCTCGACGAATTCGCGGAGGCGCATGCCAAGCTGCTGGCGGTGCGCGAATGCGTCGGCGCGGGGCTGCCGCTGGCCGGCGTCGGCTGCGCGATCGCGCGCCCGATGCTCGACCGGATTGCGGCGTCGCGCGGCGGCATGCCGTTCGATGCGTCCAGCCTGACCGAGGATTACGAGCTGGGGCTGACGATCGCCGCGCTCGGCGGGCGGACGCGGCTGGCGCTGGTCGATCGCGCCGATGGCGGCGGGCCAGTGGGCGTCCGCGCCTATTTCCCCGCGACGCTCGACACCGCCGTGCGGCAAAAGGCGCGCTGGCTGATCGGGATCGCGCTCGCCGGCTGGGACCGGACCGGCTGGGGGCCGGCGCGTCATATCGGCGAATATTGGATGCGGATGCGCGACCGCCGCGCGCCGATCGCGGTGCTGGTGCTGGTCGCCGCCTATGCCGCGCTGTTGCTGTGGGCGATCGGCCATGCCGCGACCCTGCTGGGCGGCGCGCCGGCGCCGGCGGTCGGTCCGGCGCTGGCCGCTCTGCTCGCGGTCAACGGCCTGTTCCTCCTCTGGCGGCTGGCGATGCGCGGCCTGTTCGTATCGCGCCGCTACGGCGTGGCGGAGGGCTTCCGCGCGCTGCCGCGGATGCTGGTCGGCAACATCGTCGCGATGATGGCGGCGCGGCGGGCGCTGGTGCGCTATCTCGCCATGCTGCGCGGCGCGGCGCCGGCGTGGGACAAGACCGCGCACGAATTTCCCGATCTCGCGGAGGAGGCGGCGTGACCGGCGGTCGCCCGCTGCGCTTCCTGGGCGGGGTTGCCGGCGGCTGGATCGGGCTGCGCGTCCTGCTGATCTGGCACGAGACGGGATCGCTCCCCCAGGCGCTGCGCGAGGCGATACCGATCGCGACCGCCGCGCCATCGTCGGGGTCGCCGGCGGCGCTGGTCGCGGTACCCCTGCCCGCTACACCCGGAGCGCGTGCGCTGCCGTCGGCGCCCGAAGTCCGCCCGGCAGGCGTTCCGACCGATGCCGTCCGCGTCGAACTCGCGCTGCTGTCGCTCGTCAGCTACGGCCCCGTCCGCTACGGCGCCACGTCGCAGGAGGCCTCGACGCCGCCCGCCCCCGACCGCGGCATACCGCCGGTCCCGTTCGCACCGCCGCCGCCAGCGCGCGCCGCAGGATCGCGGCTGTCGGGCAGCGCGTGGGTGATCGCTCGGGGCGGCTCGGGCCTCGGCGCGGGCAGCGGCGGATCGCAACTGGGCGGGTCGCAGGCGGGCATCCGCGCCGATTATGCGCTCGGGCACGGCCTCGCGCTCACCGGCCGGCTCGCCACCCCCTTCTCGGGCATCGGTCGCGAAGCCGCGGTCGGCGTCGCGTGGCGCCCTGCCGGCCTGCCGGTTCGCGTCGTGGTGGAACAGCGCATCGCGCTCGATGCCGGGCGCGGCGGCCCGGCGGTCGGCATCAGCGGCGGCGTCAGCGAGGTAAAACTGCCCTCGGGCTTCCGGCTCGAAGGGTACGGACAGGCCGGCGTCGTCTTCCGCACCCGCAGCGACCCCTATGCCGACGGCGCCGTGCGCGGTACCCACCCGCTCGTCACGATCGCGGGCGTGGATATCGACGCCGGCGGCGGTGCGTGGGGCGGGGCGCAACGCGGGGCCGCGCGGCTGGACGTGGGGCCAACGCTCGGCGCCCGGCTGCCGGTCGCGGGACGCACGCTGCGGCTGGCGCTCGATTGGCGGGAACGGGTCGCGGGCGACGCGCGCCCCGGTTCCGGCCCCGCGCTCTCGATCGGTACCGATTTCTGACCTTCGCCTGACCCGCCAAAGCCGCTACGGTCGCCGGCGTGGACCTGTACCTGCCGATCGCCAACCTGTCGGTGAACGCCCTCGTCATCATCCTGCTCGGCGGCGGGGTGGGGCTGTTGTCGGGCATGTTCGGCGTGGGCGGCGGGTTCCTGACGACGCCGCTGCTGATCTTCTACGGCATCCCCCCCACGGTCGCCGCCGCGTCCGCCGCCAGCCAGGTGACCGGCGCCAGCGTGTCGGGCGTGTTCGCGCATTTCCGCCGCGACGGCGTCGATGTGCAGATGGGCGTCGTGCTCGTCGCCGGCGGCGTGCTCGGCTCGATCGCGGGCGCCGGCGTCTTCCGCCTGCTCCAGGCGAGCGGGCAGATCGATACCGTCATCGCCGTGCTGTACGTCGTGCTGCTCGGATCGATCGGCGGGCTGATGCTGAAGGAGGCACTGGCCACCATCGGTGCGCTCCGCGCCGGTCGTGCGCCAAAGGCCAGCAAGCGCCGCCACCACCCGCTCGTCGCCGCGCTCCCCTTGCGCTACCGCTTCTATCGCTCTGGGCTCTACATCTCGCCGCTTGCGCCGCTGATCCTCGGGTTCCTGACCGGCATGCTGACCGTGCTGCTGGGTGTCGGCGGCGGGTTCGTCCTGGTGCCGGCGATGATCTATCTGCTCGGCATGACGACGACGGTCGTTGTCGGCACCTCGCTGTTCCAGATCCTGTTCGTCACCGCCGCCGCGACGATGACCCACGCGCTGACCACCAAGGCGGTCGATATCGTGCTGGCCGCACTCCTGCTGCTCGGCTCGGTCGCGGGCGCGCAGGTCGGCGCGCGGCTCGCCAGCCGGATGAAGCCCGAATATCTGCGCCTCGCGCTCGCGGTGATGGTGCTGCTGGTGGCCGTGCGGATGCTGCTCGGCCTGGCGTGGCGTCCCGACGAAATCTACACGATCGAACTGTCGTGAAGGCGCTCCTCGCCCTCCTCCTCGCGCCGCTGCTGCTCGGCGCGGCCAAGCCCGTGCTGGTCCCCGACGTGTCGCAGCGCGATATCGAGATCGCCTATTCCTTCACCGGCGCCGACCTGCTGCTGTTCGGCGCGATCCTCTATCCGCGCGGCGTCGTCCCCGATCCCGACCAGCCGACCGATATCGTCGTGGTGGTGAAGGGGCCGGCCCAGTCGATCCTGGTGCGAGAGAAGGAGAAGGTCGCCGGCATCTGGGTCAACGCCGACCGCACCCGCTATCGCTCGGCGCCCAGCTTCTACGCCATCGCCTCGTCGCGCCCGATCGCCGCGCTGGTCGACGAGCGGACCCGGGCGATCTACGAACTCGGCCTGTCCAGCCTCCAGTTGTCCCCCGCATCGGGCGCAGTCGCGGCGGAGCAATCTCGCTTCGATGCGGGTCTCGTCGACCTCAAGAAGCGCAGCGGCCTGTATTTCGAGGATCCGAAGGCGGTCGAGATCACCGACGGCGTGCTGTACCGCGCGCATGTCGCCATTCCCGCGCGCGTGCCGGTCGGGCGCTTCACCGCGGAGACGTTCCTGATCCAGGACGGGCGCGTGCTGGCGGCGGCGACGCGCGAGATCGAGATTCGCAAGTCGGGCTTCGAACGCTTCGTCGCGGCGTCGGCCGATCACGCGCCGTTCCTCTACGGCCTCGCCGCAGTCGCCTTGTCGGTGGCGTTCGGATGGGGGGCAGGTGTCGTCTCGCGGCGCTTTTGAATTGGCGCGGCCATCGTAACAAACGTAAAATTAAGGGTTTCCCGTGCATCGTCTTCCCTGAATTGGGGGAGCCGGCATGGCGGAATTGATGCACAGGCACGGCTTCGAGGCCGCCGAGCCGAGCGGAGCGGGGGCGGGTGCGGCAGCGCAGCCGGCGCTGTCGGTCGCCGAAATCGGCGCGGTCTTCGACATTTCGGGCTCGTCGAGCCAGGTGCTGCTCGACCTCGATGCGATGGATGCGTTGGCGAGTGACGCCGACAGCGCGATCGCCAATTCGGGCCAGGTCGGCAGCCAGATCAAGATGCGCGTCGGCGCGACCTGGCTGGTCGCGAACGTGCGCGCGCTGCGCATGCATGAAAGCCGCGCGGGCGCCGTCGTCGCGCAGGTCGATTTCCTGGGCGAGGGCGACGAGGAGCGGCTGACCGGCAAGCTCTACCGCTTCCGTCGCGGCGTCACCCGCTATCCGGCTCCCGGCACGCCGGTCTATCCGATCTCGACCAGCGACCTGAAGCAGATGTACGCCGCCGACGATCGCCCCAACGTCGAGATCGGCAACGTCTATCCGACCAAGGACATTCGCGGAGCGCTCTACGTCGATGCGATGCTCGGCAAGCATTTCGCGCTACTGGGATCGACCGGCACCGGCAAGTCGACTGCCGCCGCGCTCATTCTCCACCGCATCTGCGAGCTCGCGCCGCAGGGCCACATCGTCATGATCGATCCCCACGGCGAATATGGCGCGGCGTTCAAGACGACCGGCGAGGTGTACGACACCTCGAACCTGCAGATGCCGTACTGGCTGATGAATTTCGAGGAGCATTGCGAGGTGTTCGTCACGACCTCGGGCTCCGAACGCCAGACCGACGGCGACATCCTCGCCAAATGCCTGCTCGCCGCCAAAGCCAAGAACCGCCTGGCCGCAGAGATCGGCAAGCTGACCGTCGATTCGCCGATCCCCTATCTGCTGAGCGACCTGGTCAATCTGATCCAGCTCGAAATGGGCAAGCTCGACCGCGCCGGCGACACCGCGCCCTATTCGCGGTTGAAGACCAAGATCGAGGAAGTGAAGGGCGATCCGCGCTACTCGTTCATGTTCTCGGGCATGCTCGTCGCCGACACCATGGCGAGCTTCATCGGCCGCATCTTCCGCCTGCCCGCCGACGGCAAGCCGATTTCGATCATCGACGTTTCGGGCGTGCCGAGCGAGATCACCAGCGTCGTCGTCGCGGTCTTGAGCCGCATGGTGTTCGACTTCGCGATCTGGGCGCGCAACGAGCCGCAGCGCCCGATCCTGCTCGTGTGCGAAGAAGCCCACCGCTACGTTCCCAACGAACGCAATGCCGATGGGTCGTCGGTCGGACGCATCCTCAGCCGCATCGCCAAGGAAGGCCGCAAATACGGCATTTCGCTGGGCCTCATCACCCAGCGTCCGTCGGATCTGGCGGAGGGCGTGCTGTCGCAGTGCGGCACGATTATCTCGATGCGCCTCAACAACGACCGCGACCAGGCCTACGTCCGCGCAGCGATGCCCGAAGGCGCGCGCGGCTTCCTCGATTCGATCCCCGCGCTCCGGAACCGCGAATGCATCGTTTGCGGAGAAGGCGTCTCGACCCCGATCCGCGTGCTGTTCGACGCCCTCGACGAAGCCAAGCGCCCGGCCTCGGGTGATCCGATCTTCTCCGAACTGTGGCGCGAAACCGGCGGCGAGGACATGATCCTGGCGCGGACCATCAAGCGCTGGAGAGCGCAGGGGCGGTAAGGCGCGGGCGGCGAGCGATTTGCGCCAGCAAATCGCCGACTCGTCACGTCGGGCAGCGGGGCGGCGCAGCTGTCCCGTCTGACGGCGTGGCGGTTCCTCCATTCAGCTGAAACCGCGGGTAAACACCGAACGGGACACATTTTCCCCCCCGAGCGCTCACACGCACTGGCCGTGGCCCCGCCACTCGCCTACGCGCCCTTTCGGGGATGACGGGGAGAAGAGCGGTGATCGACAGGCGGACGATATTGGCAGGCAGCGTCCTGCTCGGTGCAACCTCTCGCGCGTGGGGACGCCCCGCATCTGCCGGCACTTCCCGCAGCCGCGCGATCGACGGAATCGCGCTGCCGGCAAACTTCAACGGCCTTATCGCCCATGCCCGCGCGGGCAGGGTGGAGCATGTCCGCTGCGTCGGTATGGCCGATATCGAAAGCGCCGTGCCGATTACCCCGACCACCCAGTTCCGTTGGGGATCGGCGTCGAAATGGCTGACCAGCGTCGCGGTCCTGCGCCTCGCGGAGCGCGGGGTTCTCTCGATCGACGCCCCGATCAAGACCTACCTGCCTGATTTTCGACACGACACCGGCGACCGCGTGCTGCTGCGGCACCTGCTGTCGAATACCTCGGGCGTCCCGGACCTGCTCTCCCGCGAGCTTGCGTCGGAACCCGGCCTGCGCACGTCGAGCGCCACGGCGGCAGCGATGGTTGCACGGTTCGGGGCCGGCGATCCGACATTCGCACCGGGCCAAGGCTGGGACTATGCCGCGCTCAACTGGGTGATCGTGGCGGCGATCGTCGAGCGCCTGACCGGCACACCGCTCGCGGCCAACGTGGAGCGGCTGGTGCTCCGCGCGCTCGGCATGACGGGCGCCGGCTTCGCGCAGGATGGCCAGCCGCCG
Organism: Sphingomonas donggukensis; assembly: GCF_023674425.1. Classification (NCBI taxonomy): domain Bacteria; kingdom Pseudomonadati; phylum Pseudomonadota; class Alphaproteobacteria; order Sphingomonadales; family Sphingomonadaceae; genus Sphingomonas; species Sphingomonas donggukensis. The sequence goes on from NZ_CP098401.1 coordinate 2,868,729, forward strand.
ATGCCGCGTCTGGCCGTGGCGTATGGCAGCGCGGTGCCGCCGGTGCGCAAGATGTCGCCGGCCCCGGCCTTCGTCGCCGCGACCGGAAATGTGGCGGGCGGCGTGCGCGATGCGGTCCGCGCCGCGCACGGCATTTTCCACACTGGCCTGCTGCGTGCCCCCTCGCGCACGGCGCTGACGCAGGTGGCGTGGCCGGCGCAGGAGTATGCGCTGGGCGGGCGAGTGCATCTGATCGACGGTGCACCCTGGGCGTGGGAGACGGGCAAGGTCGGTGGGTATCGCACCCACATCGCCCATCGCCTGGCGCGAAGCGAAACCATCGTCGTGTTCAACACGACCGACATGGACCAGTCGGCGATCGGGGCGTGGGTGGAGACGATCGCGCGGGCTTGACGAAGCGTTTCCGCCACGCCGTCAGACGGGCTGCTGCGCGCCCGCTGCCCCGGTACCCATGAAAGTAATACTTTCATGGGAGCCCGTCCGACGTGGCGAGTCGGCACTTTGCTTGCGCAAAGTGCGCGCCGCCCGCTTAATCCGCCGCGGGCACCGCCATCAGTTTCGCAAAACGGCTCTTGAACGCATCGAGCGCGCCGCCCGACAGGCGCTGGACGCTTTCGAACGTCACCTTGCCCGGATTGATCGGCGTGCCGGCCTTCCACAATTCATAATGGACGTGCGGGCCGGTCGACAGGCCGGTCGAGCCGACATATCCGATCACCTGACCTTTGCTCACGCGCTGGCCGTTCGACACCGCGATCCGGCTCATGTGGCCGAAGCCGGTCGCCAGGCTGTTCGCGTGCGCCAGCTTCACGAAGCGACCGTATCCGCCCGCCCAGCCCGCCATCGTCACCGTGCCGTCCATCGGCGCGACGATCGGCGCGCCCGAGGGGGCGGCGATGTCGAGACCCTTGTGCATCCGCGCATAGCCGAGCACCGGGTGCGTCCGCATGCCGAAGCCCGACGTCAGCCTCCCCGCGACCGGCATCATCGCCGCGCCCGCGGTGCGTTCGCCGATACCCTTGGCGTCGAACCAGCTGTCCTTGCCGCCCTGTTCGAAGCGCACGAGCTGTAGCTTGCTGCCGTCGCCGGACAGGCCGGCGTAGAGCAATTTGCCGAGTTGCACTTCGCCGGTCGCGGCGCGGGCGCGCTCGACGATCACGTCGAACTGCTGGTCGCTGCCGATCCGGCTGACCGGCGTGCGGCTGGCGACCGAGCGCAGGAACGCCTCGACCGCCTTGGCCGGCACACCCGCCGCACGCGCCGAGCGATAGAGGCTGGGGCCGACGCGACCCTGAATACGCAGCGGAGTGTGGTCGATCGCGATGGGAATCGCGTTCAGCGCCAGCACTCCGGCCTGCCGCGCGATATCCATGCTGAGGTCGAAGCGTGCGCGGAACGACAATTTCTCGAGCGGGCGGGGCGCGTCCTTGGCGGGGCGGCGACCGAGCACCAGCTCGAGCTGCGTGCCGGGATTGAGTTCGTCGAGCGCGATCTTCTGCGCGACCAGGTCGGCGACGGCGCCGGCATCGTGCGAACCCACCCCGGCGCGCGCCAGCACGTCGGCGATGCGGTTGCCGTCGGTCAGCGTCGCGGCCAGTTCCAGCGTCGGGCGCTCGGGCGTGTCGGTCAGCGGCACTACCGCGGCGGTCGGCGCAAGCCGATGGCCGCTGTTGGCGCCGAGCGCCAATGGCGCGATCGATTGCGCGCGCGCCTCGTCCCAATCGGCCCCGGCCAATGTCGGCGCGGCAACACCATAGGTCGGGCGATCGAAGCCGGGGGAGAGCATCCACGTCGCCGCGATCAGCGCGGCGCAGGTCGCGGCCCCGCGCCACCACGTCCGGCTGCCGATGTCGGCGCCGAGGTCGGGGACCAGGTCGATCCCGCCCAGCCGCTCCTGCAGGCGATCGGCAAGCGGGGTCGGTGCCGGCGCCGCGAATGCGCGCCCGAACGACAGCGCCACCGCGCCGCCTGCACCTTCCAGCACTGAATCGTTGCGCACGAACACCCGAGCGCGTCCCCCCGAATAGCAGGCCCGCCCCGAAACCCCGGGCCCAGGCAGCATCCGTTGTGGACCAGACATCCTAAAGTCAAATTAAGCAGCCATGCCGCGCGCCGACATTGCGACGAGTCGTGGCCGGGCGACGCCGGGCGGCGCAACCATCCGCAATTCGGCGATTTTTATCCGCCCAGAACATCGATGTGGGCTTGCATCCGGGGCTGCGCGCGTCGATCTTCCGACCGTGACCCGTTTCTCGCGTTCGCCCGTCACCGCGGTGCTGGGGCCGACCAACACCGGCAAGACGCATCTCGCGGTCGAGCGGATGTGCGGCCATTCGAGCGGCATGATCGGCTTCCCGCTGCGCCTGCTGGCGCGCGAAGTCTATGACCGCGTCGTCAAGCTGAAGGGCGAGAAACAGGTCGCGCTCATCACCGGCGAGGAACGCATCGTACCGCCGGACGCGCGCTACTTCCTCTGCACCGCAGAAAGCATGCCGCTGGATCGGGAGGTCGGCTTCGTCGCGCTCGACGAAGCGCAACTTGGCGCCGACCCGGAGCGCGGGCATGTCTTCACCGACCGCCTGCTGCGCGCGCGCGGGCGGGACGAGACGATGATCCTCGGCTCGGCGGCGCTGCGTCCGCTGGTCCGCACGCTCGTCCCCGATGCCGAGATCGTCGAGCGCCCGCGGTTCTCGACGCTCAGCTACGCCGGCGCGAAGAAGCTGTCGCGCCTGCCCAAACGCTCCGCGATCGTCGCGTTCAGCGCGGAGGAAGTGTACGCCGTGGCCGAGGCGATCCGCCGCCTGCGCGGCGGCGCAGCGGTGGTGATGGGGGCGCTGTCCCCTCGCACCCGCAACGCCCAGGTCGCGATGTTCCAGGCGGGCGAGGTCGATTACCTGGTCGCCACCGATGCGATCGGCATGGGGCTGAACATGGACGTGGCGCACGTCGCCTTCGCCAGCCTCACCAAGTTCGACGGGCGCCGAACGCGCCGGCTGACGGTCGCCGAAATGGCCCAGATCGCGGGCCGCGCCGGGCGCCACCAGCGCGACGGCACGTTCGGCGCGCTGGTCGAGGAAGGGCCGGGCGCGTTCACCCCCGAGGAAGTCTTCGCGATCGAGGAACACCGTTTCCCGGACCTCGACTTCCTCTACTGGCGCGACGGCGAACCCGACCTGTCGAGCGTCGCCGCGCTGATCGAGAGCCTTGAGGCGAAACCGCGCGACATCGTCCTGCGCGCAGCACCCGAGGCGGTCGACCTCGCCGTGCTCAAGCGGCTGGCATCCGAACCGTGGGTGCTCGACCGCGCCCGCGGCGGCGGAGTCGCGCGGCTTTGGGCGGCGTGTGGCATCCCCGACTTCCGCAAGCTGGGGGTCGAGCCCCACAGCCGCTTCGTCGCGCGCGTCTTCCAGCATCTGACCGAGGGCGATGGCCACATCCCCTTCGCGTGGTTCGCGGGCGAAATCGCACGGCTCGACAGCGTGACCGGCGACGTCGAGACGATCGCCGGGCGCATCGCGGGCACGCGCACCTGGGCCTATATCGCCCACCGCGCCGGCTGGATCGGCGACGGTATCGAGGCGCGGGCGCGGACTCGCGCGCTCGAGGAGAAATTGAGCGACGCGCTCCACGACCGCCTGACCCAGCGCTTCGTCGACAAACGGACCACCGCGCTGCTCCGCACGATCGGCGCCGACGAACGCCATTTGCCGGTCGTGATCGACGCGCAGGGCGAAGTGAGCGTCGAGGATCATGCCATCGGTCGCCTCGATGGTTTCCGCTTCACCGTCGCCCCGGACGCCCGCGCCACCGACAAGCGGCGGCTGCTCGCCGCTGCCGAAAAGCGGCTGGCGGGCGAACTCGCCAAGCGCGGCAAGGCGCTGGCCGGGGCGGACGATGCGTCCCTCGTTCTCGACGCCGGCACGATCCGCTGGAACGGGGCGGGCATCGCGACGCTCGGGGCCGGGCCGCAACTGACCCGCCCGGCCATCCGCCTCGACCGCGCGCTCGACGTGCTCGACAAGGCCGCGCGCGACGCCGTTGCCGCGCGGCTGGCGGCGTGGTTCGACGCGCAGACCCGCCGCTTCACGCCCGCGCTCGTCCAGCTCGACCAGCTCGCCCGCGACCGCACCGCGCCGCCGCCTCTACGCGCCACCGCCACCGCGCTAGGGGCAGCGGGTGGTCTCGCCGACCGCGCGCACATCCCCGATGTCGAGGCGATCGATGCGCCCGCGCGCCGCACCCTGCGCCAGCACGGCATCACCGTCGGCACGCTCGACCTGTTCGACCCGCGCCTGCTGAAGCCCGCGGCTGCGCGGTGGCGGGCGGCGTTGCTCGCTGCGCGCGGCGTCGCGACGACGTTGCCGCCGGAGGGCGCGACGATCCTCGACGGTGGCGCGCCGACTGCCGGCTTCCGCCGCATCGCCGGCCAGCAGGTCCGCGTCGACCTGGTCGAACGCATCGCCCGCGCCGCGCACGACGCGCGCCAGGGCCGCAACCCCTTCGCCCCCGACCCCGCGCTCGCCACCTCGATCGGCGTCCGCGCGGAGACGCTGGCGAAGCTGATGGCGCGGCTCGGCTTCGTACCGGCAAAGGGCGACGTCCCCCGCTGGATCTGGCGCGGCCGCCCGAAGCTGGTGTCGCCCAGGATCGTCGCGCCGGCCCGCGACAATGCCTTTGCCGCGCTTGCCGGGATCGACTTCGGCCATGGTTGAAGGCGCCACGATGCGGCTCGACAAGTTCCTCTGGTACGCCCGCCTCGCCCGGACGCGCAGCGCGGCGCAAGGGGTGGCGGAGGCGCGGCACCTGCGCCTGAACGGCCGCGTCATCGATCGCGCGGCGGCGGGCGTGCGCGTCGGCGACACGCTCACCTTCCCGCTTCACGGCCATGTCCGCGTGATCCGTATCGCCGCGCTGCCCACCCGCCGCGGCCCCGCGCCCGAAGCGCGCGCCTGCTACGCCGACCTGTCGCCGCCGGGCGGCCCCGCCGCTGAGAACGTCTCGCAGGAAAGCGCGGGCGATTGACGCACCCGCAAACCCTGAATAGCTGAGGGCCATTCAAGGGAGCCTGCCATGACCTACGTCGTCACCGATGCCTGCATTCGCTGCAAGTACATGGATTGCGTCGAGGTGTGCCCCGTCGACTGCTTTTACGAAGGCGAGAACATGCTCGTCATCAACCCCAGCGAATGCATCGACTGCGGCGTGTGCGAGCCCGAATGCCCGGCTGAGGCGATCCTGCCCGACACCGAGAACGGGCTCGAGAAGTGGCTGGAGCTCAACACGACGTTCAGCGCGCAGTGGCCGAACGTCACCCGCAAGAACGACCAGACCCCCGCCGATGCCGACGAGCACAAGGGCGAGGACGGCAAGTTCGACAAATATTTCTCGCCCGAGCCCGGTTCGGGCGACTGATCGACCGCGCGTCTTCCGGCGCGCGATCCTGTTCCACCGCAAGTCCCCGGCGCGCCCCGAAATGGCGCGAACGGCGCCTGCGTGCGGCCAGGCTGCAACGCAACACTGGTAATTTTATTACGGCCGTGTTAAAGGGGGCGGGACGGCGGCAAGACTCGCTTGTCCGAATCCGGAGACGTTCGACCATCTGCCCCGACGCGGCGCGCCTGTCCGATTTGCTATGGCGCATACGCTTTTCCCCGGGGCCGAACCAGATGAAAGGTTTGCCCAACATGGCTGCAAAGGCGCTGTCCTTCGTTGTCGGCGATTATGTCGTTTACCCCAAGCACGGCGTCGGTCGTGTCATCGAGCTTCAGAAACAGGAAATCGCGGGCACCAGCCTGGAACTGTACGTGCTGCGTTTCGAAAAGGAGCGCATGACGCTCCGGGTGCCGACCAACAAGGCCGAAAGCGTCGGCATGCGCAAGCTGTCGTCGGACAAGACGCTGCGCGAGGCGCTCGACACGCTGAAGGGCAAGCCCAAGGTGAAGCGTACCATGTGGTCGCGCCGTGCGCAGGAATATGAGGCGAAGATCAATTCGGGCGATCTGGTGTCGATCGCCGAAGTGGTCCGCGACCTGTTCCGCCCCGACGACCAGCCCGAGCAGAGCTATTCCGAACGCCAGATCTTCGAAGCGGCGGCCTCGCGCCTGGCCCGCGAGCTGGCGGCAATGGAAGAGGTCGATGAGCCCAAGGCGCTCGAAAAGATCATCGACATCCTGAAGGTCGCGGCACCTGCCTACGCCAAGGACAAGCTGCCCGCGTAAGCGGCGGCACCTGTCGCAATGCACGCGGGGCGGCCGGAAACGGTCGCCCCGCTGCGTTTCGGCGCTCGGGAAGCGATGGCGGATACCCGGCGGATCGCGCGAAAACCCTTGCCGGACAGGTCGGTTGCCGGTCGCTCTCCGTGCACGAACTCGGCGCTGTGCTACACGCACCGCGATATGCTTATGTGGGCGCATGACGTTCCGCACCCTTCGCGCCACGCAGGCCCTTCGCCGCGCTGTCGGCGGTGGGCGAAGGTTCCGATATGCACCCTTTCCACGGAACTTTCGGCACTTCTGACGGCCCTTTCGCGCGGCAATGCTTGCGCGTGCTCCCGGAGTGTATTATAAGAACAATACACATGGTGGGAGATGGATGATGCGGTCTTTGTGGGTTCTGGCAGCATTGCCGCTGGTCGCTTGCGGGACGATCGACGAGGCGAAGGGGGAGAAGGTCGCCGGCACCGGCGCCGGATCGAGCCGCACCTTCCAGGTCGCCGACTTCACCGGAGTCGAACTGGCCGGATTCGACGATGTCGACGTCACCGTCGGACCGGCCTTCTCGGTCCGTGCCGATGGTCGCTCGGAGGATCTCGACAAGCTCGACATCCGCAAGGACGGTTCGACCCTGCACGTCGGGCGGCGCAAGGGCGACGGCTGGGGCTGGGGCAAGGATGGCAAGGGCGTCACCGTCCGCGTCACGATGCCCGCGATCGCGCTCGCCAGCCTTGCGGGATCGGGCAATCTGAAGGTCGACAAGGTGTCGGGCGGCGACTTTCGCGGCGAACTCGCCGGGTCGGGCGACCTGAGTGTCGGGCAACTGGCGGCAAATTCCGCGAAGCTCGATATCGCCGGCTCGGGCGGGATCCGCGCCGCGGGGCAGGTGCGCGCGCTGTCGGTATCGATCGCCGGGTCGGGCGACGTCGATGCCAAGGGGTTGCGTGCGGACAGCGCCGACATCTCGATCGCGGGCTCCGGCAACGTCACCGCCGACGTGACCGGTGACGCCTCGATCGACCTGATGGGATCGGGCGACGTGACGCTGGGGCAGGGCGCGCGGTGCAAGATCAACAAGATGGGGTCGGGCGAGGTCCGCTGCGGCTGACGGCTTGCGCGGGCGGGGCGGGGATGCGAGCGTGACGGCCATGTCGCGCTTCCCGCTCCGCTTGCTCGCCGTGCCTCTCGTCCTGACGGCCGCCCCGGCCCGGGCCGACGAGCGCAGCTACATGTTCTCCGACTTCGACCGCATCCGGGTCGAGGGGCCGTTCGAGGTGATCGTCGGCGATGCGCCCAGCGCGTCGGTAAGCGCGGAGGGCGATGCCCGCGCGCTCGATCGCCTGGCGGTGCGGGTCGATGGGCGGACGCTGGTCATCTCGCCCGGCGTCAACGGCTGGGGCGGCTATCCGGGGGCGGCAAAGACGCTGCCGGTGGTGCGGGTGCGCGGACCGATGCTGCGCGCCGCGACCGTGCTGGGCAACGGGCGGATGACGATCGATCGCCTGTCGGGCCAGCGCGTCGATGTCGGCGTATCGGGCGCGGGCAGCCTGACCGTGGCGGCGATCCGTGCCGACCTGGTCGAGGCGACGGTGATCGGATCGGGCGCGCTGACGGTCGGGGGCCAGGCACTGCGGGCGCGGTTCCGGTCGAACGGTCCCGCGACGATCGACGCCGGCGCGCTCGACGTAAGCGCGCTGACGGTCGCTGCGCAGGGATCGGGCGACGGGCGCTATGCCGCGCGCGACACCGCCAATATCGCCGCCGATGGTCAGGGCAGCGTGACCGTCGCCGGCACGCCGTCCTGCACCGTGCGCGGATCGGCGCCGGTGTCGTGCGGGGCGGCGCGGTAGCGATATGGGCGGCCTCGTCATCCACGATTTCAGCGACGCGCTGGCCCCGCATTTCGCGCGGATCAACGCCGAATGGATCGGGGCGATGTATCGGATCGAGCCGACCGACCGCGACGTGCTCGACCATCCCCGCGCGCGCATCGTCGATCGCGGCGGGGCGATTCTGTTCGTGGAGGATGCCGATCTCGGCATCGTCGGCACCTGTGCCCTGCAACGCACCGCACCGGGCCGGTTCGAGCTGACCAAGATGGGCGTGCTCGAATCGGCGCGCGGGCGGGGCGTCGGCGCGGCCCTGCTCGACGCTGCGATCGCGCGGGCCAAGGTGCTTGGCGCGGAGACGCTATACCTGCTCAGCAACCGCAGGAGTGCGGCGGCAATCCATCTCTACGAACGCGCCGGCTTCGTCCATGATGCTGAAATCATGACGGAATACGGGTCGCGCTACGAACGCTGCGACGTCGCGATGCGCTATCGGGGCTAGGACTGACGAGCCTCGAACAGGGGCAGGGTGGCGCCCTCTGCCGCGGGGAAGTTGGACACGGTCACCCCGACCAGCCGGATGCCCTTGGGCGTCGGCAGCACCGACCGGATCAGCGCCCGCGCAGTCTCGCTCAGCGCCGCATGGCTGTCGATCGCGCCCGCCACCGTCTGGCTGCGGGTGATCTGCTGGAAGTCGCCGTACTTGACCTTGACCGTCACGGTTCGCCCGAACGCCTGCGCCTTTGCGCACCACGCCCAGACGTCGTCGGCCATGCGCTGCACCCCCGCCTCGATCTCCTCATCCTCGGTCAGGTCGTGGTGGAACGTCGTTTCCGACCCCGACGACTTGCGCACCCGATCGGGATTGACCGGTCGATCGTCCTCGCCGCGGGCGATGTGGAAATACCAGTCGGCGGCGCTGCCGAAATTGGCGCGCAGGAAGTCGATCGACTGCGCGCGCAGGTCCGCACCGGTGACGATGCCCAGCCGCTCCATCTTGCGCGCGGTGACCGGCCCGACCCCGTGGAACCGCGCCACCGGCAGCGTCTCGACCCAGGCCGCGCCCATGTCGGGCGTCACCGCGAACTGCCCGTCGGGCTTGCGGTGGTCGGAGGCGAGCTTTGCCAGGAACTTGTTGTAGCTGATCCCCGCCGACGCGGTGAGCCCGGTTTCCTCGCGGATGCGCGCCCGGATCGCCTTCGCGGTCGCCCAGGCGGTGGGCAGTCCGGCCAGGTTCGCGGTGACGTCCAGATACGCCTCGTCCAGCGACAGCGGCTGTATCAGCGGCGTGAACTCGGCGAAGATCGCATGGATCTGCCGCGACACCGCCTTGTACACCTCGAACCGCGGCTTCACGAACACCAGGTCGGGACAGCGCCGCAGCGCCGTGACCGAGGGGAGGGCGGAGCGCACGCCGAACGCCCGCGCTTCATACGATGCCGCCGCCACTACCCCCCTCGCAGCGCGCCCGCCGACCGCCACCGGCAGCCCGCGCAACGACGGATCGTCGCGCTGCTCCACCGACGCGAAGAAGGCGTCCATGTCGATGTGGATGATCTTGCGCGGGGCGGGCGAAGTCATGGGCGACGGGTCATAACGCAGGCGCGGGCGTCAATGGAAATCGCGCGATCGGATGCGGATCGCGTCTTCCGGATCCACGCCCTCGCGGAATGGCGCATGATAGTCCGACCGTACCTTCGGTCGCCACTCCGCATCGCCGCGGTCGGGCGCACCGCTGTGGGTCGCACCGTCGCCGCGCGTCGTCAGCCGCGGCAGGTCGACGTCGCCGATTTCGCGCAGCATCCAGCTGTAATCGACGATGCGGTCGGCGATGATGTGGATCACCTGGCCTTCCTTCTGCACGCTCCCCTGGATGCCGATCATCGACGCCGACATGACGGTGCGGCGCTGCGCCTCGAACCGGTCGGGCCAAAGGATACCCTGCGCGACGCCGGTTTCGTCCTCGATGGTGATGAATAGCACGCCCTTGGCCGATCCCGGCTTCTGGCGGACCAGGATGACGCCGGCGACCTCGACCTTGCGCCCTTCCTGCACGCGCGGCAGCGCCGCCGCCGGCAATATCCCGCCCGCCGCCAGCCGCTCGCGCAGGAACGCCAGCGGATGCGCGCGCAGTGACAATTGCGTCGATCGGTAATCCTCGACTACCTCGCGCCCCTCGGTCATCGGGGTCAGCGCGACCGCGGGCTCGCGCACTTCCATCATTTCCAGCAGCGGCAGCGGCTTTTCGCCCAAGGCCTTCACCGCCCACAACGCCTGGCGCCGGTCATGCCCGAAACAGCGGAACGCATCGGCACGCGCCAGCCGCTCAAGCGCGGCGGGCTTCACGCGCGAGCGCCGCCAGACGTCGGGGATCGACGCGAACGGCCCGGAGCGACGCGCGGCGAGGATGGCGTCGGCATCGTTCTGCGCGAGGCCGGCGACGATCTTCATGCCGAGACGCAGCGGCAAAAGCCCTCTCCCCTCGGGGAGAGGGTTTTCAGACAGAACGATCGTGTCCCACTCGCTGCCGTTTACGCACACCGCCTCGATCACCACGCCGTGTTCGCGCGCATCGCGGACGATCTGGGCGGGGGCGTAGAAGCCCATCGGCTGGGCGTTGAGCAGGGCCGCGCAGAAGATGTCGGGATGGTGGCACTTCATCCAGCACGAGGCATAGGCGATCTTCGCGAAGGACGCGGCGTGGCTTTCGGGGAAGCCGTAGCTGCCGAATCCCTCGATTTGCTTGACCAGCCGCTCGGCGAACGCGGGGGTGATGCCGTTGCCGAGCATGCCTGTGATCAGTTTTTCGCGGAATTCGCCCACCCCGCCGGTCATCTTGAACGTCGCCATTGCCCGCCGCAGGCGATCGGCCTCGCCCCCCGTAAAGCCCGCACCGATGATCGCGACCTGCATCGCCTGTTCCTGGAACAGTGGTACGCCGAGCGTCTTCTTGAGCACATTTTCAAGGGCAGGGCTGGGGTACTCGACCGCTCCCGGATTCTCGCGCCGCTTCAGATACGGATGCACCATGTCGCCCTGGATCGGTCCCGGCCGCACAATCGCGACCTGGATCACCAGATCGTAGAATTCCTTCGGCTTCATCCGTGGCAGCATCGACATCTGCGCGCGGCTCTCGATCTGAAAGACGCCCAGCGTGTCCGCCTTCTGGATCATCGCGAAGGTCTTTGGATCGTCAGACTGCAACTCGTCACTGGCGAGTGTCATCTCCTGACCTTTGTGCTCAGCCATCAGGCCGAACGCACGGCGCATGCAGCCCAGCATCCCGAGGCCGAGGATGTCCACCTTCATGAAACCCAGTTCTTCGATATCGATCTTTTCCCATTCGACTACCCAGCGTTCGGGCATCGCGGCCGGTTCGACCGGTACCAGCGTATCGAGCCGGTCGCGCGTCAGTACAAAACCGCCGGGATGCTGTGACAGATGACGCGGCGTACCAATCAGGTCGCGCGCAAGCTCCAGCGTAAGTGCCAAGCGTGGATCGTCGCGATCAAAATTCAATTGATCGACATGGGCGTCCTTCACCCCTTCAACTGACCAGCCCCACACTTGACTGGCCAATGCTGCCGTCATGTCTTCAGACAGCCCCAGCACCTTGCCGACCTCGCGCACGCTACCGCGAGCACGAAAGCGGCTGACCACTGCGGTCAACGCAGCATGGCTGTGACCATAGGTTTCATAAATCCACTGGATGACTTCTTCGCGGCGTTCGTGTTCGAAATCGACATCGATGTCGGGTGGTTCATGGCGCTCGGTGGAGATGAAGCGATCGAACAGCAGTCCACGTTCGATCGGGTCGATCGATGTGATGCCCAAGGCATAGCAAATAATCGAATTGGCTGCCGATCCCCGACCCTGACAAAGTATCTTTGCACTTCGGGCAAAGCTGACGATGGAGTTCACCGTCAGGAAATAGGCAGCATAGCCCATCTGACCGACGAGGCGCAGTTCATGCTCGAGCAGATCCTGGTAGGGCTTTGGCGGCGTGCCTTCGAACATGCGATCGAGCGCAGATTGAGCGAGATGAGCCAGCGCGTCCTGGGGTGATCGACCGGTCATGACGATCTCGTCGGGATATTGGTACCGTAGCTGGCGCAGCGAAAAATTGCATCGTTCCACGATTCGTTCGACTGCGGCGAGGGCACCGGGATGGTCGGCAAAGCGCCGCGCCATTTCCTCCGGGGGCTTCATGTGACGATCCAAGCTGCGCTCGCTGCGCAGGCCAAGGTCGTCGATCGTGCATTTCTCCCTGATTGCCGTCACGACGTCCTGCAACATCCGACGATCGGGATGATGATAGAGGACGTCCCCCGTTGCGAGTGGGGTAAGGCCATAAGCGCGTGCGCGTTGCGCAATCTGGTGAAGCCGCATCGCATCGCCGGGACGCCGGTGATATGTCAGGCATACATGCCCGCGGTCGGAACCGAATATGTCGGCCATCCATGCAAAGGCGCGGATATCCAGACCATTATTGGTCACCAAGGCCGCGACCAGCCCATCTGCGTGCGCGGCCACATCTTCCCAGTGCAGAAAACAACGCCCTTTCTCACCCCGTTTTATATTGGCGCGGGATTTGCCGAGGGTCAGCAGCGTCGTGAGCCGGCTCCAGCCACGCAGATCCTCCGGCCACACCAGCACCGACGCGCCATCGACCAGATCCAGCCGGCATCCGACGACCAGCCGCACCGGCGGCCCCTGTTTCGACACCTGTTCCGCCGCGACCAGCGCCCGGACGATGCCCGCCACCGAATTGCGATCGGTGATGCCCAGCGCCGGCATGCCCGCGACCGATGCCGCGCCGAACAGCTCCTCGCACGACGATGCGCCGCGCAGGAAGCTGAAGTGGGTCGTCACCTGAAGTTCGCTGTAGGTCACCCGAACCAGCCGTGCAGGAACCAGGCGAGGTCGCCGGTGACGCTGCGTTCGCCGTCGCCGCGGCGGTAGAGCCAGAAGCGAGTGCCGGCGTCGTCCTCGACCTGGAAATAATCGCGCACGGCGTGGCGCTCGCCCGATCGGCTCCACCATTCGCCGGCGATGCGTTCCGGGCCGTCGGCGCGGGCGACGGTATAGCCGTGACCGCGCCAGACGAAGCGGCGCGGGGCGCCATCGGGCATCAGCGCCATGACATTGTCGAGCCTCTCGGGCCGCGCGAGCAGGCGCACCGGGCGCGGCCAGCGCGGGTGCCAGGGGTGGAGCGGCGCGGTGAGGTCGAGGCGGCGGACGTCGTCTGCTTTCAACGGCTGCTGCCGGCGCTCGGGCGGATCGAGCGGCGGGACCGACGCGACGCTGCGTTCGGGTACATCGCTTTCGACCGGCTGCTGGCGCCACAGCGCGCTGCCCCGCGTTGCCAGCGTGTCGATCAACGGCGTCAGATCGGGCGTTGCCTCCTCGGCCAGTTCCGGCGCCAGCGCCTCCGGCCCCAGCCGGTCGGCGGCGCGCAGGTGGAGGGTGATCGCGTCGATGCCGTACCCCGGCTCGACATCGCCGATCCGCCGCACGAGCAGCCGCAGGATGTGTGCGGGATCGCGGCTGGGGCGAGCCAGGCCGATGCGGATGCGCTGCGCCATAGTATCGACGCGGTCGGCGATCACCTCGATCCGGCGCGCGCCGAGGCCGGCGGTGGCGAGCTCTGCGGTCAGGCGGGGCACGAGCATCCCCAGCCAATGTTCGATCGCCTCCGCCGTCGCGATCGGCTCGGCGAAACGCTGTACGACCGCGATCGGCTCGGCAGGGATAACGGGGACCAGCGGCTCGGGCAGCCACCCCAGCGCCTGGTCCAGCCGCGCGACGATGCCGGGGCCGAAACGCCGCACCAGCGGCCCGCGCGCGACCTGCGCCAACTGGCCGATGGTATCGATGCCCAGCCGCCGCAGCAGCTCGACCGCCGCCATGCCGATGCGCAGCGCGGGTGTGGGGAGGGGGGCAAGCGCGGTTGCCGCGTCATGGCAAAGCGTAATCGCTTGCCCGCCGTGACGCGCCAGCGCGTGCGCCGCGCCGGGCGTGTCGGCGATCGCGACGCGCGCGGCATAGCCACGTCGTGCCAGTTGGCGGACGAGCTTGCGCGCCATCGCCGCTTCCCCGCCGTGGAGATGCTCGGTGCCGGTGATGTCGATCAGCAACCCCGCCGCGCCATCGATCGCGACGATCGGCGCGAACCGCCGCGCGAGCACCACCGCCAGCCGGTCGAGATCGGCGGCGTCGCCGGCATGATCGGCGTCGCGCGCCACCAGCCCCGGCGTCTGCGCGCGTGCCTGGGTCAGCGCCATGCCGGGGACGATGCCGAGCGCGCGGGCGTGTTCGCAGGCGGCGGCGACCTCGACGCGGGAGCCGATCTTGTGGGTGAGGACGAGTGGCGAATCCTCCCCGGCACGGGGAGGGGGGGCAGCGCAGCTGGTGGAGGGGGCGGGCAACGGGCGGTGCGCTCGCGGCGATCCCCCTCCACCACTCGCTTCGCGAGCGGTTCCCCTCCCCGTGCCGGGGAGGATTGATGAGAGCCCCGCCTCGCCGCACGCCAAGCTGTTGCGGCCCGCCCCCTCCGTCGCGCTGCGCGCGCCACCTCCCCGTGCCGGGGAGGAATTTGCCGCACCCCCATCATCGCCGCGCAGGCGCTTGAAGGGATGGTCCGCGACCTCGCTGTGGCGGCCGAGTTCGCGCATCGGCGGGCGCTGGTGCGCGGGTAGCGCGGCGATCGCGGCCTGCACCTCGGCCTTCGCCCAGCGCGCGCCGGGGCGCCAGCCGCCGCCGCGCGGGACCGAGCAGGCGGTGGCGCGCTCAGCGGCGACGTGGGTGGCGAGCGTGGCGAGGCTCGCGTCGAGGTGTCGGGATGGGGCGCCGGGGTTGCGGGGGGAGGGGAGGTGGAGGTGTGACTCTTCGGTTCCGTCTTGGGCGCGCGCGACAGCGGCTCCGTCGCGGGCAAAGCCCGCGCCGTCGTCGGACGCGCTGTGCGCGCTGGTCGGGCGGGGCGCTGCGACGGCTTCGCCGCGCATCGGCGCCATCGAGCTTTGCTCCGACGCGCCTGCGCTACGCGGCGCGCGACGCGCCGCTACCCGCCACCGATCGATCGACCAGCTTGGCAGGTAGAGCGCAGCGACCCGTTTCATCGCATGCCTCCAATGTCCAGTGTCCGGGTGCGCCGCCCTTTTGCCGCACCAACTCGACCTGCCATCGCGCGCGGCCGATGCCGGCGACAGGCAGCGGTGCGGACGGCGCGGTGGCGACGCGCCAGCGGGTGACCGCCGCCGATGGCGGTCCCAGCGGATCATCGCCGGTGCGTCCGTGGCGCTTCATCAGCAGCGCGATCGTGCGACCCCCTTCCGCCGCCAACTGCAACCGGCGCGTGGCGGCAAGGCCGGCGCGCTTCGCCTCGCCGATCACCGCGCCCAGCCCCTTGTGGCGCAACCCCTCCTCCATGATGCCGAGCAGGTCGGCATCGTCCTGCGCCTCTGCATAGATCACGCGCGCGGCGGACAGCCCGGCCTGCGCCAATCCGGGCGCGAACAGGTCACGGCGGCGCACCACCCACAGCACCGGGCCCCACGCGCGCGCGGCGATGCCAGCGAGGAACAATGTCGTCGCGGCATCGTCGCCCATCGACGGCGATGCGCCCGCGACTTCATGCAGCGCATCCAGCCGCAGCCCCGCCGTCGCCAGCGTGTCGTCGAGCGCATCGACCCCGAACGGCAGCGCCGGGCGGCGGCGGAATCCGCCCCCCTCGATCGCGCTCAATTGCGCGCGCAGTTCGGCAAGGACGGCGGGATTGGACACGTGGGGCACGACTCGGAAAACCAGAATGTTCCTATTCTGTTCCAATCGAGCCCTGAGTCAACCAGTCAGCGACCAGCCGAAAGCGTCTCCGTGCATCCCCCGCGTCGCCAACGGCACTGGACCCGTTCCGCGCCGCCGCTACAGTTTCGCCATGATCCTTCGCTTGACGCTCGCCCTGCTCGCCACGACCTCTCCGGTCATGGCCACCGCGCAAACCGCCTCAACTCCCGTCGCCGTCGCCGCCCCCGCCGCCGACGCGAGCATCCTGACCAAGCCCTGGGCCGGTCCGAACGGTGGCGTACCGCCGTGGGACAAGGTGACACCGGCGATGTTCCCGCCCGCGTTCGACGTCGCGATGGCCGAGTACCGCCGGCAGATCCACGCCATCCGCGACAATCGCAGCATGCCGACGTTCCAGACCGTGATCGTGCCGCTGCAACTTGCCGGCGACACGATGGACCGGGTGGGGTCGATGTGGGGCGTGTACACGTCGAACCTCGCGACGAAGGAGGTGCAGGCGCTCGACGCTCAGCTGAGCCCCAAGCTCGCCGCCTTCTACGACGAGATTTCGCTCGATCCGCTGCTGTTTGCCAAGATCAAGCGGGTGTACGACACCCGCGCTGCGCAGAAGCTCGACGCGCAGCAACTGCGCCTCGTCGAGCGGACGTACCGCAGCTACGTCCGCCGCGGTGCGCTGCTGACCGATGCGCAGCGGGCGCAGGTGTCGACGCTCAACCAGCAGCTGGCGAGCGCCTATACCGACTTCGGGCGCAAGCTGCTGGCCGATGAGGAGACGTGGATCGTCATCGACGACGAGGCGCAGCTCGCCGGATTGCCGACCAGCTTCAAGGCGTCGCTGAAGGCGGCGGCGGACGAGCGCAAACTGGCCGGCAAATGGGTGATCGTGAACACCCGGTCGTCGGTGCAGCCGGTGCTGACCTACGCCACCGACCGCACGCTACGGGAGCGGGTGTTCAAGGCGTTCGTGGGCCGCGGCGACAATGGCGGCGCCAACGATACCAAGGCGACGATCGCGCAGATCCTGAAGCTGCGTCAGGATCGCGCGAAACTGCTGGGGTTCAGGAACCACGCCTACCTCCGCATGGACGACACGATGGCGGAGACGCCGGCCAATGCGATGAACCTGATGATGCGCGTGTGGCCCGCCGCGGTCGCGCGCGTCCGCCAAGAGGTCGCCGACATGCAGGCGGTCGCCGATGCCGACAAGGCGAACATCACGATCGAGCCGTGGGACTATCGCTTCTACGCCGAGAAGGTTCGCAAGGCGAAGTACGACCTGGATGAGACCGAGATCAAACCGTACCTCGAACTCGGCAATATCCTGAACGGCGCGTTCTACGCGGCGGGGCGGCTGTACGACCTGGGGTTCAAGGAGAATACGGGTGTGATTCCCGTCTTCAATCCCGACGTCCGCACCTTCGAGGTGACGAATATCAAGACCGGCAAACATGTCGGCTATTTCTACTTCGATCCCTATGCCCGCGCGGGCAAGCGGTCGGGCGCGTGGGCGACGCGCTATCGCGGGCAGCAGACGCTGGGCGGCGCGCGCACGGTGCTGGCGTCGAACAACAATAATTTCACGAAGGGGGGCAAGGGCGAGCCGACTTTGGTCAGCCTGGACGATGCGACCACCGCCTTCCACGAATTCGGCCATGCGATCCATTCGCTGTTGCAGAACGTGACTTATCCGGGCCTCGCCGGCACGCCGCGCGATTTCGTGGAGTATCCAAGCCAGGTGAACGAGAACTGGCTGCTGACCCGCGACGTGCTGGATCGCTATGCGAAGAATGCGGCGGGTCAGCCGATGCCGCAGGCGCTGGTCGACAAGATCGAGAAATCCTCGACCTTCAACCAGGGGTTCGAGACGGTCGAATATCTGTCGAGTGCGATCGTCGACATGAAGCTGCACGACCGCGAGGTACCGGTCACCGACATCGCCGCGTTCGAGAAGCAGGCGCTCGCCGAAATCGGGATGCCGCGCGAAATGGTGATGCGCCACCGCCTGCCGCAGTTCGGGCATCTGTTCTCGTCCGACGCCTATTCGGCGGGCTATTACAGCTACCTGTGGTCGGAAACGATGGACGCCGACACCTGGGCGGCGTTCGAGGAAACCGGCAACGTCTGGGACAAGGCGACCGCAGACCGGTTCCGCACGACCCTGTTGTCGACCGGCAACGAAACCGACCGCAAGGCAGCGTATCGCGCGTTCCGCGGGCGTGATCCGGACGTCAATGCGCTGTTCCGGCGCCGGGGTTTTCCGACGCAGTGAGACGCGCGGCGATCCTGCTCGCACTCGCCACGCCCGGCGTGGTCGGTGCGCAGCAGGCGCCGTTCCTGCGCGCCATCGGCCTCCCCGACATCGCCCCCGTCGCAGCACTGGAGGGCTATCGGGAGCGATACCGGATATTCGTCCGACCCAGTTTCGATCAGCGGCATATCGTCTCGATCGATCGCGATCGGTCGGGCCGCACCACCCTTGAGTTGGTGGTCCTGTCGGATCGACAAGCCGATTATGCCCGCAATCCCGTTTTGCTGCGCGAACGTCACCGCGTGCCGCAGCGTGAACAGAAGGCGTTCGCGGCAGTGCTTCGCGCGGCGCAGCTTGACGCGCGGACGCGGGATCACTCCGGGCTGACCGACGAATTCGGTCGTCCGCTGCCGCCATCGCCGATCCCGCCGGCACCCGACCCGCTCGATGGCACTAGCGTGACGATCGAGCATCGGACTGCGGCGGGGTATGCGATCGTGATGCGGCATGAATACCGGCTCGACCCTGCACTCCGGGCGTTGGTCGAAAAGACGCTGGCGCTGACCGGGCGTCGATTCGATCGCTCGATGGGCTACGCGCTGCGCCCGCGCGTCGGCGACTGACCCGATTGCGGAAGCCGTCCGGACGTCGCGAGTCCTCTTGAAATTTTATTACAAGGGTCGCAAAGCGGTTTCGGGCGTTGTCCGGGTCGGACCGCCCGTAGGAGAGCCCATGTCCGACGCGTCCCGTCGATCCAACCTGCCGCCGCTCGCGCTGCATGTGCCCGAGCCCAAGTTCCGCCCCGGCGACGCGGTCGATTTCGCCGATGTGACGGTGCCTCCGGTCGATGCCGCGCGGCGCCCGGATACGTCCGAGCGGGCCGACGCCTTCCACGATCTCGCCTTCGGGCTGGTCCGCGTGCTCGACATGGACGGGACCGCTGGCGGCCAGTGGAACCCGCGGTTGTCGCCCGACGCGATGCGGCGGATGCTGCGCAACATGGCGCTGACCCGCGCCTTTGACGAGCGCATGTTCCGCGCGCAGCGGCAGGGCAAGACCAGCTTCTACATGAAGTCGCTGGGCGAGGAAGCGGTGTCGATCGGTGCCGCCGCCGCGCTGGCCGACGACGACATGTGCTTCCCGAGCTATCGCCAGCAGGGCATCCTGCTGTCGCGGGGCTGCAACCTCGTCGACATGATGAACCAGATCTATTCGAACCGCGGCGACAAGCTGATGGGGCGACAGTTGCCGATCATGTATTCGGAAAAGGACTTCGGGTTCTTCTCGATCTCCGGCAACCTGACCACGCAATATCCGCAGGCGGTCGGCTGGGCGATGGCGTCGGCGGCCAAGGGCGACACCCGCATCGCCGCGACATGGTGCGGGGAGGGGAGCACCGCGGAGGGCGACTTCCACTCCGCCTGCACCTTCGCCAGCGTGTACCGCGCGCCGGTGATCTTCAACGTCGTCAACAACCAGTGGGCGATCTCGAGCTTCTCGGGCTTTGCCGGGGCCGAGGCGACGACCTTCGCCGCGCGGGCGGTCGGCTACGGCATCGCCGGCCTGCGCATCGACGGCAACGACGCGCTCGCCGTCTATGCCGCGACGAAATGGGCGGCGGAGCGCGCGCGGACGAACCAGGGGCCGACGCTGATCGAGCACTTTACCTACCGCGCCGAGGGGCATTCGACGTCGGACGATCCCACCCAGTATCGCTCGGCGGGCGAGCCCAATGCGTGGCCGCTCGGCGACCCGATCGTGCGGTTGCGCGATCACCTGATCGGCTTGGGCGAATGGGACGAGGCTCGCCATGCGGCGATGGACAAGGAATTGTCCGACCAGGTGAAGGCCGCGCAGAAGGAGGCCGAGAAGAACGGCATCCTCGGTCACGGCATGCACCAGCCGTTCGACACCATGTTCGAGGGCGTGTTTGAGGAAATGCCCCCGCATCTGCGCGAACAGCAGGCGCAGATGCGCGCCGAACGCGCCAGCGCCGGCGTCACCGTGGGGGGGAACCTCTGATGGCCCGCATGAACATGATCCAGGCGATCAATTCGGCGATGGACGTGATGATGGCGCGCGATCCCGACGTCATCGTGATGGGTGAGGATGTCGGCTATTTTGGCGGCGTGTTCCGCGCGACCGCGGGGCTGCAGGCGAAATATGGCAAGACCCGCGTGTTCGACACGCCGATCACCGAATGCGGCATCATCGGTGTCGCGGTCGGCATGGGCGCGTACGGCCTGCGTCCCGTCCCCGAAATCCAGTTCGCCGACTACATCTACCCCGCGCTCGACCAGCTGGTCAGCGAAGCGGCACGGCTGCGCTATCGCTCAGCAGGCGAGTTCACCGCACCCATCACGGTGCGCTCGCCATTCGGCGGCGGCATCTTCGGCGGGCAGACGCACAGCCAGTCGCCGGAGGGCATCTTCACCCATGTCTCGGGCCTGAAGACCGTCATTCCCTCGACGCCCTACGACGCCAAGGGACTGCTGATCGCCGCGATCGAGGACAATGACCCGACGATCTTCTTCGAACCCAAGCGCATCTACAACGGCCCGTTCGACGGCCATTACGATCGCCCGTCGAAGAACTGGTCGGCGCATCCCGGCGGCGAAGTGCCCGAGGACTATTACCGCATCGACCTCGGCACCGCCAACGTCGTGCGGGCCGGCAACGACGTCACCATCCTCGCCTACGGCACGATGGTCCATGTCGCGATGAACACGATCGAGACCTTGGGCATCGACGCTGAGATCGTCGACCTGCGCAGCCTGGTGCCGCTCGACATCGAGACGATCGAGGCGTCGGTGAAGAAGACCGGGCGCTGCGTGATCGTGCATGAGGCGACGCGTACCGGCGGCTTCGGCGCGGAACTGTCGGCACAGGTGCAGGAACGCTGCTTTCACCACCTCGAGGCGCCGATCGAGCGGGTCACTGGCTTCGACACGCCCTACCCGCACAGCCTGGAATGGGCGTATTTCCCGGGCCCGGTCCGCATCGGCGACGCGCTGAAAAAAGTGATGAAGGACTAGGAGGAAAGACCTCCACCCCGTTCGTTTCGAGCGAAGTCGAGAAACGGGGTTCGCAAACAGATTTCTCGACTTCGCTCGAAACGAACGGAAAGACTGACATGGCCCGCTTCGAATTCCGCCTGCCCGACATCGGCGAAGGCATCGCCGAGGCCGAGATCGTCGCCTGGCACATCGCCGTCGGTGACCGTGTCGAGGAGGATCAGCAACTCGCCGACATGATGACCGACAAGGCGACCGTCGAGATGGAGTCTCCCGTCGCGGGCACGGTCGTGTCGCTGGCGGGCGAAGTCGGCGACCAGATCCCGATTGGATCGACTTTGGTGGTGATCGAGACCGAGGGCGAAGCGCCGGCTGTCGAGGCAGTCGAGGAGCGCGTCGAGGCAGAGAATCCGGGGGTCGAGGAAGTGGTGGTGGAAGCGCCCACGCCTGTCCCCGCTCAACAAACCCCCGTTCGTGCTGAGCCTGTCGAAGCACATGCCCCAAGCGCCGCGCCCGAGACACGTCCTTCGACAAGCTCAGGACGAACGGAAGAAGGTCAGGCACCCGCGCGCCACGCTCTCGCCTCCCCCGCGGTGCGTGCGCGCGCCAAGGATCTCGGCATCGATCTCGGCTCCGTGAAGCACGATGGTGCCCACGTGCGCCATGCCGATCTCGACGCATACCTGCGCTATTCGGGCGGGCAGGGCTATCACGCCCCCCACGCCAGCCGCGCTCGCGAGGATGAGGCGATCAAGGTCATCGGCATGCGCCGCCGCATCGCCGAGAACATGGCCGCGTCGAAGCGGCAGATTCCGCACTTCACCTATGTCGACGAGATCGACGTCACCGCGCTGGAGGACATGCGCGGCGACCTGAATGCCAACCGCGGCAACCGGCCCAAGCTGACGATGCTGCCGTTCCTGATCGTCGCGATCTGCCGCACCATTCCCGACTTCCCGATGCTCAACGCGCGTTACGACGACGAGGCGGGCGTGGTGACGCGGTCGGGTCGCGTGCATCTGGGCATGGCGACGCAGACCGATGCCGGTCTGATGGTGCCGGTGATCCGCGACGCGCAGGACAAGAATGTGTGGCAGCTGGCCTCCGAGATCGGCCGTCTGGCGGAGGCGGCGCGCACCGGCAAGGCCAAGTCGGACGAGCTGTCGGGATCGACTCTTACCGTCACCTCGCTAGGGCCGCTCGGCGGCATCGCGACGACGCCGGTCATCAACCGGCCGGAGGTCGCGATCATCGGTCCGAACAAGATCGTCGAGCGCCCGGTCTTCCGCGGCGACGACATCGTGCGGGCGAAGGTGATGAACCTGTCGATCAGCTGCGACCACCGTGTCGTCGATGGCTGGGACGCGGCGAGTTATGTCCAGGCCGTACGCAAGCTGCTCGAAACGCCGGTGCTGCTGTTCGCGGAGTGACGGCGTGGCGCACTGGCTGCTGACCTACGACCTGGCCGCCGACTATCTGGAGCGTCGTGCCGCGTTACGCAGCGCGCATCTGACGCTGGCGCAGGCGGCAGTGGATCGGGGTGAGCTGGTGCTCGGCGGGGCGCTCGCTGATCCGGTCGATCGCGCGGTGCTGCTGTTCGCGGGCGACGACGCCGCCGTGGCGGAGGGGTTTGCGCGGGCCGATCCTTATGTGACCGAGGGGCTGGTGACCGCGTGGCGGGTGCGGGCGTGGACGACGGTGGTCGGGCGCGATGCGGCGACGCCGGTGGTGATCCAGTAACGGGCGCGCCGCGGCAAAGCCGCGTCGTCGGACGGCGCTTTTGGCGCCGCCGGCCGATCGTGTAGCCAGTGCGCGTCGCAGCTTCGCTGCGGCTTGCGCTACACTAGTTCAAACAACCCCGCCGCGCCCATGCCCCCGGCGGTGCACATGCTGACCACGACATAGCGCACCCCGCGCCGGCGCCCCTCGAGCAGCGCGGCGCCGACCAGGCGGCTGCCGGTCATGCCGAACGGGTGGCCGACCGCGATCGCGCCGCCGTTGACGTTGTATTTAGCGGGATCGATGCCGAGGTGGTCGCGGCAATAGAGGCACTGGCTGGCGAATGCCTCGTTCAACTCCCACAGGCCGATGTCGCCGACCGACAGCCCGGCGCGCTCCAGCAGCTTGGGGATTGCGAAGACCGGGCCGATGCCCATTTCCTCGGGGGCGCAGCCTGCCGCCTGGAAGCCGCGGTAGAGGCCGAGGATATTCTTGCCCTCCGCCTCGGCGGCGGCGCGCTCCATCAGGATCTGCGCGGCGGCGCCGTCCGACAGCTGGCTGGCGTTGCCGGCGGTGATATTGTGGCTCTCCGGCACCAATGTCCCGCCCGACCACACGGTCTTCAGCCCGGCGAGGCCGTCGTAGGTCGTGCCGGCGCGGATGCCCTCGTCGCCGGTGACGGTCACCGTCTCGGTCCCGGTCTGGTTGCCCTCGCGGTCGAACAGCGCCTTTTCGACGGTGATCGGGGCGATCTCGTCGGCGGTGCGGGGAATGGCGGCGGCGGCACGCTGCTGGCTTTCGGCGGCGTAGCGGTCCTGCGCCTCGCGAGTGATGCCGTAGCGTTCTGCGACCACTTCCGCGGTTTCGATCATCGCCATCGCCGCATGCGGCACCTTGGCGAGCACCGAGGCGAGCTGCGCGCGAGGAGCGCCCTTCGTCACCGTGTGGCTGATCGATTCCATGCCCCCGGCCAGCGCCACGTCGATGTCGCCCGCGATGATCGAGCGGGCAGCGAGCGCGACCGCGGTCAGGCCGGAGCCGCATTTGCGGTCGAGAGTGAAGGCGGGGACCGACTCCGGAAGCCCGCCGGCGAAAATGCCCATGCGCCCGGCATTGCCGCCCTGTTCGCCCCATTGGCTGCCGACGCCCCAGAACACGTCGTCGATCCGCGTGGGATCGATGCCGGCGCGCGTCACCGCGGCGTTCATCACATGGCCGGCGAGGACCGGCGCCTCGGTCGCGTTGAAATAGCCGCGGTAAGCCTTGCCGATGCCGGTGCGGGCGGTGGCAACGATGGCGGCTTCGCGCATGAAAATAGTCCTTTTCGTGGTTCGGGTATGCGGATCAGTCGGCGAAGTGGGGCGCGCGGCGCTCCATGTTCGCCATCACCGCCTCGACCTGGTTGGGCGACCGCAGCAGTGCCGCCTGCTCGGCGCTTTCGGCCAGCAGGATCGCGGCGGCATCGGCGTCGGCGACTTGGTTGGCGAGCCGCTTGGCGGCGCGGACAGCGTGCGGATTGCGGCCCGCGATCTCCCGCGCCAGCGCCATCGCCGCGGTATGCGGATCGTCGGCGATGTGGGTGACGAAGCCGTAACCCTGCCCATCGGCGGCGGTGAATTCGCGCGCGGTGTACGCCAGCTCGCGCAAGTGATCGTCGCGCACCCGACCGCGCCACAGGGCGTATCCGGCCATGTCGGGGACGATCCCCCACTTGATCTCCATCACCGACATCCGCGTGTCGGGCGCGGCAAAAACGACGTCGGCGCCCGACAGGATTTGCAATCCGCCGCCGAACGCGATGCCGTGTGCCGCGCCGATCACGGGCACGGGCAGCGCGCGCCAGCCCCAGGCGAGCTGCTGCATCCAGTTCGCCGGCCCGTGGCTGCGCGTATCGAGCGCGTTGCCCGATCCGCCCGACGCCATGCTGGCCATGTCGAGCCCGGCGCAGAAAGCGCGGCCTTCGCCCGACAGCACGACGGCGCGCAGGCCGGGTTCTACCCTCAGCCGGTCGATCGCGTCGATGATCCCCTGCACCATCGCCGGGTCGAGCGCGTTCATCTTGTCGGGGCGGGAGAGGCGGACGTCGGCGATGCCGGCGTCGATGGCGATGGTCACGCGGTCGGTCATGGCGATGGGTTACGCCGGTGCGAGCCGATAGCCTATCCCTTTTTCGGTATGGAGCATCGCCTGCGCAAAGCCGCGGTCGAGCTTGGCGCGCAGGCGTGAGACGTGGACCGCGACGACGTTGGTGCCGGGGTCGAAGCGCAGACCCCACACCGCCTCCAGCAACGCCGAGCGCGGCACCGTCTGCCCGGCGTGATGCGCGAGGTGGAGCAGCAGGTCGAATTCGCGCGGGTGGAGCGTCAGGCGCTGCCCGGCGCGGGTGACCCGGCGGGCGATGCGGTCGATGATGAGTTCGCCGATGCCGATCGGCGGCGCGGCAAGGCGCAGGCGCGCGGCGATGCGCGCGGCGATCTCGTCCGCGCCCGCCCCGGCGGCGATGGCATCGGCGGCGCCGGCGTCGAGCGCGGCGGCGACGTCCGCGCTGTCGGACACCAGCACCACGACGGGACCCGGCCAGGATGCGACGCGATCGGTCAGCAGCGCCACGCCCTGATCCGCCACGGCGATGCCGCGCGCGGCAAGGGCGTCGGCAAGGCCGGGCACGTCGATCTCGATCCTGACGCTGGGCCCCATCGCGTCAGCCTAGCGCCGGTCGCGTGAGGCTATGCGGCAATCGCATCCGAACCGGTCGCTTCGATCGCGGCGAGCCGGCGGCGGGCGTGCGCCGCGACCAGTCGGTCGGAGTCGGCGACGGCCTCCTCCGCCAGCGCGTGGCCCTGGCCCGCGCCGAGCAGCGCGTCGAGCGCGGTGGTGCGCATCCGCGCGAACGGGTGGCGGCGCGCGAGCGTCTCGACCACGTCGATGCCATTCCCGAACTGCACGGCGAGCGCCAGCAGCGCCTCCGACGGGGCGACCGTCAGCCCGCCGACCACCGTGTCGGTGTCGATGTCGAAGCGATACTGGTCGATCCACGGCTGTGCGGGATCGTGGCCGAGAATATTGAGTGAGACCGAGAAGGCCTCGGGCGGCAGTTGGCGGTGGACGTCCAGCCGCTGGCGATAGAGCATCAGCCGTCCGGGCTCGAGCCGGGCGCGCTCGACGAAGCGCAGGTGCGCGCGCTCCCCGGGCAGGCCGAGGATGGCGGCGGGGTCGCGCTCGTAATAGTCGCTCCAATATCCCGGGCCGAGATAGCCGTAGGTCAGGAACGGGAAATTATGGTCGTGCGCGTCGCCGTAGAAGAACGCCTCGGCGCCGCTGCTGCGTACCGCGTCATCGGTCGCGGCGGGCCAGAAATTGGCGCGCAGGACATAGCGGGCGGACGGCGGCCGCAGGAGCACGACCTGCGCCGAATAGCCGTTGGTCGCGACCTGCCCGGCGCAGCGATCCTTCAGCTCGGCGATGGCCAGGTCGGCGAGGAAATGCGGGTTGCGCCCCAGCCGCGCGAGCAGCGGCCCGGCATCGGCGAAGCTGTCCTCGTCACGGGTATCGAACGGGTGTGCGTCGAGCGCGTCGACCAGCGCGTCGATGTCGAAGGCGGTGCCGGAGCCGGGCGCGATCAGGCGGGGCATGCGACGGCCCGCTCGCGGACCAGCGCCAGCGTCGCCGTGGCGGCGGCACGGACGCCGGGGCTGCCGTCGCGCTCGGCCAGCGCGGCCAGGCGGGGGAGGGCGGCGCGGGCGTCCAATGCCAGCCACTCGCGCATCGCGCTCCACCGGACATGGGGGGCGGGATCGCGGGTCGCGTCGTCGAACAGCGCGGCGGCGTCGCGGCGGCCCGACACTCGCAGCAGGGTGCGCAGCATCGCCGCGCGAGAGGACGCATCGTCGGTCGTGGCGACGCGCAGCAGCCGTCCGTCCAGGCTGGAGAATTCGCGAACCAGGGGCGCGGCTTCGGCGCGCAACACCACCGACAGCGTGGCGATCGTCGCCGTCGCGCCGGCGACGGCATGGCCGCCGACCCGCCCGTCATGGACGTGGATGTCGCCGTCGTGGAGCGGGAGCGGCGGCTGGGCGCGCGCGGGGGAGGCGGCCTGTTCGGGCGCGACCGGGCCGGCATGCCAGCGATGCAGCATCGCTCCGCCGGCGCGGACATAGTGGGTGACGACGACCTGTCCCGAGGCGACGACCACCGGCGGCAGGCTTGCAGCCCCCGCCGTCACCACCGCCGCGGCGATGCGGGCGGCGGGCACGTCGAGCAGCACCGCGCCGACCCGCCCGTGGTCGCGGGTGACGCGCAGAGGCGGCTCGAACAGCGGGTCCGTGGCCAGCGCCGCGACGAAGGGATCGAGCATCGCCGCGACCCAGCCGGTGTCGCCGAGCACCTCGAACGCGCAGCGCGTGGCGTGGGCGAGGTCGGTGGCGGCGGCGCCGGCGAAGGACGCGCACAGCGCCCGATGGACGGGCGAGGCCGTCCATTGGGCAGCGGCCCGCAGCGACCGCCGCCGCGCTGCTGCCCAGGCGCCGGGCGGCAGCGACTGCGGATCGACGGTCGGCGCGCTGCTCACGCTGCGGGGCCGAACCCGCCGGCGATGACGGCGATGCCGACGATATGTTCGAACGTGCTGTCGGCCATCGCGCCCACGCCGCGGATCGTTCCGTTCATTGCGACCTCGTCCGCCAGCCGGGCGATGTCGGCGATATCGATGGTGAGAATGTCCATGCCGATTCCTCCTTGAGTGTCCGCGGAACAGGCTGGTCGCGGAGGCGCGGGGCGGCGAGTTACAAGTTTGTAAAGCGCCGCCCCGCGCGATAGGCGGCGTCGCCATGAGCCAGCCTGCGTTCGATCCCACGCCCTTCTTCCGCGACCGGCCCGGTCACCACGGCACGACGCTCGGCATCGGCTGGCACGGGCAGGGCGACGGCTGGGTCGAGCTCGCGCTGCCCTATGATCCGGCGCAGATCGGCGACCTGGATTCCGGGGTGATCGCGTCGGGGCCGATCCTGACGCTGATGGACCAGGCGACGAGCCTTGCCGTGTGGATGAAGCGCGGTGCCTTCCTGCCGCACGCCACGCTCGACCTGCGGATCGATTACCTGCGCGCGGCGACGCCGGGTCGTACCGTCATCGGGCGCGGCGAATGTTACCGGCTGACGCACAGCATCGCCTTTGTGCGGGGGCAGGCGCATGACGGCGACCCGGACGACCCGCTGGCGCATGTCGCCGGCACGTTCATGGTCACGGGCAAGGCGCCCGGCACGGCGACGGGCGAGCGATGATCCTGCCGCCCTATGCCGAGCTGCTCGGCCTGAGTGTCGATATGAGCGCCGCCGACGGCCCCGTGGTAACGATGCCCTTTGCCGCGGGCGTGTCGGGCCGGCCCGGCTTCCTGCACGGCGGGGCGCTGGGCGGCATGCTGGAGATGGCGGCGATCGTCGCGCTGCGCGCGGCGCTGGACGACGCGAACATTGTCATCAAACCGGTCAATCTCACCGTCGACTATATGCGCGGCGGGCGCGAGAAGGACACGTTCGCCGCCGCGCACATCCGGCGCCTCGGCACACGCATCGCCAACATCGACGCGACCGCGTGGCAGGACGACCGCGCCAACCCGATCGCATCGGCGCGGCTCACGTTCCTGATCCGGCGCTGACGAGGCCCGAAAGTTCCGCGGGACGGGGTCGTATCGGAACTTTCAGTGCGCCTGCCCGACAGCATCAAAGTTGTACGGGACGGAATCGGGGAGACGCGCGACCATCCCCCCACAAGCCACATCTTCCGCTCTGTAGGACAGCGGAAAATACCCTTCGGGAACGTCCGCCGCTTATCCCTTCGTCAGTTTCATCAGCGTTCCGTTCGACCCGCGCCCGCCATCCTCCAGCAGCCAGATCGCGCCGTCGGGGCCTTGCTCGACCTCGCGGATGCGGGTGCCCATGTCCCATTGGTCGCCCTTGGCCGCGGTGGTGCCGGTCACATCGACGCGGACCAGCGCCTTCGACGACAGGCCGCCGATGAAGATGTCGCCCTTCCACTCAGGGAACATCGCGCCCGAATAGATCATCAGCCCGCCCGGCGAGATCACCGGGTTCCACCAGACTTTCGGCGCTTCATAGCCGTCGCCCGGCGCATGATCGGGGATCGGCTTGCCATCATAATGGTCGCCGTTCGACACGCGCGGATAGCCGTAGTTGGCGCCGGCGCGGATCAGGTTGACCTCGTCGCCGCCCTTCGGCCCCATTTCCTGCTCCCAGAGATTGCCCGCCGAATCGAAGGCGATGCCGAGCAGGTTGCGGTGGCCGTAGGTCCAGACCGCGGGATGGAAGCCCTTGGCGGTCAGCGCGGGATCGCCCGCGGGCTTGCCGTCGAGCGTCAGGCGCAGCACCTTGCCGAGCGTCGCCTTGGGATCCTGCGCCGGTTCGAACTTCTGGCGCTCGCCGTTGGTGAAGAACAGGTGCTTGCCGTCGGGCGCGAAGGCGATGCGGCCCGAATAATGGCCGTCACCCTCAACGAACGGGGTCGCGCGGAAGATTTCCTTGATGCCGGTCAGCTGCTCGGCGCCCCTGGCCTCCGACAGCGTGCCGCGTGCCAGCACCACGCCCTTGCCGCCCGGACCGCTCGCTGAATAGCTAAGATAGACTTGGCGGTTGGTCGCGAAGCCCGGCGCGAGGACGACGTCCATCAGCCCGCCCTGGCCCGCGGCATCGACCGGCAGCGTGGCGATGGAGCGGCTGGTCTTGCCGTCGGCGGACACCAGCAGCAGTTGACCGGCCTTTTCGGTCACCAGCATCCGCCCGTCCGGCAGGAAGGTCATCGCCCACGGCGCGACGAAATCGGCGACCTTCGTGACCGTGAACGGCTTGCCCGAAGCGGCGGCAGGTGCAGCCTGCTGGGCATTGCTGGGGCCGGCATCGGTGCAGGCGATGAGCGTGGTGGCAAGCGCGAGGGCGGCGAGGCGCATGGGGAGTTCTCCTGGGGAATAGGGAAGCAACGTCCTGCCACGATTCGGGTTGCGGCGCATCGGTGTCGATATGTTGCTGATACGGGGTGGTCCGGCGGGGGCGAAGAGCGCCCTTGCCCCGTCCGGGCGATCGGCCTATATCCGACATGCCTTCTCGACATCGTTAGACGCCGAGGCTGGTCCCACCGGGGCCGGCAGCGAGGCTGCACGATTTGGAGACGGGCTTGGCCGACATCGCCGCGATCACTGCGCTCATCGAACCCGAAGCGACCGCGCTCGGGCTCGACCTCGTGCGCGTGAAGATGTTCGGCGGGACGTCCGACCCGACGCTGCAGGTGATGGCCGAGCGGCCCGACACCCGCCAGCTGACGATCGACGATTGCGCCGACCTGTCGCGCCGTATCTCCGACGTGTTCGACGCGCTGGAGGAGGCGGGCAAGGACCCGATCGCGCATGCGTATCGTCTGGAAGTGTCGTCGCCCGGCATCGACCGCCCGCTGACCCGCATCAAGGACTTTGCCGACTGGCAGGGGCATGAAGCGCGGGTGACGCTCACCGAGAAGGTCGATGGCCGCAAGCAGCTGAATGGCATTCTGGCCGGCGTCGCGGGCGATCAGGTGACCGTCGACGTGCGCAAGCACGAGGCGATGACCGTTCCGTTCGCGCTGATTTCCGATGCGAAGCTCGTCATCACCGACGCGCTGATCGCCGCAACCGCACCACTTTCGTCGGCAGGTGCCGACAAGATCATCGAAGTAGAGGGATAAGACATGGCCTCCGCACCTGCCAATTCGGGCGGCATCACCGCCAACCGCGCCGAACTTATCGCGATCGCCGAATCGGTCGCGAAGGAAAAGCTGATCGACAAGGCCATCGTCATCGAGGCGATGGAGGACGCCATCCAGCGCGCCGCCAAGAACCGCTACGGCAGCGAGAACGACATCCGCGCGAAGCTCGATCCCAACACCGGCGACCTGCGCCTGTGGCGCGTGGTCGAGGTGGTCGAGGGCGTCGATGACTATTTCAAGCAGATCGACGTCGCGAGCGCGCAGAAGCTGCAAAAGGGCGCGGTCGTCGGCGATTATATCGTCGATCCGCTGCCCCCGATCGAATTCGGGCGCATCCAGGCGCAGGCATCGAAGCAGATCATCTTCCAGAAGGTCCGCGATGCCGAGCGCGAGCGCCAGTTCGAGGAATTCAAGGACCGCCAGGGCGAGATCATCATCGGCGTCGCCAAGCGTGTCGAGTTCGGTCACATCGTCGTCGATCTGGGCCGTGCGGAAGGCGTCATCCGCCGCGACCAGCAGATCCCGCGCGAGCTGGTCCGCGTCGGCGACCGCGTGCGTTCGATCATCCTGAACGTGCGCCGCGAGAACCGCGGACCACAGATCTTCCTCAGCCGTGCGCACCCCGACTTCATGAAGAAGCTGTTCGCGCAGGAAGTGCCCGAAATCTACGACGGCATCATCGAGATCAAGGCCGCGGCCCGCGATCCGGGCAGCCGCGCCAAGATCGGCGTCATCAGCCACGACAGCTCGATTGATCCGGTCGGCGCCTGCGTCGGCATGAAGGGCAGCCGTGTCCAGGCCGTCGTTCAGGAGATGCAGGGCGAGAAGATCGACATCATCCCGTGGTCGCCCGACACCGCGACCTTCGTCGTCAACGCGCTGCAGCCCGCCAACGTCGCCCGCGTCGTCATCGACGAGGAGGACGACCGGATCGAGGTGGTGGTGCCCGACGATATGCTGAGCCTGGCGATCGGTCGCCGCGGCCAGAACGTCCGCCTGGCCAGCCAGCTGACCGGCAAGGCGATCGACATTCTGACCGAGGCCGATGCGTCCGAGAAGCGCCAGAAGGAATTCGTCGAGCGGTCCGAGATGTTCCAGAACGAGCTGGACGTCGACGAGACGCTGGCGCAGCTGCTGGTCGCCGAGGGCTTCGGCGAGCTGGAGGAGGTCGCGTATGTCGATCTCGAGGAAATCGCCGGGATCGAGGGCTTTGACGAGGAACTGGGGCAGGAGCTGCAGAGCCGTGCCGCCGAGGCGCTCGAGCGGCGCGAGGTCGCCAACCGCGAACTGCGCCAGTCGCTGGGTGTCGACGATGCGCTGGCCGGCATGCCGTACATGACCGAGGCGATGCTGGTGACGCTGGGCAAGGCGGGCATCAAGACGCTCGACGATCTCGCCGATCTCGCCACCGACGAGCTGGTGCAGAAGAAGCGCGCCGAACCGCGCCGCCGCGCCGAGAACGCGCCGCCGCAGCGTGCGGAGGACAAGGGCGGCGTGCTCGCCGAATATGGCCTGAGCGAAGAGCAGGGCAATGAGATCATCATGGCCGCGCGCGCTCACTGGTTCGAGGACGAGCCGGCGGGGGATGCCGACACCGCCGTGACCGACGGGGAGGACGCGCATGCGGAATCCCCACAATGATACGCCTGAGCTGACGCCAGCGCCTGTCGATGGTCCGGAGCGGACCTGCATCCTGTCGCGCGAATCGGGGTCGCGCGACGGGCTGGTCCGGCTTGCGATCTCGCCGGACGGCCATGTCCTGCCCGACGTGCGCGCCAAGGCGCCGGGGCGCGGCGCGTGGATCGGCGTGACCCGCGCCGAGCTGGAGGCAGCGCAGGCCAAGGGCAAGCTGAAGGGCGTGCTGGCGCGCGCGTTCAAGGGCGCGGCGCTGACGATTCCCGACGACCTGGGCGAGCAGATCGAGGTGCAGTTGCGCCGCAACGCGCTCGACCGGCTGGGGCTGGAGGCCAAGGCGGGCAAGCTGGTCATCGGTGGCGAACGCATCGATACCGCGGCGCGCAAGGGGCAGCTGCACCTGCTGCTGCATGCCAGCGACGCCCGCGCCGACGGCATGGGCAAGCTGGCGCAGGCGTGGCGCGTGGGGTCGGACCGAGAGGGTTCAGACCTCAAGGGCTTGGTTTTGCCGGTGACGCGCACCACATTGTCCTTGGCGTTGGGCCGCGAAAATGTGGTACACGCCGGCCTGACGGACGCATCGGCGGCCAGGCGGGTGAGCGAAGCACTCACGCGCTGGCTGCATTTTATCGGACCCGATCGTGCCTGTGAACCTTGCGCCGACGCAGCGCAGGGGCCATCGGCACCCGCAACTTTGGCCGACCCGGCATCCGGGCCGGCACAGACAGGAATTTGAGTAGCCGCATGAGCGACACCGACAACGAAAAGCCGAAGCTGGGCATGCGCGCACCCCTGGGTCTGAAGCGCACCGTCGAGACCGGCCAGGTCAAGCAGAGCTTCAGCCACGGGCGGTCGAACACCGTCGTGGTCGAGGTGAAGCGTCGCCGCATCCTGGGCCCGGGTGGCGCTCCGCAGGCCGAGGCGCCGCAGGACGTCGCTCCCGAGCCGGCCCCCGTCGCCGCTCCGCCGCCGCCGCCCGCGGCGCCCGTCCGTGCGCCCGCCAGCGACCTGTCGCCGCAGGAGCGCCAGGCGAAGCTGCTGCGCGAGGCTGAAGAGCAGCGCATGGGCAGCCTTGAGGAAACCCGCCGCCGCGAGGAGCAGGCGAAGGTCCAGGCCGCCGAGGACGAGAAGCGCCGTGCCGCCGAGCGCACCCGCGCCGAGGCAGAGGCCGCTGCGGCGCCTGCGCCCGCACCCGAGCCGGTGAAGGCCGAGGCGCCGAAGGTCGAGCCGGCCAAGGCCGCACCTGCGCCCGCCGCCGAAGCCGCACCCGCGCCTGCGCCCAAACCGGCCCCCGCGCCGACGCCCGCGCCCGCTCCGATCGAGCTGACGCTCGATCCCAGCCGCCCCGCGCCGCGCCTGTTCACGCCGGTCGCCCGGCCCGAGATCCCCAAGCCGCAGCCGAAGCCCGCGCCCGCGCCGACCCCGGCCCCTGCGGCGCCTGCGTCGGGCGGCAATGCGCCCGCGCGCGCGCTGCCGAGCGGCGTCGCCACCCCGCGCAACGCACCCCCCTCGCGCCCGCAGCAGCGCGACCGCAAGGGTGACGAGCGTCGCGGCGGCAAGCTGACCGTCAATCGTGCGCTCAGTGACAACGACGGCGCGCGGGCGCGCAGCCTCGCCGCGCTCAAGCGGGCGCGCGAGAAGGAAAACCGTCGCCACGGCGGCCCGCGCGAGCCGCAGGTCAAGCAGGTCCGCGACGTCGTGGTACCGGAGGCGATCACCGTCCAGGAACTCGCCAACCGCATGGCCGAGAAGGGCGCCGACCTGGTCAAGACGCTGTTCAAGATGGGCTCGCCCGTCACGATGACGCAGACGATCGACCAGGATACCGCCGAGCTGCTGGTCACCGAATTCGGCCACAACATCGTCCGCGTCAGCGATTCGGACATCGATATCGCCACCGACACGGTCGAGGATGCGCCCGAGACGCTGAAGCCGCGTCCGCCGGTCGTCACGATCATGGGCCATGTCGATCACGGCAAGACCTCGCTGCTCGACGCGCTGCGCGGCACCGACGTGGTGCGCGGCGAGGCCGGCGGCATCACCCAGCACATCGGTGCGTATCAGGTGACGCTGAAGGACAAGAGCCAGGTCACGTTCCTCGACACGCCGGGCCATGAGGCGTTCTCGGAAATGCGTGCGCGCGGTGCCAACGTCACCGACATCGTCGTGCTGGTCGCCGCGGCGGACGACAATCTGATGCCGCAGACGATCGAGGCGATCAATCACACCAAGGCCGCGGGCGTCCCGATGATCGTCGCGATCAACAAGGTCGACAAGCCCGAAGCCAAGCCCCAGCGCATCCGCGAGCGCCTGCTCGAGCATGACGTGCAGGTCGAGGAAATGGGCGGCGAGGTCCAGGACGTCGAGGTTTCGGCACTGAAGAAGACCGGCCTCGACGAGCTGATCGAGAAAATCCAGCTCCAGGCCGAATTGCTCGAACTGAAGGCCAATCCCGATCGCACCGCCGAAGGCTCGGTGATCGAGGCGAAGCTAGACAAGGGCCGCGGCCCGGTCGCCACCGTGCTGATCCAGCGCGGCACGCTGAAGGTCGGCGACGTGTTCGTCGTCGGCGCGGAAAGCGGCAAGGTCCGTGCGCTGGTCGACGACAAGGGTCGCCAGATCAAGCAGGCGGGCCCGTCGATGCCGGTCGAGGTACTGGGCCTGTCGGGCGTGCCGCGTGCGGGCGACCCGCTGCAGGTCGTCGAGAACGAGGCGCGCGCCCGTGAGGTCGCAGCCTATCGTGCCGGCGTCATCCAGGACAAGCGCACCACCAACGCGCCCGCCAGCCTGGAGAGCATGTTCAGTGCCTTGAAGGACAAGCAGGCGATCGAATATCCGCTGGTGGTCAAGGCCGACACGCAAGGCTCGGTCGAGGCGATCGTCGCGTCGATCAACAAGATCTCGACCGACGACATCAAGGCGCGCGTGCTCCATTCGGGCGTCGGCGGCATCACCGAGAGCGACGTGACGCTCGCGGCGGCTTCGGGCGCGCCGATCATCGGCTTCAACGTGCGTCCCAATGCCAAGGCGCGCGAGATCGCCGAGCGCAACAAGGTCGCGCTGAAATACTACGACGTCATCTACGACCTGACCGACGAGATCCGCGCCGGCATGGCGGGGCAACTCGGGCCGGAAGCGTTCGAAACCGTCGTCGGCCGCGCCGAAATCCGCGAGGTCTTCTCGGCGGGCAAGACCGGCAAGGCCGCCGGCCTGCTGGTCACCGAAGGCGTCATCCGCAAGGCATTGAAGGCGCGCATCACGCGCAACGACGTCATCACCTACCAGGGTGAGATTGCGTCGCTGCGCCGCTTCAAGGACGACGTCGCCGAAGTGCGCGCGGGCCTGGAGTGCGGTGTCACGTTCACGCAGAACTTCACCGACATCAAGCCGGGCGACTTCCTCGAAACCTTCGAGGTCGAATTGCGCGACCGCACGCTGTAATTCGAATCCCTCTCCCATCGGGAGAGGGAGGGAGCCGCTCGAAGAGCGGCGGAAGGGTGAGGGCAGGTGAGGCGCAGACGCTGCCCTCACCCTCCCACTCGGCTTCGCCGAGCGGGGCCCTCCCCCTCCCGCCGGGAGAGGGAATATGAAGACCGAACCACCCGAAAAATCGGTCCGCACGCTGCGCGTCGGGGAACAGGTGCGCCACGTGCTGAGCGAAATCCTCGCGCGCGGGGACGTGCATGACGAGACGCTGGCCAAGCACCTCGTCACCGTCACCGAAGTCCGCATGTCCCCCGACCTGCGCCACGCAACGGTGTTCGTGAAGCCGCTGCTCGGCAAGGACGAGGCGGTGGTGCTGAAGGCGCTGCGCACCAACACCGCCTACCTCCAGCGCGAGGTCGCCGCGCGGGTGCAGATGAAATACGCCGCGAAGCTGAAATTCCTGGCCGACGAAAGCTTCGACGAAGGAACGCACATCGACACGTTGCTCCGTGCGCCGAAAGTGGCGCAGGACCTGGGTGCGGAAACCGACGACGCCTGAGTCGCTTTCCTGCGCCCGATGCGACAAGGTCGCGCGCTATGGCCAAGCTCTATTTCTACTACGCCAGCATGAACGCGGGGAAATCGACCACGCTGCTGCAGGCCGATTTCAATTACCGCGAGCGCGGCATGCGGACGATGTTGTTCACCGCGGCGATCGACGATCGGTTTGCGGCGCGGACGATCACGTCGCGGATCGGGTTGGCACAGCCGGCGATCGCGTTCGATGCGGCGACCGATCTGGGCAAGTGCATCGCCGCCGAGCACGGCCGGGCGAAGGTCGATTGCGTGCTGGTCGACGAGGCGCAGTTTCTGAGCGAAGCGCAGGTCACGCAACTCGCCCATGTCTGCGACGTCGTCGGCGTGCCGGTGCTCGCCTACGGCCTGCGCACCGATTTCCAGGGGGCGCTGTTCCCCGGATCGGCGCGGTTGCTGGCGGTGGCGGATGCGCTGATCGAGATAAAGTCGGTGTGCCTGTGCGGGCGCAAGGCGACGATGAACGCGCGGGTCGATGCGTCGGGCCGCGCGGTGAGTGAGGGCGCACAGACCGAGATCGGCGGCAACGACCGCTATGTCGCGTTGTGCCGCCGCCACTTCGCCGAGGCGGTCGCGGGGACGCTGTCGCTTAACACCGCGCCCGAGATCGCGGCGGAGGCCTGACGCGCGGGCCTTGCGCGCAGCCGCGGTAACCGGCAGGCGGCGCGGCCATGCACGGCTGGATCATCCTCGACAAACCCCTTGGCCTCGGATCGACGCAGGGCGTTGCCGCGGTGAAGCGCGCGCTGCGCGATGGCGGCTACGGCAAGGTGAAGGTCGGGCATGGCGGCACACTCGATCCGCTGGCGACGGGGGTGCTGCCGATCGCGCTCGGCGAGGCGACGAAGCTTGCCGGGCGGATGCTCGATGCGAGCAAGGTTTATGAGTTCACGATCCGGTTCGGGGAGCAGACCGAAACGCTGGACCTCGAGGGCGCGGTGATCGCGACGAGCGAGGTGCGGCCGACACTGGCCTCGGTCGAGGCGGTGCTGCCACAATTTACCGGGCCGATTTCGCAGGTGCCGCCGGCCTATTCGGCGCTGAAGGTCGATGGCGCGCGGGCGTATGACTTGGCGCGTGCGGGGGAAGAGGTGGTGCTGGCGAGTCGGGAGGTGACGGTCCACGCGCTCAATTCCTCCCCG